>DASRRI010000001.1:0-24760 GCA_035695765.1 Dongiaceae bacterium
CACCACGATATCGATCGAATCCGGCAGCTGCGCCGTCATCTTCTTCCATCGCGCACGACGTTTCAAGATCAGGACCAGCAGCGGCACGATGAGCCCGAAAAAGACGGCCGCCAGGCCTGCCGTCAGCCCGGCCCTGGATATCATCATCGTCACAAGGCCGGCGACGGCGCCGACCGCGATCATGATCGTGATGACGGCGCGCGGCGCATGCCGCACGCCAGATTGCGAGATCAGGATCAGGAACCATTCCACCGGATTGCGCGCGCCATCGCCGCTCGGCAGCGGCCGCTCGCGCTGAAGCTGCACCATCACGGCTTCGCGGCTGTTGCCGCCGACCAGCATGCGCAGGCGCCGGTTAGGCGAGGATGCACCGCCGCCGCCTGGCCCGGCCAGCAGATAGAAGATGCCCTCGACCAGCAGCAGCACGCTGAGAAAGATGGCGCCGTAGAACAGGTAGGTGATGTATATCGGCATCGGCGGTCCTAGCCTAGAACGCGATCCTGATCGAACGCCTTCGGTGGCACTTCGATGCCGCGCGTCTGGAATTCCGCCATGAAGCGGGGCCGAAGGCCGGTGGCGCGGAATTCGCCATGTACGGTTCCGTCGGTATCTGTCCGCCGGCGCACGAAACGGAAGATCTCCTGCATCTGCACGACCTCGCCCTCCATTCCAGTGATCTCGGCCAAGCTGACCAGCTTGCGCCGTCCATCGCTGAGACGCTGCAGCTGCAGAACGACGTGTAACGCCGAGGCAATCTGCGTTCGCATCGAACGCGGCGACAGATCGAGATCGGCCATGCCGATCATCTGCTCGATCCGGCTGAGCGCGTCGCGCGGCGTGTTGGCATGCACCGTGGTCATGGAGCCGTCATGGCCGGTATTCATGGCTTGCAGCATGTCGAACGCCTCGCCGCCGCGCACCTCGCCGACGATGATACGGTCCGGGCGCATGCGCAGCGCGTTCTTCACCAGCTCGCGCTGGCGGATCTCGCCGCGCCCCTCCACGTTGGGCGGGCGCGTTTCCATGCGGGCGACGTGGATCTGCTGCAGCTGGAGCTCCGCGGCATCTTCGATCGTGATGATGCGTTCCCGCCCGTCGATATGCCGCGACATGGCGTTGAGCATGGTGGTCTTGCCTGAGCCCGTTCCGCCAGAGATCAGCACGTTGAGACGGCACTGCACGACGCCCCGGAGCAACGCCATTGCCTCCACGCTGATGCTGCCATTGGCGACCAGGCTTTCCAGCGTGAACGGTCGGGCCGCGAATTTGCGGATCGAGACCAACGGCCCGTCGATCGCGACCGGGCCGACCGCGACATTGACGCGCGACCCGTCGGGCAGGCGCGCGTCCACCATCGGCTGCGATTCATCGACCCGGCGGCCGACCGCGGAGACGATCTTGCTGATGATGCGCAGCAGGTGCCGCTCATCCTGGAAAATGACGGGCGTGAGTTCCAGCCGCCCGCTTCGTTCGACGAATACCTGACGATGAGTATTGACCAGGATGTCGTTGATGCTCGGGTCCTTCAGCAACGGCTCGAGCGGACCTAGCCCGATCATCTCGTCGATGACGTCGTCGGTGATCTGCGCCTGCTCACGCTGGTTGAGCTGGACGCGTTCGGTCTTGAGCAGCTTGGTGATCAGGGTTCCGGTCTGCTCCCGGAATGCTTCCGGCGGCAGCTTCTCGATCGCCGTGAGGTTGATCTCTTCGAGCAGGCGCTGATGCAGGCGGACCTTCACCTCGGTATAGACGCGGTTGGCGCCGTCGATCTCGGCCTGAAGGGCGTCCGCGGCATCCGGCGCGGGCGCTGCTACCTCTGGCATGGATTCTGGGCTGCGCATTCCGGCCAGCCTTGTGAACCTGGTCAACATCGAAGGACTTGGCTCCCGATTGTTTGGCTCCTGAAAACCGCTCATGATGTTTTTCCCGTGCCAGATGCGATTTTCAGCGCGCTCTGCATCATCTTGCCGATCTGCCGTTCGGCGCCGCTTCCGGCGCGGAACTTGCCGATCGGCATGCCGTGGTCGGCAGCTCCTGAGAACAGGCGATAGTCGCTCGGCACGCTGAAATCGATCTTGTGCCCGAGCGCCCGTTCGACCTCGCGTAGCTTCAGGCCCGGCCGCCACCAGGAGCGTCGATACCGGTTGAGTACGATGGAGAGCGGCGTGTGGGCGGCGCCGGTCTCCTTGATCTGCTCGAGAAAGACGTGCGCCTGCTTCACGGCGACGACCGTCAGCTGCATCACCAGGAAGATCCGGTTCGATCCGGCCAGGATCTCGCCGAACCACCGAGTCCAGGTCAGCGGCAGATCGACGACCACACAATCATAGCTCTCGCATGCCAGCGCCATGAGGTGACTGA
Organism: Dongiaceae bacterium; assembly: GCA_035695765.1. Taxonomy (GTDB): domain Bacteria; phylum Pseudomonadota; class Alphaproteobacteria; order Dongiales; family Dongiaceae; genus Dongia_A. The sequence continues at coordinate 2,362 of DASRRI010000001.1, forward strand.
CGACCTCGCTCGGGACTGCGTCCAGGCTCATGCTCCCGTTCGGCGCCGCAATTAGGTCGAACCCAGCCGGGTGATGAGCGGTCATCGCCTTCAGGAGCTCGGTGTCCAGCCGGTGCGGAGAGCGCACGACCTCCGCGATGTCGAGGAGCGGCTCGGCATCCAGATGCAGCCAGGCTGCGCCGCCTTGGAAATCGAGATCGACCAGGCATACCCGCCTGGCTGACCCTTTGCGGGACCGGGCAAGCTCGAACGCCGCCTGGATCGCGAGGGACGTGGTGCCCATGCCGCCGGACCGCCGGACGAAACTGAATACCTGGCACTCGTGCTGCGGCCGGTCCGGGCCATTCCGGGTCCGCGAGCGCGCGGCACGAATGACCGCCAGCACGTCCTCGGGCGAAATGGGTTGCGGCAGATAGTCGGCGACGCCGAGCCGGATCAGCTGGCGCATCGCATCGACGCTGGCGTTCGATGAGGTGACGATCACGGTCGGCCTGGCGTCGCCCGCGAGAATGCGTTCCAGACCCGCCATGTCATTGCGATTACCGAAGTCGACATCGATGACCAGCACATCCTGCGGGCCAAGGCGGTCCGGCAGGCTGTCCTGCGGCCGGCCGTGCACGATGCCGATCTCGTACTGAGATCCGGCAAAGGCTGAGCGCAAATTGTGCTCGGTCTCGGCCGATTGCACGATGGCGCGTATTCTGGTTTCAACCACTGCGTTCACGTTCCTGCCTCAATGTCCTCAACTGCTCGCGGAAGTGCCTATAGGGCCGGCACCGCCGCGGCGCTCAGATCCTCGCCGGTCATCGTCACCGTGAAGTCGGGCATCGTGATGTCTCCGAATCCCAAGAGAGCGCCGAGCGCGATGAACTGAAATGGAATGCCCGTCACTGTCAGGGCGACGGTCGGAACGGGCCCGCCCGGTCTGCCGACAAAGCCCAAGCCCGTACTGCGATAATTGATCTGCACGTTCTCGGGCTTGATAGCTCCGAAGAAGTTGCACATGCCCGCTGCGTGCGTGGCGCTTGTTGCGCTGCAAGTCGTGCCGCCCCCCGGGCCAAAGACCAGGCGTTGCATGGCTGCGGCGGCATAGCCAGTGCTCGATGTTCCGCTGCATTGTCCCGTACTGCCGGTCGCGTTGGTGCCCTGGCAGGTGACATTGTAGGCCGTCTCCCAGGCAGCGCCCGCGGTCCCCGTCGATGTCAGCGTAGTAAGCGGAGTCCACACCGGATCGGAAACGGCCGCGAGGCGGGCGCCGCGCTGCGCGGCCTTGGAAACGCTGTTCCATTGGAACAGCATGTAGCCGAATTCCACCAATCCGAACGTCAGCAGGAAGAACAGCACCATCACGATCGAGAACTCGATCATCGTCGTGCCGGCCTGGTCGCGAATGAGGCGGGCGAAGGTGCGCATCGCGTCACTCCCCGATTGCCCGCTGCATGTGGGTCGCGTCGACGGAAAGCGCAGGCAGGCCGAGCACGCTCAGGAATCCCATGTCGGCGTAATCGAAAGTCGTCGTCGCCTGAACAATATAGAGAGTAGTCTGACCTCTATAGTCACCCGCCGAATTGTCGACGGCGGTCACCGTAAAATCGACATCTGCCGCCGTCCAGCCGTCGACCCGCGCCGCGCCGGTGCCATCAATTGTGCCGGTCACCGCGAGGTTCTTTGCGTTCGCCTTCTTTTGATCTGCCAGCGTCGAGTTGTCGGCGGGATCATAGAGCCTCGCCAGATAGCGGGCGCCATCGCGCACACCGTCAAGTACAAGCTGATACTGATACAGGAACCGCCCGAACTCGCTCATGCCCAGGCTTAGAAAGAGCAGGAACGGCGCAAGAAGGGTGAACTCCACCAGCGCCGCACCGCTATCGCTCCAGCGCCACGGAGCCAACGCAAAGCGCCAGGGTCCAGGCAGTATCCAGCGATGTCGGCGCGCTTTCATCATCGATAGAGCTGCACAATGTCGTGCAGCACGGCGTCATCGTTCCCGGGCTTTACCTTGTCGACGATCTCTACGAACAGATCGCCCGCATCCTCTTCACAATCGGGATCAAACGTGCCGTTGCCATTGCTGTTGGGATTGCCGTTGTTGCGGCCATTGCAATTGTTGCTGTTGCTGGCCATTGGTCGCGTCACGAACATTTTTATGAACGCCAGCGCCGGCATTTCCGTCTTGGAATTGCCATTCGGCAGCGTGCTGCAGTCCAGCACGGCGGCATAGATGATACGGCGGTCGATATCGTCTGGATTCTTGGAGGGATCGGTTAGCGTACTTGCGTTCTTTTTGTAGCATTGCGGATTGCCGTTCTCGCCCTTATCCGGGGTCAGCTTCGACATATCCGGGATGCCGCTGGGACGGTTATTTACCTCCCAGCGATACATGTCGTACCGGCTCATCGTGGTGTTCGCGGCGCTCGAACAACCGCTCGGGGCGGCAGGGTCGTCGGTGGCGGCATGATCCGGGCCGTGGTTCCATTTCCAATAACCGGCGCAATCCCAGTCGCCACTTCCCCAGCGAGCCCCGGTCGTGTTCGCCAGCTGCGTCCAGGTCTGATCGAGCGGCAGCGGCTGGGCGTTCGTCGTGTCCAAGTTGTTCTTGTTACTGCACGCATTACCGCTTTGAAGCGTATATCCTTTGATCACGTCCATTGCCGGCCGGTAGGCTACGTCGTTGTTGTTGTTATTGAAGGTTCCGTCATACAGATCGAAGCGGGCGTTGACGGCCTGCCGCACCGACGCGACGTTGCCCTGATGGAGATCAACGCCATTCTGCGAAAAGCAGGCCAGCGGTACATCCACGGCCAAAGCGTCCCTCAAAGCGGCTGCGCCGTTACGACCCGGCGAGTCCAGGAATCCGAAGTTTCCCGGCGAGATCTGTCCGTTGCCCGACCATTTCTTTAAGTTGATGAGCCTTCGGCGATCCGCGTTGTTGGCATCGTTCCAGTTGTCCAGCTTGTCGAGCAGCGTCTGCGCGTCCGGATAAGGATTGCAGATGAAGAGCGGCGTGAATTTGCAGACCGCCTGGGTAAAGCCCGCGATGGCTATGGCATCCGCAGGCGCCGTGGCGCTTCCTCCGACCGCAGGCGCGAAAAGCGTGTCGATCACACGATTGTCCGAGCCGGTCAAACTGACTTGCACGAAGCGCGCCTCGGCAGGCTCCTCGGTCTCGAACTCGTCGGCGGCCGAAAGCGGCTGATCATCCGCCGGAAGAGCCGTCAGGTATCGCCGGCTAAAGCCGGTGATCGCCGCCGCCCCGGTGGCGAAAGTCTGGTTATTCTGAACCAGGGCATCGACGCCAAGCTCCTTGCCCATCGCCCTGTCGGCGCGCTCGATCGCATCGCTGTTGCCGTCCAGCTCCGCCGCGCCAGCCAAGGCCAGGGCGTCAGCTGCGGACTGCATTTCCGTAGACAGGCTGAACAGGCGACCGCCGTCGATGACCAGCGCAGCGAACCCCATGAAGACCGTCAGAGCTATGGTGACGTAAATGAGGACGGCGCCGCCTTCATCCCGCCGAAGCCGACGTGCGAATCTTTGCGTTTTCTGCCAGACGCCGAAGGGTTTCATTGCCATATCCTCGCGCCCCGATTTGCTCAAGTTACTTATGGTCCCACATCGCTGGTTTTCAGCTCGACCGGCGGGATGACCTTGCCCTGCCGATAGCGTTCGATCGCGATATCAGCCTTCCTGCCATCGAAGTCGAGGTTCGTGTTGGCCGCCGATGCCGGCTGCGGATCGATAATCTGCACCGACAGATTCTGGTGCACCGAATTGCCGTAGCCCAGCGCCGGGGTGGCTGAATCGCGGTACATTGTCGCATCGCACGCCGCCGTCGCGATCGCGAGAAGAACCACAGAAAATCCGGTTCGATAGTGCATGATGGCTTGCCTCATTCGGTGATGTATCCGTAGGAGCCGGCGAAACCGCCCTGCCCCTGGCTCAACGTGTCTCCAGCGCCGGGCGCCGCCGATGCCCCAGCCGTCGGCGCGGCACCCGATCGTTCGCCTTCGGTTCGACCGAACAGGAACAGGTCGGTGTCGGAGGGCAGCACCAGCCGGTCGGTTGGTACGGAGAGTTCCGCGACCGATTGCGCCGGCTTGACCAGGTGCGGCGTCACCAGGATGACCAGCTCCGTCTCGTTGCGCTGGAATGCCGTGCTGCGGAACAGCAGGCCCAGGATGGGGATATCGGCCAGCCAGGGCAGACCCGATATGGCGTTCGAGTAATCCTCCTGCAGCAGGCCGGCGATCGCGAAGCTCTGCCCGTCGCGCAGCTCGACCGTGGTCTTGGCACGCCGCGTTGAGAGGCCGGGCACCGATATGGCCAGCGTCGTGACCGATACCGAGGGATCGATGCGGCTCACTTCCGGTGCCACGATCATGTTGATCAGATCGGTCCCGATCACCGTTGGCGTAAAGCTGAGGCCGACGCCGAACTGCTTGAACTCCACGGTGATGGTGTTGTCCTCTTGCGCGACCGGCACCGGGAATTCGCCGCCCGCCAGGAAGTTGGCGGTGTCGCCTGACAGCGCGATGAGGTTCGGTTCGGCCAGGGTCTTGACCAATCCCCGGTCCTCGAGGGACTGGAACGTGGTGGTCAAATCCGGATTCCCGCCGGTGTTGAGAACGCCGACTCCAAAGGGGGCGCCGAGAGCGGCGGGAAGCGCGCCGCTTGTGATCAGTCTGAATCCCAGGTCGCCCGTCACGATCAAGTCATGGCCGATGCCGAGCGCCCGCGCTACATTGCGCGATACTTCGGCGAACTTGACCTGCAGCAGCACCTGCTGGCTGCCCTGCACCATCATGGAGTTCGTCACCGCCTTCGGCGCGTATTGTTCGGCGATCGCCAAGGCGTTGCTGAGCGCGGTTTCGTTGCTGATCTTTCCGCCCAGCAGGATGCCGCCATTCACCGTCCGCACTTCGATGGCCTCTCCCGGCATCACGTCATGGAGCTTTGCCTTCAGAGATTCCAGGTCGTAGGAGACCACCAGGTCGAGGACCGCCAGCAGCTTGCGCTTGGGGCCGTAGATGGTGAGATTGGTGGTGCCGAGCGCCTTGCCGAGTACATAGACCGTCTGGTTGGTCAAGGCTACGACATCCGCGATTTCCGGATTGCCGATCAGCAGCTCGGTAAAAGGCTGATCGACCTTGAGCACCTGCGACTTGTTGAGCGGCACGACAAACTCGCCGGCGTTGATCTGGTCGACGTCGAGAGCGTCCACCGCCACTTGCGCCCGCGCTTCGCCGCCGGCCATGGCAAGAACAACAGCGAGTATCAATTGCAAGGCCGCTTTATGGATAGATCTAAACATTCGTCCCCCCATTCATCTCACTAACGCCCATCTCTCCTGCCCGCGTCCGCGCGGTCCCTCGTCAGGATGATGTTGCGGCGGCAGTCGGTACACTGGTGGTCGGCACGGTCGGCACTATAGCAGGATCGGGAGCCGGCGGAGCCGCCAGCGCTTCAGGTGCCTTTTTCGGCGCCTCGGGCGTCGCGTTCGGCTGCAGCACGGTCCCTTCCTTCGTCACTTTGTATTCCTGGCGCGCGGTGCCCCGCGTAATGCCGATGCTGGGCAAGTCAGTCCCCTTTGCCCTAGGGACGATCTTCACCACAGGTTTTTCGGCCTTCTTCTCCCCCGGCTTGGGATCGACGGTGCCGATCGCCTCGCTGACGCCGAGATCGCTGATCGAAATCGGCTTGACCGGCGCGAGCTCGACATTGCTGACATCGCGCAAGGCAAGCGAGAGTTTGCCGACAGTGGCGGCGAGCACGATCTTCTGCGCCTGCTCGGTAGTGACTTCGATGGTCACCGCCTTCACGACATCAGGAGAGTTGCTTTGCTGATCCGATTTCTGGTCGATACCGAGAACCTTGACGTTCTGTAGCAAGACATTGTTGACAGGCTGGCCCTGAATCTCTCGCGTCAGCATGATGTCGATGCGGTCCCCTGGCAGCACGAATCCCGCAACGCCCAGCACGTCGTTGACGCGGATGGTCATGGCCCGCATGCCGGTGCTGATGACTGCCGATAGGGACGCGCGCTGTCCGGGCCCCGTGATCTTCGGCGTGAGTATAAGTTCGTTCGGCTGGATCGCCTGCAGCGCGACGCGCGGCTGCGGACCCAACAATTCATCGAGAGATTTGAATGTGCCTTCCGGCACGCTGCCCGCTGGCCAGTCGATCAGCCGCAAGTTTTCAGCGGCCAGCCGATCACCGAATTTCAAAGCGGTGGCCGCGGCTACGACCTTCACGATCGGCGCCTGGTTTTCGACGCTCGCCCTGTTCCCCTGGGTCGTCAGCCACATGCGCGCGAAATAAACCGCCGCCAGCGCTAGAAACAGCGCAAGCGCCAGCACGATCAGCGGACGCACCTTCATGATAGCGGCCCTCTCCGAAATCATTCACGGTGAGTGAACACCCACGCTCCGACCCTATATGCCGATGAGCGCTTGTCGATCCGGCCGCGAACCGGCGACTGAAACTGGTCAGTCGCAACGGCCGCGTGCCGGTCGATGTTCGTTAGCGGCAGCCGGTTAGGGCGTGCAGCCGATTGTGGGCGCGCCGGTATTAATGTTGCTGCAAAGGGTCGACCATGCGCCGGAAACGAATGAGCCCATGGCGATGATGAAGGTAATTGCAACTGCCGTGATGATGCCGATCAGGATCGAGTATTCGATCATGGTCGCGCCCTGTTCGTCTTTGCGCATGCGCACAAAGAAGCCCTTTAGCCGAGTCATTTCATGCTCCTCAAGCGTGGTTACGTTAAGTGGGCCGCGTTTCTTTTTTGGTTCTGGCCCCGCCACGTTGCATGTAAACGACCGTCCCGAGCAGAGACGTGAACAACGGTCACAACGTGATTGGATTTTATGCAAATTCGTCGAAAGCTTGCAAGCAATCGTAAGGGTTTTTTTAACGTCTTTCCATCACCTGGGTATGCGCTTCTGCGTTTTCTGCGCCTGCGCTGCTTACCTGTGCTGAACACTGGATTGACTCGCTTCGCAGACCGCCGATGCCGGGAGAAACGCTTCCTTGACATCTGCGCCCTACTATCCGCAGCGTGATCGTCGGGGAACGCACACCGTTCTTGTACGCAACGAGGGCAACTTACATCACATGAATAGGCCAACCGGAGGTCTAGCGATGGCGCTCCGGATCGTTTCCGGAAAAACAGCCCTCTATTTGCGGCAGCTCGCAGCTGCTCTTCCGCCGGTCATCCGCCGCGACGCGCCGCTAATCTGCATCATCCTCATCTATTGGATATGCGGCCTCGTTCTGGCGCATGTCGCCGGCATTCCGCCCGGTGCCACCATCACGACGTATCTTGGCACCTATGTGCCGATGACTTCTTTCATGATCCTGTCTCTGATCCTCGCGCGTGGGGCGGTGATCATGTTCCACGAGCGGCCGGCGAGACCCTTGAGCCAGCTCCTGCGGGAGATCCCAACGACGCTGGCGACGCCCCGCCGCGTCGCCCATGCACTGCCGATGGTCGCGGGCATGTTGCTCTTCGGCGGCACGTTCACCGTCATCAAGACCTCCATCCCGCACTTTGCGCCGTTTTCATGGGATATCACCTTTGAGCAATGGGACCGCTGGCTGCATGGCGGTGTCGCGCCGTGGCAGACCTTGCAGCCGCTGCTCGGAACGCCGAGCATTACCCATGCTCTGGACTGGCTGTATGATCTCTGGTTCTACATCCTCAGCCTGATCTGGGCCTGGCAAGCATTCAGCCTGCGCGACCAAACGCTGCGCAGGCAGTTCTTTTTCACTGTGTTGCTGGGCTGGATACTGATCGGTAACGTCATGGCGATGCTGTTGTCCTCGGCGGGGCCATGCTTTTTCGGCAGGATCACCGGCCTGCCAGATCCATATCAGCCGCTGATGAGCTACTTGGCCGAGGCGTACCGCATATACCCGTTCTTTGCGGTTGAGGCTCAGCAGATCCTCTGGGACGCCTACACTTTTCGAGAGCTGACAGTCGGCGCCGGCATCTCCGCGATGCCGAGCATGCACGTCGCGCTTGCCACCTTGTTCGCGCTGGTGTGTTGGCGGGTTCGCAAATGGCTTGGCATCGTCATGACGGTGTATGCGCTGATCGTCATGATCGCATCGGTCCACTTGGGATGGCACTATGCGGTTGACGGCTATCTCGGCGCAGCCGCGATGATCGCGATCTGGTGGATCGTCGGGCGCGCGCTGGCGCGGCGTGCTGAGACCAGTCGCCGCGTCGCTCTCGCGGATTGATCTGAGCGCCGCAGGTTGGAGTTGAGACGAGGGGCGCGGAAGAGATGGAAGCAAAGGCCGGAGCATTGACGTCGGTCGTTCGCGCTTCGATCGGCGCGACGGAGGTCTATCTTCGGCAGCTCGCGGCAGCATTGCCCGTGACGTTTCGCGAGCACACTGCTTTGCTCGTCGTGATTGTTGCCTATTGGGCATGCGGGCTCGTGGTTGGAGGACTGGCCGGCTGGTCACCAACCACAGCGATCACAATGTATCTGCCGACCTTTCAGTCCGTGATCCCCTTGACGATCGTCGCACTTCTTCTGGGGCGCGCACTGGTCATCGTGGCGCTTGAACGACCGGCACGGCCACTGACCCAGTTTGCGGCGGAACTCCGCACTACATTCGCCAGCCCGCAGCGGATCGCCCATGCTCTTCCCGCAGTGCTGGGTCTCCAGGTCTTTGGGGGCACATTCACGATCCTGAAAATATCGATCCCCTCGCTGGTGCCGTTCAGCTGGGATACGCCGCTTGAGCAATTCGATCGCTGGCTCCACGGCGGAATCGTTCCATGGCAGCTGCTTCAGCCGATCTTCGGCGTGCCAATAGTCACTCATGCGCTGAACTGGGCGTATAATTCCTGGTTCCTCGTTCTCGGGTTCATTTTGGTTTGGCAGACATTCAGCCGGCAGGACGCCCAGCTGCGCCTGCAATTCTTCTTCTCGTTCGTTCTTGGTTCGATGCTGCTCGGCAGCGTCGGTGCAGCTCTATTCTCATCGGCAGGGCCGTGCTTTTTCGGACGCGTAACCGGCCTTCCCGATCCGTTCGCGCTGCAGATCGACTATCTTCGCGCGGTCGATCATTCTTATCCCGTGTGGGCGCTACGGCTGCAAGACATGCTGTGGCAAGTCCACGTTGGGCGAGGCGTGTCGATTGGCGCGGGAATTTCCGCAATGCCAAGCATCCATGTGGCGGTCGCCACTCTGTTCGCGCTCGTCTGCTGGCGTGCGAAGCGATGGCTCGGCATCGTCATGAGCATCTATGCATTGATCATTTTGGTCGGATCAGTGCATCTGGCGTGGCACTACGCCGTTGATGGCTATTTCGGCGCTATTGGAATGATCGTCATCTGGTGGGTCGTCGGGCGCGCTCTCAGCCGTCAAGACCGCGTCCGCGGCCGCGATCCCGTCACCGGTACGGGGATGCCCTAGCGTCCGCGGTTCTGATAGCGAGTTGCGCGCGCGGTGATCGGCGCGGTGCGCGCCCCTGCTGTAGCGGGGCCCAGGCGGTCGATGACATCGGCAATGGTGCCGCCGAGATGCGAGCGCAAGCGAAGCAGCTTGATGCGCGCGCGCCTGTAGCTCCGCGACGAAGCCGGATTCCATCCGACGTATTCCGCATGAATGCGCAGGCACAATCCCGCTGCGATCAGCGCGAGCAGCATGCCCAGCATTGCATAAGGCTCCGAGGTCATGCCGACCTGCGCATGGGACCGCATGGCAAAGCCGGGATCCCAGGACATGAAGCCAAGGATGGCCGCTACACCAAACGTCAGGTGACAGGCGAGCGCGCGCGCCAGCCTGATGCGCGACACGACACCAGCTCCGATCAGCGCCGCGGCGAAAAGCGCCAGCAGGCTGAAAGTGCCGGGCGACATACCGCCGAAGTTGCGTTCCACCATGTCGTAATAGACCCCGATCGGGCGCAGGAACTCGAATCGCAGCCGCCAGAACGGGACATAGGTCGGAAACTCGCCGATCAGCCAGGCCGTCGCGCGATCGGCGACAGCGAGTGTGGAGAGGAGCGCGACAGAGCCCAGCACCAGCCGGGTCTCCCATCTCGTGCCGGCGCGTGCCGGGCCATGCGAAAGCGTGAGGTCGGTCATGAACCCATCATGCCTGCGCCTTCTTTAAGGAAGGTTAATTCCCAGCCGGCGCATCGTGCTTCGATGCCTCAGACCTGGTCGAGCACTTCGTCGTCGGCGGTGTCGCTGGCCGGCTCCTCAGGGGCTGAAGGTCCGGCCGGCGGTGCGTCAACCGGCGCCGGCAGCTCCTCGTTGCGCGCGAGGAGAGAAACGATGGCGCCGAAGGGCCGGTCGGCCAGGTCCGGGCGGCTTTCGAGCGCTGCGCGGGCGGCCTGTGCGGGCGGTGTGCCCTTGACGTGATCTGCGAACGAACCTGCGTCGTCGCTGCGTTGTGCCTTCGCGTGCCCGCGTGCGAGGCCATGAGAGGCAGCGGCAGATATTTGAGGAAGAGAGTCATTGGCGTTCATGTTGGGCTCCTTTCGGTTGAGCCTTGAACACCAAGCAATTCACATGCCGCATTGTTGGAAAAAAGAAGGCTGCCGCGCTCGGGAGGCGGCAGCCTTACTGTCAGAAGCTTTATGTGCCCCGCAGTTGACCCAAGTCGGCAACGATGCCAGTCCAAACAGTGTTCCGGCGGCCCTTCATTGCCTTGGTCGGGATGGAGTCTATGAATCTCGAGATGAACCGCAGATGAACCTTGTGCATCGAGATCGCCGATTTGGGCGAATTCGACATATCGACGTGGAAGCTGCGCAGATCTTTGGTACAGGTCCGATCCAGAATTGCCTAGGCATGGATTGCCGCCCTATTCGGCAGGTCTGCCATCGACTGCGATCAAGGCCAGCGTCGCCGCGTCGTAGGACAAGGTGCGTACGCGGCCATCATCCGTCACAAGACGGAGATCATAGGTCCACATTCTTGCGCTGCGGAGGTTCAAGGCTGCGTCTATGACCTCGCCGCCGAACTGGTGTTCGGCGGTCGTGTAGGCATCCTCGAGAGAACGGATCGCGCCCGATTCACGCAGTCCCAGAGCGGCGTTTGGATCTTCAGCCTTTGCACTGCCGGCATTGGCTCCCGCCGAACCGTTGCCGTTACCCTTGCCGTTCCCGCCGGCATTGCCTTTTCCGTTCCCGCCGGCGTTGGATCCGCCATTGCCGTTGCCATGGCTATTGCCCGCGCCGTTGCCGCCGGCCATAGCTGGCTCGATCAGGAGGGAGAAGCCAACGATGACCGCGACGAGCCAGGCAAAAACGATCGCGGAGCGGCCACCCGCTCCGGAGATTCGCGACATGCCATGTGTGCATCGAGTGGCCACGCTCGAGTCCTGCTAACCGCCTGAGAGATTCTTAGGCCAGCCAGCCTGAACCACCGCTGAATGTGAAGTCCTTCAGTCGTCTCAAGCACAAGGGCTAGAAAGCAGGTTCTATCCTCAAGCCATCAGCGGTTGCGGAACCGCCAACCACCATTTGGCGAGCCGCTTCGGCAATCGGCAGCGGGCTCAGCGCTTGCCCGCCTGCTGGCAGATCTCCCGGACGCTTGCGAGGACGGCCGCCGGCTCCATCACACTGAGCCAGTCGTCGCGCAGGAGCTTGGGCGTCGCCTTGGCGATCGCGAGCTTGGCGCCATCGGAGAACTGGGCGCCGGGCAGCGCGCCGAAAATGATGGCGAGCTCGATGCCGAGATGGCCGAGGATGAAGTCATAGGCCGCGTCCTTCGGGACACCGCGCCGCACCGCCTCTTCGGTCGCGGCCTTGAGCGCGGTGACCAATGTGGCGCCGACCGTTTCGGAGAGGCCCGGCTCCAGGATCGCGAGCTGCTCCACCGTCACGCGGTGGGATCGCGCGATCGGCTTGTAGATGGTCTTGGCGATGGCTTCACAGAGTGCGTAATGCTCTTCCGGTCCCTGCATCAGGGCACAGACGATCGATTGATGCGCCGCGACGCCGCCGAAATGGTCCTGATGCGCTTCTCGCGTCGGTTCCCAGCGGAAGATCGAGGGATGGCAGGGATGCGTGACGAAATAGGTCACGTCGTCGCGCTTCGGCAACTCGCCGGCATGGGGCGCGGCGGCGTCCAGCATAATCACCGCTGCGCCAGGACGCAGCTGTCCGACAAAGCTGTGCAGGATCTTGCCGATGAGGTGATCCGGAACTGCCATGATGACGACGTCGGCACCGCCGAGCGCCTTGTCCTGGGGCACGCACTCGACCCCCAGTTCCTGGCGCAGGCGTGCGCGGCCCGGATCGCTGATCTCCACATGATCCACCTGCCAGGGCGACCCCATGAGGTTGCTCGCCAGCCGTACGCCCATTTTTCCGCCGGCGCCGAGCAGTGCAATCTTTGTCATGCTGCTTTACTCCTTCTCGCGGCGGAACCGCCGCCTTGCTTGATCCACTCGAAATAGTCAGGCGTGCCCATCTGGCCGCCCTTCAGCGCGATCTCGATGCCGCGCTTTCCATCCGCCATGTGCCCCTGGAAGAGCGCCGCGCCCGGAACAGTCGGTGCCAGCGCGGTCAAAGCCTGGATGCCCAGTGCCATTGCGCCGTAGCCTGACGTGTCGCCGCCCGCGATCACTCCTCGATTCAGCTTCGTCGCCCGCAGCACATCGTCCAGCGCCTTGCCCAACCCAAATCCGATCCGGGCATTGATGTCGGCAATCGATGCTTGCGCGCGCGCTACAGCGTCGTGAAATGCAGCGATCGCCGGATCATCCGGCCCCATCGCCGTAAAGATCAGCGGGTCACGGCCTTCCCCGATAGCGGATAGAGCTACTGCCGAGGCGCGCGCGATCTCGCTCTCCCAGGCGTGCGGATCGAGCGCGCACGCGGGATAAACGCGGATCGGCATGAAGCCCCGTTCGCTCGCCCATGCGATCTGCGCCGCCGTCTGCGGCGCGCAGGAACCTGACACGACGACAATGCGCTCAGCCGGCCCGGCATTCGGCTCCGCCGGCCGGTCGGGCAGAAGGCCGGCTTCACGCCAATAGGCGATCAGGGCGTATTCCAGGCCCTGCGAGCCAATCGCGAATACGCGCTCGCCGCGATTGTCCCAGATCAACCGGCCGGCAGCGGCCAGATCATCCTCATCGACAGTGTCAATCGCGATGATTTCGCTGCCCGCCGCGCGTAGCTTCCGGAGCGCGTCGAGCGCCTGCCCTGACCGCAGGCTCAGCAGATCGACCAGGCCGATCTTCTTCGCGGTCTGATGCGCCAGGTGCACGCGGATGTCCGCCTCCGCCATCGGCGTCACCGGATGCCGGCTCATGGTCGGATGACGGTCCAGGCGATAGGTCTTGTCGTCGAATCCGGCAAACAGGTTGCCGAATGCCTGATAACGCTTGATGGCGGGCGCAGCCACCATCAAGGGATGCCAACCATTCCCGAGGATTGGCGCGCCGAGATCGATCGCCTTGCCGATCGAACCGACCTCCGGCGCGGAATCGAAGGTCGAGCAGACCTTGTAGTGCGCGACCGGCGCCCCGATGCGCCGCAGCGCCTCGAATCGGCCGGGAAGATTCTCCGCCATCCAGTCCGGTGCCTTGCTGCGCGCGATGCCGGCGATGCCGATGCCGCGATAGCCTGCAAACGCCGCGAGCTGCTGCGCGGTCGGGTTATCGAAAAATAGTACCGACGGCAGACCGGCGAAGGTCATGACTTCCATGACCGCTGCGGCGCCAGTGAAATCATCTCCGTACCAGGAGACGAGCGCGCCTTCTGGCAAGGACACTGCGCTCATGCGGCGCCGCCTCGCGCAGCCGCGTGCGCCCTGCTGGCGATGGCATCGGCCCAGGCCTGGCGCAGATGCGCAACACCGGCTGCCGGTCCTCCCGGATGCGCCATGATGCCGCCGCCGGCCGCATAGATGAGATCCGTGCTGCCGAGAGCGGCACAAGTGTCGGGCACCTGCTCCGCCGATTGCGCCGAGGAAAAGACCGGCATGACGATGCAGGGTTTGGCCTCGAACATCGGCGTCAGACAAGCCCGTGCCGAAGCGATGACGCTGTCGTCATCTTCCGAAAATTTGTTGCGCAGCCCGTTGACGTGCATGTGATCGGCGCCCGCCAGACGCCAGAATTTCTGCCAGGCGACATAGGACCAGCCGAGCAGCGGATGGCGCGAGAGATAGCCCCACCCGTTGCGATGCGCATGGATCGGCAAAGTGCTGTGCCGCCGCAGGCCGATCAGGCCGGCAAGGCCGATCGAATTGAGGCTCACCATCACGCAAGTGCCGCCGAGTGCGAGCACCTGGTCATGCCGGCGGCGCATCTCATCGAGGTCGCCGGTGATGTTGAAGGCGAACATCACCTTGCGTCCGTTGCGCTGCGCGCTTTCGTCGAGCACTGCCATGACTGCCCGCGCACGTTCCTCGAACGGACAGAAGGTGCCGTCGGCCTGCAGTTCGTCATCCTTGATGAAATCGATGTCCGCTTCCGCGAGCGTGCGGGCCAAATCCGCCGTTTGCGCAGCGGTAAGGCCGACGCTCGGTTTGACGATCGTGCCGATGAGCGGCCGGTCATGGACGCCAGACAGGCGGCGCGTCCCTTCGATGCCGAATTGCGGTCCGGGATTGTGCTCCGCGAACGCGTTCGGCAGCCTGATATCCAGGATCTTGAGACCGGAGAGCTGGCGCAGCTCGAACAGATTGCCGGCAACGGTCGCCATCAGGTTGGGCAAAGACGGCCCGAGATTCGCGATCGGCCAGGACAGCGTCACGCGGGCGCGGCGCGCTGGTCCCTCTGCTTGCCGGGCGATCGGGAGCGATCGCTGCGCACCCTCTCCCGACAGCTCGAGCGCCTCGATCCGGGCCGCCGACCGTTCCTTCAGCTCTGGCGTCTCGCCCGGAACCGCGACGAATGTGCCGGAAGATTGCTCGCCGGCCATCACCTCGGCCGCAGCGCGGGGATCGCCCGGCGTTTCGATCAGATAGTCGGCTTCGATCCGCTCGACTGCCATTTTGCTCAGCTCCGCTCATGGCCATCCAGCAGCACGGAATGGAGGCCAGAATTTCGTCCCAACCTGATCCGTAGCTCAGATGGTGATTGACTCATTATACCAGTATCCCTAACACTCTTCGCAACGAAAACTTCGGGGAGGAGTGGCGGCAGTCGTTCTGACCGCACCATTTCGGCGCGCTTCTGCAGTCACAGCCCTACGAAGGTCCCGCACAACGCCGGGCCACGATCCAAGAAAACGCCACGGAGGAGGAAACATATGTCACTCAAGAATCGCCTGCTTGCTGCCGGCTTGGCCGGCGTGTTGGCCATCGCGCTCGGTGCGAGCGCGCAGGCTGCCGACCTGATCGCCATCATCACGCCATCGCACGACAATCCGTTCTTCAAGGCCGAGGCCGACGGCGCCAAGGCGAAGGCCGAGGCGCTCGGTTACGAGACGCTGGTCCTGGTCCATGACGACGACGCCAATAAGCAGTCGCAGCTGATCGACAGCGCCATCGCACGCGGCGCCAAGGCAATCATCCTCGATAATGCCGGCGCCGATGCCACCGTAGCCGCTGTGCAGAAGGCGAAAGATGCAGGCATCCCCTCCTTCCTGATCGACCGTGAGATCAATGCCACCGGCGTCGCCGCCGCGCAGATCGTCTCCAACAACTACCAGGGCGCACAGCTTGGCGCGGAGGAGTTCGTGAGGCTGATGGGCGAGAAGGGCAATTATGTCGAGCTGGTCGGCAAGGAATCCGATACCAATGCCGGCATCCGCTCCAAGGGCTATCACGACACCATCGACGAGTTCCCCGACCTGAAGATGGTCGTGCGCCAGTCCGCCAACTGGAGCCAGACCGAAGCCTTCGAGAAGATGGAATCGATCCTTCAGGCCAATCCCGACATCAAGGGCGTGATCTCCGGTAACGACACCATGGCGATGGGCGCCTGGGCTGCGCTCGAGGCAGCCGGCCGCAAGGACGTGATCGTCGTCGGTTTCGACGGATCAAACGACGTGCGCGATTCGATCGTCGCCGGCGGCATCAAGGCGACAGTGCTGCAGCCGGCCTATCGCCAGGCAGAGCTGGCCATTGAGCAAGCCGACAAGTTCATCAAGAGCGGATCGACCGGGCTGGAAGAGAAGCAGCTGATGGACTGCATGCTCATCAATGGGGAGAATGCCAAGGCCCTCGAGACATTCGCGCTGACGAACTGAGCGCTGTGGCATTGGCTGGAGGAGTGCGGGCGCAGCTGCCCGCCTCCTCCGGCCGGCATTTCTAGTGAGGCGCGACTGTGGTGCTAGTTCGTTTCCTGGCCGCCGCGATATTGGTCGCGTCCGGCCTTTTCCTGTCCGGATGCAAGCTCGTCAAGAACGAGCAGCAGGCGAGCGTCGACAGCGGTGTCGACATCTTCTTCAACGACAAGTCCTTCGATCCCGACAAGATGGCAAACGAGATGTGGGACCCGAAGGTTATTCCCTATCTCGAGCACAAGGCCGGACCGTTCAGGGAGGTCAAGGTACTGATCGCCAAGGATCCGGATGAAGCGGGCCGGACCTTCGGTTATCGCGAGAAGGAAGAGGGCAGCCCGTGGAATATTGTGACGCACCTCGACGGCAAGATTGTCGCCGCCAAAACTGACTCTCGCGCCGCCACCATCGACGTGGATATGGATGGCGACAATAATGCCGACGCAACGGTGCAGATCGGCCCGGTGATCCGGGGAACGGCGCTGCGCGATAGTCTCGATTTCATCTCGTTCAACGCCTTCACCAACCAGATCGACTATGCCAGGTTCGGCAAGTCCCTGAATGCTCAGATGGCCAAGAGCACGCTTGCCAATCTGCCCAAGGACCTGGTCGGCCGCACCGTCTCTCTGATCGGCGTCTTTGTCCTGGAGCGCGCCGCAACCAAGCCGTTCATCACCCCCGCGAAGATCAGCATTGGAGACAAGGCGTCGTGACCGCCGCTTCGTCTGTCGCGCTCGCCGTTGAGGGCGTCATCAAGGTCTATCCCGGAACGGTCGCTCTGAAGGGTGTGGACTTCGAGGTCCATCGCGGCGCGGTCAACGTGCTGGTGGGCGAGAACGGCGCCGGCAAGTCGACGCTGATGAAGATCATCGCCGGCGTCGAACAGCCGACCGAGGGCCGCATCCTGATGGACGGCAAGGACGTGACCTTTGCCAGCACCGAGGACGCGGTGAAGCAAGGCATCGGCATCGTGTTCCAGGAGATGAACCTCTTCGCCAACCTCTCGGTCGCGGAGAATGTCTTCGTCTCGCGCGAGATCATCCGCGGCATCGCGGGCATCAACCACAAAGAACAGGAGCGGCGCACGGCCGCGCTGCTGCGCCAGCTCGAGCATGACATCGACCCCAAGACGCTGGTCGCGGACCTGCCGATCGGCCAGCAGCAGATCGTCGAGATCGCAAAGGCGCTCGCCCAGCAGGCGCAGATCCTGATTATGGACGAGCCGACCTCCGCCCTGAGCGCGGCCGAGGTCGAGATACTGTTCCGCGTCATTGCCGATCTGAAGTCGCGGGGAGTTGCGATCGTCTATATCTCCCATCGCCTGGAGGAGCTGATCCGGATCGGCGACTACATCACCGTGCTGCGCGACGGGCGAATCACCGGCCATGAGCGGATGAGCGCAATCGACGTTCCCTGGATCGTCCGCCAGATGATCGGCTCGGATGCCAAGGATTTCGCCAAGGCCGAAGGCGCGGTGGCGAGCCGCGAGGTCTTCCGCGCCGAAGCGATCACCCTGCCCCGCGTCGGCGGCGGCCTCCTGGTGGACAACGTCGCGCTGTCAGTGCGCGCCGGCGAGATTCTCGGCATCTATGGCCTGATGGGTGCCGGCCGGACCGAGCTGCTGGAATGCATCATCGGGCGGCATCCGCATGCGCGGGGCGAGATCTACATCGGTGGCCAACGGGTCAGCGCGCGCGACGTGACGGGACGGATCCGTCACGGCCTCGCTTTGATCCCGGAGGATCGGCAGCGCCATGGACTGGTGCCGATCCTGTCGATCGCCAGCAACATGACCCTGGCGAGCCTCGGCCGGTTCTGCCGCTTCTTCCACATCAGGCAGGATAGCGAGGACAGAGCGGCGCGCGGATTTATCCGCGATCTCTCGATCAAGGCGCCGGAGCCCGCGCGCGAGGTCAGCTCGCTGTCCGGCGGCAACCAGCAGAAGGTGGTGATCGCCAAGGCCCTGATGACGGCGCCCAAGGTCCTGCTGATGGACGAACCGAGCCGCGGCATCGATATCGGCGCCAAGGCCGATGTGTTCCGCACCATGCGCCGGCTTGCGGCGGAAGGGCTTGGCATCCTCTTCGTCACCTCCGACCTGGAAGAGGTGATGGCACTGTCGGACCGTATCGCGGTCATGAGCAACGGCAAGCTGATCCGGACGTTCGATCGCGCCGAGGCGACGGAAGAGGTTGTGGTCGCGGCATCAGCGGCGGGTCACGGTGTCACGGAACATCATCGCAACCAGGAGAGAGCATCATGAGCATCGCAGCCAAGGCGGGAGGCCGCGGGAGCGGAGGCAGCGCCGCTCTGGCGCTGCACCTCATGAAGCTGCGCACTTTCATTGCGTTGTTCGCCGTCTTGGTCTTCTTCTCGATCGCCGCGCCTAACTTCCTGTCGACTGCCAATCTCATCCTGATGTCGAAGCATGTGGCGTTGAACGCATTCCTCGCGATCGGCATGACCTTCGTCATCGTGACGGGCGGGATCGACCTTTCGGTGGGTTCCATTGTCGGGCTGTGCGGCATGGTCGCCGGCGGCCTGATCCTGAACGGGCTCGATTTCGGCATCGGATACACGCTCTATTTCAACGTGCCGGAGATCATCGTGATTACGCTGGCGCTCGGAATCCTGATCGGAATCATCAATGGGCTCCTCATCACCAGGCTGAACGTGGCGCCATTCATCGCGACTCTCGGCACGCTTTACGTGATGCGCGGCGCTGGCCTGCTTCTGTCCGACGGCCGGACATTTCCGAACCTGGCCGGCAAGGAGGAGTTCGGCACGACTGGCTTTGCGATCCTCGGCTCCGGCAAGCTCCTCGGCCTGCCTCTGACCATCTGGATCCTGATCGCGGTGGCTCTTGGTGCGACCTATCTCGCGACCAAGACGCCGCTCGGCCGCCATATCTTCGCGGTCGGCGGCAATGAAAGCGCCGCGGCTCTGTCGGGCATACGGGTCAACCGCGTGAAGATGTTCGTCTATATGTTCTCCGGTTTCTGCGCCGCCATCGTGGGCCTCATCATCAGCTCGGAATTGATGGCTTCGCATCCGGCGACTGGCGAGACCTTCGAGCTCAACGCGATCGCGGCCGCGGTGCTCGGCGGCACGTCCATGTCGGGCGGCCGCGGCACAATCGGCGGCACGATCGTCGGCGCTTTCGTCATCGGCATCCTGTCCGACGGATTGGTGATGATGGGCGTCAGCTCGTTCTGGCAGACGGTGATCAAAGGCCTCGTCATCATTGCGGCCGTCGTGGTCGATCAGGCCCAGCGCAAGCTGCAGCGCCGCGTGATGCTGCGCCAGATGGCACAGGAAGGCTGATATCCGTCAGGTCTCTCGCCAGGACTTCATATCGATGATGGCGCCCTGCTCCGCCGCTTCATAGGCCGCCAGGGCAAGGGCGAGCGTCTTGAGGTTGTGTGCGCCGGAGGGCATCGGTGCGCTCTTGCCGTCGAGCACATCGATGAAATGCCGTTCGAAATTGACGACGCTGTCCTGGATCGCATGCCATGGCTTTGCGCCCCACGCCGGAACTGCGGGCTCGACATCGGTCGTGGTAGCAGAGCCTGGCCGGTGCGCGATCAGCCTGTAGCCGGCGGTCAGTTCCAGTGTGCCTTCCATTCCTTCGATCCAGGCGAGAGTCTGCGGGAACGGCTCGGGATCGATCTTGGAAAAGAACGAGCAATCGACGATCGAGGTTGCGCCATTGTCGTGCCCCAGCATGGAAGCAAAGGAATCCTCGCCCTGCACGATCGGATTGAGCCGCTGGGTGCGGCATGAGAGCGTCGAGACGTCACCAATCAGATGCCGCGCGAGATCGAACAGATGCAATCCGACATCCATGATGGTGAATCGCTTGATCTCTGCCAGATAGGGCTGGTTGCGGTAATTGTCATAGCCATGGCGGAAAGAGAAGCGCGCGAAGGTAGGCTTGCCGATCCGGCCGGCCGCGATGCGGCGCCCGATCTCCAGGAAGGGCCTCTGCCAGCGGAAATTCTCATGAACTGCCAGGGGAACGCCCGCCTTCTCGGCGGCATTCACCATCGCCTCGGCATCGGCCATGGATTCAGCGAACGGCTTCTGGCAGATGATGGCTTTGCCACGGCGCGCCGCCAGCTCTACCAGCGGCCGGTGTGAGGGAACGGTGGTTGCGACATCGACGAAATCGATCTGTTCGCGGTCCAGCAACTCCGCCGCGTCGGTATAGACGGCAGGCACCTTGAAATCCTCGGCCATCGATCGCGCCTTGGCCTGATCGCGGTCGCAGACTGCAACGATCTCCGCGCGCTCGATGCCAGTCCAGCCATGCATGTGATTGCGCGCGAAGAACCCGCACCCGATCAGCGCGCCGCGCCAGCGTCGATCCGCCATTCAAGCTCCTCCCCCGGAATCGTCGGCCCGCTCAGCCCGCTTTGTCTTTCTTCTTGCCTTGCCGGTAGAGCCGGTTGGCACGGGTCAGGTGATCGCCCATCGCCTTGGCAGCGCCGTCGGCGTCCCCTTTCGCGATGGCGTCGACGACCTGCTTATGCTCGGCGATCGTCATCTTCTCCTCGCCCAGGCTGCGGACAAGTTCGACATGAAAGTGGGAGAGCCAACGAAACATCGACTCGCTCACGGACACGAAAATCGGGTTCGCGCTGATGGCGGCGATCTCCCGGTGCAGCTTGCCATCCCATTCGAGAAACTTGAGGGCATCGTCGCTGAATTCGGCCTGGGTGGCGAGGATGGTGCGCAGCCGCTTGAGGTCGGCATCCTTCCGGCGCCGGGCGGCGATGCGGGCCATTTCCATTTCGAAGGTCGCGCGGGCTTCCTTGAGATGCTCGAGGCTGGCCGGCGAGTGGGTCAGCAGGTGACGGACGGTATCCGACATCTGGTCGACCAGCCGCGCGAACGAAGGGACCGCGACCCGCGCGCGCTCGCCATGGCGGATCTCGATCAGCCCCATGCGATGGAGGTTTTGCAGTGCCTCGCGGATAGCGGGACGCCCGACCGCAAAGCTGGACATAAGCTCGCGCTCGGAAGGCAGGAACTCGCCCGGCGCGATCTGGCCGTTCTGGATCATGGCCAGCAACCGCTCCTGCACGGAATCGGAGAGCTTACGGCGCTCGATCGGAATGAGTTCGGACATGGGACCGCTCGCTGGCGCAGATATGGTAATGATTATACCAGTTGGCGCCAGCTTCACAACCGGTGCAACGGCTTTCCATGCGCGTCAGCGCGAAGTTGGCTGGGTCGGATGCTGTGTGTGAGCGTTCTGAGACATAGGTGACGTTTTGTTCCGGACACATGGGTAACACCTCCCCCAGGCAATTGCCTGGGGGAGGTGAGGATGCCGTGGAAAGAGAGTTCGGTCATGGACGAGCGCCTGCGTTTCGTAGCCCGCCTGCTGGAAGGCGAGGAGATGACCTATCTGTGCCGGGAGTTCGGCATCTCGCGCAAGACCGGCTATAAGGTCTTCGATCGGTACAAGGAGCACGGGCTGGAGGCTCTGTCTGACCGCTCGCGCCGGCCGGTGCGCTATGCCAACCAGCTGCCGAGCCAAGTCGAGACCCTGATCGTCAGCCTCAAACGCGACAAGCCGCACTGGGGAGCGCGCAAGATCCGCGAGCTCCTGGTCCGGCGTCTGGCCGGTGACGTGCGGGTGCCGGCGATCAGCACCATCCATGCCACCCTCGATCGTCACGGGCTGGTCAAACGCATGGGCAAGAAGCGCAAGAGGGCCAGTGGAACGCTGCTCTCCGCTGGCATGGCGCCGAATGATCTGTGGTGCGCCGATTACAAGGGCGAATTCCAGCTCGGCAACAGGGCCTACTGCTATCCCCTGACCGTCACCGATCACGCCTCGCGCTATCTGCTGCTGTGCGAAGCGCTGGAATCCACCCGGGAAGAGCTGGCTTTTACCGCTTTCGAACGCTTGTTCCAGGAACGCGGCCTGCCCAGCGCCATCCGCAGCGACAACGGCGTCCCCTTTGCCAGCGCCAATGCCTTGTTCAATCTCTCCAAACTCTCGGTCTGGTGGCTCAGGCTCGGCATCGAGATCGAGCGCATCAAGCCCGGCAAGCCCCAGCAGAACGGCCGGCATGAGCGCATGCATCTCACCTTGAAGAAGGAAGCCACCCGGCCACCCGGGCTCAATAGCCTTCAGCAACAGGCCCGTTTCGATGGCTTCGTTCAGGAGTTCAACACCGAA
>DASRRI010000002.1:0-60384 GCA_035695765.1 Dongiaceae bacterium
GGAAATCCGCCGCATCGCCATCAGACTCGCTCGAAAGCGGATCCAACCCGCGCAGATCATCGCATGGTCACTCTGGCGTAGAGCTCATCAGGCAGCCGCTCAGCGCGCGCACCTCAGATCAAAAAGGCAACTGTAATGCTAGGCCGATCTTAAAGGATATCTGATGATTTGCCGAACTCGTCGGCGCTGAGCCGCCAGCCGCACGCTCAGCGCGCCGAACAAGCAGGCAGCCAGTCCCTGGAGATCAGACGAAAAGCCTGCTCACCCCAATGCGGCCAGGACCGCCAGGGCGACAATCGAGATGCCGACGGCGATCCACAGCGGTGTGCCGAAGCGGTCGAGCACGCTCAATTTGTCGGCAGCGGAAGCCATGGGCTTCGGACCCGCGACCATGTCTGAGGTATGCGAAATATCGTGGCCTGCAGTCATCGAACGTTCCCTCTGGTGCCGACTGCCCCGTCCCCACGGGAGCCGCGACGATGGCGAAATGGCAATCGCCCCACCGGCCCGGGATGCTAGGGCAACTTGATTAATGATTTCTGAGGATCGCTAGGACGAGATGACGATCAGGCTGGATGTTGCCGATGCATAAAGTTTGCCCGCAATGTCGGTGAGCTTTGCCTCGACGAACGCCGCGCGCCGCCCGATCGAGAGGATCTTCGCTTCCGCACGGACCGGTCCGGTCTCGCTGGTCATCGCCTTGTGATAGGCGATTTTTAGCTCAAGTGTCGTGAAATTCTGGCCGGGCGCCATCTTGGACTGGACGACATAGCCGCAGGCATTGTCGAGGATCGCCGCCGCGTAGCCGCCATGCACGGTCCCGATCGGATTGTAGACGTGGAGGCCCGGCGTCCCTTCCACCACCACCCGCCCCTCTTCGATCTCAACCATGCGAAAGCCGAGGGTCTGCTCGATTCCCGTCAGCCGCCCGCTTTCCATCATGGCCCGCAACTGCTCGAGGCCGGAGAGGTGAGTGCCGATTTCCGCGAAGAGGTTCATCGAGAAGCCTTATCCAAGAGCTGACGGCGGCTTATAGCAGCTCGACCTACCGAACCGAAGGGGTTCAACCTTTGTTAGGAATGGCAGCGCCAGGATGCTTGCCTTATCGTGCCGCGTCCATTGCCTGGGGGATCATCATGGGTCAATTGCGCCAGAAACTTCGGACGGATCTCGAAGCGCCGGCTGCCGAGCGCGCGTTCGGGACCGGCTGGATCAGCGGCGTCCTGGCACTCGCACTGGCCTTGCTCGGCCTTGGTGCGGTCCTGTTCCTGATGTTCCCCGCCGCCTTCAGCATGCCGATGCTGCGGGACTATTACGGCAATCCCTGGTTCCGCCTTGGCCTCCATCTGGTGCTGATCGGCGCGTTCGTGCTGGCGATGCTGAACCTTGTGCTGCGCCGGCAGAAAATCATGGGCTTCAGCGCTATCACGGCTGTCCTGATCGCGACCTTGCTGGGCGGTTCGCGCGCGCAGAGCCATGACGTCATCGCGACCGACTACTATCTCGGCCTCGATTGGTTCCTGATCAACCTCACGCTGCTCGGCATCCTGTTCATTCCACTGGAGCGGTTGTTCGCCAAGCGGCAGGACCAGCCGATCTTCCGCCTCGCCTGGCGGGAGGACCTGTTCTATTTCCTGATCAACAGTCTGCTGGTCCAGTCGCTGACCTATCTGTCCTTGACGCCGGCCACGACGCTCGTCGCACACACCGATTGGGGAACGTTGCGGACCTTCATGGCCTCGCAGCCCCTGTGGCTGCAGTTCCTGGAGATCGTGGTGGTGACGGACTTCACTCAATATTGGGTGCACCGGGTCTTCCATCGCATTCCCGCCCTGTGGCGTTTCCATGCTGTCCATCATTCGGCGCAGAAGATGGATTGGCTCGCCGGATCGCGCATGCATGTGGTGGAGATCGTATGCCTGCGCGGCGCCACCATCATTCCGATGTATGCGCTCGGCTTCAACGAATGGGTGCTGAAGGCCTACATCCTCTACATCTATCTGCATTCGACCTTCATTCACGCCAATGTCCGGTTCGAGTTCGGCTGGCTGAAGCATGTCCTGGCGACGCCGCAATTCCATCACTGGCATCACGGCATCGAGCAGGAAGCGATCGACGTGAATTTCGCAGCCACCTGTCCGTGGCTCGACCGGCTGTTCGGCACCTATCATCTGCCGGAGCGCTGGCAAAGCGGCTATGGCGTTGGCGGCCATCCAGTGCCGAGCGGCTACCTGAAGCAGCTGGCTTATCCGTTCCGGCGCGGCTGACGCGTCTATTGACGGACTGTAATCCATCGTCCTAACTCGTTGCCGAGAGGCAACGATGACCGCTGACGAACTCTACCAGCATGCATTCCGCAGCGAGATCGCCGCATTGCAGCCGGCGAGCCTGTGCGACGTTGGATGCGGCGCGGGCGCCCTGGTTGCGCACGTGCAGTCGCTCGGCCTCTTCGCCATCGGCATTGAACCCGATGCAGCCAAGGTCGCCGAAGGCAGCGCGGCGGACCTGGATATTCGCCAGGGGAGCGCGGAGGCGCTGCCGTTTCCCGACGACTCCTTCGATCTCGTCACGTTCGAGAATTCGCTGCACCACGTCACTGAGATCGACTGCGCACTGGCCGAGGCCATGCGGGTCGCGCGGCGCGCCGTTGTGATCGTCGATCCGTGGTTCGACCTTTCGATTCCATCGCAGGCGCTATGCGACCGGTTCGAGCGATGGCTGAAGAAGCTGGACCGCATGACCGGGATGGTGCATTGGGACCCGATCCCGGCGGGCGAGATCATCGGTGCGCTCGCGAACGGCAAGGCACCCGCCATCGCCGTGCGGCATTTGCTGCAGCTGACGCCGATGACGCCGGAGGCATTCGAGCATTTGGTGAACCGCGTCTCGCCGCAGATGAGCACGCCGGCCTTTTCGGCTGCGTACGAGGCGAACGGGATGGACAAGGAGATCACCGCCATCCGCCACGAGTTCGCGCGCATCGGCATCACCGAATCAGGCGCGCTGCTGGTGACGATCACGAAATAGCCGGAGCATGTTCCGCCGAACTCGTCACCGGTTCGGCGCGGAAAATGCGGCTACCTCGCAGGTCAGCGCCGCGGCGTATAGAAGACATTGCCCTGTGTCGCCAAGGCCTGCCGCAATTCCTCGATGCTGATCCGGCCCGGCTGCATGGCGGCACGCGCAGCCGCCAGCGTAGCGTCGCGATTGTTGGCAAACACCGCGTCCGCATCGTTGACGTCCCAATGCACCCAGGCGCAGGCGATCGCGAGCCAGTGCTCCCGCGCATCTGCCGGCAACACGCCGTCGAGCACCGCTGTGGTGATGCCGGCCGCCACGCCCATCTGCGCCGGACCCCAGGTCATGGTTTCATGCGTCGGATTGCGCAGGGTCGCCTTGGCGATGAAGAGAGTCGCGGGCTCCACCGGCAGGCCCGGCTTCAAGACAACCTGGAACGGCATGTGGCCCTGGCTGGGTGACGCCGCCGCCACCGCATACGCGGTTCCCATCGGCCCATCTTTGGGGCCTAGCAGCAGATTGACATGCGCGGCGTTGGGCGCCTCGCCCGCAAAGCCTTCTCCGATGAGCATGTGATTTCCCCGCTCTGATTCGAGGGGATCATATGAGCACAAAAAAACGGCAGCCGCGAGGGCCTGCGGCTGCCGTCGGCTTCGCCTCTCTTGGGGATAGAGGCGTCGGGGACTCTCCATCACATCGAGCACTTGTTTGGGAACTATGCTCTCTAATGTGATGTCGCCTGGATCACTGCAACGGAATACGCTCCGCGGTGCGTGGTCGTCGGCGAAAACTCACGATGAAACTATGGCCGCGGGTGCGGGATATGTCGTGCGTCAAAGATGTGAGTAGCTTGTGACCTTAGGTCACAGATTCTGCCAAATCTTTCCAGCAGGTTAATAAGCATAACAACGCATTAAGTCAGCGCGCCGGATAGGCCAGCGGCAGGTCGACGACCACGCGGAAACCGCCGTCCGGTCCGTTATCAGCCGAGACGACGCCGCCGAGCATCGCGACGTTGCGCCGGACGATAGCGAGGCCGAGGCCGAAATGCGGCTGGCCATCCTGTTGCGGCTCATGGCCGTTCCGGGTCGAGAAGTGACGCTCGAAAATATGCGGCAGGAGATCGGGCGGAACGCCAGGCCCCTGATCCTCCACCGACAGGCGCGCACGGTCGCCGGCGCGCTTCAGCGTGACCTTCACCGTGCTGCCGCGCGGCGAGAAGCCGACCGCATTGTCCAGCAGGTTCTCCAGCACGGTCTCGATCGTCTCTTCGCTGCCGACCACGGCGAGGTCGGGTGCGACTCTGCAATCGATCTTTGGGCTGTCCTGGTCAACCTGCTGCTCATTGGCGGCGCGCGCGGCATTCGACGCAAGCGAGCTGAGGTCGATGATCGAGCGGCCTTCGGCAATGCTGGTGGCAATGTCGTGGTCGATCCGACGTGCGGTGCTGATCAATCCGTCGAGCTTTTGCAACGAGCGGTCGATGGCGATGGCCGCGTCTTTCACGTCCTCCGGACGCGCACTGCGCAGTGATTCCAGCGCCTGGCGGATCGAGGCGACCGGACCTTTCAGCGCATGCGCGTTCTCCTCCGCCGCCTCGCGGATCGCGCTCGCGGCGCGGCGCATCGTGTCGACCAGGCGATCCATCGCAGCGGCAATCGGCTGCAGCTCCTGCACCGGCGTCAGGTCGGTGAAGCGCACGGACGGCTCGATGCTGGATTCGCTCATGCCGCGCGCCAGGCTGCCAAAGCGCCTCAGGGCCTGCCAGATGGAAACCCCAGCCCACACCGACAGCACCGCCATGAAGACATAGAACAAGGCCGCCCAACGCAGTTCGGGGGCGCTGGAGAACGGCTTGGTCAGCGAGGCGATGACCGGGTCTTCCGGATAGGAGGTGACGACCAGCCAGCAGCCCTGCTCAGTATGGAAAGGCGTAAGCGACGTCAGCAATTCCGTGACGCCGGTCGGACCTTCGAACTGCGCCGCCAGCGGGCGGTTGCCGGCGCAGCTTTCCGTCGCCTTCAAGAGCTGGCCCGAGGCGATCAGCGCCTCGCGCTCCGCCGACAATTGCTCGGCGGTCACGTGCGGTGCGCTCGCGATATAGAAATAGCTGGAGGCATCGTCGGCCGGGCGCAGCAGCAGCTTCAGGCGCAATTCGCCGCGGCTGACGGAATCAAGCAGATCCTGCGCCTCGACCGGCGCGCGTTGGCCGGCGGAGATCAGCTTTTCCTGCAAAGCTTGGGCAGCCAGCCGGCCCTGGACCTGCAGGTTGGTCACCATCAGCTGCTTGCGTTCGGCATCGGCCTGCTCGAACCGGCCATAGAGCAAGGCCGGAACGATCAGGAACACCATCGACACCACCATCAGCTTGACGGTGACGGACGATCGCATGCGCTCAGGCTTGGCCATCTGGCGCCCCCTCGCGCCACCGATATCCGAAGCCGGGGACGGAGACAATGGCGGCGAACTGGCCGTCCACATCGCAGAATTTCTGGCGGATGCGCTTGACCAGGGTCCGGACGTTGGCGCGGTAGCCTTCCGAGCCGGAGCCGGCGATGAAGCTCTCGCCCTTCAGCACGTCATAGAGCTGGCGATAGCTGACATCGCCATGGGCGCGCGCCAATCGTTCCGTCACGCGGAACTCGCCAAGCGTCAGGGAGACCGGATTGTCGTTCCATTTCGCCTGATGGATCGAGGGCTCGATCAGCAGGGGCCCGCGCTTCAGCGTCGCCGCCGGCACGCCGCCGTCGCGGCGATTGCCCGCCAGCACCAGCTCGATCCGCTTGCGCAGGACCGAGAAGCTGCGGGTCTTGGAAATGAAATCGACTGCGCCTGCTTCGAGCGCCGCCTCCTCATAGAACACGTCGTCGTGCGAGGTCAGCAGCAGAGCCGGCGCCTTGCAGCCGAGCTTGCGCAACCGGTCGAGCAGATCGACGCCTGTCATGCCCGGCAGCCGCCAATCAAGGATGAGGAGATCGGCACGGGCCAGTCCCGGAATGCCGCCGATGGCAGTCTCCGGGCGTTCGAAATGAGTGGCGGAGAACCCTGCTCCCGCCAGATTGTTGATCAGAACTTTCGCAAAGACATCGTCGTCCTCGACGACGACCAGCATCGGCTCGCCCGACATCTCAGCTCCGGCGCAGTTTTCCGTAACACGCGTCGACGACAGTGCCTTCCGCGGTGTTGTCCGGGTTGGCGGCGTCGTTTGTGGTTGGCGCGCCCGCCGATGGTGTTTCCGCTGCCGCGGCGGCGGTCGCGGATTCGGCCGTCGGCGCCACCGTCAACACGCGCTCATCGGAGGTCGCCATATCCAGGAAGAAGTAGACATCGAGGCTGCAATCGCCGCCCTGATAGACCCAGACGGTCGAGGCCGCGCGCTGCTCGACGCGCGCCGGCGTTCCCATCAAGACCGTCACCTCCGCCTCGCTCTTGCCCATCAGCTCGGAGGCAGTATGGACGGGCGCTGGTGCAGGCGCAGGTGCAGGCTGTTCAACCGAAACTGGATCCGGCTCCGGCTCTGGTTGCTTGGAAGCAGCCACCTGCGATTTCTGTTTTTTCTCGGCGACCACCTGTTGCTGACGCGTGACCGCAGGCTGCCGCGGTGCACTCCGCTCCTGCTCGGGCGTTGCCGACACGCGCACATCATCGCGCTCGACCGGCTTCGTGCAGCCGCTTGCAAGCAACATCAAGGAAAGCAGCGCCGCGCCCAGTGCTGCGCGCGCCAGAGTGGACCGTCCCCAATTCATGTCAGCGATCATAGTGCACATGCACAATCATTCCAGTCCTTTTGCACTACAATCATTTGTGACGCGCGGCTAAGAGTAAGAGTGAGGTGGCGCTCGCCGAATCTTTCTCACACAATCCGGTGAAGAAGGGGGAAGAGTTCATCGCGGAATCGCGCCACGCGGCGTCTCGATTCACAAGACCCAGCGCTCTCAGTGCAGCAGCTATCGACATCTGGACCGCGCCAGCGATTCGATTCTGCTGCGCTGCCGAATTGTGGAGAATTCGGCCCCGTCACATGCCCTCACCACCGAACGCCTCCCACCAAAACCAGCGTAGCCGCTCACCGCCCCGAAGCGGGAGAGCGACCGGGTTTGCAACAGTCTCGCCACAGAATTGTTCCACGAAAGTTAGTCCCGGTTTTTGGGCACTTGCCATTCCCTCCGCGATACGAATCGCGTGCCAGCTTGCGCCATCCCAGACAGATCTTTGAAAATGCTGGAGAAATTACCGCCGAGAGCCGCTGCCTTGCCTGGCCGGAGGCAATTCGTGCCGGGTGACCGCTGCTTAGGCGGCAATCCCTGCCAAAGCACCCCGCCGTGGCCATTTCACAGCACAACGATGCATTCGGCGGATTCTGGGCCGTTCCATCAGATTTCGACCTGGGTTCCCAACTCGACCACGCGGTTAGGCGGAATGTTGAAGAACTCCATGGCGCTGGTGGCGTTGCGCGACATCCAGGCGAAAACATGCTCGCGCCACATCGCCATGCCCGGCTTGCTGCTCGGGATCACGGTCTCGCGGGAGAGGAAGTACGAGCTTTGCATCGGATCGCAATGCAGGCCCTTCTGCCCGGATTTGCGCAGGGCCTCGGGGATGTTCGGCTCTTCCATGAAGCCGTAGCGCACGACCAGCCGATAGAAATTCTTGGGCAAGCTCGTCAGCTCGAAGCGCTGGTCCTCCGGTACATAGGGAACGTCCTGGAACTGAACGGTCAGCACGACGACCTGCTCGTGCAGCACCTTGTTGTGCTTGAGGTTGTGCAGCAGCGAGCCCGGCGTACCGGTCGCTGTCCCAGTCATGAAGATGGCGGTGCCTGGCACCCGCGGCACGCGGTCGGAGACGGCATTGAGGAAGGTCTCAAGCTCCAGCGAATCCTTGCTGACCCGCTCCAGCAATATCGCCCGGCCACGCTTCCAGGTGGTGAGGATGAGGAAGATGATGAAGCCGATGGCCAGCGGGAACCAGCCGCCATGGCTTATCTTGGTGAGGTTCGCGGTGAAGAAGCTGAGATCGACGAACAGGAACATGCCGATCACCGCCACCAGCACCAGCGGCTTCCATTTCCACAGCAACGCCGCCACGATCGACAGCAGCAGGGCATCGATGATCATGGTGCCGGTGACCGCGACGCCGTACGCGGCGGCCAGGTGCGTCGACGACCGGAAGCCCAGCACCAGCAGCGCCACGAAGAAGGCCAGCATCCAGTTGACGAACGGGAGATAGATTTGCCCCATCTCCGCAGCGGAGGTGTGGATGATCGCCATGCGCGGCAGATAGCCGAGCTGGATTGCCTGGCGTGTCACCGAAAAGGCCCCCGTGATGACGGCTTGCGAGGCGATCACCGTTGCCACGGTGGCGAGCCCGACCATCGGCAATCCGGCCCAGTCCGGCGCCATCAGGAACAGCGGATTTTCGATCGCACCTGGCTCGCGGATGATGAGCGCGCCCTGGCCGAAATAATTGATCAGCAGCGCGGGCAGGACGAGCGCGAACCACGACAGCCGGATGGGGCCGCGGCCGAAATGTCCCATGTCGGCATAGAGCGCCTCCGACCCGGTCACCACCAGCACGACCGACCCCAGCGCCAGGAACGCAATCCATCCGTCCATCACGAAAAACCTGACCGCATAGTACGGATTGAGCGCCAGCAGCACGCGCGGATAGTCGAGAATGTTGAGGATGCCGAGCACGGTCAAAGTGAAGAACCAGAGCAGCATGACCGGCCCGAACGCGGCGCCGACGCGCGCCGTCCCATGCTTCTGGAATGCGAACAGCACGATCAGGATGATGAGGGTCAGCGGCACGACATAGGCATCGAGACCAGGCGCCGCCACCTGCAGGCCCTCGACGGCGCTCAGCACCGAGATAGCCGGCGTGATCATGCTGTCGCCGTAGAACAGCGCCGCGGCAAAGATCCCGATGACAATGATGATGGGCGTGAGGTTGGAGCCGTGCGTCAAGCGCGTGGCGAGTGCCAGCATCGCCAGGCTGCCACCCTCGCCTTTGTTGTCGGCACGCATGATGATGGCGACGTATTTCGCCGTCACGATCACCATGATCGCCCAGAAGATCAGCGACAGAACGCCGAGCACATGCGGCTCGTCCGGCGTCAGCGGATGGGCGCCGGCAAACGATTCCTTCATCGCGTAGAGCGGCGAAGTGCCGATATCGCCAAAGACAATACCGATGGCGCCGAGCGCGAGGGCCACAGCGCTCTTCTGGGTGTGCGTGGTTGTGTCCACGGATCTTGGCCTGAACCTGTTCTTTATGCCCCGGATGCCGCGCCGGCCAAACTCCCCCTGGCGGCGCACTGCAAATGCGGACGCTATTTAGGTCGGTATTGCTCGGCTGACAAGCGCCCGGCCCGGTCTCGGTACTGCTGCTTTTAGTCAAGCCATTGTTATTGCTTTGAACTTCACGCCATGGGTATCAGATCTCGATCTGGGTCCCAAGCTCGACCACGCGGTTGGGCGGGATGTTGAAGAAATCCATGGCGCTGGTCGCACTGCGCGACATCCACGCGAAGACATGCTCGCGCCACATCGCCATGCCGGGCTTGCTGCTGGGGATCACGGTCTCGCGGGAGAGGAAATAGGAACTTTGCATCGGATCGCAATGCAAGCCCTGCCGTTCCGCCTTGCGCAGCGCCGCGGGCACGTTCGGTTCTTCCATGAAACCGTAGCGCACGACCAACCGATAGAAATTCTTGGGCAGGGTCGTCAGCTCGAAGCGCTGCTCCTCCGGCATGTACGGCACCTCCTCGAACTGCACCGTCATGACCACCACCTGCTCATGCAGCACCTTGTTGTGCTTGAGGTTGTGGAGCAGCGAGCCCGGCGTGCCGTCCGCTGCACCCGTCATGAAAATGGCCGTGCCTGGCACCCGCGACACGCGGTCCGAGACGGCGCTGAGGAAGGTGTCCAGCTCCAGCGAATCCTTGCTGACACGCTCCCACAACAAGGCGCGGCCGCGCTTCCAGGTGGTGAGGATGAGGAACATCGCGAAGCCGATTGCCAGCGGGAACCAGCCGCCATGCGTCAGCTTGGTGAGGTTCGCCGCGAAGAAGCTGAAATCGACGAACAGGAAAAGCCCGACCACCGAAATGACGACGATCGGACGCCAGCGCCACATCTTGGCGGCGACGATCGCCAGAAGCAGGCCGGTGCCGATCATCGTACCCGTCACCGCGATGCCGTAGGCAGCCGCCAGATGAGTCGAGGACTTGAAACCGAGCACCAGCAGCGCGACGAAGAAGGCCAGCGTCCAGTTCACGAAAGGCACATAGATCTGCCCCATCTCCGAAGCGGAGGTATGGATGATCTGCATCCGCGGCAGGTAGCCCAGCTGGATGGCCTGCCGGGACACTGAGAAGGCGCCGGTGATCACGGCCTGCGATGCGATGATGGTCGCGACGGTCGCGAGGATAACCATCGGAATTTGCGCCCAGTCCGGAACCATGCGGAACAGCGGATTGTCGAGCGCGCCGGCGTCGGTCAGGATCAGCGCGCCCTGGCCGAAATAGTTGATGATCAGCGCCGGCAGAACGACGACGAACCAGCCGATGCGGATCGGGAAGCGGCCGAAATGGCCCATATCCGCGTAGAGTGCTTCCGATCCCGTGACGACCAGTACGACCGAACCCAGGGCGAGGAATGCGATCCACCCATCAGCCAGAAAGAACTGCACGGCGTAATAAGGGTTGATCGCCAGAATCACCGCGGGCTGCTTGACGATCTGGATGAGGCCGATGATCGCGAGCACCACGAACCACACCAGCATGACGGGGCCGAACAAGGCTCCGACGCGCGCGGTCCCGTGCCTCTGGATGGCGAACAGCACGATGAGAATGACCAGCGTCAGCGGCACGACATAGGCCTCGAGCGCCGGCGCGGCGACCTGCAGGCCCTCGACCGCGCTCAGCACCGAGATCGCCGGCGTGATCATGCTGTCGCCATAGAACAGGCAGGCGCTGAAGATGCCGATGATGACGACGATTGGCGCCAGATTGGTCGCGTGGGTCAGGCGGCTGGCCAGGGCCAGCATCACCAGGCTGCCGCCCTCGCCCTTGATGTCGGCGCGCATGATGACCGCGACATATTTCAGCGTCACCACCAGCATGATCGACCAGAACATGAGGGACAGCACGCCGTAGACGTGCGTCGGATCGGGCGTCAGCGGATGAGCGCCGACAAAGGATTCCTTCATCGCGTAAAGTGGCGAGGTGCCGATGTCGCCGAAGACAACGCCGATGGCGCCGAGCGCGAGGGCAGCAGCGCTCTTCTTAGGGTGCGTGGTTGTATCCACGGATCTTGGACCTGCTGTCTGCTGCCCGGTTGTCGCGCCGGCCAAAGTCCTTGGCAGCGCGGTGCAAAATGAGGGACGCTATTTAGGTCGGTATTGCACCCCTGGCAAGCAGTCAAACCGGCCCCCAGTCCTACTGTTGGCGGACAAATGATTGGTTCAATTGCATAATTCTCATATGGGCCAGTCCATAAACGGGTCGAAACAGCGCTGAAAGAGGCCGTCGAGGGCGTTCCGGCGCGCCCAAATTCCAGGTAAAAGAGCGCCCGAGATATCGCCCGATTGCACCCCTTCGGAGGAACCAGATGGTCCGGCAGGCCCCTAACCCTACCAAGCAAAATCAATTCTATCCGTTCGGCGAGCGGCCGATGCCCCCGACCAAGAACGGCAAGCCGGTCAATCCGGCGGTCGTGCCGCTGCATGACGTGAGCCCGCTGCCCGACGGCGCGAAGTTCGTCGTGGTCGGCGCCGGCATACACGGCATGTCGACCGCCTATCACCTCGCGAAGTATCTGACCGAGAGCGGCAAGGGCAAAGGTTCGGACGTCGTGCTGATCGACAAGGCCGGCCCCGGCGCGGGCGCAACGGGCCTTGCCTGCGGCTGCGTGCGCAACCTCTATATGACCAAGCCGCTGCACGCGATCCTGCGCGAGAGCGTGAAGGTGTGGAAATCGGACCCCGTGAATTTCGGCTTCCAGCAGGTCGGCTATGTCTCGGTCGGCGAGGCCAACCAGGAAAGCGACTATATCGCCCTGCACAAGTCGCAGAACGACCAGGGCTATCCCTCCGATCTCTATGTCGGCAAGGACGCGCGCAATTTCCTGAAGAGCATCTGGCCCGACTTCAACACCGAGAAGGCCGATTTGGTGCTGCATGAGAAGCCCTCAGGCTATGCCGGCACGCACATGGCGGTCTGGGGCCTCGACCAGAAATGCATGCAGTACGGCGTGCGCCGCTGCTATGGCCCCGAAGTGATCGGCTACGAGATGCAGAATGGCCGCGTCACCGCGGTGAAGACCGACAAGGGCGACGTGAAGTGCGACGTCGTTGTGATTGGCGCTGGCGCCTGGACGCCGATGCATTGGGGCTGGCTCGGCAAGGGCGACAAGCTCGATCTCAAATACAAGGATGGCCGCGTCGCCAAGGATCACGACATGTGGACCTATTGGCGGCTGCTGGAAGGTGAAGTCTATCTGCCGGAAGGCGTCGACTTCCGCACCGCTTCCGATCGTGACAGCCCCGTGCTGCATGTCGAGCTGATGAACACGCCGGTCGTGACGGAAGACGGCCGCGAATTCCCCGACAAGCACTTCTATATGTATGCGCGCTACGCCGCGGAGCGCGTGGGCGCGCCCGGCATCCAGGGCGGCACCATCCCTATCAAGATCGGCGGCAAGGCGGACGTCGAGCCGTACGGTCACCTGAACGACAAGTATCAGGCCGACGATTGGTTCGCGGACTACTACTGTGCGACGCTGGCTTATCTGTTCGGCCGCTTCAAAGGCTCGCGCAAATTGTTCAAGGAACGGCGCAACGGCGGCATCGGCGCTTTCACGCCGGACAATGTGCCCGTATTCGACTGGGTGGCGCCCAACGCCTGGATGATCGCGGATTCCAACCACGGCTTCAAAATGATCGGCGTCGGCGAATTGTCCGCGCGGCATCTGATCGGCGGCGCACTGCCGGACGAACTGAAGCCCTTCAGCCTGAAGCGCTACAGTGATGGCTGGACCTATGGCGGCGGCAATTCGAACTGCCCCTGGGTGTGACCGAGAGCCCCAACCAGCAGACAGGAGAACCCCTTCCTGTAACGGAAGGGGTTTTCTTTTTCGCCGTTCTACAAGCCGCTGCGCACTAATGGCTTTCGAACGTCAGAACAGTATGATCGAAGCGGCGGGCGGCAAGGTCAGCCGGCGTGATCCAGTACTGCATCACACCATTGTCCCCCATCTGCCAGCCGAGAGCATCGTCGGGGCCGAGTTGCAGGAGGAGCACATAGCGCTCTGCCATCTCGTCCGCGGCGACCTGGACTGTCCGGCCTCGCCCCATCATCTGGTGCTGCAGATAGCTGCCATCGCTTTCGAAAGCGGACCGCTTCAAGACCGCGTGCCTCCACCGGAGCGCGTTCACCACCTCTGCCGGGATCCGCTTCGCGGCTCCGGGGTCGGCAAGGCAGCCTTCGGCCGAGAGAATGGCAGCCTCGGACAGCCATTCGTTCAGCACGGCGGGCAGCTGCTTGTGCGAATAATGTCGCTTCATCGGCCGCGGCGCCTCAGGGCTGATGAGGCTTCGCAGTAAGGCCCAGAGCCGCTCCCGGTGCTCCGCCGTGGGCTCAGCCAGTTCGGACTTGGAGTACCAGCGCACGGGATCATTCGCTGCCTTGTGGAGCCGCTCGCAGCTGGCCTTCTGCGCCTCCAGTTCAGGCGTAGCATCCGCGGCAAGTGCCTCGTCAATCAGCTGCCGTTCCTCGCTCAGATAGACGCGCAGATGGCCGAGGACGATGTCGAGCGCGCGCCAGCTCGATGGGAAATCCTGGTATGGCTGCCAGACAGTCTCCGTCGGCTTGCCTCGCGGATCCAGCAGCGGGTCGTGGTCGATCGGCTCGCCATGGAACGCAATCATGCTGGCGCGATGGCGCGCTTGCGCGACCTGCCACGGAAAGCCCGTTTCAGCGTCAGGGTCGCCTGGTTGCACCTCGCCGCCATAGTCGACCCAGCCCAGCTCGATTTCGACGCGCGGATAGTAGCGCGGATAGAATTTATCCGCCTTCGGCCGCCAGTTCATCCACTTGAAGCGGTGACGAGCCTCCTCGCCATCGATCGGCGGCAGGAGGACGGTGTGATCGTGCTCGCCCCAACGGACGCCGGGCGGGTCGGGGACATAGCGCACGACGAAGTGCCGAGCTTCGTCGCCATGATGTCCAGCCATCGGCGCGAAAAAATAGAGCACGCCCTTCGTCGGAAGAATCGATCGCGATGGCCCGTCCGGAATCGTCGAACAGTCGACTTGTCCCATGAAGGCAAGCGGCTCGAGAAGGCCCTCGCGATTGTGGACAAGCGGCCAGTCCAGGCTGTCCGGCGCCAGCGGTTTGCCGCCAAGAAAGCTGAACGAGCGCTGCGGATGTCGCGGCGGAAAAACGTGACGGACCGCCAGACATTGTTGCGACGCCTTCTGATTTACCTCGCGGTCCTCCGGCGTCAGGGCCGGAAGCGGCCGATTGACGTGGCGGCGCATTTCTTCCTTGTGCGCCTGATCTTGCGCGGCCGCCTGTTTCTGCATGAGCTCGACGAACTCATGCGCAGGATTCCGCGCGCGCGCACGGGCGCCGCGCAGCTCTTGAAGGCGCTTCATCAGCCTGTGCAGACCCGCGAAGGCGATGCCGCAGACGACCAGGACGGCGATCGCAGGAATCAGATAATCTGCCATGCTTTCCCCCCTGCATCGGACCAGCCGGCCGATGACGGCACACACCTTGTCCCTACCTAGCAATAACCGATTCCGAGGCATCTTCCCAGCGTGAGAGCCAAGGCCGCCGACGCTCTGCTATTCGGGCTCTTGGCCAGCGCAAGAAGCGGGAGGCGTGCCTGCAGGCGAGTTGACATTGTTGCGCGATGTCCGCCCGTATGAGCCTCCTCGACTGGTCGCTACTCCTCGCCCTCTCCGCCCTGTGGGGCGGCTCGTTCTTCTTTGTCGGCGTTGCCGTGAAGGCGCTGCCGCCGTTCACCATCGTGCTGCTGCGGGTGACGATCGCAGCGGGCGCGCTACACTTGGTGCGCCGGCTGAGCGGCACCGTGATGCCGTGGGACGGCCGGATCTGGCGCGCCTTCTTCGGCATGGGGCTACTCAACAACGCGATTCCGTTCTCGCTCATCGTCTGGGGGCAGACCCACATCGCAAGTGGCCTCGCCTCCATCCTCAACGCAACGACACCGCTCTTCACCGTGCTCATCGCGCATATTCTGACGGCCGACGAGCGCATGACAAAGGGCCGTGTGGCTGGCGTGCTGATCGGATTCGCCGGCGTCGTCGTGCTGATCGGGCCGCAAGCGCTGACGGATCTGGGCGCCGATCTCGCTGCGCAGCTTGCGGTGCTCGCCGCCGCAATCTCCTATGGCTTTGCCGCCATCTTCGGCCGGCGCTTCAAGCGCATGGGCGTGCCGCCGCTGGCGACTGCGGCGGGCCAGGTGACGGCCTCGAGCCTGATGCTGCTGCCGGTCGCGCTGATCGTGGATCGGCCCTGGACCCTGGCGTGGCCTAATCTTCCCGTCTGGGCAGCGGTTGCGGGTCTCGCGCTCCTCTCCACCGCGGTCGCCTACGTCCTGTTCTTCCGCATCCTGGCTTCGGCGGGGGCGGTGAACCTGATGCTCGTCACCTTCCTGATCCCGGTCAGCGCGATCCTGCTGGGCGGCGCGTTTCTTGGCGAGGCTCTGGCTCCGGCCGATTTCCTCGGCATGGCGCTGATCGGGCTGGGTCTCGCCGCCATCGACGGCAGGTTCGCGACGTTCCTACCGCACCCCCGAACCGGCGCCCCCTAACGACGAACGCCACAATGCCAGGAAATTCTCTCGCGTCTGCTGGTCGAGGCCGATCAACAGCACCGGCGAAAGCGCGATCGGCCGCAAGGTCGGGACGACGCCCGCAAGAGAGGCAGGGCCTCCGCCCGCCTCGTCGAACGAGACGATGAGCCCGCTTTCCGACAGCAGCTTTCGGCCCGCATCCGACAGCGCGAAATCGATGAATTGCCGCGCAAGGTCCGGGTTCTTCGCGCGCTTTGGGATGAGGGCAGCACGCGCCAGCACCAGCGTGTAGTCGGTCGGCGCGACGATTCCGATCCGGCGATCCCCAGCCGCCCTGGCGAGCGCGTAGGAGCCGAGCATGTTGTAGCCGATCAGGTAGCGCCCGGACGCAACCGCGTCGATGATTTCCGCCGAACAGCAGGTCGCCACCACCTTGTTGCGGCCGAATGCCTCGATCAGGCGGCCGAAGGTCGTGGCCTGCTGCGCATCCATGAAGGCGAACAAGTAGCCGACGCCGGAGCGTTCGATGTCATAGGTCGCGATCCGGCCATTGAACAGGTTGTCATCCGGACGCAGTAGATCGATCAGATCGAAACGCGATTGCGGCACCTGCGCTGGCGGCACGAGGTCGCGGTTATAGACGATCACCGCCGGCTCGTAGGTGAGGCCCACCACCTCGTCGCGCCACTTCGCCCAGGCCGGCAAGGCCTTCACCTGCGTAGAATGGTTCGGCTGCGCGCATCCGTCGTTGGCGAGCTTGACCTGCTGGTCGATGGAGGAGCTCACCACCAGATCGGCAGCAGTCTCGGCACCACTGCAACCGCGCTCGGCAAGCTGGTAGAGCTCGTTGGTCGTGATCTCGCGATACCGGATGGCAAGATCGGGAACCCGCTTCGCGAACGCCTCCAGGATCGGCGCGAACACCGCCGTATCGGTCGAGCCATCAATGGTGAGGACCGCGCTCGCACTGTCGAGCCATGCGCCGAATTGCGTTACGCGACTTTGGCCGTCGACATCCTGCGCCCATGCCCGCGTGGCGAGCACGGCGAACAGAGCCGCCATGACCCGCAGCCGGATCATTGCGAGCCGTCCTGTTCGGCCGGAACCGCCAGCGTGACGCGAAACCGGCCCTCCGCCGTGCGCGAGAAGGTGAGATGCCCGCGATGCGCCTCGGCGACCGCGTTGACTATAGCCAGACCGAGGCCGGCGCTGTCGGGCGAGGAACCTGCCGAGCGCGCAAACCGGCGGCCGCTGTCCTTCCAATCCGATTCCGG
Organism: Dongiaceae bacterium; assembly: GCA_035695765.1. GTDB lineage: Bacteria > Pseudomonadota > Alphaproteobacteria > Dongiales > Dongiaceae > Dongia_A. The sequence continues at coordinate 17,117 of DASRRI010000002.1, forward strand.
AATGCCCGGCCCGCAATCGGTGACAGCGAACTCTGCCGTCCCTTTGGCGTGGTCGTGCTCGACCGAGAACCAGACTGGCGGCGTGCCGTAGCGCAAGGCGTTGCTCAGCAGGTTCTTCGTCGCCTCGACCAGACTGAGCGCGTCGCCGCGCGCATGGACCGGATGCTCGGGCAGCTCGAGATGCAGATCGAGACCGCTCGACAGGAGATCGTGGTCCGTTTCGTCGGTCGCGCGGATCGCCACTTCGCGCAGGTCGATGACCTCCTGGGCGGCGGCATCGGAGCGATGGATGATGAGCGCCTGGTTGAGCAGCTGGTCGGCGAGCCGGCTCAATCCGACGGCGCGCCCATGGATCCTCCGGGCGATGGTCCGCAAGCGCGCCGGATCCGGCTCTTCGATCGCCAGTTCCGCCTGCGCACGCACCGCCGCGATCGGCGTCTTCAACTGATGCGTCGCGTCGGCGATGAGGTTCTGCATCACTGTCACGCGGCTCGACAGGCGGCTCATGAAGCGATTGATGGCCGCCACGATGGCTTCGACCTCGCGCGGGGTCGAGACGGTGAGCGGCGACAGATCCTTGGGGTCACGCGATCGCAAGGCCTGTTCGATGCGCACCAGCGGACCCAGGGACGTGCGCACGGCGAACGCGACGAGCGCCACCAGCGCAAGCCCGGCGCCGGCTACCAGGACCAGCGCCTTGGTCGTGATGTCCCGGGCGAGTGCGGCGCGTGCCCGCGTGGTATGTCCGACAACCACCTGCACCTGCCCGCTGAAGCCGCGCTCGGCAAAGCGGCGCACCGCCGAAGCCAGGCGGACAGCTTCGCCGCTATAATCCGCGGAATAGAATGCGAGATCCTCCTTGGCTGTCGCGGTCGACGGTAGATCGTCGTATCCGGTGATGGTGGCGCCGTCGGGACCGATGACTCGATAGAACACGCGATCGTCGGGCGCCAGCGCCAGCAGCTCGAACGCCGAGACCGGCAGGTTCACGACGACATGGCCCTCAATGATGGTAACAGACTGCGCGATCTGGAAGGCCGCACCCGCGAGCAGGCGGTCATAGGCCTCCTGCGCGGCCTGGCGACCATAGGCATAGGCGGCGATGCTGATCGCGACTCCGCCGGCCGCCAGGATCAGCGCGATGGTTGCTGCCAGACGGACCGTGATCGAGCGTGTCCGCCCAGCGATCCCTGGCTCTGTCATGTCCAGATCAGTCATCCAGCGCGATCTGGTAGCCGAGGCCGCGCAGGTTCCGGATCATCAGCCCGGAGCCCGCCAACTTGCGCCTGAGGCGCGCGATGTAGAGCTCGACTGCGTTGAGGCCGACCTCCTCGCGATCGAATGCGAACAGCTTCTCGAAGATGCGTTCCTTCGCCATCACGCGGCCGCGATTGAGCATCAGGATCTCCAGCACGCTGAACTCCCTGCGCGTGAGCTGCAGCGGCGCCCCCGCAATGCTTGCGGTCCGCCCGGCCGGATCGAGCAACAGTTTGCCGTACTCGACGATGCCGCTCCGCTCGCCGCTGCTGCGGCGCAGCAGCGCCCGCGCCCGGGCCTCGAGTTCGCGCAGGTCGAACGGCTTCATCAGATAATCGTCGGCACCGATATCGAGCGCCCCAACCCGGTCCTCCACCTCGCGGCGCGCAGTCACCACCAGGATTGGGGTTGCATCCTTGGCCCCGCGCAACGCGCGCAGGAAATCGAAGCCGGAGCCGTCCGGCAGGTTAATGTCCAGGATGACGAGATCGTACTCCTGAACCGCCACGGCATCCCGGGCGGCACCGCATCCCGTCACGCGGTCGACCGCATGGCCGTTCCGCGAGAAGTTTGCGACGATCGCATCGGCAACGTCTTCCGTGTCCTCGACCAGGAGAACCCGCACGCCTCGTCCCTCCCCAAGACAAGCCATGGCTCCGCCGCTGACCAGCTATCATATCGCGGCATCCGGCCCAACTGTGCGCTTGGCCCGCCACCCCTCGCCCCGCGACAGCTTGGTGACAACTTCAGCCGATAGACTGCCTACAAAATAGCGGAAACGCCTTCGTTATCCGCCAAGAAAATATCAATGGGAGGACTTCGCTGGCCAACTTCGCCCTGAAGTTGTGCGACCGCATGGTCGCTGGATTTGCCAATTGCACCGTCCGCAGGCTGGTCCTAGCCTTCGACCCGGGCAGCAGACGTTGGATCGCGGTCCCGCAACTCCAGGCGGCGACCGGGGTTTCACCTGCCGGCGGGTCGGCAAAGTTCTTCAGAAAAACGCGCACCGAACCGTTCAGGTCACCAAAGGGAGGAAAGAATGAACGCGACCACGCTTCGTAAGCTGGCGACCGCCGTCGCCTTATCGGCGGGACTGACCGTCTCGTCCGGCGCCTTCGCGCTCGACGATCTCAAGCTCATCGCGCCAGCCAAGCCCGGCGGCGGTTGGGACCAGACCGCCCGCGCCATGCAGGAAGTCATGCAGAGCGCCGGCATCGCCAAGGCCGTCACCGTGGAGAATGTCGCCGGCGCCGGCGGGACCGTCGGCCTCGCGCAGCTGGTCGACAAGGAGAAGGGCAATCCCAACGCGCTGATGGTGAACGGCCTGGTGATGGTGGGCGCGATCCTCACCAACCAGTCGGCGGTCACCCTGGAGCAGACGACACCGATCGCGCGCCTGACCGGCGAATATGAAGTGATCGTCGTGCCCAAGTCTTCCGACATCCAGAATCTCGGCCAGCTGGTCGACAAGCTGAAGGCCGACCCGGCATCCGTCGCCTGGGGCGGCGGCTCCGCTGGCGGCACCGACCACATCCTCGCCGGCCTGATCGCGCAAGCGGTCGGCGCCGATGCGACCAAGGTCAATTACGTGCCCTTCTCCGGCGGCGGCGAAGCGCTCGCGGCCGTGATGGGCGGTCACGTCACCGCGGGCGTCAGCGGGCTCAGCGAATGGATCGGCCAGATCCAGGCGGGTGAGCTGCGCGCGCTGGCGATCTCCTCCGCCGAGAAGATCGAACGCGTCGACATTCCGACGCTCAAGGAGCAGGGTGTCAATGTCGATCTCGCCAACTGGCGCGCCGTGGTGGCGCCTCCGGGCATCGACGATGCGCAAAAGAAGGCGCTGGCGGATGCGGTGGACGCAATGGTCAAGAGCGACGCCTGGAAGAAGGTGTTGGCCGACAAGGGCTGGATGGACCTCTATATGCCGAGCGATGACTTCGCCAAATATCTGGCCGACGAGAACACGCGCGTGACGGCCATCCTGAAGACCCTGGGCCTGGTTTCGTAGGTCCATGCTCTCGAAGAACGAGGCGACTGCCGAGATCCTGGTGGGTCTCGGCATCGCCGTTCTCGGCGGCTTCATCCTCTACGAGACCGGGAACATCCGGGTTGCTCCGATCTATTCCAAGGTCGGGCCTGCCGTCATTCCCTACATCGTCGGCGGCATCCTCGCCATCCTGGGATTGGCGCTGGCCTGGCAGGGCTGGCGCATCCGGTCGGGCGCCGCGGTCCAGCTGCCGGGCCTGGACGCGCCCGGCAGCCTGCTCGACACACCCGGCACCTCCGGGCATGCGACTGACTGGAAGGCGCTGGCGCTGATCGGATTGGGATTGGCGGTGCAGATCTGCCTGCTCGATCCCAGCGATGCGCCGTTCGGCATCGACACGCTGTTCGCGAACCTCAGCGCCCCGGTCGCGAAGGCAATCACGGCGATTTCCGGCTTTATTCCGACCGAGACCATCGTGTTTGTATGCGTCGCCGCCGCGTTCGGCAGCCGGCGCCCTGTGCGAGACGCACTCATCGGATTGGTGCTGGCGATCGTTGCCTATGTCGGCTTTGTGCATGGGCTGCGATTGCCGCTTCCGCCCGGCATCCTGGCGGGAGTGCTGTGATGGCGATCTTGTCCGCCTTATTGGCCGGCTTCGCGACCGCGCTGACCCTCACCAATCTCGGCTGGTGCCTGATCGGTACGACGCTCGGCACCGCGATCGGCATCCTGCCTGGCATCGGGCCTGCGCTCACCATTGCGTTGCTGCTGCCGCTGACCGCGCATCTCGACCCGACCGGCGCTTTCATCATGTTCGCCGGGCTCTATTACGGTGCGATGTACGGCAGCTCGACCACCTCGATCCTCTTGAACACGCCGGGCGAGACCGGCTCCATCATCACCGCGGTCGAAGGCAATCTGATGGCGCGCCAGGGCCGCGGCGCGGCGGCTCTTGCCACGGCCGCCATCGGCTCCTTTGTTGCCGGCACCATCGGCACTGTCCTGCTGACCGTGGTGGCGCCGTTGATGGTGAAGGTCGCGCTGAAATTCGGGCCCGCGGAATATTTCGCGCTCATGGTGGTGGCCTTCACCACCGTGTCGGGCTTGCTTGGCGCCTCGCGCCTGCGCGGCGTGATCAGCCTCTTCCTAGGCATCGCCCTTGGCCTGGTCGGTACCGATCAGCTGACGGGCCAGGCGCGCTTCACCTTCGGCATTCCCAATCTGCTGGATGGCATCGACATCACCCTGGTCGTGGTCGGCCTGTTCGCGGTGGGTGAAGCATTCTATGTCGCCTCGCGGCACGATCTGCGCACGGCGGAGATCGTGCCGATCAAAGGCTCCCTATGGATGACGCGCGAAGAATGGGCGCGCTCGTGGAAACCATGGCTGCGCGGTACAGCGCTCGGATTTCCGTTCGGCGCCCTGCCTGCCGGCGGCACGGAGATCCCGACCTTCCTCTCATATTTCCTCGAAAAGAAGATGACCAGCAAGCCGGAGGAATTCGGCAAGGGCGCGATCGAAGGCGTGGCCGGCCCCGAAGCCGCCAACAATTCCGCTGTCGCGGGCGTGCTGGTGCCGCTGCTGACCCTCGGCCTGCCGACCTCTGCAACCGCGGCCATCATGCTGGCCGCGTTCCAGCAATATGGGCTGCAGCCCGGCCCGCTCCTCTTCACCAGCAACAGCAGCCTGGTCTGGGGCCTGATCGCCAGCCTCTATATCGGCAACATCGCCTTGTTGGTGCTGAACCTGCCGCTGGTCGGGCTGTGGGTGCGGCTGCTCACGATTCCGACGCCGCTGCTCTATGCCGGCATCCTGGTGTTCGCGACCCTCGGCGTCTATTCGCTGAACCAGTCGGTGTTCGACCTGCTGCTGCTGTTGATCATCGGCATCGCGGGGTACCTGATGCGGCGGTTCGACGTGCCGGTCGCGCCCTGCATCATCGGCATGATCCTGGGGCCGCTGGCGGAGGAGAACTTTCGCCGCGCCCTCAGCATCACCCAGGGCGATCCGACGGTGTTCGTCAGGCAGCCGATCTCGGCCGCGCTGCTGCTAATCGCGGCGCTGATCATCGTGGCGCCATCATTGCTCAGGCTGCGTCAGCGTCGGATCGCGTCCGTATAGGGCGCTTCTTCATAGGGCACATCGATCGGCAGCCCACCGATGTGGCGCGCCAGGATCTGCATGTTGCGGTCGTTGGAGCGGAAGAAGAAGTCCCAGATGTCGCCCGCGACTGGGATCGCGCCAATCGCCGTGTCGAATGCGACGTTGGCGATCATGCGCAGCAAGGCCGAGCGCGGAATACCGAGCCGCCGCGCCTCCAGGATGAGGTAAAGGCCGATCAGGCCCGATACCGCATCGCCGATGCCTGGGATAAGACCCAGCACCGCATCCGCCCCGAAGCGCAAGCCGAGGACGTTCACCTGCGAATCCATCAGCTTCGCAATGCGGCGTAAGCGCCGATGCGCTTGATCGCGGCGCTTCAGCGCGGCGATGCGTTCGTCGGTTGGATGTTGTCGCATGGTGGACGAAGGCTAGCATGTTCCATCATGCTTGGTCGAACGGGCTCGTCCGCAGGTTCACTCTCTCGTTGCGGTCGTGCGACGCACGACCATGACGAATGGGAGTGGAATGCGAAGGCGAGAGACGCTACTGCGTCTTCTTCCCGTCCGCGCCAAACTGCTTCAGGTACGCGATGATGTCCGCGATCTTCGCGTCGTCCTTGACGCCGGCGAAGGCCATCTTGGTGCCGGGCACCTTGGCTTTCGGGTTCTTGAGGTACTCGGTCAAGGTGGCCTCGTCCCAAGTGAGGCCGGCATCCTTCAGGGCATCGGAGTAGGTGAAGCCTTCGACGCTGCCGGCCTGCCGGCCGACCACGCCGTTCAAGGTCGGGCCGATATTGCTCTTGGCGCCTTCGCCGACCCGGTGGCAGGCCTTGCAGGCGGCGAAGTCCTTTTCGCCGGCGGCGGGATCGGCCGCCAGCGCCGGCGCTGCAATTGCACCAAGCACAACTGCAGTCATCATCATCCGCAGCATCATTCGCTAACCTTTTCGATTGGAGCACGCGCCCGGCGTCCGTAAGGACGCCGGGCAATCAATGACAATTACGCCGAGAGACCTTTGGCAAATGGCAGGATCCGGACGCGCTTGCCGTTGGCCGCGGCCAACGCGTTCGCGACGGCCGGGCCGATCGGCGGAACGCCGGGCTCGCCGACGCCGCTCGGCGTCGCGTCGGACGGGACAATGTAGGTCTCGACCTTCGGCATCTCCTCGATCCGCAAGGGCAGGTAGGAATCGTAGTTGGTCTGGTCCACCTGGCCCTTGGTGAGCGTGAGCTCCTCGTGCAGGACGGAGCCGAGCCCGAAGCCGATCCCGCCTTCCATCTGCGCTCGGATCTGATCGGGATTGATCGCCGTGCCGCAATCGACCGCGCAAACCACGCGCTCGACCTTGAAGCCGCCCTTGTCATCCATCTTGATGTCCGCGATCTCCGCCACCACGGTGCCGAAGGATTCGTGCACGGCGACGCCGCGGAAGGTGCCCTTGGGCAATTCCTTGGCCCACTCGGCTTTCTCCGCCGCGAGGTTCAGCGCTGCCAGGTGGCGCGAATGGTCCTTCAGCAAGGCACGGCGGAACTCCACCGGGTCCTTGCCGGTCTGCCGCGCGATGTCGTCGATCATGGTTTCCATAACGTAGGCGGTGTGCGTGTGGCCAACCGAGCGCCACCACAGGACCGGAACGCCGACCTTGGCGTTGACGATCTCCGACCGGAAGTTCTCGATCGCATACGGATGATCGGAGACGCCCTCGACCGAGGTCGCGTCGACACCATCCTTCACCATCGCTTCGAACGGTGTGCCGATGAGGATGGACTGGCCGACCTGCCGATGCTGCCAGGCGACGATGTTGCCGGCCTCATCCAGCCCCACCTTCACCTTGTGCACATAGAGCGGGCGGTAACGGCCGCCGCGCATGTCGTCTTCGCGCGTCCACAGCACCTTGACCGGCGCCTTCCAGCCGATCGCCTTGGCGGTCTCCACCGCTTCGGCAATCACATCGGCATCGACCACCGCGCGCCGGCCGAAGCCGCCGCCAGTCTTCATGACATGAAGGTGGATGTTCTCCGGCTTCACGCCGGCGACCTGAGACGCGACGGCCTGGTAGAGATCGGGCATCTGATGCCCGCCCCAGATTTCCAGCACGTCACCATTCTTGTGCGCGACCGCATCCATCGGCTCGAGCGCCGCATGCGCCAGGTACGGGAACTGGTACGTGGCCTCGACCACCTTGGCCGCATTCTTCATCGCACCATCGGCATCGCCGCGATTGGCAGCGACGAGGCCGGGCTGGTCCGCCTGCTTCAAATATTCGGCGAACAATTCGGCCGAGCCACGCTTTTCCGCGGCGCTCTCGTCCCATTCAACCTTGAGCGCGTCACGCCCTTTCATGGCGGCCCAGGTGTTCTCCGCGACCACCGCGACACCGCGCGAGATCTGCACCACGTCGACGACGCCCTTCACCGCCTTGGCCGGAGCGGGATCGAAGCTCTTCACCTTGGCGCCGAACAAAGGCGGATGAGCGACCATCGCGGTCAGCATGCCGGGCAGCTTCAGATCGATGGTGTAGTGCTGCTGGCCGGTCGACTTGTCGCGGGAATCGAGGCGGCGGAAATCCTCCGAACCGATCAGCTTCCATTGCTGCTTCGGCTTCAGCGCGACTTCGGCCGGCACCTCGCCCTTCGCTGCCGTGTCAGCGAGCTCGCCGAAATTCGCTTGCTTGCCGGAAGCGTGGGAGAGGACGCCCTTCTCCACCTTGATCTCAGAGGCCGGCACGTTCCATTGCTGGGCGGCGGCGTTCACCAGCATGGTGCGCGCCAAGGCGCCCGCCTTGCGGTAGCGATCGAAGGACGAGAACATCGCCGATGATCCGCCGGTACCCTGCGCGATGCCGCCCCAGGCGAGGTTGCCGTAGAGCTTGGGATTGCCGGACGCGCCTTCGACCAGGAGCTGGTCGCGATCGGCCTCCAGCTCTTCCGCCACCAAGGTCGCGATGCCGAAATAGCTGCCCTGCCCCATATCCATGTGGGCAGAGAGGATCGTCACCTTGTTGTCGGGCGAGATGGTGACATAGGCGTTGAAGGGATTGGGGTCGGACGGTGTTGCCGCCCGCGCGCCTGGCACGCGGAAGGAGACGGAAAGGCCGGCACCGGCCGCCGCCGCGCCCACCAGGAACTGGCGGCGGCTGGGCTTGAAAATCTCTGGCTTCAGTTTGAGCGGTAGCATGATTCACCTCATCCCAGCATCTTGACGGCTTCGTGGATGCCGGCGCGGATCCGGTGATAGGTGGCGCAGCGGCAGAGATTGCCGGTCATCGCAGCATCGATGTCGGCATCGGTCGGCTTCGGGTTGTCGGTCAGTAACGCGGTCGCGGCCATCACCTGGCCGGACTGGCAATAGCCGCATTGCGGCACGTCGAGCTGAGTCCAGGCGGCCTGCACCGCCTTCGCCACCTTGCCGTCGAGGCCTTCGATCGTTGTGATCTTGGTACCTTCGACGTCCGACACGGGCGTGATGCAGGAACGGATCGGCACGCCGTCCTGATGTACGGTGCAGGCGCCGCATTGCGCCATGCCGCAGCCGAACTTGGTGCCGGTGAGGCCGACCACATCACGGATTGCCCACAAAAGCGGCATGTCCGGGTCGGCATCGACCTCATGAACTTGCCCATTGATGTCAAGTTTCATCGACTTCTCCCTGTGCGCAAAACGGACGTGAGTGAAATGGACTCAGCCGGGGCGGTTGACGGTCCCAGATACCGCGCCGGTGATTCAGCGATTTGGGTAGCGACGCGCGAGAGTGCAAGACCTCATCGCGATTGTTCGGTCATGTGTCGCGAAAATTTCTCCCGCGAGGTACCGTCCGAACTTAAAGCGTGCAACGACTCATCTTGCCGGCGCGGCCTTGCAGTCCACGCGCGACAACAGTGATCCGGAGCACGAACACTCGACACTATCGCGAAATCGACTGCCGTGATATTGAAAAAGCGACATGAGCAATTTCAGTAACGCTCAACTGCGGCGGCTCGACCTGACGCTGCTGCTGGTGTTCGCGGAGGCCATGCGCACGCGCAAGCTGGGCGTGGTCGCCGACCGGCTGGGGCTGACCCCCTCCGGCGTCAGCCATGCCTTGGCGCGGCTGCGCGATATCTTCCAGGATCCGTTGTTCTTGCGCCAATCGACCGGTGTGCGCCCGACTCCGAGGGCCATCGCCATCCTGGACGACGTCAACGCCGCGATCGCGGCGCTGTCCCGCACGATCGAGCGCGATGAATTCGATCCTGCCAGCATCCGCCGCATCTTTCGCATCGCGGCGCTGGATTTCGGCGTCACCATGCTGGCGCCGCACCTGATCGAGACGATCGCCAGACACGCGCCCTGCGTGCAACTCTCCTTCATCGCGCTGCCAAAGGCCGAAGCGTTGCGCAGCCTGGCGGACGGGCAGATTGACGTCGCAATAGCGGTGTTCCACGAAGCGCCGCCCGGGTTCCGCCGCCGGGTGCTCGCCAAGGAAAAGTTCGTGACGGTCGCCCGCAAGAAGCATCCCAAGCTGCGTGGCGGCCTGACGCTGCGCCGGTTCATCGAGCTGGATCATCTGCTGGTTTCCCCGACCGGCGATCTCGAAGGGCCGGTGGATGAAGCGCTGCAGAAGGTCGGCAAGACCCGGCGCGTGGTGGCAGCCCTGCCGCAATTTCTGGCTGCGCTCGCGACCGCAGCGGCATCCGACGTCCTGGTGACGGTGCCCAAGGGCCTTGCCAAAGCCTATGCGCCGATCTTCGGCCTCGCGATCCACGAGACGCCCGTTGCCATGCCCGGCTACGAGATGGCGGCCATGCAAGGTCCGCTTTCCGCCCGCGACCCGGCCGTCGACTGGCTTGTCAACAACCTGCTCCCGGCCGGCCGCCGGGAATGGGGCGCCGCGGACTAACCCCGGCGAATCAAGCGAATAGTGTCGATCCGTACTTTTTCGTGAGCATTTTCAAGGCTTTCGGGGGAGAGCAGACACCCTGATTTCAATTGACGACCCCCTAGGCACGGTGTCATATGCCGCGCGCAATCGAGTTTTGGCCTGCCTTGGCTACCCGCGCCGACGGTTTCTCCGGATGGTGCCTGATCAAGACGCTTCCCAAAAATCAGGTTGTTGCAGATGCCGTGCGGCAGTCGCACGGCGCGAGACGGCGTGCATCGTATGGCATGCCTTGAGAGCCTAGGAGAGACGAGAATGGCTATTGGTACCGTGAAGTGGTTCAACGCGCAGAAGGGCTTCGGCTTCATCCAGCCGAGCGACGGTTCGCGCGACGTGTTCGTGCATGTGACCGCGGTTGAGCGCGCCGGGTTGCCCGGACTCACGGAAGGTCAGAAGGTCAGCTTCGACGTGGTCAGCGAGCGCGGCAAGCAGGCCGCCGGAAACCTGAAGCTGGCGTAACTGACGCCCAGGATCTTCGGATCTGAAAGCCCCGGCGGAAACGCCGGGGCTTTTGTTTTTTGCAGGTTCGGGCGCGGCATCTCCCACTCGTCATCCTCGTGCTTGGCACGAGGACCCACGAGTGTGCCTCAAACAACTCCGTCTCGCCAAACTAGATTCGTGGATGGTCGTGCCAAGCACGACCATGACGAAATGAGAATGCCTTCGAGTTACGGGCTAATCTGACTCAATCTCGTCCAATCGTGCGCCGACGCGGTCCAGCACCTGGTGCAGATGGACGATGTCCGCCTTCGACAATCCTTTCGTCACCTCCGCCTCGATCGCCCGGGCGCGCGGGATGATGGCTTCGTAGATCTTACGCCCCGCCCGGCTGAGGGTGAGCTGGATCAGGCGCTGGTCTGTCTCGTGCGGCTCGCGCGCGATTAGGCCGCGTTTAAGGAGGCTGGCGACGGCGCGGCTGACCTTGGCCTTGTCCATGGCGGTGCGCTCGCAGATCTCATTCGAGGACAGAGGGGCGAAGGCGCCGAGGACAGCGATGGCGCGCCATTCGGGAATCGAAATGCCGAATTCCTCTTCATAATGGGCCGCGAAGGCCCGGCTGACGCGGTTGGTGGTGACCGAGAGCCGATAGGGCAGGAAGCTTTCCAGATCGAATCCGCTGGGTCGTTTCACTTGAAACCATTCCTTGACTTTCGTTTCATTTGAAACGATCTTAAGCGATCGGACTTCGCCCGGCAAGCCGGTGGAGATGCTTTATGAAAAACTACATTTCATTCCCGCGCGTCGAAGGCAGCGCGTCGCGCCAGGCGCACGCCGCCTTGCCCAGCGGCACCTATGAGCGCGAATTGGGCAAGGAAGGATTCTTCGGCCCCGCGACGCACATGTATCACCGCAACCCGCCGACCGGCTGGGTGGATTGGGAGGGGCCGCTGCGGCCGCGCGCCTTCGATCTCAACAAGATCTCAGGGGAGCGGAATTCGCCCTGGGATGCGGCAACCGTCCTGTCCAACGCCAATGTCAAACTGCGCTTCTGGCGCGTGCCGCGGCGCATGGATTCCCTCGCGCGCAACGGCGACGGCGATGAGCTTTTGTTCATCCATGAGGGCGCGGGCGATCTCTATTGCGACTACGGCCACCTCGCCATCAAGGCCGGCGACTACGTCATGCTGCCGCGCGGTACCATGTGGCGGGTCGAGAGCACCACGCCGATGACCGCCCTGCTGATCGAGGCGACCAACGGCTCTTATCATCTGCCGGAGAAGGGCTTGATCGGGCCGCATGCGATCTTCGATCCCGCCATGCTGGATATTCCGAGGATCGACGATGCATTCCTCAAGCAGCAGGGGCCGGGAACCTGGCGGGTGAAGATCAAGCGCGGCGGCGCCATCTCCACCGTCACCTTCCCCTACAACCCACTGGACGCGGTGGGATGGAAGGGTGATCTGGCGCCGGTGCGTATCGACGTCGCGGACATCCGTCCGCTGATGAGCCACCGCTATCACCTGCCGCCATCGGCGCACACCACCTTTGTCGGGAACCGATTCGTCGTCTGCACGTTTTGCCCGCGGCCGTTCGAATCCGCCGAGGATGCGCTGAAGGTGCCGTTCTTCCACAACAACGACGATTACGACGAGGTGCTGTTCTATCACGCCGGCGACTTCTTCAGCCGCGACAACATCAAGCCGGGCATGGTGACGTTCCACCCGTGCGGCTTCACCCATGGCCCGCACCCCAAGGCGCTGAAGAACGCGTTCACATCGGCCAAGCCCGCGACCGACGAATATGCCGTGATGCTGGATGCCCGCGATGCGCTGCAGGTGGGCGACGAAGCGGGCGGCGTCGAGTGGTCCGGCTATGTCGACAGCTGGAAGGCCCCCGGCGCATGAAGCTCGCGACGCTGAAGACCGGCAACCGCGATGGCAGGCTCCATCTGGTCAGCCTCGATTTGACCCGGTGCGTGGCAGCGCGCGACGCGACGACATTGCAGCAGGCGCTCGATAATTGGCCGGTAACCGGGCCGATGCTGGAGGAGGAAGCGCGCGCGCTCGAGGCCGGCGAATGGCTCGGCGTGGAGGAGTTTGCCGCGGAGGAGTGCGCGGCGCCGCTGCCGCGCGCCTATCAATGGGCGGACGGCTCCGCCTACGTCAACCATGTCGAGCTGGTGCGGAAGGCGCGCGGCGCGGACATGCCGCCGAGCTTCTGGACCGATCCGCTGATGTATCAGGGCGGGTCGGATTCGTTCCTCGGCCCGCGCGATCCGATCGCGATGGCGGATGAAGCCTGGGGCATCGATTTCGAGGCCGAGATCGCGGCAGTGACGGACGACGTGCCGATGGGCGTCAGCGCGGCCGACGCGCGCCGTCACATCAAGCTCCTCATGCTGGTCAACGACGTGTCGCTGCGGAACCTCATTCCCGGCGAGCTCGCCAAGGGATTCGGCTTCTTTCAATCCAAGCCAAGCAGCGCCTTCTCTCCCGTTGCCGTGACGCCGATGGAGTTGGGCGCGGCGTGGGATGGCGGCAAAGTACATCTATCCCTTGTGACGCATCTGAATGGTCAGTTGTTCGGAAGACCCAATGCCGGCATGGACATGACGTTCGATTTCGGCCAGCTGATCGCCCATGCTGCGCGCACGCGCCCGCTCATCGCCGGCACCATCATCGGCTCCGGGACCATCTCGAACAAGGGCGCCGATGGCGGGCCTGGCCGGCCGGTAGCAGAAGGCGGCGCCGGCTATTCCTGTATCGCCGAGCTGCGCACGGTGGAAACGCTGCTGGCCGGCGGGGCCAAGACACCCTTCCTGAAATTCGGCGACCGCGTGCGCATCGAGATGCTGGACGCGGACGGCAAGAGCCTGTTCGGCGCGATCGAGCAGGAAGTGGTGCCGTATCAGCCGAAATAAGCTAACCCTCATCAAGAACCCCCTCCCCCCTTGTGGAGGAAAGGGATTTTGATTTGGAGGAAGGAAGCTCCCTAGTGCCCGGCACTCTTCGTCGGCAACGCCACGCCGCTCAGTTCGAGCTGCTTGCCGAGGTGGGCCTGCAGCCGCTCCAGCCCTGCATCGTCGCGCGCTTCGGCGCGGGCGACCAGGACGGCCTGGGTGTTGGAGGCGCGCAGCAGCCACCAGCCGTCCTTGGTCTTGACGCGCACGCCATCGACATCGTCGAAGTTCGCGCCTTCCTTCTTCAGGCGATCGCGCACTTCTGAGACAACGGCGAACTTGCGCTCGTCGGCGCAAGTGAAGCGCAGCTCCGGCGTGTTGACCGGGCTCGGCAGCTGATCGCGCAGGGCCGCGAGGTCGCCGCCGTTGCGCACCACTGCCTTCAGCAATCGCACGGCGGCATAGAGCGCGTCGTCATATCCGTAATAGCGGTCGGCGAAAAACACGTGCCCGCTCATCTCGCCCGCCAGCGGCGAGCCGGTCTCCGCCATCTTGACCTTGATGAGGGAGTGGCCGGTCTTCCACATCAGCGGCTTGCCGCCGAGCCGCGCGACTTCATCGAACAGCACCTGACTCGCCTTCACATCAGCGATGATGATGCTGCCGGGCTTGTCCTTCAACACGTCGCGCGCCAGGACAGAGAGCAGCTGATCGCCCCAGATGATGCGGCCCTTGGAATCGATTGCGCCGATCCGGTCGCCATCGCCATCGAAGGCGATGCCGAGATCGAGCTTCTGCTTTGCCACTGTTTCCTGCAGCTGCACGAGGTTCTTGGGGTCGCTCGGGTCGGGGTGATGGACGGGGAATTTGCCGTCGATGGCCTCGTTGAGGATCACGTGGCGGCCACTGATGCGCTTGGTGAGCATCGCCATCGCCTCGCCTGCCGCACCGTTACCGGCATCCCAGCCGACTTTCAAATTGCCGAGATCGACATCGGAGAGCTCGGTCGCGAGGCGCGCGACGTAATCCTCCAACACCGAGACATCCTTGCGAGTCCCGCTGCCGCTCAGCACGTCGCCGTCGGCGACCGACTTGCCGAGATCTTGGATCATCGCGCCGAAGAACGGCTTGCGGCCGATCATCATCTTGAAGCCGTTATGGGTCGGCGGATTGTGCGAGCCGGTCACCATGATTCCGCCGTCGGCGTCGAGCTTGTAGACCGAGAAATAGAGCATCGGCGTCGGGCCGACGCCGATGGAGACCACATTCGCGCCGGCGCCCCGCAAACCGGTGATCAGCGCCGATTCCAAGGATGGCGAGCTGAGGCGCCCGTCACGGCCGACGGCGATGGTCGGCGCCCGGTTCAGCTTGCGCGCCAGCACGGTCGCGAAGGCGCGGCCGATCCACTCGGCGTCAGCCTCGAACATCGTCTCGGCCACGATGCCGCGGATGTCGTATTCGCGCAGGATGCTGGAATGGAAGCGATGGCCGGGCATCTGGATCGAGGTCGTTTCTTTGGATGCGGGGGAAGACATGGCTCAGCCTACCGGAAATGAATGAAAAAGAGGGATGGAAATTGCCGCGGGGATAACACCGCCGCCACCGGATGGTTGCGGCGGAAACGACTGACGAAATTCACAGAATCAGCTGCTGCAGAGACCGTCCGCCAGCGACAAGCTCGGCCAGGCCATCGCCGGGCGCGGCGTAGGAGCCGGTGCGGGCCGGCGGAGATTGGCCTGCATCATGGATTCGGCTTCGTCCAGCTCGACCACCATCTCCGGCGCCTGCAGGGCAATATCCATCTCGCGCAGCCGGGCCAGGGTCTCGTCATCCGTCACGCCGAGGATGATCGCGGGCGGATTGACGTAATCCTCGATCGCGGTGCCACGCCGCAGGAATTCGGGATAGATCGCAAGGCCGAAATCAGTGGCGGCGCGCTTGCCCGACGCGCGCTCCAGCGCCGGGATGACGAAGTTCCGAACCGTGCCGGGCTTGAGCGCACTGCGCAACGCGATGGCGTGGAACTTCGATTTGTCCCGCAACGCGTCGCCGATCCTTTCGCACAGCGCCAGGGTCAGCGACAGATCGTGGCGGTTCTCTTCGTCCGTCGTTCCGGCGCAGATGCAGGTCAGCGAAGAGCTTGCGATGGCTTCGGCAATATCAGTGGTGGCCCGCAGCCGCTTCGCGCCGACCGCTTGCTTGATGAATTGGCTGAGGCCCGGCTCGTTCACCGGCGCGACAGCACGGCGAAGCATATCCACTTTGTCGGCGTCAGGATCGACGGCGACCACCTCATGGCCCTGGGAGGCGAGGCATCCCGCCATCACCGCGCCGACATAATCGAGACCGAAGACGCTGATCTGCATGTCTGTCCCGTTTCCAATCCGGCCGCCTTACCGAGGCGGCAAACTCCACCCGCGCCGAAAGCCAGCACGCTCTGCCACGGTCCAGCCGAGAAGCCAGACCACCCTCAATTTCCCCTGACTCTCCGCGGGAACCCAGAATCCGGTTCGGCCGTGGAGATTGCAGGAGCCTAGCTCAAGGCGCGGGTCCTGAAAACCCTCAAATGACGCACTGCAGCAGATATGGTAAATGTCCCCAAAATATCACTTTTATGGCGCGAGATGCGGATCGGCTTCGCTGTTGCGAATAGAGCCTTTCAGCCCGCCAGGATGCCGGCCGACGCCGCTTTCCGGTAAGTCAGGGCATAGATCGCATCCACCATCGGCGTCTCGATGCCGACGAGGCCGCCGAGCTCCGCCACCGCGCCGACGATGGCGTCGAGCTCGATCGGCCGGCCGCGCTCGAAATCCTGGAGCATGGAGGTCTTGTGCTCGCCGATCGAGCCGGCGCCATCGATCCGGCGTTCGACGTCAATCGGCATGGTGACGCCGAGCTTCGCCGCAACCGCCTCTGCCTCGTTCATGATCGATCGCACGACGGCGCGGGTGGCCGGATCATCGCAGATGGCCTTCAAGGTGGCGCCGGTCAAAGCGCTGATCGGATTGAAGGCGACATTGCCCCACAGCTTGACCCAGATCTCGGTGCGGATGTCGGTCCGGACCGGGCACTTGAAGCCGGCGGCGATGATCGCCTCGCTCAGAGCCGAGGCGCGGCTGGACTTGCTGCCATCCGGCTCGCCCAGCGAAAAGCGGTCATTCTCGATGTGATGGATCTCGCCCGGCGCCACGATCTCCGCTGCGGGATAGACCACGCAGCCGATGACGCGCTGCGGCCCGATCAGGTCCCACTGCTTGCCGTCAGGATCGACACTGGCGAGGCGCCGGTCGCGCAGCGCACCCTCGAGCCCATGGAAATACCACCAGGGCACGCCATTAACCGCCGTCACCACGGCCGTGTTCGGCCCCAGCAAAGGAGCCATGCGATCGGCGATGCCGGCGACCTGATGCGCCTTCAAGGCGACGATTACATAATCCTGCGGGCCGGCTTGCGCCGGATCATCGGTAACGCGCGGCTTGACGGTGAACGTGCCGCTCGCGCCCGCGATGCCGAGCCCCTTGGCGCGCATGGCCGCCAGATGCTCGCCGCGCGCAATCAAGGTGACGTCTTTGCCGATCCGCGCCAGATGCGCCCCGATCAGCCCGCCGATGGCACCTGCGCCGTAGATGCAGATTTTCATGGTGCGAACCTGCCACCGCCCACCGCTCCGTCATGGTCGTGCTCGGCACGACCATCCACGAGCCTCGTGGAGCGAGACTGCGCCGTTGCCGGCGAACTCGTGGATCCACGTGCCCAGCACGAGCATGACGAATAAGCAAGCGTGGAAACTCGCGCCATCACGCCGTCAGCCCCAGTCGTTGCGCGAGGCCGATGCGTTGCAGTTTGCCGGTCGCGCCCTTGGGAATCTCCGGCAGAAACACGATCTTGCGCGGCACCTTGAAATCGGCCAGGTGTTCGGCGGCGAAGCTGCGCAGCTCCTGCTCCGTCGCGCTTTGCCCCTCCTGCAGCACCACCGCTGCCGCGACTTCCTCGCCCAGCTTGTCGTGCGGCAGGGCAAAGGTCACGACCTGGGCCACCGCCGGGTGATCCATCAGCACGTCATCGACCTCGCGCGGTGCGATCTTTTCACCACCGCGATTGATGATCTCTTTCAGCCGTCCGGTGAGACTGAGATAGCCGTCCACATCCAGGACACCTTGATCACCGGTGCGGAACCAGCCGTTGATGAAAGCTTCCGCATTGGCCTTCGGATTGTTGGCGTAGCCCGCAGTCACATTCTCGCCGCGGATCACGATCTCGCCGATCTCGCCGCGATTGAGCAGCTTGCCATCCAGGCCCATGATCGCGACCTCCGGCCCCGCCGCGATGCCGACGCTGCCGGGCTTGCGCGGGCGCGGCGGCAGAGGATTGCTCGCCATCTGATGCGAAGCCTCCGTCATGCCGTAGGATTCGATCACCGGGCAGCCGAACGCAGCTTCGAGCTGCGCCATCACCTGCGGCGGCAAGGATGCGGACGAAGACCGGATGAAGCGAAGCTTGCGCCGCACCAGCACATCCTGGTTGCGGTCCGCGCGCGCCAGGATCGCCTGGTGCATAGTGGGGACTGCGGTGTACCAGGTCGCCTCGGCCTGGTCGAGCCAACCGAAGAATTTCAGCGCGTTGAAGCCAGGCGGGCAATGCACGCTGGCGCCCGCCGACAATGACGACAGTAGCGCCCCCACGAGTCCATGGATGTGGAACAAAGGCATGATGACGAGGCAGCGGTCCTGCGGCGTGAGTGCCAAGGTCGCCGCGATGTTGCGCGCCGAGGCTGCCAGGTTGCCGTGACGCAGCGGCACGATCTTTGGCCGCGACGTAGTGCCCGAAGTGTGCAGCACCAACGCGACATCGTCAGGGTCTGGCCGCGCAGCGCCCACATCCGCGAAGGGTACGGAGAGCGTGAAGCTGCCGGCTGGGCCCTTCTCGTCTGGAGTCAGATCGATGACGGGGATATTGCGCTGCGTGGCGATAGCGCGCGCGGGGGAATCGGGGCCGCCCTGGATGATCAGCGCTTTTGCATCAAGGTCGCCGAGATAGAAGTCGAACTCGTCGGCGCGATAGGCGGCGTTGAGCGGCGCGGCCGCGGCCCAGCTTGTCACTGCCACGAAAGCGGTGGCCATTTCCGGGCCGTTCGGCATCACCATCGCCACGGCATGGTCCTGCTGGATGCCGAGCGTGCGCAGCGCCCCGCCGGTCTGTTCCACCAGGCGCAACAGCGCGGCGCGCGACATCATCGTGCGGTCGGGCGCGCCGATCGCGGGTGCTGTGGAATCGCCAGCGCGCAGCAGATCGGCGATGGTCCTGATATCGTTGGCGCTCATGGTCCTTCCGCTTCTACTCGATGCGATCCAGCGGGCAGGCGACCCGCCCTTTGCCCACCGGCGCGGCGCAGCTTGCCTCAATTGCGCGGGCACGCCTAGAGCGGATCGGGGCGAAGTCGACCTGCCCGAATGTCTCCCTCCAATGGCCCGGGCGGGCGCATTGGATGGTCTCGATCATCATCTTCCGCTCACCATCCTCACGCATGACATAGAGCGCCCCATCTGCAGCCGCTTGCGTCATCGTGAGATGGGTTGCAGCGCCGGATGCCAGTTCCCCCAGATCGCGATCGACCCAGTGCCCGAACATCAAGCGGCAGAGCAGCGGTTCTGTTCCCGCATTGGTCAGCGACAACGTAACCGGCTGATCCGGGGCTTCATGCGACGCGCAGGATGACAGCAGCGCCACACAGAGCATGAGAACGCCGATTTTCATGCGCGAGCCGGCAAGTAGGGCGCAAGCGGCGCGCGGCCGCGCAGCAGATCGCTGAAGCGCTCGGCGATCGCGACGATCGCGGCATTGACGGGGCCGGTGGTGATGGATGGCATGATCGAGGCATCGCACACATAAAGATTGTCGAGACCGCGCAGCTTCAGATCGGAGCCGACCACCGCATCGCCATCCCGCCCCATGCGGCAGGTGCCGACGGGATGGTGGTGCGTGAACGCCGCTTGCTCCAGGAAAGCACGCTTCTGCGCGACGGTCTGAACAGCGGGGCCGGGCAGATACTCTTCGCTGCGCCAATCGGCCAGCGCCTGCGCGCCGCCGACCGCACGCGCCTGTTCCAACGCGTCGAGATAGGCGGCGCGGTCATATTCCTCCGCCAGGTAGTTGGGATCGATCAGCGGTGGTGCGCCGGGATCGGCGCTTGCCAGGTTCACGCTGCCCCGGCTGCGCGGATGAGTGAAACCGAACATGATTGTATAGGCCTCACCCATGGGCAGCGGCGCAAATGCGTCCGTCGTCACCGGCGCAACGACGCAGGCCAGCACCATTTCCGGCGCGCCGGTTGCACCATCGCGCGCAATATACATCAGCGATTCCGAATTCTGGTACTTGGAGAGCGGCACCTTCTTGCGGCTGCGATAGACGTTGCCGCCCGACAGCAGGTGGTCGTGCAGGTTGCGGCCAACGCCGGGGAGATCGTGGCGCGCAGCGATGCCGAGCGCGCGGAGATCATCGACCGGTCCGATGCCGGTTCGCATCAGCAGGGTCGGCGAGCCGATCGTGCCGGCTGCCAGAATCACACTGCGCTCCGCCATCAGATCACGCCCTCCGATCACGCGGATTCCACGACAGCGCGATCCTTCGAGTATGAGACCCACCACCTCGGTCTCGGCGATGAGATGCACGTTGGGGCGGTCGCGCGCGGCAGAGAGATAGGCGTCGGCGATGGTCTGGCGCTTGCCGCCCTTGATGGTGAGGGTGTTGAGGCACGGGCCGCTCATTCGTGCGCCATTGTGGTCATCGGTCGGCGCGATGCCGGATTCGGCACCCGCCGCCATATAGGCTTCGGTGATCGGATGCGGCTCGCTGGGCCGGATCAGATGCAGCGGGCCGCCGGTCGCATGATGGGCGGAGGCCCCTGGCACGTAATGCTCCGAGCGCAGGAAATAAGGCATCAAGTCCGCATAGCCCCAGCCGGCGCAACCCTCCGCCACCCACGCATCGAAATCATCCGGGTGCCCGCGCACATGGGCCATGGCGTTGAGCGCGGTGGAGCCGCCGATCACCTTGCCGCGCGCCCAGTCGTGCACGCGGTTCGCAGTGTGAGGTTGCGGAACGGTGCGATAGGCCCAATCGATCGCGCTGCCCTGCAGCAGCGGCCATCGCGCCGGCTGCGCGATGCGCGGGTCGGAGGCTGGGCCGCCGGCTTCGATCAGTCCGACTTTGAGATCAGGGTCCTCGCTCAGGCGGGCAGCCAGGACCGACCCCGCGGTGCCGGAACCAACCACCAGGAAATCGAACCAATTTTGCGAACCTATATGCATCTCCGCCGGAACCAATGACGCCCCAAGGCGGATATTGTTTCCACTTTTTTGGCCTCGAGTCTATGATCGGCGAACCAAATCAGAGCCAAGAAAACCGCACCGGGGGCTTTCAATCATGGCATCCACGATCAAGGAACCGGTCATCACCCTGTCCGCCGGACCGGTCGCTGCCTATCCGCGGGTCCTGCGCGCCATGTCGCGCCCGGTCCAGTACGATTTCGACCCCTGGTTCCAGCAATTCTACGAAGACGTGACGCTGAAGTGCGCCAAGGCGCTGCGGACCAAGGCCCCGACCCTCATCCTCCATGTCGAACCGGCGCCGGGCATCGAGGCAGCGGCCGCTTCGCTCATCTCACCCAATGACGTGGTGCTGAACCTTGCCTCCGGCGTTTATGGCAAGGGCTTCGGCTATTGGTCGGCGCGCTACCACAAGGACATGATCGAGATCGAGGTGCCCTTCAACGAGGCGATCGATCCCGGCCAGGTGGCCGACGCCTTCCGCAAGCGGCCGGACATCAAGATTGTCTCCCTCGTCCATCACGACACGCCGTCCGGCACCATCAATCCGGCGCGCGAGATCGGCAGGATCGTGCACGATCATGACGCGCTGCTGATCGTCGATGCGGTCTCCTCCTTCGCAGGCATGGATATCCACCCCGAGGATTGCTACGCCGACATCTTCATCACCGGCCCCGGCAAGTGCCTGGGCGGCGCACCGGGCCTCACCCTCATGTCGGTCACCGACCGCGCTTGGAAACATATCGAAGCCAACCCCAAGGCGCCGTTCGCCTCCGTCCTCAGCCTCAAGGACTGGAAGAATGCCTGGAGCAAGGCGGAAGATTTCCCCTTCACGCCGTCGGTCGCGGAGATCAACGGGCTCGATGGCGCCCTGGATCAGTATCTAGGCGAAGGTCCGGAGAATGTGTGGCGCCGCCACGCCTTGACCGCGCGCGCCTGCCGCGCCGGCATCAAGGCGATGGGGCTGGAACTCTGGGCGAAGACCGAATCTATCGCCTCGCCCACCTGCACCGCCGTGCGCGTGCCGCCTGGCGTGAATGACGAGGAGATCCTAGCGGCCGCGCGCACCGAATTCGGCGTGGTGTTCTCCTCCGGCCGCAACGAGACCAAGGGTAAGCTGATCCGTATCGGCCATATGGGGCCAGTGGCGGAGCCGATCTATGTGACTGTCGCCCTGACCGCGCTCGGCGGCGCGCTGCGCAAGCTGGGACGCAAGACCGATGTGGGCGCCGGGATCGAGGCGGCCTTGCAGGTGATCGAGGCGGATCGCCGCTGATAGTCGACGTTCAAAGAAGGGGGAACAAACATGCGCAGATTTGAGGGCCGCGTGGCCGTGGTGTCGGGCGCCGCGCAGGGCATGGGCAAGGCTGTGGCAGACCGCCTGGGCCAGGAAGGTGCCCTGGTGGTCGCAGTCGACATCAATCGTGACGGTGCCAACGCAACCGCCAAGGCGATCGGCGGCAAGAGCTTCGGAATCGTCTGCGACATTGGCGATGAGGACGCCGTCGGCAAGCTGTTCGAGACTGTCGCCTCCGAGTGCGGCAAGCTCGACGTGCTGGTGAACAATGCCGCGATCGTCCCGTTCGTGAAGTGGGACGAGATCGATTTCAAGGAATGGCGCCGCGTCTTGCGCGTCAACCTTGATGGACTGTTCCTGATGTGCCGCGCCGGCTCCAATTTGATGCGCAAGAACAATTACGGCCGCATCGTCAACTTCAGTTCCAACTCGATCTTCGCCGGCACGCCGAACATGGCGCATTATGTCGCCTCAAAGGGCGGCGTCCTCACCTTTACCCGCGCCTTGGCGACCGAGCTTGGCGGCTACAAGATCACTGTTAATTCGGTATGCCCTGGCCTCATTGACACCGAAGGCGTGCAGGCAAGCCCGCACAAGGAGGCGTTCGGCTTCGTTGAGATGCTGCAGGCGATCAAGGGCAAGGGGATGCCCACCGACGTCGCGCCAGCCGTCGCCTTCCTTGCCTCCGAAGAAGCGCATTGGATCACCGGACAGGCGCTCACGGTCGATGCCGGCATGGTGCGGTGGTAGGAATCGCCGGCGCGTTCAGTCCGCCACTACGCCGCCAAAGATGGCCTTGTTCCAGCGCTTCACGATCATCCTGTCGCGCAGCCCGGCTTTGGTGGCCGGGTCGGCATTGATGATCGCCAGCGCTTCCTCGCGCGTTTCGACATCGAGCACCAGCAGGCTGCCGATCGGCGTCACGCCGTCATCGCTGCGCAGACTGCCGGCGCATAGGATCTTGTGCTTGATGGACAGCTCATAGGCCCAGTGGGCATCCATCACCGCCCGATCGGCGCGGATCGCAGGGCCGTCAGGCGCATCGTCGCTGACGATCATCCATGGCATCGCGGCCTCCCACGCATTCGACGGTCGCTCTCACGAATAGTAATTCACGCCCGTCTGATAGCCTTTGAAGCTGTCCGGGTCGTGCGAATAGAACAGCTCGGCATCGTGTTTCGCCGCCAGCTCCTTCAGCCGGTGCAGCGACTTCACGCTCGCCACCGGATCCAGGTGGAAGCTGGAGATGCACATCATGTCCATGTTCTTCTGGCTGTAGCAGGCGTCGGCGGTGAACAGCATCGGGCGGCGGTTCTTCAGTTCCACCATCATGCTGTAATGGCCTGCCGTATGGCCGGGCGTCTCGAACAGCCACAGGCCTTTCGCGATCTCCTGATCGCCGCTCAAAGTCTGGAAGGTCGGCGTATACATGTCGAGCGCGGGATCGGCCGGCAGCTCCTTACCCTTCTTCTTCATCAGCTCGGGCGAGAAGGTGAGGTCGGAATAGCCGAGATGCTCGAAGGGCTGGCAATTGCCGCTCGCCTCCAGCTCCTTGGCATGGCAGATGGTGCAGGCCTTGTGCAGGTGCTTGTTCCCGCCGCAATGGTCGAAGTGGTAGTGCGAGTTGATGACGTAATTGACGTCGTCGGTCTTGAACCCGACCTCCGCGAGCAGGCCGGGAATGGTCTGCTTCTTGTCCTGGATCGGTTTCTCGAACGGAAGGACGCGCATCACATGGTCGAAATCATAGCCGGTGTCGAACATGTAACGGCCGTCCGGATGATCCACCAGCACGGCGTAACAGGGAAAGCGCAGCTCGCCACCCGGCCCGCGGTTCCAGAACGCGTGGTAGCCGTCGATCACCAGCGACCCGCCATCGAGCAGGTAGACTTTCGTATCAGTCATGGTCCCTCTCCCAGCTCCAGCCCTCGCGTCTATAATTCCACCGTTTGCGTCGCCGCTCAACGCTCACCGCGCACATAAGGTAGGCCCAGCGCCGGCGGCAGCACGCTGTGGCGCGCGAAGATCACTAGGACCAGCATCACCATCGCGAACGGCAGCATCTGCACCACATCGGTCGGGATGTTGATGCCGGCCACCTGCAAGGCGGTGGTCATGGCAAGGCTGATCCCGAACAGGGCCGCGCCCAGCAGCACCCAGATCGGCTTGCCGCGCGCCAGCATGGCGAGCACGATCCCGATGAAGCCGGCGCCGCCGGTCATGAAGGGTACGAACAGTCCGGCGCCGACATTGGCCATGTAGGCACCACCCACGCCGGCCAGGAATCCCGTCGCCAGCACCGCGCAGGCGCGGGTCTTGAGGACGCTGACCCCGGCCGCGTCGAGGGCCGCCGGCTTGTCACCCGCCGCTTCGAGATTGAGCCCGACATAGGTCGCGCGGAACAGCGACCCGATCGCGATCATGAGCAGGATCGCGAGATAGACGATAGGATTGTGGCTGAACAGAGCGCGACCAAGGATCGGGATCTCGCTCAGTCCCGGCAATGGCCAGACCGGCGCTTGATCCAGGCGCGGATAGGTCTTGCTGAACTGGAAGTAATGCAGCAGCGCCGTCAAGCCTTCCATGCCGATGGTGACGGCGATGCCGATCACGATCTGGTTGAGGCCGTAGCGGATGCAGAGCAGCACAACGAGAGAGGCTACCAGCGCGCCGCCGATGCCGCCCGCCGCGAAGCCGAGCGAGAAGGAGCCGCTGTAGTAGGCCGCGACGAACCCGGTATAGGCGCCGAACAGCATCATGCCTTCGATGCCAATATTGAGCACGCCGGCCTTTTCGGAGATCTGCTCACCGAGGCCCGCCAGCAGCAGCGGAACGCCGGCCGTGACCGCACCGAACAGCAGCGAGGTGAGAAAGGCTTCATTCAGCAGCGCTTCCATGCCGTCAGGCTCCAAGCCGCTTGCGGCGCTCATGATCGAGATATTCGACCACTGCCAGGAAGATCAGCAGCAAGGCCACCAGCACTAGCACGAAATGCTGCGGGACACCGATGCGCCGCGCGGCGCTGTCGCCGCCGATCATCAGCGCGGAGAAGAACAAGGTGAAGCCGATCACGGCATAGCCATTGAACCGCGCGAGGAAGACCAGCGGCACGACCAGCAGGCCGAAGGCCGGGTTCCAGTCCGCGCGCACCGTGCCGAAGACCCCGAGGATTTCGACCGAGCCACCAAGGCCGATCAGAGCGGCGCTCAAAGTGAACGTGGCGATGGTGAGCCAGGCGACATTGAGGCCGGCATGGATGGCAGCGGCAGGGTTGGCGCCGACTACCTGCAGTTTCAGGCCGAAGGCGGTGCGCGTCATCATCAGATGCACCAGCACGACGACAGCCAACGCAATCAGCACGCCGCTATGAATGGTAGTGTCGAAAATGCGCGGCAGGCGGTCTTCTACCGGCAGAGTGCGAGTCTGCGGCACGGTCGTGCCTGGATCCCAGAACAACCACTTCACCAGCACGTTCGCGAAGCTGATGCCGAGGAAGCTCATCATCAGCGAGGTGATGATCTCGTTGATGCCATAGCGCGCCTTGAGCACGGCGGGGATGACTGCCCAGAGCGCAGCCATGATCGCGGAAACAGCCATGCAAGCGATCAGGATGAGCGCTTTCGGCAGCACGCCGACCAGCGCCGGCGCCAGCGCAGCCGTGATGACGGCCGCCAGCAGGAACTGCCCATCGCCACCCAGGTTCCATATGCCGGCACGGAATGCGACGATCAGGCCCGATGCGATCAGCAGCAGCGGCGACATGCGCGTGAAGGTCTCCTGCAGCCCGCCCCAGGTGAGCAGCCCGCGCCTCGCGACATAGCCGTAATAGGCTAGCGGGTCCTTGCCCAGGATCAGCAGGATAATGCCGCCGACAATCAGCGCCAGCAGGATCGGGACAGCGACGCGGAGGATGGAGGCGAGGATTTCACGCGCGCCCTCGTGGCCCGGAGCGCCGCGCTGCGCGACATGCACCTCGGCGGTCATTGACAGACCTCGGCTTCCGATCCACTCCTCCGCCTGTCATCCCGGCCAAGCCACGCAGTGGCGCAGAGTCGGGACCCATGAGATCTATCGACTTGCGCAATCGCTAACAGTGTTGCGTCGTCGTGCGCCGCATGGGTCCCGGCTCGCGCGGAGCCTGTCCTTGGGCCGCGCAAAGCGCGGACCCGAGGGCTTGGCCGGGATGACAGACGGAGTGGCGTGGCCCCACGGAGAGTAAGCATCCTCATGCCGCCTTCGCGCCCGTCATCAGCAATCCGACCTTGCGCTCCACGTCCGGGCCGTTCTCCACGATGCCAGCGAGGTGGCCTTGGAACATCACGGCGATGCGGTCAGAGATTTCCAGCAGCTCATCGAGGTCGGTGGAGATGACGATCGTCGCCAATCCCTGCTCCGCCCCGGCCAAAATCCGTTCGTGCGCCAGACGGGTGTTCTGCAAATCGAGGCCGTAGGTCGGTTTGTTGAAGATGACCACGCTGGCTTCGGCGTTGAGCTCGCGCGCCAGCAGGACCTTCTGGATGTTGCCGCCGGAGAGCTTCGCGACCGGTGTCCTTTCCGACGGGGTGCGGATGTCGTTGCGTTTTATCTGCTCGCGCGCGTGACCATGGATATGGTCCCAATCGCTGAGGCCCCGGCGCCAGAACGGGGGTGCACCGATCTCCTTCAGAACCAGGTTGGTCGCGACTGAAAAGCTGCCGACCGTCCCCTCGCCCACGCGCTCGTCGGTGACGTAGCGGATGCCGTGTCGCCGCCGCTCCGGCACCGCATCGGCGGTGATGTCTGCGCCATTCAGCGTGATGGTCCCGGTTACCGCCGGCCGCTGGCCGGCAAGGACTTCGGCCAGATGCTTCTGGCCGTTGCCGTCGACACCGGCGATTCCCAGCACTTCGCCCGGCCACAGATCGAAATCGACATTGCGCAAGGGACAGGCGCCGCGCGTCGCCTCTGTCGTCAGTCCGCGCACCTGCAGACGCGGCGCACCAGAACGATCGACCGCGCGCGCACGGTGCACCTGGCGGCCACGTCCAATCAGGATCTCGGCATCGCGCTCATGCTGCGCGACGGTGCCGAACATCATCTCGATGACGGCATCGGTGGCTTCGCCCTCTGTCATCACGCGCAGCAGCTCAGGCGGCAGCGCGCCCACGACGCGCCCAAGGCGCAGGACAGAAATGCGGTCGCCCAGCTCATAAGCCTCGACCAATTTGTGGGTGATGAGGATGAGGGCGACGCCCTTCTCCCGCAGGCGCTTCATGACGGCGCCGAGGTCCTTGACGCCCTGCGGCGTCAGCATGGAGGTCGGCTCGTCGAGGATCAGCACCTTCTCGCCGCGCCAGAGCGCGCGCATGATCTCCACCTGCTGCTGCTCGCCGAGCGACAGGCGTCCGACCTGCGCGTCGGGATCGATTTCCACACCCAGCAACGCCGACAGTTCCTGGAACCGCGCCAGGGCCGGCTTGCGCAGCAGCTTCTGCCACCACGGGCCACCCAGCATCAAATTCTCGATGACGGAGAGAGACGGCACCAGCAGCACGTGCTGAAAGACCGTGCCGATGCCGAGCTCCAGGCTGACGCGGGGCGAAGCGATCTGGGCCGGCTTGCCGTCGATCAGGATTTCGCCTTCGTCCGGTTGCTGCATGCCGGCGAGGATACCGATCAGCGTCGACTTGCCTGCCCCGTTCTCGCCCAGGAGCACATGGATCTCGCCCGACTGGAAGTCGAGCGAGACGCCGTCATTGGCCACCACGCCGGGAAAGCGCTTGGTGACGTTGCGGACCGCGGCGACTGGAACGGCCAATGACGACGCCTCTTTATGCCAATCTTACTGAGCGGGCGCTTCCGTGACCGAAGTCATCAGCGCGCGGACCTTGTCAGCTTCCCACACCGGCGCGATCTTCAGCTCGCCCTTCACGATCTGGTCCCGCACCTTCGACACGTCGGCCCAGACATCGTCCGGGATGTGCTTGGTCTTCAGGAGCTGCACCGAATCGTCGGAGAGCTGGATCGAATAGCCCTTGGTGCCGAACTTGTCGGCCTTCAGGTCCTCGACCATCGCCGAATAGACCGGGATCAGGTTCCACACCACGGACGACAGCAGGTTGCCCTTGTCGATCGAGGTCTTGTCGCCGATCACGTCGATGAACCAGACCTTGCCGCCGCTGGTCGACTTGCCGGTTTCCACCGCCTGCAGCATGCCGAAGGTGGCGCCGTCACCCTGGCCGAAGACCACGTCCGCGCCCGCACCGATTACGGAGGCGGTGACGCGGTTGCCGCCGGCCGCATCGGAATAGGCGGCTGGGCCGATCACGGCGTAGAGAATCTTCACCGAGGGATCGGTCGCCTTCACGCCCTG
The DNA here is from genome assembly GCA_035695765.1 of Dongiaceae bacterium. Classification (GTDB taxonomy): domain Bacteria; phylum Pseudomonadota; class Alphaproteobacteria; order Dongiales; family Dongiaceae; genus Dongia_A. Next base: position 45,697 of record DASRRI010000002.1, read on the forward strand.
CGCGAAGGCCGCGGACTGCGAGTTCCACGACGGCGGCTCGCCCGACACGACGATGCCGACCGATTTGGTCTTCGTGGTCTTGGCAGCGAGCACGCCGGCGAGGTAAGCGCCCTCATGGCCGCTCAAGGTGTAGTCCGCGATGGCGCCGGCCTTGTTGGCGTCTGGACGATCGACGATCGCCACCGGCACTTTCTTTTCCGCGCCGACTTCAGGTGCCGCCGTGTTGTAGCCGCTGGCATGCGCGATGATGAGGCTGGCGCCGTCATCAGCCAGCTCGCGCAATTGCGGATGCACGTCGCCATAACCGAGGCCAGTCGCCGGCATGAATTCCAAGCCGTATTTTTCCGCCACCGCCTTGGCGGCGTCATGGCCCTGCTGGTTCCAGCCGTAATCGGTCGGGTCTTCCGGCGTCATGACGGCGATGCTTTTCACATCCACCGCCTGTGCCTGGGCGGCGATGCCGCCTAAAGCCAGCGCAAGCAGTGACCCCTGCGCCAACTTTTTGAAGATCTTCGTGTTCATGGTCCCGTTTCCTTCCTGTCTGTCCCCATTATCCACGCTTTTTACGCCACGCATGTTGAGGTTCGGTCCGAACCCGTTCGATCAGCTTTCCAGCGCCTTGCGGACAGCGACCAGGCGCTTGGCTCGGAGCCCCCGCAATTCCGCTATCTTTTCCGGCGTGTAGCTGAACACGCCGCTGCCCGTCTTCATGCCCAGTTTGCCGGCCTTGGTGCGCTCGGTCACATAGGGGCTGAGGTCGCCCCGGTTGCACAGCTCCTTGTTCAGATATGAGCCGACCGCCTGATAGATGTCGAGCCCGGCCATGTCCAGGAGCGCCATCGGGCCGATGACGGAGAGCTTGTAGCCGATGCCCCAGGACACGCAGGTATCGAGTCCTTCGGCATCGATCACGCCCTGGTCCACCAGGTCGACGCATTCGCGCAGCAGGGCATAGAGCACGCGGTTCTCGACAAAGCCCGGCACGTCCTTCTGCACCACTACCGGCAGGAGGCCGAGGTCCTTGATGGTCGAGACCATCCACTGGACCGTCTCCTTGGAAGTCTTGTTGCCGGCAATGACCTCGATCATCGGGATGATGTGCGGCGGGTTCGACCAATGCATGCCGACCACCCGTTCCGGCGCGGAGATATTCTCCTGCAGCTTGGTGATCGGGATGCCGGAGGTGTTGCTGGCGATGATGCACTCCTTGCCGACCAAGCCGTCGATCTCCTTGAACACCGCTGCCTTGATGTCGAGCTTTTCCGGCACGGTCTCCACCACGACCGACGCGCCGGCGAGGCATTCCTTCATGCTGCCGGCGATCTTGACCGGCGCCTTGGCACGGTCCGGCACGCCCAGTGCCGTCAGCACCTTGCTCGCGAGCTCGATCCCCTCCGGCGCTTTCTTGCGCTGATCCTCGCTGACGTCGAACGCCGTCACTTCCATGCCGGCGCGCGCCAGAGTCTGCGCGATGCCCGGACCCATGGTTCCCAGACCCACCACTGCTGCTTTAGCCATCCTGCCTCTCCTTCTCGATCTGTCGCCGTCTTGGTCTCTTATATCGTCGTGGTCGTGGCCAATGGTTCAAGACTGGGCACGACCATCCACGAGTTTGTCGTCAGCGTCGCGCTTCCTCTCCGTCTGTCATCCCGGCCAAGCCGCGTAGCGGCGCGAGCCGGGGTGACAGAGAAGTGCTGAGGTCGCGCCACGCGCATCGTCACGCTCCCGCTGCTTTCTTGAAAGCCGGCCGTTCCGCCAGCTTGGCGCGCCAGGACTTGAGATTTCCAAGCGCCGGCAGCGCGATCGGGAAATCCAGGCACCGATGCATGATCGGGCCCAAAGCAACATCCGCGATAGTGAACTGATTGCCCGCGATCCACGACTTGCCCGCCATCGCACCATCCAGGATCGATAGCTGCGCCGCCAGCTCCTTGGCGTCGGTCTCGAAGCTCGGCGCGCGTTCATTCGCCGCCTTCTTCGAATCCTTGAAGACCTGCACATAATGATAGTTGACCGAAGCCAGAAGCCAATCCATCCAACGCTCGACCTGCGTTCGCGCGGCCAGCTCGGTCGGATAGAGCGCGTCCTGTCTCAGCTTGCTGCACAGATAGCGCAGGATGGTGTTCGATTCCCAGATGACGGTGTCGCCATCCACCAGGGTCGGCACCTTGCCGTTGGGATTGAGCTTCAGGTACGCGGCGTCCTGCGTGTTGTTGAACTGCCGCCCGTAATCCTCGCGCGTATAGGGCGCTCCCAATTCTTCCAGCAGGAAAATAACTTTCTGGACGTTGCCGGACGTGTTCCGGCCGAGAAGCCGCAGCATGCTCCTATCTCCCTACTGTTATACCACCCTGCCGGACGCGCTGTGCGCCCGCTTGCTCATCCGCGTCGCGGTTTGTACGCGACTGCATCCATTTCGATCTTGCACTCGATGACAGCGCGCGCCTCGACCGTCGTGCGGCTGAGCCGCCCGTCCGGGAAGTATTCGGCGAACACCTTGTTGTAGCGCCCGAAATTGCGCGCGTCTTCGAGGAACACGGTCACTTTCACGACATCCGAGAGGTCAGCGCCTTCCAGCGCCAGGATTCTCTTGATGCCTTCGATGGTCCAGCGCGTCTCTTCCTCGATATTGCCGAGGCACATATTGCCGTTCTCGTCCTTGGCGACTTGTCCGGAGACAAAGATGAAGTCGCCGGCGCGCACGGCCGGATGGAACGGCAGGGTCCCTTTCCTGCCGATCGGCTGGATGTCCTTGTTGTCGCCGGTCACTGATGTCTCCCTACAAGACCGAAGTCTCGATGATGTCGACGCCACGCTGGCGGTCGATCAGATAGCATAGCCCGCGATCGTCGATCGTCACATCGTTCGACGAGGATAGCTCGAACCCCTGCGGCGGGTCTGGCTCGTAGAATCCGACCTCGCGCGGCGCATAAGGATCGGCGATGTCGAGCAGCCGGAGGCCCTGCGCGAACCATGCGAACGGGATGATGGTGCCCTTGAACCTTTCCGAGGGCTGGTGGCAGCCCATCATGGCCGGCTGGGGCGAACCATCCTTGTCCAGCCCCTCCACCTGCCAGGTCGCGATCGGCACCGGGCAATGCTCGTTGGTGATGTCGTAGATCCAGGTGAAGGCGGGCGGCGCGGGCCAGAGCTTCGCCACGTCCTCGTCCGCCACCACCATGATGTCGCGGCCCTTCAGCTTCTGCCGCATCGGCAGGCAGGTGTGGGTCGGATGCGGATAGGCGGGCGAGGTATTGCCGCCGGAGACGAGTTTCGGCTTCGACATGTCGGCGATATCGAGGATGTAATAGCCGTGGTGCCAATAGCTGACATAGAGTCGATCGCCGCGCCGCATCGGATGGTGGCAGCGCGGCGGCGTCCAATTCTCCCACGGATACTCTTCGCCGCCGGCCTCCCACTGGCCCGGAATCCACCAGCGCCCGACCTCTTCCGGTTTCGTGGGATCCTTCAAATCGAGGATCATGCAGATATTGCCGACATAGCCCTCGGCCGTCGGCGAGATATAGGCGTAGCGGCCGTCGAAATCGTAGCGGTGCACGCCTTTGCCATGGGTGCGCCATTTGGTGATGAGCTTCGGCGCCGCCGGCTTTGACACATCATAGATGCCGAGCCCGCCGCCGAACGAAGCATCGCCTTCGGCGCCCTGCTTCTCGTGATTGACGATCATGATGTCGTTGGTGACGCGGACCTTGTGCGAGTGCCAGCCCTGCGGCACCTCGACCCGGGCGATGGTCTTGGGATTCCGAGGGTCGGACACGTCGACGATGGTGGTGCCGGTCGGCTGGCGCATATGGCCGACATAGAGCGTGGTGCCGATGACCCAGACCTGACCGCCGCCGGGGCAGTCGAAATTTGCAAGCAGCTTGGTGTTCTTTGATCGGGCCATGGTGATCTTGCGCTGGTGATGAAAGCTGGATCGCGATGGAGGCTAGTAGAGGCGCACCACCTCGCCGTTTTTCATCCGCCCATGCTTTTGATAGAGCGCCAGCGCCTTCAAGGTCGGCTCGTCGCTGGCGACGAACAGGATCGCCGGCTCGCGGTCGGAGGCGTTCACATGCTCCGCCCACTCGCCGCCCGGAACAGCGAAGGTGTCGAACCGCTCCCAATCCAGGCGCTGGTTGCCGATGAGGCTGTAGCCATGGCCTTCGAACGGCGCTACCAGCAGGCTGGCCGTCTGCTTCAGAGGCTGCGTGCGTTCGCCAGGCCGCAGCATCTGCATGAAGAATGTGATGGTTTTGAAGACCGGCTTCCCATCGAGAGGATTGACGTATTCGATCATGATGGATTCGTACGGGTCGCCATCCCAATCGCGGAACTTTTCCAGCGCCTCGCGCATCATGTCCCAACGATAGACGTACATCGGCGAGGCAGCGCCTGTGCCGCGCATGTGCGGGACGAAGCGCGGCAGCAATCCGCCCTGGCCATAGACGCGCTGCGAATAATCCGATGGGAAGCGCTCCGATTGCATCGCGCGGCGAACGCGTTTGCCTTCCTCTTCCTCGGTGTAGTCGTGCTCGAAATACATCGCGTTCAAGGTCTCGACCAAGGGCAGGTCGAGGACGCTGAGATTGATCGCCGGCTCGTTCCCCTGGTTGCCGTGATTGTGCCAGGTGTCGTGCGGCGTCAGCACCATATCGCCGGGGCCGAAGGTGATGTTCTCGCCTTCGACGCCGGTGAAATTGAGCGCGCCGGTGAGGCCGAGGCGGATCGCATTCGGCGAATGACGGTGCGGCGGCATGATCTCGTTGGGATCGTTGAGCCGGTATGCGGTGTACATCGTGGAGACCGAGGCGCGCTTGGGCGCGAGGCCTGGATTGACCAGGATGAGGGAGCGGCGCTCGGAGGATTCGGTGTTGATGAGCTCTGCAGAGCGCTGGAGCAGCGGCTCGATATCGCTCCGGTAGTTCCAGATGAAGGGGACCGCCTTGCGCTTGTCGCGCAGCTGGTTGTCCTCATCGTTCTTGTTCGATTTGTCGATCGCCCAGAACGGCGCCATATGATGGCGGTAGACGTCGGCGTGGAGCTGGTCCATCGCCGCCTGATGATTGTGCCCCTCGGGCCTGACGCTTGCGCTCATCCGCCCCCTCCTTCACCGCCGCTGACTGAACCAATTATCGCGATTGGTCTCATCCAGCGCTTGATATCTGCTCCAAGCGTAACCATCCTGCTCCAGCCGCGTCAACTGCGATCCATTCGATGGCCGCTGGTCTTCCAGAAGTCTCGCCAGCCGCGTCGCAAATGTGACCGGAAGGTTTCCGAAAACCGCACGTTTCCGTTCAGTTTCCGGCACCCGTCCCTGCAATGAAAGGTTTACATCGGGCGAATTGCGCCGCATCATGCGTGCATCGTCCAGAGATCGCGAATACGAACCATCTCGGAACCATTAGCCGCAAGCCAAAGCTGCGCGATGTGTTTGGTTCTAGCCTGGGCGGACGAAGTGAGACCAATCGGCCTCACGGGCATGGCGCGAACGAGGGGCTAGCATCCGATGTTGCAGCACGCAGACCTTACCTTGAGCAAGCTCCGGCAAATGATCGCCAGCGGCAGCCTTAGTGCCGGCGGACGCATTCCGCCCGAGCGCAAGCTCGCCAGCGAAATGGGTGTCGGGCGCCGCTCGCTCCGGCGCGCCTTGGAGATCCTGGAGCAGGAAGGCCAGATCACGCGTCATCAGGGCCGCGGCACCTTCGTCCACGGCAAGGATGCGCCGGTCGCCGCGCCCACCGTCATGCGGGCGCGCGATGGCGAGATTTCGATCGCGAGCGCGATTGCGGCGATCCCATTCGATCGTATCCTCGAATTCACCAATCCCCTCGAAGTGATCGAGGTCCGGCTGGCTGTCGAGCCGGTGATTGCGCGCCTGGCGGCTTTGCGCGCTTCGCAGGCCGACATCCGCCGCCTGCAGGGCCTCGTCGCCGAGACCAAGGAGGCGACCGATCCGGCGGTCTATGAAAGGGCCGACGAACGCTTCCACCGCGCGGTCGCCGAAGCGGCGCGCAATGCCCTGTTCCTCTCGCTGTTCGACACCTTGAGTGCGAGCCGGCGCGATGCGACCTGGCGGCGCCTCAGCGAAAACGCCCATTGCTTCAAGCGCCAGTCGGTGCATTCCGCATCGCACCTGGAGATCTATGAGGCGATCGCCGCGCGCAACAGCGAGCGCGCCTTCGATTGCATGTATCGCCATCTGAGCGACGTGCAGCGGCACGTCTACACCTACGCCTTCCCCGCGGAGCAGAAAAGCGTGGCCGAATAATCGCAGGATTGTGAGGGTGTCTGCCGTTGAAGGCAGACACCAACTGCGAGTACGGATAGCTATGAGCCTTGTGAGAGTTTCGCGCCGCGCCTTCTTCGGCGTGGGCGCTTCCACCATCCTTGCCGGCCTTGCGCTGCGCGGCGCGGCCGCCGAACAGCCGCTGCTGCCCGCGACACCGCAATGCCGTGATGCCGACGACCCGACGCCGGAACAGACGGAGGGCCCCTATTTCACGCCGGATTCGCCGGAGCGCAGCAACTTCATCGAAGACGGCATGAAGGGCGACCGGATTTCCCTCGCCGGCTTCGTGCTCGACCGGCGCTGCCGGCCGGTGCCCGGCGCGCTGCTCGACTTGTGGCACGCCGATTCAAGCGGCCAGTACGACAACCAGGGCTATCGCCTGCGCGGCCATCAGTTCGCCGATGCCGAGGGCCGCTTCCTGTTCGAGACCATAGTCCCCGGCCTCTATCCCGGCCGCACGCGCCACTTCCACCTGAAGGTCCAGGCGGCGGGAGAGGACATCCTCACCACCCAACTCTATTTCCCCGGCGAGCCACAGAACGAGCGCGACGACATTTTCGACGCCGCGCTCTTGCTCGATCTGAAGCAGGACGCGGCGATGAAAGTGGGGCGGTACGATTTCGTGTTGGACGTGGACTGATACCCTCCAAAAGACTGACCCCTCCCTAAAGCTCGGGGGAGGGGGCGCAGGCTTAGCAAACGAAGTGAGCCGGAGCTGGGCTGGGGGTTGGATGCAGCGCGCGCTTGGCGCGACCGAGACTGCAGCTTCCCCCTCCCTACCCTCCCCCATATTGGGGAGGGAAGTCTCCATCGCGCGGAGAGGATCAGACGAACTTCCCCGCCTGATAATCCGCGATCGCCTGGTGGATCTCGTCGGGCGTATTCATCACGAACGGGCCGTATTTGACGACCGGTTCGCGCAAGGGGCGGCCGGCGACCAGGATCAAGCGGCCGCCTTTGGCGCCGCCCTCTACGGTGACACTATCGCCGAGGCTGAGCACCGCGAGCTGCCCGCGCTCGACCAGCTTCGCGCCCTCGCCCGCGCCGATCTTCGCTGTCCCTTCGAACACATAGGCGAAGGCATTGTGCTCCGCCTCGACCGGCACACTCGCGCTGACGCCAGCCGGCAGCGTGATGTCGAGATAGAGCGGATCGGTCGCGACCTTGTTGACCGGGCCGCTCACCCCATCGAAGCTGCCGACCAGCACTTTCACCTTGGTGCCGTCCGCGCGTTCCACCACCGGCACGTTCTCCGGATCGATGTCCTGGTAGCGCGGCTTGGTCATCTTGTCTTTGGCCGGCAAATTGACCCAGAGCTGGAACCCGGCCATCAGGCCTTCCTCCTGCTCCGGCATCTCGGAATGGATGATGCCGCGGCCGGCGGTCATCCATTGCACGCTGCCCGGGCGCAGGAGGCCGACGTTGCCCTGGTTGTCGCCATGGCGCATGCGGCCCGCGAGCATGTAGGTGACCGTCTCGAACCCGCGATGCGGATGATCCGGGAAGCCGCCGATGTAATCGGCGCCCTTGTCGGAGCCGAACTCGTCCAGCATCAGAAAAGGGTCGAGATCGGGCAGCGCCGGCTGGCCGATGACGCGCGTCAGCTTGACGCCCGCGCCATCGCTGGCCGCGCGGCCGCGGATGGTGGTGACGACCCGGCGCTCGGCCTTCGGCGCGCTGGTGGTCTGAACTTTGGCTTGGCCCATGATCGGCTCCCAAATCAAAAAGGTCGGCTAAACTATGGCATTTATGTAAGGGGCGCAGCCCCTGGCGGGAATGGCCGGCACCGGGATTTATTGTTCACCTTTTGTGAACAATATTCAGGGCTGAAGCGTGGGGCTGGTGTTCGGGTCGGGCAATTTCTCAATCTCGGCCGGGCCAACCTCGACCGGCAAGAATTCCTCCTTCACCGGCAGAGCCTCGCCCAGCCACAGCGCATAGACCATATGGTCGTCGCGCGGCCGCCTGGTGTTGGGATGGACCAGGATCGAAAGGCCCATCCGGTTCAGCATCAGCCACGGCACGAAGCGCGGGAATAGCTCGATCGCAAACGCGACCTGATACATGCCCTTGAGATGCGGCCCGACCAGCTTATCGTGCCAGGCGCCGATGCGCGCCACGAAGCGCTCGCCGATCAAGGTGCGCAGCCGGTCGGCACGCGCCCGCTCCTCACCCAGATCGTAATAGATATGAGCGTGGTAGGAGGTGATTTCGCTCAAGGAATGCGGTGCGTCGTTTGCCATCGGTGGGCTCTTCTCCGTGGACCACCATCAAAAGGGCAACGCGGCCAGATTTCAACACCGGAACGACACAATCCTCTTCCAGGTTCTCGTTCCATCGGGACATGAGAGCGGACGCGGGACATGGGCGATCGGCGCGGGACTAGTCGGCGTTGGCTGCGCCTGGCGCTCCTTTTCGCCGTGACCGGCCTGTTGGTAGCGCTTCATCAGTCCTGGCTGCGCATTCCAGCCAATCTGGCACCGTGGGGCGAGGTCGCGCTTGACCAGCCGCCAAGCCTGCTGGCGAGGCTTCAGATCAACAGCCTCGCTGCCGATCCCGCCGCCTGCATGGCGGCATTGGACCGCTCCGAGCTCGTCTATCGCCGCACGCCCGCGCGGCGAATCGTCGGAGGCTGCGGCTTGGCCGCCGTCGTCCATCCGCTCCAATCGCACATTCCCTATAACCGCTCGTTCGACGTGACCTGCGGGATGATGGCCGCGCTATACTGGTACGAGGCGCGGCTGCAGGACCTTGCGCAGCAGCATCTCGGCAGCGCCATCACGCGGATCGACCAGCTCGGCACCTACGCCTGCCGCAACATCAACAACGCGACCTCGGGCCGGCGCAGCCAGCACGCGACAGCGAATGCGATCGACATAGCCGCATTCCACCTCGCGGATGGCCGAACCGTCTCGGTCGCCAGGGATTGGGGCAAGGATACGCCGCAAGGCCGGTTCCTGGCAGAGGCGCGCGACGAAGCCTGCAGTTTCTTCAACGTCGTGCTCAGCCCGAACTACAACGCGCTGCACGCGGACCACCTGCATCTTGATCTGGGCGGCTTCCGAATATGCCGGTGACGCTTTATGCAGCCGCCGTCTTCTCGCCCGCCAGCTCGTTGATGCGGTTGGTGAGGTCGCGGCAATCCTGGTGCATCTGCTCGAGGGCGAAACGCAGGGCGAAGATGCGGCCGGCATCGTCGGCGGCGAGGGCCTGGGTCATCGGGTCTTTCCACACCGCATCCATCTCCGTCCCGTAATCGCGCAGGGCACGCTCCAATCGCTCCAGGCTCGGCGCGGCCTGCTGCAGGCGCAGGGCTTCCGCCATCGCGCGCAGCAGGTTGCTGCCGGCATCGCGTACGCCAAGCAGCTTGGGCTCCAGCCGCGCCGCCAGCACGGCGGGCAGCGGCTTGGCGGTGGCACGCCCCACCATCACGAGGTCGTGGCGCAAGCGGTAGAGTGTGCGCACCAGCGGCTCCGGATCGGGCGAATCGGTGAGGTAGCTCTTGCGCTCGCGCAGCGCTTCTTCCGCGGCGGCTTCCGCTTGCGCCAGGGCCTTGCGAATTGCGGCATGCTGGGCGCGCAGCGCCGGGCGGCCGGCGTCCTTGGTCAAGCCCTCGAACATCGCGACCATCAGATCGCCGTTGAGCTGGGCCGCCTTTGCCGCCACTCGCGCCAGCAGCTGGTGCGCCCGCGCCGGCAGGATCAGCAGAGACGTTGCCATCCCCATTAGGCTGCCGATCGAGATTTCGAGGATCCGGTCGAGCGCGAAAGTGAGCGGCGCCACCTCCTGCCCCGACAATGGCACCAGCACGATGAAAGCGGTGATGGGCGCCGCCTTGAAATTGGCCCGGACGGCCGCCAGCAGGGCGAGCGGCGCGATCGCAATCACCATCGCCGCGGCGAGGCCGGCCGTGCTGGTATGCGGCACCACGACCGCGATGGCGGCGCCATAGAGCGCCCCCGCCATGGTGCCGAGCAGCCGGTCGACCGCCGCCTTGAGTGAGCCGCCAACACTGGTCTGCATCACGATGATGGCCGTGATGACCGCCCAATAGCCGTGCGCAAACCCCAGCAGCTTGGCGAGCGCGAAGGCCAGCACCGCCGCCGCGGTCACGCGCACCGCGAGGCGCAGTTCGGAGGTGCGGGTGCGGAGGAAGCGAAGCAGGAATTTCACGGCTCTAGTCATCGTCATGGTCGTGCTTGGCACGACCATCCACGAGTTTGCCTGCCGCTACAAGGTCTCGCCGAACGAAACTCGTGGATGGTCGGACCAAGTCCCGTCGGCGAATGCCGACAATCGTCGGCGGGCCATGACGGTTTATGTAGGACGCTGCCGCGCGATCACACAAACCCCTTGCACAGGATGTTCTTCTCCCGCGCTTCGCGCTCGAGCTGTTCGCGGAACAGCGGGTGGGCGATGGAGATCAGCGCCTTGGCGCGTTCGGCGACGGATTTGCCCTTGAGGTTCACGATGCCGTATTCGGTCGCAACATACATGGTGTCGACGCGCGGCGTCGTGGTGATGTTGCCGGCCGTCAAGCATGAGACGATGCGGCTCTGCGGCTCGCCTTTCTTGTCATAGGTCGAGGACATGCAGATGAAGCTTTTGCCGCCGTGCGAGGCATAGGCGCCGCGCACGAATTGCAGCTGCCCGCCTGTCCCGCTGATATGCCGATGCCCGGCGCTTTCCGAGGCCGCCTGGCCCTGCAGGTCCATCTGGGTGGTGTTGTTGATCGAGACCACCTTGTCGTTCTGCATGATGTTGTGCGGCAGATTGGTGTAGTCCACCGGACAGGCGTGGATGTCGTGATTGCGGTGGATGAGGTCGTACTGCTTCTTCGATCCCGCCGCGAAGGTGAAAACCGTCTTTCCCGGATTGAGCCGCTTGCGCGCATTGGTGACGAGGCCGGCTTCGATCAGCTCGATGATGCCCTCCGCCAGCATCTCGGTATGGATCCCTAGATCCTTGACCCCCGCTTCCTTCAGCATCGTGCAGACGGCATTGGGCATGCCGCCGATACCGATCTGCAGGCAGGCGCCGTCCTCCACCTCGGCGGCGATATTGGCAGCGATCTTGCGGTCGACGTCGCTGACCGGCGGATTCTTGATCTCCGGCAATGGGTCGCTGCCTTCATCGATGATGTAATCGACGTGGCTGACATGGATGGCGCTCTGCTCGCCGAAAACATGAGGCGCGTGCTCCGACACCTCGACGATGATGCAGCGCGCCCGCTCCGCTGTTGCATAGGAATAGGTCGAGGACATGCCGAAATTGAAGAAGCCGTTCTCGTCCATCGGCGCGACCTTCATGATCAGGATATCGACCGGATCGATGAAGCGGCGATACCAGTCCGGCACCTCGCCGAAATTCATGGGGATGTAGTTGCAGCGGCCGGCATCGTGCTTTTTGCGGTCATAGCCGGAGAAATGCCAGCTGAACCACAGGAAGTGATCCCCCTCCGGATCGCATTCCAGCACCGCGCGCGGGCGCATGCTGAGGCAGGTGCGGATCTTGACGCCGTTCAGTTCGTCCTTGCGCGCCGCCAGCGCCTGGTCGAAGCGGTCCGGCTGCACCAGCCCAAAGCCCCAATCCAGCCACATGCCGGATTTGACCATCGCGGCTGCTTCTGCCGCCGAAATCTTGCGCGCCTGCCCTTGCTGGCCCTGAAATGCCATCGCAATCCTCCCAATTATCAGCCGCCATTGGCCCGGCAGCGCGTTTGTGCGGATGCTAGAGCCGATCGGTGCGGGATAGAAGGGTTTCGGCGCGGCCGCTGTCTGTCCCGCTTCACAGCGTCATCGCCGCGGCGCACAGGTTGGGCTGGTGCGAATTGGTTCCTGAAGGTCCCAATGGTGCGAGCTGACGAGCATCACTTGCGAACCAAACGAAAGAAACTCGCGCGCCATTACTTGTCCGCATGACGGTTTCGTTGTTAGCTAGCCGCCAAAGGGCGGGACGGGGATGGCACAGTTTCGGACATTCGGCGGCATGACCCAGGAGCGGATCGTCTTCGCCCTGGCGCTTCTGCTGTTTCTGGCGGCGTCGGTGGGGCTCAACGGCTTCTTCAGTGCCAACAATCTGGTCGCCATTGTCCGCAGCATCAGCGTGCTCGGAATCCTGGCCGTGGGAATGGCGGTCATCATCATCGGGCGGGGCATCGACCTGTCGATGGTCGCGATCATGGCCATGTCCGTCGCCTGGTACCTCCAGATGCTGAATGACGGCGTTGCCGGTGGGACGGCCCTCGCCATCGTGCTCGCGGGCGTCATCGCGATCGGCCTCATCAACGGGTTCCTGATCGCCTATGCCGACGTGCCCGCGATTTTCGCGACCCTGGCAAGCGCGTCCTTCGTGTACGGCTTCGTCCGCTCGCAGCTGATCGGGCAGGACGCGACGCCGGTGCCGCCCGACCATTGGGTGGAGCAGCTCGGCCGGTTCCGCTTCCTCGACATTCCCGTGGAGGTGTTCTTCTTCTCCGGGACGGCCCTCGCCGCATTTCTGTTCCTGCGTTATGCGAAATGGGGCCGCTACACCTACCTGATGGGCGACAATTTCATGGCGGCGCGCAACATGGGCATTCCCGTGCGGCCGATGATCGTGCTGCGCTATGGGCTGTCGGCCCTGATCGCCTTCGGCGCCGGCACCCTCATCGCCTCCAGCCTGCACAGCATCAACGTCCGGGTGGTGAACTCTACCCTGCTCTATGACGTGATCCTGGTCGTGGTGATCGGCGGCATCGGCCTCAATGGCGGCAAGGGCGGGATGCGCAACGTGATCGTCGGCGCGCTGCTGATTGGCATCATGCAGAACGCCATGACCATCATCGACATCTCGAACATCTATCAGAACCTGATCAAATCGACGATCCTGCTGATCGCCATCGTGATCGACGGCGTGCTCAACCCGCGCGACGAGCAGACCGCACAGCAGGGCGACATTTAGCGCGCAACAGGAAACGCAGGAGAGGCAGGAGCATCATGATCAAGACATGGAAAAGAGTGTTCGTCGCCGCGGCATCGCTGGCGCTGCTGGCGATCTCGTCCGGCCAGCCGGCACAGGCGCAGAGCGGCGATGACCCGGGACCGGCCGCCTATGCGGAACAGCTCAAAGGCAAGCGCATAGTCCTGGTGCCGATGGCGATGGGCTTCGATCTGGCGCAAGGCTGGGCGGCGTACCTCAAGCGCGAGGTCGAGGCCTGGGGCGGCACGTTCGAGACTCGCGATCCCAACTGGAGCACGGAGGCCGGCGCCCAGGCGCTGACCGAGCTGGTATCTTCCGACCCCAAGCCGAACGTGCTGGTCGTGCATTCGCCCGACCTCAATTCCTATTCCAAGGTGCTGAAGCGGGCGCAGAAGGAAGGCATCTATGTCGTCCTGATCGACAACCCGATGAACTTCCCGGCCGATGCCTTCATCGGCAGCGACTGGGACCGCCTCGGCCAGCTCGAAGCCGAAGCGGCGGTGAAAGGCTGCGGCGAGAATTCGTCCAAGAAGATCGGCCTGGTGCAGGGCGATGCGGCCAACGCCTCCAGCATCTATCAGTATAACGGCATCATGAAGGTGCTGAAGCAGCATGCCGACTTCAAGGTGGTGGCGGAGCCGTTCTCCAACTGGGATCCGACCACGTCGCGCAACGTCACGACGACGATGCTGCAGCAGAACCCGGACGTCTGCGCCATCATCGACTTCTGGGACGGCGATGCGACCGGTGCCTCGGCCGCGATCCGCGACGCCAAGCTCGACGGCAAGGTGTTCCTGGTCACCACCGGCGGCGGCGAGGCCGTCGATTGCAAGGCCATCCAGGACGGCACGTTCGGCGCCGTCGTGATGACTGAGCTCGCCGGCCAGTCGCGCGACATGAACGCGGTCATCAAGTTCCTGCTGCAAAGCGGCCAGCCAGCCGGCACGTCGAAGACCTATATCTATACCTTGGAAAAGGCGACGACGAAGGCCGACCTGCGGCCAGAGACCTGCTGGGATTTGAAGTCGCTGCAGGCGGCGAAATAGTGACTCTCGAGGAGAGCGGCCAAGAGATGGGCCGCTCCCTCCAATTTCCAGGGGACTGATGATTCCAACTTACCAAAACTCCCCTTCCCCCCTTGCGGGGGAAGGTTGCGGAGGCTTAGCGAGCGGGAGCGAGCTTAGCCGCAGCTGGATGGGGGGAAGCGCGGCGATAGCCGCGCGCGCTCCCAAGAGCGCACGACGTCGAATCCAACTCTTTGAACCATCCAGGCCCGAAACAAGAGTCTCGACAAACTCTCTGAGACGTCCCTCACGCGCTTATGAGCGCTCGCGCGCTGCGTGCCTTTCGGCGCGGCCTCCCCATCCAGCTCCGGCTAAGCTCGCTGCGCTCGCTAAGCCTGCGCAACCTTCCCCCACAAGGGGGGAAGGGAAGTT
>DASRRI010000003.1:0-13822 GCA_035695765.1 Dongiaceae bacterium
AACCCGCCGGCAAGCGCATCCGCACTTCCGGCCAGTGATCCAAGATGTCAGGGCGAATCTCCATCCCAAGCTTGAATCACATTCCGATTCTTCGCGTCTACCCCTTAACCTAGCGCCTATGAGGGTTGGGGTGGGGGAAGCGAGCGAAGATTTTTGGCAGTGGAGACGCGGCTTCCCCCTCCCTAGCCCTCCCCGGTGTCGGGGGAGGGGATTCCTAGATGCGGGTGAAGTATTAGCTCTCATTCCTCATCCTCATACCCAACCAGCGACAAAGCGCGCGCCCGGCGGCCGGTCTGCTCGATGGCATGGATCAGGGCTTCTTCGCGGCCGTGGGTGACCCAGACCTCCGGCGCGTCGACATCGCGCACGGTCTGCAGCAGTTCGTCCCAATCGGCATGGTCGGAGATGATGAGCGGCAGCTCGGCGCGGGCCTGGCGGGCACGGGCGCGGATGCGCATCCAGCCGGAGGCAACGGCCGGCACGGGGTCGCCCATGCGGCGGCTCCACACCTCACCGATGGCGGAAGGCGGGCAGAGCACGATCTCGTTCCTGATCTTCGCGGTGTCGGCGACTGTGGCCGGCAGGAGCGTTCCCAGCTGCACGCCGCGCGCGATGTAGAGGTCGCACAGCGCCTGATGCGCGCCGTGCAGATAGATCGGCCGCTCATATCCAGCGCGCCGCAGCAAGGCGATGACGCGCTGGCACTTGCCCAGCGAATAAGCCCCGATCAGCACGGAGCGTTCGGGAAACAGCTCGCGTGCATGCAGCACCTTGGCGATCTCGCCCTTGTCCGGCGGGTGATGGAAGACGGGCAGGCCGAAGGTCGCCTCGGTGATGAAGACATCACATTTGACCGGCGTGAAAGGCGGGCAGGTCGGATCGAACCGCCGCTTGTAGTCGCCGGAGATGGCAGCGCGGCAACCGCCATGCTCCAGCACCACCTGCGCGCTGCCGAGGATATGGCCGGCCGGCTCCAGCATGATGGTGACGTCACCCATGACGAGGCGCTCGCCATAGCCGAGCGCCTGGGTCTCGCGTGCGAAGCCCTCGCCATAGCGCGCCTCCATGATGGCGAGCGTCTCCGACGTCGCGGCCGCTTTGCCGTGGCCCGCACGCGCGTGATCGCCATGGCCGTGGGTGATGATGGCACGGTCGACGGGGCGCGACGGGTCGATGAAGAACCCGCCAGGCTCGCAATAGAGCCCGCCGGGCATGGGGCGCAGCCAGTGCTGGGGGTGCAAAGCCATTGAGTCCCAAAGATTCAAAATCGTTGTGTTGCCAGGGCTTTAACCTATGATGATCCGGTTTTGTTCCGCAAGCGCTCATGGACCAGATTGCCACCACCAGCCTGCTGCCGCCCCGCTTCGCCGCCTGGTTCCAGAGCCGCGGCTGGAGCGTGCATGACCATCAGCTGGCGGTGCTCCGTGCCGTGCAGGACGGGCGCTCCGCCCTGCTGATCGCGCCGACCGGCGGCGGCAAGACCCTGGCCGGGTTCCTGCCCAGCCTGGTGGAGCTGGCGAATTCCGATCCGAAGGAGAGGCGCACCGGCATCCACACACTCTACATCTCGCCGCTCAAGGCCCTGACAGTAGACGTGGCGCGCAACCTGGAGACGCCGATCGCAGAGATGGGGCTGGCCATCGAAGCCGAGACCCGGACCGGCGACACGCCGCAGAACCGGCGCCAGCGGCAGCGCAAGCATCCGCCGCATATCCTGCTGACCACGCCGGAATCGCTTGCCCTGCTGCTCTCCTACACCGAGGCGCCGGACTATTTCGCCAGCCTCAAGACGGTCATCATCGATGAGCTGCATGCGATCGCCGATACCAAGCGCGGGCAGCTGCTGACGCTCGGCCTGGCGCGGATTGCGCGGCTGGCGCCGGAATGCCGGTTCCTCGGCCTCAGCGCCACGGTCGCGTCGCCCGAGCGGGTGGCACAGCATCTCAATTACGGCGCCCGGCCGTTGGACATTATCCGCGGCCGCGACGGCGCGCGGCCGGAGATGGGAATTCTCATTCCCGAGGCGCGTGTGCCGTGGAGCGGGCGCATGGCGCTGCATTCCGTACCGGCGCTTTATGAGGAGATCAAGAAGCACAAGACCACGCTCGTCTTCGTCAACACGCGCGCGCAAGCGGAGCTGGTGTTCCATGGCCTGTGGCGGATGAATGACGACAATCTCGCGATCGGGCTGCATCACGGCTCGTTGGCGGTGGAGCAAAGGCGCAGGATCGAGGCGGCAATGGCGCGCGGGGCCCTGCGCGCGGTGGTCGCGACCTCGTCCCTCGATCTCGGCATCGATTGGGGCGACATCGACCTCGTGATCCAGGTGGGAGCGCCCAAGGGCGCGAGCCGCCTGCTGCAGCGCATCGGCCGCGCCAATCACAGGCTGGACGAGCCGAGCCGCGCCTTGCTGGTGCCGGCCAATCGCTTCGAGGTGCTGGAATGCAAGGCGGCGATCGAGGCGGCGCTTGAAAAGGACCTCGATGAATATCCCCCGCGGCCCTACTGCCTGGACGTGCTGGCGCAGCACATCCTGTGTCTCGCTTGTGTCGGCTCGATCGATCCCGATGCGGTCTATCTCGAAGTCACGACGGCAGCGCCTTATGCATCACTGCCGCGCGAGGAGTTCGACCGCGTCTTTGGCTTCGTGCGCGACGGCGGCTATGCGCTGAAAGCTTATGACCGCTGGAAACGCCTGCGCAGAATGCCGGATGGCGGCTGGCGCGCCTCGAACATGACGGTGGTGCGGCAGTACCGCATGAATGTCGGCACCATTGTCGAAGCGACGATGCTGAAAGTGCGCTTGGGCCGCGGCATGGCCTTCGGCCAGACCCTGGGCGAAGTGGAGGAATGGTTCGTGCAGGGCCTGCTGCCTGGCGACACGTTCCAGTTTGCCGGGCGCTTGCTGCGCTTCGAAGGCATCCGCGAAATGTCGGTCATCTGCTCGCCGGCCAAAAGCGGAGAGCCGAAAGTGCCGGTCTATGGCGGCGGACGCCTGCCTTTGACGACGGGTCTTGCCGACCGCGTGCGCGCGATTTTGGAGGACCGCCGGCAGCAGAAGGATTTGCCGGACGACGTGCAGGAATGGCTGCGGCTGCAGCGCTGGCGCTCGGTCCTGCCGACACGCTCGCGGCTGCTGATCGAGAGCTTCCCGCGCGGCAACAAGGAGTTCCTGGTGGCCTATTGCTTCGAAGGGCGGATCGCGCACCAGACCCTCGGCATGCTGCTGACGCGGCGCATGGAGCGCGCTGGGCTGAAGCCGCTCGGCTTCGTCGCAACCGATTATGTGCTCGCCACCTGGGCACTCGGCGCGCCGACCCAGGAGCAGGTGGAGCGCCTGTTCGGCGAAGACATGCTGGGCGATGATCTCGAGGAATGGCTGGACGATTCCTCCATGCTGCGCCGATCGTTCCGCAATGTTGCGGTGGTGGCCGGCCTGATCGAGCGCCGCTATCCGGGAGAGGAGAAGACGAGGCGGCAGATCACCTTCAATGCCGACCTCATCTACGATGTCCTGCGCAAGCATGAGCCGGACCACATCTTGCTGCGCGCGACGCGCCAGGATGCGGCGTGGAATCTCGCGGATGTGCAGCGCCTGGGCGATTTCCTGAAGCGTATCAAGGGCCGGATCGACCTCAAGCGGCTCGATCGGGTGACCCCGCTCGCCGTTCCGGTGCTGATCACTCTCGGCAGCACGGAGGTCGGCAACGAAGCCATGGACGCCCTGCTGGAAGAAGCAGCCGCCGATCTGATAGAGGAAGCGACCAGCGGCCAGCCGAGCCAGGAGGCGATGCTTTGAAGACGATGACCCTTGCTCTGTCGTGGCACGGCCTCGACCTGCAGCTCGACCTCGACGGTGCGCTCTACTGGTCAGAGGAGCGGCTGCTGGTGGCGGCAGACCTGCATCTGGAAAAGGGAACGTCCTATGCCAGGAGCGCTGGTCGCCTGCTGCCGCCCTATGATAGCGCGCAGACGGTGGCCAGGCTGGAGCGGCTGGTGGAAACCTATCGGCCCATGCGCGTGATCGCACTCGGCGATTCCTTCCATGACCGCGCCGGTGCCAACCGCCTGGATGGCGGCGTGGCGGACCGGATCCGCAAGCTCAGCGATCAGACCGACTGGATCTGGATCCACGGCAATCACGACCCAAAGCCGCCGAAGCAACTGGGCGGTCGCGGCGCGGTGGAGATCGCGATCGGCCCGCTCATCTTCCGCCACGATGCGCACGAGGACAGGCACCCGGAGGGCGGCGAGGTGATCGGGCACTATCACCCGGTCGCGTCGGTCTCTACCCGCGGGCGATCCTTCCGCCGGCGCTGCTTCGCGATCGGCCGCCAGCGGTTATTGCTGCCGGCCTTCGGCGCTTATGCCGGCGGGCTCAATGTGCGGGAAGCTGCGATCCGGCGATTGCTGGATGCCAAGGCGCAGGTCGCCTTGCTGGGCCGCGACCGGCTGCACCTGTTCCCGATCGCAGCGGCTCTGCCCGACGCGACACTGCCGCTCTAGAATCGATTTACTGGAATCTTGAGGTAGGAGACGCCGTCCGCTTCCGGCGGCGGCAGGGCGCCGGCGCGGATATTGATCTGCACGGCGGGCAGCAGGAGCGCCGGCATGTCCAGAGTCTTGTCGCGCCCCTCGCGCATCGCGACGAACTCATCCTCGGTCTTGCCGATGAGGTGAACGTTGGCCGCCTGCTGCTGCGCCACGGTGGCGCTGGGCTTGGGCTCGCGGCCATCCGGCGGATAGTCGTGGCATTGATAGAGCCGCGTCTCCACCGGCAGGGCGAGGATGCGCTGGATCGACCGATAGAGTGCGCGGGCATCGCCACCGGGAAAGTCGCAGCGCGCAGTTCCATAATCCGGCGCGAACAGCGTGTCGCCGATGAAGGCCGCATCGCCGACCAGATAAGTGATGCAGGCCGGCGTGTGGCCGGGCGTCGCCATCACGCGCGCCGCCAGATTGCCGATCCTGAATTCTTCGCCGTCCGCGAACAACTGATCGAATTGCCGTCCGTCCGGTGCGAAATCGCTGTCGAGGTGGTAAATCTGGCGGAACGTCTCCTGCACCACCGGAATCTTGGCGCCGATCGCGATCTTGCCGCCCAGGCGCGCCTTCACACAGGGCGCCGCAGTCAGGTGATCCGCATGGGCGTGGGTCTCCAGCACCCAGTCGGTGCGCCAGCCCTTCTGCTTCACGGCTTGGATCAGCCGGTCGGCGTTTTTTGTGCTGGTGCGCCCGGACTTGATGTCGAAATCCAGGACCGAATCGATGATTGCGCACACGCCGGCGGCTTCGTCGGCAACGACGTGGCTGTAGCTCTTGGTGGCCGTGTCGAAGAAACTGAGCACGATCGGCGCGGTCATGGCCTTCGCCCTCTGCATGATTGCCGGCGGACGCTTCGTAGTACCGGAGGCGGGCTCATTGCGCCAGCGATTCGCTGCGCGAGCGGAGTTAGTTGGCTTGCCGAGTCGTAGCTCGTGGGGATAAGGCCCGCCTTCGCCCGTTGGGCTTCGGCGCGGCAGCCTCCTCTCGCTGCACGAGCGGAGGCTGGTGCCGTAGGAGGGATTTGAACCCCCGACCACCCGCTTACGAAGCGGATGCTCTACCGCTGAGCTACTACGGCATTCCAGATGGAGAACGTCTCAGGTCAGCTTTGCGAAATGGTTAACCGGCCCGAACGCGGCGGGACACTAGTTCACGAGCCGGGCCGCGTCAACCGATGCGCCGATGGGCGCGGGTTTGGCGGGCTCCGCCTTGGTTTCACGCGGCGCTGAGCCTGCCGGCGCCGTGCTGCCGTGTGGAATCGGTCCCGCAGGCGCGCTCGATATCGGTGCCGGCTGGGCGGCTGGCGCCAGCGGCGCGGCGGCTTCGGCGGCGGGCAGCTGGTCCAGTACGATCCCGGCGAGCGCGGCACCCGGGCGCGGGGCGCCGCCGGCGGGGCGCCAGACCAGGCTGTCGATCGAATCACACCGCGGGCAGCACAATTGCCAGCCGGACGCTTCCGGCCCGCCCGCGCCCAGCGTGCCGCAGGTCTCGCACACCCAATCCATGCTGCCGCGCGCCTCGGCGGCCTGATCCAGCCATTGCCGCTCGCCCCGCGACCCGGTGCCATGTTCGCCGGCCTCCAGCCGCGCCATGCGGCGGCAGGTATCGGCGCTCAATCCCTCACCCGCCTGTTCCAGCTCGACCAGGCGCTCCAGATGCTTGTGCGCCTCGCCCCACAGCCGCGCGGTCAGGGCAGCGTCGGCGGCAATGCGATGGCTTTCGGCATGCTCCGGATTTTGCCGCACCAGGCGCTGCACGCGCTGGGCGCGATCGAGTGGGGAATCACCGCCGACCGCCTCGAGGTAGGCGCGGCCGAGTGCGGCGTGCGGCGCATCATCCCACACCTGCTCGATCAGCCGGGCCGCTTCCTTCGCCTTGCCCTGGCGCAGCAAGGCGCGGCAGAGGATAAGGCGCGCCGGCACGAACTCGCCCGGGTTGTCGCGCGTCAGCTTCACGGCTTCGCGCCCAAGCGCAAGCGCGCGGCCGGCATCGCCGCCTTCCGCAAGTAAGTGTCGCGCCTGTTCGGTCAGCAGCGCCGCGCGGCGGCGCTGTGCCGCTTTCGGCGCCATGCCGCCGGCGCGGGAGAGCTGGTTGAGGCTGTGGGTGGCGGCCTCGATCCTGCCCAGCTTCACTTGCAGATTGTGCGCGGTCTCCGCGGCCCAGGCGGCTTGCGGCGCGACCGCGCTCGCTTTCTCGGCATAGGACAGGGCCGCGGCTTCGTCGCCGCGCTTCAGCGCGCCCATGGTGAGGCCGCGCAATCCCAGCAAGGCGGTTTCCGGTGCCTGGGTCAGGCGGTCGAAATAGCGCTCGGCACTGGTCTCATCGCCGGCCAGCTGGGCCGCCTGCGCCGCCAGCAGCAGCGTCAAAGGCGGTTCGCCCAATAGATCGTGGGCCAGCCTCGCCTGGCGGCGCGCTTCGCCCGCATCGCCCGCCGCGACGGCAGTGAGGCCGCGGGTCAGGGCGCGATAGCCCTTGGCCTTGCGCGAATTCGAGCGCGCCATCGAAAAGCTGCGCGGCGAGCGCAGGATGAGGCCGAGCAGCCAGCCCAGGAACTGCAGGATCAGATACGCGACCGCGACCAGGAACAAGGCCGCGCCGATATGCATGTCGATCCGGTAGCCCAGCCAGTTCAGCGTCACGCCGCCCGGATGATAGGCGAAGTAGAGCGCGATAACGAGCAGCCCCGCCAGCAGCGGGAAATAGATCAGCAACAGGCGCGAGAGCTTCACGTCAGTTCCCCGCCCCTTCGCCGCTGGTAGGTGCGCCTTCGCCGGCAGTCAGCGGCGCCAGTTCGCGGGTCGAGATGTCGGCCAGCTGCGCGGCCCCATCTTCGATCGCGATGCGCGCCTGCGCTTGGCTCAGCCACTCGGCCGACGTTTCCGCGGCCAAGCCTTTCATCGCGCGCACCTCGGCGACAGCGCCCTGGAGATCGCCTTCACCGAGCTTCGCTTCCGCGCGGGCAAGGCGCGCCAAGGTATCGTCGCCTTCGACGTCCGGGCCGGTCGGGCGCACAGTTATGACTTCGGAGATGCTGTGGCCAAGGCCGCGCCAAAAGCGTTTGAGCCAATTGTCGTTGGTGACTTCGCCGGCCAGATCCGCTTCGCCGGCGCGCGCGATCTCCGTGGTCGGGAAGCCGGCGGCCAACTGCGACAAGGTCGGCACGCCCGCTTCCGCCATCGGCGTCAGGGAATCGATGACCGGCTTCAGGCGCGGGCGAAGCGTATCATCGTTCTGTGTGAGATCGCCGAGTGTTGAAAGCTCTGCGGCAAAGCTCTTATCGCTGGCGAGCGCGCTGCGCAATTCGCCGATCGCGACGATGAGGGCGACGGCGCGCTGCTGCTCGGTGCTCTTGGGCAGGCTCGCCACCTGCTGGCCCAGCGCGTCGAGGCGCGGGCCCAATTCGCCGACCTTGGCGTCGAGCCCGGACATCTGGTCCAGGCGCTCGGTCAAGGAGGCGATCTGCTGCTTCAGCGCGCCGTTCTCCGAGACCAGGCTGTCGACGCGCGGATCCGGCGCCGGTGCTTGACTCGACGGCGCTGCGCCGCCGGCACTCGCCATCTCATCGACCCGCTTGGTGGTTTCGCCTAGAGCGGTCTCCAGCTTGCCGAGGCGATCCTCGATCGGCGTCAGGTCCACACCCGGCCCTTCGGACAAGGTGGAACCGCTGCTCGACGCACCGTTACGCAGGGAATCCAACTCCGACTTGAGGGAGGCCAACTCCTGCTTCAGCGTATTGAGATCGGCATTGACCGGATCGACGGCGGCGCCAATCGCCCGCTGCAACGCATCGGCATCGACCGCGGCGTCGACTTTTTCCGACAAGGCCTGGACCTCGCTTTGCAAGGTCGTGATGCGGTTGTCGGCGGTGGGCGCCGTTGGCTGCTGCAGCCCCACCAGCGCACTGATCTGCGGCTGCCAGAGCGGCGCACTGACCACGACGGCCGCGGCGGCGATCAGCATCAAAGCGAGATAGAGCAGCATGGAGCCGCCGCCGCTGCGCTGGCGGCGCGCGGCCTTGGCCTCGCTCGCAGCGCGGACGGCAGCTGCGTCGGCAGTGCCGGCCGCGCCGTCTGCTGCCCCGCTGGGTTCGCCCCCCGGACTCCCCTCTTGATCTGCTGAGCGCTGGGATGGCTCGGCCATTTCGGCTCCTTTGCTGCGGGCAGCATCCACCAGGGCCAGCATGGAAGGCAAGTCCGGCCGGTCGGCGATCTCGACGGCCGCCCAGCCCAGATTGCCGATTTCCCGCGCCACCGCCGCGCTCAGGCAGAGAGCCTGGATCTTAGCGAGGGATGGGCTACCGGCCTGCTGCCATAATTCCGCAAAGGTCCCGGCCGTGCGGGGCGAGAACAGGAGCACCGCATCGATGCCGCCCAGCGTCAAATTGGCACGGGTTTCCGGCGACAAGGCGGTGGCGATCCTGGCTTCGTAGAGCTGCGCGCGGCGCACGCGGTAGCCGAGACCTTCCAGCCGGGCCTTGAGGTCGCCCGCCGTCACGGTTCCGGCAGCGTGGAACAGGATGCCGTCCTCCGCTTTCAGCCGGTCCACTACCAGGGCAGTGAGTGCTTCGATATCGCCTTTGGCGCTCTCGACATCGGAGAATCCGGCCTGGCGCGCTGCCTCTGCCGATCCATCGCCGACCGTGAAGGTCTTAAGATCGCGGCGCGGGCTGGCGGCGGCGAAGGCGCGTACGCCATTGGCGCTGGTGAAAAGCAAAGCCTGCACGCCGTCGAGATCGAGCTCGGCACCGTCGAGATGCTTGATCTCCAGCAACGGCTCGATCAGCACCTCAACGCCGCGATCCGCGAGGGCATCGGCGAGCGGCTTGGCATCTTCGATGGGGCGGGTGATCAGGATGCGCATCGGTCACACTATAGCGGAGGAAAGGCGGGACTCTAGGCGAGGAAATCAGGGCCGGCCATGTCTTTGAGCTGACGGCCTATTTGTTCGCCCAGCTCTGTCGCGGCGATTGCAGCAGCGGTCGCTTCGAGGCGATGGACTTTCGATCCATCGGGCAACGCGATCAAGGCACGCAAACGCAACATGCCGCCATTCAATTCCGCGAACGCGGCGATCGGCGTGCGGCAAGAACCCTCCAGTACCGCTAGGCATGCGCGCTCCGCCGTCACGCGCAGCCGCGTTTCGCGATCATTGAGAGGCGCCAGCAGCTTATTGACGCGATCGTCGCCGGCGCGGGTCTCCAGACCGATCGCGCCTTGCGCGACCGCCGGCAGGATCTCATCCGTCGAAAGGATGGCGGTTGCGGCATCCTGCTTGTGCAGGCGCTTGAGGCCGGCGAGCGCCAGCAGCGTCGCCGTCGCATCGCCGCGCTGTACCTTGGCGATGCGCGTCTCCACATTACCGCGCAATGGCGCGATGGAAAGGTCAGGACGCAGCGCCTTCACCTGCGCGGCGCGGCGCAAGGACGCGCTGCCCACCACCGCACCCCGCGGCAGGGTGGCGATGGATGTGCCTGCCGTCGCGATCAGGACGTCGCGCGGGTCTTCGCGCGGCAGCAGGCAGTCGATGACGAGGCCATCGGGCAGCCAGGTCGCCACATCCTTCATGGAATGGACGGCTAGGTCGATTTCGCCCGCCAGCAACGCTTCCTCGATCTCCTTGGTGAACAGGCCCTTGCCCCCGATCTCGCTCAAGGGGCGATCCTGCACCTTGTCGCCGGTCGTCTTGATGACATGGATCTCGATCGCGCCGGGCGCCGCCAGGTGTGGATGCGCCGCGATCAGCCGCGCGCGCGCCTCATGCGCCTGGGCGAGGGCGAGCGGCGAGCCGCGCGTGCCGATGCGCAGGCCGGCTTGGTTGCTAACGGAGCTGGATGTCGCCATAACAGGATTGCATAAAGGCCGGCCACCGGGAATGCAACCGCGCGCCGGATGATGGGTTGGCAATGATCATTTTGGGCATCGAATCCAGCTGCGATGAGACCGCCGCCGCCCTGGTGACGGAGGATCGCCGCATCCTCGCCGACCTGGTGGCCGCGCAGCTGGAGGATCATCGCCCCTATGGCGGCGTGGTGCCCGAAGTGGCGGCGCGCGCGCACCTGGAGCGGCTGGATAAATTGGTCGGCCAGGCGATGCGCGAGGCCGGCATCGGGTTCGCGGAGATTGACGCGGTCGCGGCGACCGGCGGGCCGGGCCTGATCGGCGGCGTCATTGTCGGTGTGATGACGGGCAAGGCGATTGCCCTGGTGCACGATAAGCCCTTCATCGCGGTCAATCACCTGGAAGGCCATGCGCTGACCGCGCGCCTGACCGACGATACACGGTTTCCCTATCTGCTGCTGCTGGTGTCGGGCGGTCATTGCCAATTGCTGGTGGTCGAAGGAGTCGGGCGCTATCGCCGCCTCGGCTCCACCATTGATGACGCGGCGGGCGAGGCGTTCGACAAGGCGGCAAAGCTGCTGGGCCTCGGCTATCCCGGCGGCCCTTCGATCGAACGTGCGGCGCGCGCGGCGATCAGGCCGGTGATGGATCTGCCGCGCCCGATGAAGGGGCGCGCAGAGCTCAACTTCTCCTTCAGCGGCTTGAAGACCGCCTTGCGCCACAAGGTGGAAGAGATCGGCACGCTCGATGAGCAGGCGCGCGCGAATTTGGCCGCCGGGTTCCAGATCGCGGTGTTGGACAGCCTGATCGACCGCACGCGCCGTGCCATCGCTGCCGCGCGCGAAAGTCATCCGGACTTGACGGCCTTGGTGGTGGCTGGCGGCGTCGCGGCCAACAGCGTGCTGCGTGCCGAGTTGGAGCGCTGCGCGCGCGAGACCGGCCTCGCTTTCGTCGCGCCGCCGCTGCGCCTCTGCACCGACAATGCCGCGATGATCGCCTGGGCCGGGCTGGAGCGCTTCCGGCTGGGCGAGCAGAGCCCACTCGACTTCGCGCCACGCCCGCGCTGGCCGCTCGATGAAGATGCCCCGCGCCTCGCCGGCGCGGGCGTGAAAGCATGATTAGGAGAGAACGAATGCTCTACGCCATCTATTGCAAGGACAAGC
Source organism: Dongiaceae bacterium (assembly GCA_035695765.1). Classification (GTDB taxonomy): domain Bacteria; phylum Pseudomonadota; class Alphaproteobacteria; order Dongiales; family Dongiaceae; genus Dongia_A. Next base: position 11,546 of record DASRRI010000003.1, read on the forward strand.
CGGACCATCTGCAGACCCGCCTCGACAACCGGCCGGCGCATGTCGAGTATCTCAAGACGTTCCCGGACCGGCATGTCTGCACCGGTCCGCTCTTAAGCGATGACGGGCAGGGCATGATTGGCTCGCTGCTGGTGATGGACTTCGTCGACAAGAAGGCCGCCGAGGATTTCGCCGCCAACGATCCCTACGCCAAGGCCGGGCTGTTCCAGAGCGTCACGATCACGCCGTTCCGCAAAGTCTTCCCGCAATCTTGAGAGGCCGACAATGAACTACTGGCTGATGAAATCCGAACCTTCGTCCTATTCCTGGGACCACCTGGTGAAGGACAAGAAAACCAGCTGGAACGGCGTCCGCAATTTCCAGGCCAGCGCCAATTTGAAGGCCATGAAGATCGGCGACCGCGTCTTCTTCTATCACTCCAACGAAGGCCTCGCGGTCGTCGGCATCGCGGAAGTTGCCAAGACCTACTACCCTGATCCCACCGACAAAACCGAACGCTTCGGCATGGTGGACATTAAGCCGGTCGCGCCCTTTAAGTCTCCCGTCACCCTGGTCGACATCAAGAAGGATTCAAAGCTGAAGGACATGGTGCTGGTGAAGAACTCGCGGCTCTCGGTGCAGCCGGTGACGCCGGAACAGTGGAAGCAGGTCTGCGCGATGGGTGGGGTTAAAGGCTAGCTCGGCTCTGCAAACCTAATTAACAGCCTCAGTGGGAGCCAGCCAAAGCTCGTACGTTCTTGGCTTCGCGGAGTCTTTGTCGTCGAAGTCCTTGGACATGTCCTTGAGGACAAGATCGGGAATGTGAAGTTTGAGGATATTCAATAGCTCCGACGCTTCAGGTTGATCGACGCTCTTTAAGAAGCGGAGCTGGCTTTGCTTTGGAAAAGCATCGACGATACGAACTTCGGGCACCACCAAGGTCGCGCCTTTCAAGCGAACATCGCCGAGCGAAGCGACGAGCTTGGTTGCGCTCGGCCGTTGTGCGTCGCTGTGGATATGGATGAATAGCCGTGGGACTCGCGCCAGAACTTCGCTCGCGGTTTGTTTGGTCGCATCGCTTTCGGTAGATACGCTGACATTCAGAACGGAATTGTAGAGAGCGGGTGGAATCTGCTCTCCACGATCGATCATCATGTTGATGATCTCCAGACCATATTGCTGCTTCTGCGTATCTCGGTCGGTCAGGTAGTTGCCGACATCGATGAGGTCGCGCCTGAGTTGCTCAATGGCGTCGTTCTGCCTCTGACGCTCCTCATATTGCTGTCCCAGAAAGAACAGCACGACGGGCAATGCGATTCCGCTCAGGATCTGAGAGATATTGCCAAGCACATCCAGCCACCCGCGCATGACCCCCTCCGCGGTACTGTTGCAGCATGTCCAACTTATGCAGGTCTGATTGGGCTATAGCCCCAGCAATGTCCCAGCATACAACCAACACCGGAAATTGTCATCAGGATGTGAGGCACAACCGCCGCCACCTTGCCCCAATCCCGCCCTTCTCCTGCCCTTTCACGCTGACACAACGCACCCTGTCTGCTTCGCACTAACCGGGGAAAGACATGTCCGACACTGCCGGAACTGGCTCGACTTCGCGCACTCTTGAAGCCGTCGCACGGGCGCGCGCGGCGCGGCAGCGAACTGGAGCGGGGTGGGAGGCGGGGAAGCGGGTCGCCTTTTTCATCGTGCTGGTGTTGATCATGCTGGTGCCGCTCGACATGGTCGAGGGCGTGGTGCAGGAGCGGGCGGACACCAAGGCGCAGGTGGAAGAGGAGATCGGCGCGCAATGGGGGCCGGCGCAGACCATCAGTGGGCCGGTGCTGGTTGTGCCATACGAGATTTCGCGCGTGCAGGCGACGTCCGACGGGCAGCCGAAGACCATCGTCGAAACGCGCTATGCTGTGTTCACCCCCGAAGAATTGGACATCAGCTCCAAGGCCGGCGTGCAGAAGCGCTACAAGAGCATCTATGAGATGCTGGTCTATGGCGCCGACATTGCCATTTCCGGTCACTTCGCCGCTCCGGACTTTGCTATGCTCGGCGTCACGCCGTCTCAGGTGGCGTGGCACTCTGCGAGCCTGGTCCTCGGCATGTCGGGCGTGCGCGCCATCAATGCGGTATCGCTGAAGGCGGCCGGCAGCGATCGCCAGATCGAAGCGGGCGTGCTGCCCTATCATCCCTTCGCCGATGGAATCCGCGCCACGGTGCCGCTGGATGCCGCCGGTCCTGGTCCCCAACCGAGCGCCCAGGCATTCGACTTCGCATTCACCCTGGCGCTGA
>DASRRI010000004.1:0-8483 GCA_035695765.1 Dongiaceae bacterium
GGAAATCCGCCGCATCGCCATCAGACTCGCTCGAAAGCGGATCCAACCCGCGCAGATCATCGCATGGTCACTCTGGCGTAGAGCTCATCAGGCAGCCGCTCAGCGCGCGCACCTCAGATCAAAAAGGCAACTGTAATGCTAAGCCCCGCCTCGCAATCCGCTGCCGGGCCTCATCAGGCCCGGCAGAGTGGGTCTTCCGCGCCGGCCGGGTCTTGCGGCCGGCGCTTTTCTCAGGTCCAATCCCTTTCCGGGACAAAAAAAGAATACGGGGCGGCTAAATGAGTGAAGGCGTCGAGCTTGCCGGCGTTTGCGCCGATTTTGGCGATTTCCGCGCCGTGGACCATGTCAGCGTGACGATCAAGCCGGGTGAGTTCTTCTCGTTTCTCGGCCCCTCCGGCTGCGGCAAGACCACCATCCTGCGGATGGTTTCCGGCTTCATTTCGCCGAGCAAGGGCGAGATCCTGATCGGCGGCCAGAACATGCGCGGCATCGGCCCCAACAAGCGGCCGACCGTCCTTATCTTCCAGAACCTGGCGCTGTTCCCGCTGATGCCGGTGTGGGAGAACATCTCCTTCGGCCTCGAAGTCCGTGGCGTCGACAAGGCGACGCGCCGTGCCAAGGCGGACGAATTGCTGCGCCTTGTCGACCTGCCCGGCGCGGCCGACAAATCGATCGGCCAGCTCTCCGGCGGCCAGAAGCAGCGCGTCGCGATCGCTCGCGCCCTCGCCGTCGAGCCCAAGGTGATGCTGCTCGATGAGCCGCTCTCGGCGCTCGATCTGAAATTGCGCCAGCATATGCGCGCGGAGCTGCGCGCCATCCAGAAGCGCACCGAGGTCACCTTCATCTACATCACCCACGACCAGGGCGAGGCGCTCGCCATGTCGGACCGGGTCGGCGTCATGTCCCAGGGCAAGCTGCAGCAGGTGGACGTGCCGCAGGCGATCTACAATAGCCCCGCCAACGGCTTCGTCGCATCCTTCGTGGGCGAGAACAACATCTTCAGCGGCTCGGTCGAGGCGGCGGAGAGTCACGCCGGCGTCTTCAAATCGCCCTCCGGAATCTTCCAGGCAATCCCGGGTCCCGGCGTCAAGCGCGGCTCGGCCGCGCGGCTCTATGTGCGGCCCGAGCATGCCCGGCTGCAGGCCTCACCCGGCCCAGGCAACACGCTGCCGGCCACGGTCAGCACCGTCGCGTTCGAAGGCAACTTCATCAACATCCATCTGACGGATGATCACGGCGGGCCGCGCATCGTGCAGATGCGCAACGACAGCGCAACGCCGCCGCCCGCGCCGGGCCAGCGACTGCATCTCGTGTTCGATGCCGAACATGCGGTCATCCTGCTCGATGCCGCCGGCCAGCGCGCTGCAACCGGGGCGCATGGCGATGAGTGATCTGCTGCGCCGTTATGGCGGCGGGCTGACCGCCTTGTTCAGCACCCTGACTGCTTTCTGGGTGCTGGCCCTGGTCGTGCTGCCCTACCTCATCCTGGCGGCCTATTCCTTCAAGCCCTACCTGCCGGTCGATCAGCTCGGCGGACCGAACGACGTCTATACGCTGTCCAACTACGCGACCTTCTTCAAGAGTTCGATCCACGTGAAAGTGTTCGGCCTGACTGTCCTGTTCAGCAGCGTCGTCACGCTGGTAGCGCTGTCACTCGCTTATCCGCTCGCTTACTACCTGGCGAAGATCGCCGATGTGCGGTCAGTGCCGACCCTGTTCCTGCTGCTGCTGATCCCGCTCTGGGTCAGCGAGATCCTGCGGACTTTCGCCTGGTTCATCATCCTCTCGTTCCAGGGGCCGCTGAACGCGATCCTGAAGCTGTTCGGGATCGGCGCCGTGCGCTGGCTAACCGGTTTCAACGGGGTGATCATCGGCCTCGTCTATACCTACGTGCTGTTCATGCTGTTCCCGATCTACAACTCGATCTCGACCCTCGACACCAACCAGATCGAGGCGGCGCAGGATCTGGGCTCCAAGCCGTGGCGCATTCACTGGCGGGTGATCATGCCCCATGCCAAGCCCGGCATCGCGTCGGGCTGCGTCATGGTCTTCATGCTCTCGGCTGGTTCGATCATCGTGCCTTCGCTACTGGGTTCGACCAGCTCGCGCTGGTTCACCGAAATCATCCAGCAATGGATGTTCGAATCGCAGGACTGGAACACCGGTTCCGCCTACGCCTTCCTGCTGCTGCTGATCTGCACCATCTTCGTTTCGGTCGTGATGCGCCTGTTCAAGGTGCGCCTCGCCGACATCGCGCGATGAAGGGAGGGGACCGGCCATGAACAGGACGCCTCTCAGCAAGCTCATCTTCAACATCTACGTGGCGATCTTCTTCGCCTATATGCTGCTGCCCCTGGTCGTGATGGGCGGCGCCGCGCTCAACGATTCGCGCTTCCCATCGGTGGTGCCGTGGAAGGGTTGGACCATCCGCTGGTTCATCGATCTGTGGAACGATCCCCGGATGTGGACGGCATCTTTCAACACCTTGATGGTGGCGATCGGCGTCGTCTGCCTCGCTGTTCCGATCGGGACCGCGGCGGCGATCCTGATCAACAATATCAAGGGCCGCTCACGCTCCTTCCTCTATGGCCTGATGGTGGCGCCGATCCTGACGCCGGGCGCCGTCATCGGCATCTCGACGCTGCTGTTCTGGAACAAGTTCGAGATTCCCGCCGGCCTTCATCTATCCGCTTTCGGCCAGGTCTCCTTCATCGCCGCCTACGTGATGCTGATGGTCCTGGCGCGGCTGCAGAGCTTCGATCCCGGGCTCGAAGAAGCGGCGCTTGATCTCGGCGCCAGCCATGCCCAGGTGCTTCGCCGCGTGCTGGCGCCGCATCTCTATCCCTCGCTCGGCGCCGGCGCGGTCATCGCCTTCTTCCAGTCGGTGGAGAACTTCAACGTCACGCTCTTCACCCGCGGCAATTCCGACACGCTGACGGTCTATGTCGGCTCCAAGGTGCGGACCGGCATCACGCCGACCATCAATGCCCTGGCGCTGATCCTGATCTCGATTACCGTCATCGGCGCGATCGCGTACGAGATCAGCCGCCGGCGCGAAGTCGCCCGCCAGGAAGCCTTGCAGGCGCAAGCTCGCAAGGACGAACTCGCTGCTGAAGTCGGGGTGTTCGCCGGCGCGGCGACCGAGAGCGCGTAGACCCTCTTCTTGGCGCAGGAGATTGGCGCAATCTGGCCCCTGTCGGCGGCCAGCGCCGGGCCCTAGCATGCACTCCATCGCTCGCCGCTGATGGAATCAGAGCCATGCAATACACCGCCAATAGCCTCGAAAACCATTGGATGCCCTTTACATCCAACCGCGATTTCAAGGCCGACCCGCGCCTGATGGTCAAGGCCAAGGGCATGCATTACTGGAACCATCAGGGCGACCAGCTGATCGACGCATCGTCGGGCTTGTTCTGCTGCGCCGCCGGCCATGGCCGGACGGAGATCACCGACGCCGTCCATGCGACGATGAAGGAGATCGACTACACGCCGCATTTCCAGCTCGGCCATCCGGCCTCGTTCGAGCTGGCGCGCAAGGTGGCGAAGATCACCCCCGGCGATCTCGACTACGTGTTCTTCTGCAACTCCGGATCCGAAGCGGTCGATACCGCGCTCAAGATCGCGATGGCCTATCACACGGCCAAGGGCGAGGGACAGCGCACGCGCTTCGTCAGCCGCGAGCGCGCCTATCACGGTGTCAATATCGGCGGCGTCTCCTTGAGTGGCATGGTGCGCAACCGCGAGGCGTTCGGTGCCGTGATGCCGGGCGTTGCGCATTTGCGCCATACCTGGATGCCGGAGAACCGCTTCGTGCGCGGACAGCCGGACAAGGGAGCGGAGCTGGCGGACGATCTGCAGCGATTCGTCGATCTACATGGGCCTAAATCCATCGCGGCCTGCTTCGTGGAGCCGATCGCCGGCTCGACCGGCGTGCTGGTGCCGCCCAAGGGCTACCTCGAGCGGCTGCGCCAGATCTGCGACCGGCACGGCATCCTGCTGGTGTTCGACGAGGTGATCTGCGGCTTCGGGCGCACCGGCAAGGCGTTTGCCGCGCAAAGCTTCGGCGTGCAGCCGGACATCATCACCATGGCCAAGGCGCTGACGAATGGTGCTCTGCCCATGGCGGCGGTCGCGGTCAGCGAAAAGATTTATCACACCGTCACGAGCGCGGCGCTCGACGGCGCTGTGGAATTCTTCCATGGCTATACCTATTCCGCGCATCCAGCCGCTTGCGCCGCCGGCATCGCCACCCTCGACATCTATGAACGCGAAGGGCTGTTCGAGCGGGCAGCGGAGATGTCGGGCTATTTCCTCGACCGCATCTACGATCTCAAGACCATCAAGGCCGTCACCGACATCCGCGGCTTCGGCATGCTGGCTGGCATCGACCTCGTGCCGGCGGAGCGGCCGGGCCTGCGCGGCTATGACGTCACCAAGCGCCTCTTCAAGCGCGGCCTGCATATCAAGTTCACCGGCGATTCCGGCATCTGCGCCCCTGCTTTGGTCGCTGAGAAGCGCGATATTGACGAAATCTGCGCTATCTTCCGCGAGGTGTTTTCCCAATACTGACCGGCGAAACGAATCGTCGGTTGCTGGGAGGGGGCTGCGGCCCGGGGCATGTCAGACCGCCGCTATATCGCGGAGCCGCAATCGCCGCCGAAAGTGCGCGCCAACGAGCAGGCGATTGACCTCTCGCCCATCGTGCATGACCAGGTCGCGACCACGACCTGCTACATGTGCGCCTGCCGCTGCGGCATCAAGGTGCACCTGCAGGACGGCCGCATCCGCTACATCGAAGGCAACCGCGACCACCCGGTGAACAAAGGCGTACTATGCGCCAAGGGCTCCGCCGGCATCATGACGCAGTACTCACCGGCGCGATTGCGCAAGCCGCTGAAGCGCGTGGGTGAGCGCGGCGCAGGCGAGTTCCAGGAGATCGAGTGGGACGAGGCGCTCCAGCTTGCAACCGAGTGGCTGGGAAAGATCCGCGCGACAGATCCCAAGAAGCTCGCCTTCTTCACCGGCCGCGACCAGAGCCAGGCACTCACCGGTTGGTGGGCGGCGCAGTTCGGCACGCCGAACTATGCGGCGCATGGCGGCTTCTGCTCGGTCAACATGGCCGCCGCCGGGCTTTACACCATCGGCGGCTCGTTCTGGGAATTCGGTGAGCCGGATTGGGAACGCACGCGCTATTTCCTGATGTTCGGCGTCGCCGAGGATCACGGCAGCAACCCGATCAAGATCGGATTGGGTCAGCTCAAGAACCGCCCCACCGACAATCGCGCGAAGTTCGTGTCGATCAATCCGGTCCGCACCGGCTATTCCGCCATCGCCGATGAATGGATCGGCATCACGCCCGGCACCGATGGCTTGTTCGTGCTGGCTCTCGTGCATGAACTGCTGAAGGCCGACCGCATCGATCTCGATTTCCTGGTGCGCTACACCAACGCACCCTGGCTGGTGGTCGAAGCGCCGGGCACGGCAGAGCATGGGCTCTTCGCACGTGATGATGCCGGCAATCCGCTCTGTGTCGATACGAGCGGAAGCGTTCGGAATGCCTTGGAGGCCGGCGTTACGCCCCGCCTGATCGGTCACGTCACGCTGCCCGATGGCCGCAAAGCCCGGCCGGTGTTCGAGCTGATGGCGTCGCGCTATCTCGACGACAGCTACGCGCCGGAAAAGGTCGCCGAGCAATGCGGTATCCCAGCCGCCACTATTCGGCGCATCGCGGCGGAGCTCGCCGAAGCGGCGTTCGATCACGCGATCGAGATTCCGGTTGCCTGGACCGATTGGGCCGGACGGCGCCACGACAGCATCATCGGCCGGCCCGTTTCGATGCACGCGATGCGGGGCGTCAGCGCCCATTCCAACGGCTTCCAGACCTGCCGCGCCATCCATCTGCTACAGATGCTGCTGGGTTCGATAGATTGCCCCGGCGGCTTCCGCTACAAGCCGCCTTTCCCGAAATCCGCGCCGCCACCCGCCAAGCCCGCCGCGCAGGTTGGGCCGATGCATGCGCTGCATGGCTTGCCGCTCGGCTTTCCGCAGGCGCCGGACGATCTGCTGCTGGACATCGACGGCGCGCCGCATCGCATCGACAAGGCTTTTAGCTGGGAAGCGCCGCTCGCCGTCCACGGCCTGATGCATATGGTGATTCACAACGCTTGGGCCGGCGATCCCTATCCGATCGACACGCTCTTCTTCTACATGGCGAACATGGCGTGGAACTCCGCGATGAATGCGCCAGACGCCATGCGCATGATGAGCGACAAGGACGAGAGCGGCCACTACAAGATTCCACACATCATTTACGCCGACGCGTACTTTTCGGAGATGGTGGCGTACGCCGATCTCGTTTTTCCCGACACGACCTATCTCGAGCGCTGGGATTGCATCTCGCTGCTCGACCGGCCGATCAGCGATCCGGATGCAGCGGCCGATGCGATCCGCCGTCCGGTGATTCAGCCGGACCGTGACGTGCGGCCGTTCCAGGATGTGCTGCTCGACCTCGGCGCGCGGCTGAAGCTGCCGGGCATGATCGACGGCCACGGCAAGGCGCTCTACCCCGGAGGGCTCAAGGATTATCTAGTGTGGCACGAGCGGCGGCCTGGCATCGGCATGCTGGCCGGCTGGCGCGGGAATGACGAAGACAAGCAGGGGACGGGCGAACCGAACCGCCGGCAGCTCGATCGCTATGTCGAGAATGGCTGTTTCTGGCGCGGCGAGATTCCGGAGAAGGCGCGCTTCCATCGTTTCGCCAACCGCGACTTCTTCGACTGGGCGATCCCGCGCGGATTTCTCGACAAGCCGCAGCAGATCGTGCTGCAGCTTTATTCCGAGCCGCTGCGCAAGTTCCAACTCGCGGGTGAAGGCCACGGCACGCGCCAGCCGCCGGATCACCTGCGCGGTCGGGTGATCCAAGGCTTCGATCCGCTGCCCAGCTGGTATCCGCCGTTCGGCGCGGCCGCCGACAGCGAAGGCTATGTGCTGCACGCCATCACCCAGCGCCCGATGCACATGTATCATTCCTGGGGCGGGCAGAATGCCTGGCTGCGCCAGATCCAGGCGCGCAATCCTCTGTTCATCGCACGCAGGCTGGGTGAGCGGCTCGGTCTTGCCGACGGCGATTGGGTCTGGATCGAAAGCCCGCAGGGCCGGGTGAAGGCCGAAATCAAGCTGATGGAAGGCGTGAACCAGGACACGGTCTGGACCTGGAACGCCATCGGCAAGCGCGCCGGCGCGTGGAACCTCTCCGCCACCGCGCCGGAATCATCGAAGGGTTTCCTGCTCAACCACGTGATCTCCGAATTACTGCCGCCGCAGCCGGACGGCCACCGCTATGCCAATATCGATCCGGTCACGGGACAGGCGGCCTGGTACGATCTCAAGGTGCGCCTCAAGAAATGCGCGGCGGAAGAAGCGGGCGAGACCGCGCCGGCGTTTGATCCCCTACAGACGAAGCTGCCCAAGGCAGGCGGCGATCTCTCCTACGGTGCGGAGTTCCGCGCGCGACGAGGCCATCCATGACCTCGCTGCCTTCGCATGCCTCGGACCGCAAGCTCGGCCTCGTCATCGATCTCGACATCTGCGTCGGGTGCCATGCTTGCGCGGTCAATTGCAAGGAATGGAACAGCGGCGGCCACATGGCGCCGCTGACCGACTACGAGGCCTGGGGTGATTCACCCTCCGGCGTCTGGTTCAACCGCGTCCACTCTTTCGAAGCAGGCGAGGGCGCGGCGGGCCGCACGGTGCATTTTCCGAAGTCATGTCTGCATTGCGAGCAGCCGGCTTGCGTGACGGTTTGCCCGACCGGCGCCTCGTTCAAGCGCGCGGAGGATGGCATCGTCCTGGTGAATGAAGACCTTTGCATCGGCTGCAAGCTTTGCTCCTGGGCCTGTCCGTACGGCGCGCGCGAGTTCGACGAGGATGTCGGCGTGATGAAGAAATGCACGCTCTGCATCGACCGGATCTACAACGAGAAGCTCGAAGAGGTCGATCGCGTGCCGGCCTGCGTCTCGACCTGCCCAGTCGGCGCGCGCCATTTCGGCGATCTCGGCGACCCCAAGTCGGAGGTCTCAAAGCTGGTGGCGGAGCGCGGTGGCTATGATCTGATGCCCGAACTCGGATACAAGCCCACCAACAAATACCTCCCGCCGCGCACAGGGCGCGCGCAAGCCGGCTGCACTGGCGCGCCGGCCAAGCCGCTCGCGGAAGCACCGGGCGAGAGCACCGGCAGCAGATTGCTGCGCTGGCTCGACCGCGCGCTGTCGCGGTGAGACGCGTGGCAGTGCAGTTGCGCACCGATCCTTCCACCCGCTCGCTGAGCCCCTTCCCCCCTTGCGGGGTAGGGGAATCGCATATGGATTTTGGAGGGTGTTGCGAATCAATTCGGGATGGATTCTTTGGTTGTCTCCCAACCACAAAGGGAGACAGGAATGCGCAGGTTCAAGCGCATGTTTCGTCGGCTCAAAGACCCCCGCGCC
>DASRRI010000005.1:0-81407 GCA_035695765.1 Dongiaceae bacterium
GCCGATACCGTCCTCCGCGCTTGCAAGGGCCGGGTAGGCTCCGCCAAAGCGCTGCGGATACCACAGATGCACGCGCGCCTGGTTGCGGATTTCGACGAGGCCGTCGAGATCGCTGAACAGCACGCGCCCGCGCTGGATGACAACGTCCTCCGCCTCCCACGACAGGTCGGCATCGTCGAAATAGAAGATGTCGTAATCTTTAATGGCGCTTTGTGGCGGCCGGCCGGCGATGTCATTCCACAGCGCCTGATAGACGCACCCCGCCACCAGCCACGCCTGCGGCGCCGCCAGCAGCGGCAACCGCTGCAGGATCGCGCGATTGATGGGATTACGAAGCGCGGCGCCGACGAGGTCCATTGGGTCCAGATTACGACGAACGCGATACGTCCTCCATCGTCATGGTCGTGCTTGCGACAAGAGTGAATGATTCAACGTGCAACCCTCCACACCGTCACGACTTGTTCCAGGGTGACAATAACCGGCGTTGCAAAAAATACCCCGCTGCTTGCGCAGCGGGGCTTTGAGTTGCCGTCAGGAACTGGAGGGCGCTTCTTGGGCGCCTTGCTTAGAAGGGGAATAGGATGTCGAAGATCTGCTGGCCGTAGCGCGGCTGCTGCAGGTCGCTGACCGTGCCCTCGCCGCCATAGGCGATGCGGGCTTCGGCGATCTTGTCGTACGGGACTTCGTTGACCGCTGTGATGTCTTCGGGGCGGATCACACCCTTCACAGACAGATCGCGCAGCTCGTAGTTCACGCGCACCTGCTGGCTGCCCTGGATCACCAGGTTGCCGTTGGGCATGATCTGGGTGACGACCGCCGCCATCCGCAGGTCGATCTCTTCCTCGCGCGCCGTCGAACCGTTGCCGGTGCTGGTGCTGTCGCTGTCGGCGTTCACCAGATCGCCAGGCAGCGCATTCTTGTTGAAGATATCGGGGATCTTGCTCTCATAGCCGAGCAGGTTGTCGAGGCCCGCGCTTTCATCGGCGCTGCGGGTGCGCGACGTGGAGTTGTCAAGCGTCGCCTCGTCCTTGATCGCGATGACGACTGTCAGGATATCGCCGACGCGCCCCGCGCGCTGGTCCTTGAAGAAGGCGCGCGAGCCTTGGCGCCACAGGGAGGCCGGCTGACGCGCGTCGGTCATCGGGTCGGGCATCGGCAGGCTGACCGGCTTGTAGAGGTCCTGCGCGGTCGGATTCTCGATCGGCGACAAAGGCGGCTCCTGGCCCGCGCGCGCGATGCGCTCCAAGGTGTTGCCGCAGCCGACGGTGGCGAGCGAGAGGCCGAGGATTGCGGCGACGCGCAGATATTTCCTGGACATGGGAGGTCTCCTCAATTGATCGCCGCGACGTTGAACCCGACGGCGACGGTCCCGGCATCGACCACGGTGCCGGACAATTGGCGGTTGCTGTTGACGTTGATCACGCGGATGGTCTGGCCCATCGCCGCGTCCTGCAGAGCCTTGCCCTGCACGCTGAGGCTCATCTGGCCGGTCTGCACCACCAGGCGGATCAGGTCATTCTTGTGGATGACCGGCGAGACCGCGACGTCGCTCGTGCGCAGGATCTGCCCGGCTTTCAGCGGCCGCTTCGCCATGTGGCCGACCAGCTGCTCTGCATCGGTCAAACTGTTGCCGGAAAGGCGCGCGAGATGCACCGGCTGCCACTCCAGGTCGTCGGCCGAGATGATGGCGCCGGCGCTGATCAATCGTATTGGCACGGGCACCTGCGCCATCTCATAGACTGTCCCGAAGACGTTGCGCTGGATCACCGGCGGGCCGTCGGCCGGCGCGACCAGCAATGCGGCGAAGCGGTTGGAAGAGGGGTCGAAATTGATCGCGCTCACCGTCACTGAATTCTCGACGTCGGTCGGCAGATCGAGCTCCAGATCGCCGCCATCGAGCGCGACGTCCAGATCGCTGGAGGAACCAATCCGCCCCTGGACAGCCTGGGCGATGGCGTCGCGTACCATCGGGGCGGTTACGCGCTGGCTCATGCGGCCGACCATGATCTTCTGGTATTTCGAGGCAGGCTTCCAGCTGAGGCGATAGGCCCGCGCCACCTGCTGCAGGAAGCGCGCATCGAGTGTCAGAGTCTGGCCCGGTTTCGGCGCCTGCGCGACAGCGAGATCGCCGTCGCTGAGCGTTTCCTCGAACAGATCGGACAGCCGCACCACCTCGTCGTCGACCATGATGCGGTCGCGCAAGGTGAGGGTTTCGCCGGTTTCCTCGGCGATGGTGGGCTGTGGTGCCTGCCAGATCGCGAGCGCGGCCAGCAAGGCGATTGCTACAGAACGAATGCGCATTGCCAGGTCTCCTTACCGGATCTGCGAGATCGTCCCCATCATGTCGTCCGACGCCTGGATCACTTTGGAATTGATCTCGTAGGTGCGCTGGGCGGTGATGAGGTCGGTGATCTCCGACACGATGTTGACGTTGGAGGTCTCGAGGAAGTTCTGCTGCAGCGAGCCGAAGCCGATGGCGCCGGGATTGCCGGTGGTGGGCGATCCGGATGCTTCCGTCTCGGTCAGCAGGTTGTCGCCGATGGCGTCGAGGCCCGGCTCGTTGATGAAATTGGCGAGCTGGAACTGGCCCAGCAATGACGGCGCGGTCTGGCCGGCGATGGTCGCTTCGACCTGGCCGCTGGCGTTGATGGTGATGCTGGTGGCGTTGGTCGGTACCGTGATGCCGGGCTGCACCGTGAAGCCGTCTTGCGTCACAATGGTGCCGTCGTCGGACAGCTTGAAGGAGCCGTCGCGGGTATAGGCGGTGGTGCCGTCCGGCAGATCGACCTGGAAGAACCCGCGGCCTTTGAGCGCGACGTCCAGCGGATTGTCCGTCATCTGCAGGTTACCCTGCTCGTGCACCCGGTAGATTGCGACCGGCTTGACGCCGACGCCAATCTGTACGCCGGCCGGAACGATCGTGCCGGTGTCGGAGGATTGCGTGCCGACGCGGCGCAGATCCTGATACAGCAGGTCCGCAAATTCCGCGCGGCGGCGCTTGTAGCCGGTGGTGGTGGCGTTCGCGATATTGTTCGAGATGACTTCGACGTTCATCTGCTGAGCGAACATGCCGGTGGCGGCGGTAGTGAGGGAGCGCATGGCGGTGTCTCCGTCTGGCCTTAGCTGTTGGACGTGATGCTATTGATGGCGCGGCGCTGCCGGTCATTTTCGGCATCGAGGAAGCGCTGCACGGCCTGGTAGTTGCGCGTCACCTCGATCATGTTGGTCATTTCCACGATCGAATTGACGTTCGAATCTTCCAGCATGCGCTGCGCGACCTTGCCGGTCGCCGCAATCGGCGCCTCTGTTCCGGCATCGAACAGGTTGTCCTGTGCCGGAGTCAGAGCCGCTCGGTTCTGGAAGTCGACCACGTCGAGCTTTCCGACTACCTGCTGCTGCTGACCGTTGCGCGCCCGGTCGGTGGAGATGCTGCCGTCCTCGGCTACATTCACCGGCCCATCATCGGGATTGAGGGTGACCGCGCTGCCACCGGAGAGCACCGGATAGCCCTGGCTCGTCACCAGCGTACCGTCTCCGCTGAGCTCGAACCGGCCGACCCGGGTGTAGCGCGTGCCCTCGGGCGTCTGGACGGCGAAGAAGCCGTTGCCCTGGATGGCGAGGTCGAGGTCGTTGCCGGTCGGGCGCAGGGCTCCCGGCGAGAAGTCGCGGGCGGTGGCGAAGTCCTGCACGTAAGACAGCTCGGTCGTCGGATCGGAGGGCAGCTCCACTTCCGACATCAGGAGCATTTCGGCCTTGAAGCCCGGCGTGTTTGCGTTGGCGATGTTGTTCGCCACCACATCCATCTGCGAGCGCAAGGTCATTTGTCGCGATAGCGCGATGTAAGTCGGTGTTTCCATGACAGCGTCCCATAACGGGTTCATTTGCCGGTCTTCATGCCGGCGAACCCTTCGACGCAACTTCCGTGCCAGGGCCGCAAGCTGGCGGATTGCCTGGCTTTGCGGCGCATGGAACCCCCTATGCGCCGGCAGATGCTGCCCGGTGTCCGGCAGTTCCTGCCAAGATGTTTCGGCGGCCGCTGTATCCATTAGCCTATCAGCGAATTTCACGGGATTTTAACCATCACGGTCCTACCTTCCGTCCCTGGGACGAGGGCGGCTCGAGCCGTCTCATGAATGCGTGACATCGAGGGCATTGATGGCGGAAGAAGCGGTCGAGGCAGCGCCACCACCGGTCAGAAGGAAACGGATGAGCGGCAAGAAGCTGGTGCTGTTCATCATCTTGCCGCTGCTTTTGTTCGGCGGCGGCGGTGCCGCGGCATGGTTCCTGCTTTTCCAGGGTCACGAGCCGGAAGAGGGCGAAGCAGCCGAGGCGGAAGCCGAAGCGGCCCACCCACCGGTCTATTACGACCTGGATGAGATGACCGTGAACCTGTCGACCGCGAGCAAGCGCAACTCCTATCTCAAGCTCAAGCTGGCGCTCGAGCTCGGCGCGCCGGAAGATTCCGAGACGCTGCCCAACGTGCTGCCGCGCGTGGTCGACCAATTCCAGATCTACCTGCGCGGCGTGCGCGTGGAAGACCTGCAGGGCTCCGATGGTTTGCAGCGCCTGCGCGAGGAGTTGCTGCTGCGCGCGCAGAAGGCCGCCGCGCCGGCGACCGTGAAGGACGTTCTGTTCAAGGTTGTCCAGATTCAATGATGCGACGAGGGAAAGCGTAAGCCAATGATCCCCGACGACAAAGACAATGAGGAGATGAGCGACGAGGAGCGCGCCGCCGCTGCCGAATGGGAAGCGATGGCGGGCGGCAATGAGGGCGATGCCCCGGCGGAGGGTGAGCAGCAAGCCGGCGGCGGTGGTCCCAAATCCAACCGCGTCCTCGATCAGGATGAAATCGACAGCCTGCTCGGCCTTGGCGCCGGCGGCGGTGGCGACGATGAGAAGCCCTCGGGCATCCAGGCCATCATCAACAGCGCGCTGGTCTCTTACGAACGTCTCCCGATGCTGGAGATCGTGTTCGACCGGCTGGTGCGCATGCTCTCGACCTCGCTGCGCAACTTCACCTCGGACAACGTCGAAGTCTCGCTGGACAGCATCACCGCCATCCGGTTCGGCGACTACCTGAATTCAATTCCGCTGCCCGCCATGCTCGGCGTGTTCAAGGCGGAGGAATGGGACAATTTCGGTCTCCTGATGGTCGACAGCTCGCTCACCTATTCGATCGTCGACGTGCTGCTCGGCGGCCGCCGTGGTACCGCCGCGATGCGCATCGAGGGCCGGCCCTACACCACGATCGAGCGCAACCTGGTGGAGCGCCTGATCGGTGTGGTGCTGAACGACCTCACCTCGACCTTCGATCCCTTGTCGCCCGTCACCTTCCGGTTCGAGCGCCTGGAGACCAATCCGCGCTTCGCCGCGATTGCACGGCCGGCCAACGCCGCCGTCCTCGCGCGCCTGCGCGTCGACATGGAAGACCGCGGCGGCCGCCTGGAACTGCTGCTGCCCTACGCGACCCTGGAGCCGGTGCGCGAATTGCTGCTGCAGATGTTCATGGGCGAAAAGTTCGGCCGCGACTCAATCTGGGAAACCCACTTGTCCGGCGAGCTCTGGCAGACCGAGGTTCCGATCGACGCGGTGCTCGATGAATTCAGCATGTCACTGGGCCAGGTGCTGAGCTGGGAACCCGGCTCGCGGCTGGAGCTCGAGTGCACGCCGAATTCGCCGGTCGAGCTGCGCTGCGGCGGGGTGCAATTGTTCCGCGGCAATATGGGCCGCCGCGGTGGCCACATTGCGGTCCAGATCCAGGACCGGCTGATGAAGCTCTAGGGAATTTGGGGAATCCGACGTGATGTCCTGGACACTGATCGCCGATGGGGTAGTGGCGGCTCTGCTGGTCGCGACCCTCGTTTATGTCCGGCGCTTCAGCAAGCAGATCGAAGCGATCCGCTCCAGCCGCGGTGAATTCGAGAAGCTGATCGGCGACCTCACCAGATCAACCGACCAGGCCGCCAGCCATCTGCACCAGTTCAAAATCACAGCGGACGTTGCCGGCAGAGATCTGCAAGCGCGCGTCGAGCGCACCCAGGGACTGGCCGGCGAATTCGGCAAGATCGGTGACGATCTCAAGCTGCTGACCGAACGCGCGGAGGGCGCATCCAACCGGCTGGAGGCGGCGATCGGCAAGTCCCGTCAGATCGTAAGCGCCACCGTGCCAGCTCCGGCGGTGGCGTATGCCGCGCCGGCTGTCGAATTCGCGGATGACGAGGACGATCGCAAAGTGTCGAGCCTCAGCGCTCTTTCGGGTATGCGGTGAGACTGGCCATGCGCGTGCGCCTCCTGCCTGTCCTGATGTTTGCCCTCGCCGCCACGGTCACGATCAAGGTCGGCGCTGTCTGGAACGCCATCGAGGTTTCGGTCGGCAGCGAATCGCTGGCCCAGGCTCAACCCCAGGCTCAACCCCAGGCTCAACCAGCGGCTCAACCCGCGCCGGCTGCACAGCCGACCGCGCCGACGACTCCGGCACCAGCCCCGACGTCGGCAAGCGCACAACCAGCGACGACACCGCCGCCGGCAGACGGCCAGGCGGGCGCGACCACGCCATCCGGCCAAGCTGCGCCGGCCGCGGCCAGCACCTCACCCTCAACGCAGCAAGCCGCCACGACACCCGCGGCGCCGGCGAGCCCTGCGATGCCGGCCGCTTCGGCAGTGCCCGGTGCTGAGGGGACGACACCGCCAGACGCAGCAGCAGCGGCCGCCAGCGATGAGCCTGTCCCTGACCCGTTCGACTATACGGATGAAGAAGTGGATGTCCTTCAGCAGCTCTCCAAACGCCGCGAGGAGCTGGACATCAGAGCGCGCCAGCTCGACGAGCGCGAGGCCCTGATCCAGGCTGCGGAGCAGCGCATGGACCAGAAGATGGCAGAGCTCAAGGCGCTTCAGACCACGGTCGAGGACCTGCTGAAGAAGCGCAGCGACCAGGAAGAGGCGGAGCTCAAGAGCCTCGTCAAGACGTACGAGAACATGAAGCCGAAGGCCGCCGCAAAAGTGTTCGAGGAAATGGACATGGACGTCCTTCTCGACGTGGTCGAACGGATGAACGAACGAAAGGTGGCACCGATCCTGGCGCTGGTCACGCCGACCCGTGCGAAGGAGATCACCTTCGAACTGGCGCAGCGGCGCCAGCTGCCGGTGCCGGAATAATGTTCGGGGTCATCCGTACGGATAGGAATATCCTTGTTTAACCGCCGCTTAACTGTTGGTCCGCTAATCATCAAAGACTAATATCAGTGGCTCCGGTGGGCTCGGATCCAGGGCCGGGGCACAGCAAAGGAACGGTACCATGTCTGTCGACATGAACATGAACATCCTGATCGTGGATGATTACAAGACGATGCTTCGTATCATCCGCAATCTGCTGAAGCAGCTCGGCTTCAACAATGTCGACGAGGCGACCGACGGCTCCATGGCGCTGCAGAAGCTGCGCGACAAGGATTACGGCTTGGTGATCTCCGACTGGAACATGGAGCCGATGACGGGCATCCAGCTGCTCCGCGAAGTGCGCGCCGATTCCAAGCTGAAGAACCTGCCCTTCATCATGATCACTGCCGAGAGCAAGACGGAGAACGTGGTCGCGGCCAAGGAAGCGGGCGTCAACAACTACATCGTGAAGCCGTTCAACGCGGCCACCCTGAAGACCAAGCTCTCTTCCGTCCTTGGCAACTTCTAAGTGTCGGTAGCGGACATGGCAAAGAGTGCGAAGCCCAGCGATGCCGGTATGCCGCCGGAACTGAATGCGCGGTTGACGGAGCTCCAGGCGCAGAGCCGCTCTCCCCGCCGTGAGGAGGTAGCCGAAGTGGTGGGCGAGATGCTGCAATCGCTGGAAGGCGATCTTTCCGAAATCAATCTGAAGGTCTATGCCGAGTTGGAAGGTCTCGCAAAATACATCCTGGCGGCGAAGCGCGAGATCGCAGCGCTGCGCCCCGATGACATCACCTCCGAGCACCTGCCGAAGGCGACGGATGAGCTTGATGCCATCGTCGGCTCGACCGAGGAGGCGACCAACGGCATTCTCCAGGCGATGGAATTGCTGGAAGGCCTGACCGCCCAGATGCCGGCGGAAGTGGCCGAGCAGGTCACCAATGCCGTCACGCAGGTCTATGAATCCTGCAACTTCCAGGACATCACCGGCCAGCGCATCACCAAGGTGGTGAAGACGCTGAAGCATATCGAGGACCGGGTCGAGGCGCTGGTGGCGGCGTTCGGCGACGAGATCCAGAAATATCGCGAAATGCATCCCAGCGAGCAGCAGCCGCAGAAGGGCGCGGACGAGAAGTTGCTGAACGGCCCGCAATTGCCGGATGAAGCCGGCAAGCAGGCCGATATCGACGCCTTGCTGGCCAGCTTCGACTGACGCCTTGGCGGCTTGCGCGCCGCCAATCTCCACGGCCAAGCGATCGCAAGCTCCAGGACAGGGCTGGGACAGGGGCGCGGCCTTATTGTAATCTGCGCTACCAGGATGCCCGAGTCTCGGTTGGATCGGCGTTGACACGATACTGGATGAGTATGAGCCGAACCTTTCGGCAGCGTCTTTTGGTGGGCGTCGGCGCGGCCATCGCGCTGGCGAGCTTGCCGCTTTTCGCGCTCGCCGATACCGAGATCCAGACCCGTGGCTGGACCCATGAGAAATATGGCCGGCTGGTGCTCGACGACGCGGCGCGGCTCGCGACCAGCGTCAGCATCAAAGACCACAAGCTGGTCATCGAGTTCTCAGAGCCGGTCTCGGTCGAGCTCCGCGACGCGCTGCAGAAACTTGCAACCTATGTCCAGGGACCCGCGAGCGCGCAGGGCCGCACGCTGGAGCTGACGCTGGCGCGCCCCGCGACGCTCAGCCAGTTCGTCGAGGAAGGCAAGCTGGTCCTCGATCTGCGGCCGGCCGATACGTGGCCCGGCGAAAGGCCGGACGAGGTCACCGGGAACATGGCGCAAGCTGGTCCCGGCGAGATCTTCAAGACCGGTGCCGGCACGCCGGAAGCCGAGGCACCGAATGTCGAGACGAAGGCCGAACCCCCGAGGGCCGAACCCCCGAGGGCCGAACCCCCGAAGGCCGAGACGCCGCCGCCCGGACAAAAAGAGCTGTCGCCGATCCCGAACGTCACGGCCTCGCCGATCAAGATCGTGGCGCGCCATGGTGATCACGGCACCTACACGCGCCTTGCCATCGATTGGCCGAGCAAGATCGGCTATCGCGTCACGCGCGAGGGCGATCAGATCGCCGTCACCTTTACCGCGCCGGCGAATATCGATCTTGCCCCGGCGCGCCAGAACCTGCCGAAACAGTTGGTGCAGATCGCCGCTGCCAATGACAGCGTCGCGCGCATCTATCTGACCTTGGCGCCGGGCGCCAGCCTGCGCGATTTCCGGCTGGGGCGCACCGTCGTATTGGACATCGTGCGGCCGCCGAAGCTCACCGCAGCCGCGCCGGCCTTGCGTTTGCCCGGCCTGGAACAAGCGGCGCAAGAGCAGGTCGTCCAGCAACAGGCCAGCAAAGAACCGGACAAGAAACCGCAGAGCGCGGTCCCTGCGCCCGCTGGCGCGCCCGAGAAGCCGAAGGTCACGGGCACGATCGCCGAGCCGCCTGCACCGGCGCCCGAAGCTCCAAAGGCGGAAACGGATTTCGCCCTGAAGAGCCTGCCGTCGATGCCGGAGCCGGCGGCCGTGATGGCCGAGCCCAGCGCAAAGCCGAGCGAGGCCACACAAGTGGCGCCGCCACCGATGCCGGCGATCGAGCAGGCGGCACTGCCGCCACGCGCGCCGGTCGCGGTGCCGATCAACGTGACGCCGACGGACAAGGGCACCAAGATCATCCTCGCCTGGCCGGAGAATGTCGCGGCGGCGGCATTCCGCCGGAATGGCGCCCTGTGGCTAGCTTTCGATATGCCGGCGAGCGATGTCAAAGCCCTCACCGGGGATGCGCGCATCGCAAAGCTTGGCAAGGCGAGCAGGATCGACGTGACCGACGCCACCATCATCCGCATCGTGGAGACGTCGCCGCTTGGCGTGACGATGAGGACATCGGGCAGGTCGTGGATCGTCGACCTGGTCCCGAGCGGAAAGGACGGGCCGACCACGAGTCTCGAGCAGCGCCGCGAGAACCTCGCCGATGGCGCATCGAGTTTGCTGCTGCGGACCAACGGTCCGGGGCGCGTGGCGAGTGTGACGGACCCGAGCGGGGGGCGGCTCTATGTCGTGCCGGTCCGGCCCGCTGGCCTTGGCATCGCGGAGCAGGCAGGCTGGCCTGAGTTCCAGCTGCTGCCGAGCTATCAGGGCGTGGTGATCGCGAGCCTCAGCGATGCCGTCACCGTCGATTCGATGTCGCAGGGCGTCGTCATCACCACCAAGCCGCAAGGCACGCTCGCGCCGATTGCGGAGCAGCCGGGGCCGGCGGAAGAAACCGGTGAGCAAATCGCCTCCCAGGAGCAGCAAACCAAGCCCGCGGGAGAACCCAAGGCCGCTGCTTCGGAGAGCAAACAGGCGGCACCGAAGGAGGGCGAGCCTCTCCTCGCCAGCGTGCCTGGCTTGTTCGACCTGCCGACGTGGCGCCGCGGCGGCGAAGCGACCTTCACCGCTGATCAGCGCCAGCTGGAGGGCGCCGTCACGGACGCCGATGAGCCCGAGAAGGCGGCGGCGCGGCTGGCGCTCGGCGAGTTCTATTTTGCGCACGGCCTGGTCGACGAGGCCGATGATGCCTTGTCGCAGATCGGCCGGGAGGGACGGGACCAACTCGACCAACGCGAGCTGGCGCTGCTGACCAGCGCCGTCCAGGTTCTGGATGGCGAGTTGGACAAGGCGCGCGCTGGCCTCGCCGACAAAGCGCTCGCAGGCGTCGCCGAAACCAACCTGTTCCAAGGCCTGCTGGCGGCGCGCGAGCAGAAATGGGAAGAGGCCGCCAAGCATTTGACCGACCCGTTGCCCAATATCGCCGATTATCCGAAGCCGGTGCGCGAGGATATCTATATCTCCGCCGGCACCGCGCTCAACAAGGCAGGCAATCCGATCGCTGCGCAGCGTTTCGCCGACGCGCTGCGCCTGGACGAGCCAGAGCGCGATGCGCGCGACCGCCTCACGTATCTCGACGGCCAGATCAAGCTCAGGGCTGGCGATCGCGAGCGCGCTCTGGGGCTGTGGGCGAGCCTCAAGGATTCGCCGCTCGATGACGTCAAGGCGCTGTCGCAATTCGACCTGGTGGAAGAGCGGCTGAAGGGCGGCGAACTGAAATCCATCGAGGCGATCGCTCCGCTGGAGGCGCTGCGCTTCGTCAATCGCGGCGGGGATTTCGAGTTCAAACTCCTGCGCAAGCTGGGCACGCTCTATCTGGACAACAATCAGCCGCGCAAGGGACTGGTGACGCTACGCAACGCCGCCGCCAATTTCCCCGACCGGCCGGAAGCCAAGGAAATCGGCGAGCAGATGTCGACGGCTTTCCGCGACCTCTATCTCGATGACGGCGCGAACCGCCTGTCGCCGCTCACCGCCGTGGCACTCTATGACGAGTTCCGCGAGCTGACGCCGGCGGGCGCGGATGGCGACCGCATGATCTCGCTGCTGGCCGACCGGCTGGTGAATGTCGATCTGCTGAACCGCGCCGCAGAGCTCCTGGATACGCTGGTGAAGAAGCGCCTGACCGGCCTCGACAAGGTGCATGCCGGCACGCGCCTGGCTTCGATCCGCATGCTGGACCAGAAGCCGGAGTTGGCCTTGCAGGCGCTGACGGACAGTGAGATCGATGACGTCATACCGCCCGATATGGCGGCGGAACGCAAACGGCTGGAGGCGCGCGCGACCTTCGATTCCGGCGACACGCTGGGCGGCATCCGCATGCTGGCCGGCGATGACAGCCTGGATGCCAAGTGGCTGCGCGCCGATATGCAGTGGCGCGTGCGCGAATGGCCGGCGGCGGCGACGGCGCTCGGCGAGCTGATCGACGGCGAGGAGCAGGCGATGGCGGACGAGCGCGCGGCGCTAAAAGTGGCAATGGATCCGACCAAGGACCCTGCCGCCTCGGTCGGCAGTGTTGAAGCAGAGGAAGAGCTGAACGCGAAGCAGGAGCAGCACTTCAAGAACAAGGTGGCGCCGCTGGTGCTGAACCGCGCGGTCGCATTGTCACTGGCATCGGACCGCCGCGGCATGAAGGCGCTTGCCAATCAGTATGCCAAGCGCATGGAAGGCACCGAACAGGCCAAGGCCTTCGCCATGCTGACCGCGCCAGATAACGGGCTGGTGGAATCAGTCTCCGCCGAGATGTCGAGCGTCAACCGCATCGATGCCTTCGTGACCGACTACCGCGAGCGCCTGAAGAAGGCCAGCCTCGGCGAAGGAGCGAGCGGGAGCTGACTCCGCCACCGGACTCAGCCCCGATGCTCGAGATGATACACCATCAAGCGCCCGAGCAGGTCGGTCGCGGAAGCAAATGATGGCTTCGCCTATCCGGCGGTCGCCGAGGTTGTCCGGCTGGAGATCAAGGTCGCCAAATAGATCCGCCTACCAGTTGAAGGCGTCCGTCATCAGCCGCCGTCCCACCAGCATCGCATCGGCAACGATCCGCAGCGGCGCGGCATTCACATCGCTCCGCTGCGCAGCGAGCAATTCGGCGAAGCGGCGATAGATGCGCTGATACTCCTCGCTCGGCGCTTCGACGATGGTCTTGCCATCGAGGCTGAGCGCCGCGCCACCCTTGAACAAGCGAGCGGAGCGACCATCCGCCAGCGCGATCATCATGTGCCATTTCTCATCGCCCTTTTCGCGCCAGTCGAAATCGGCGGTGAGGGTGGTGCCCTTGGCGTCGGAGAGAGCGAGCTTCACGCCGATGGGCGTCTGGCGGTTGGATGGATAGGTCAGGTCGGCGCTCTTCACGAATGGCACGTTGGGCAGTATCTCCACCAGGATGGAGAGCGCATTGATGCCGGGATCGAACACGCCGAAGCCGCCCGGCTCCCACACCCAATCCTGGCCCGGATGCCATTTCTTCACATCCTCGCGCCACTCGATGTGGAGCGAGCGCAAGCCGGTGTTGGCGATCAGCGCACGAGCCTCATCGACCGCGGGATTGAACTGCGAATGCCAAGTCGCGAACAGCACGCGGCCCTTGTCCTTGGCGAAAGTTTCCAGATCGACGAGTTCCGACAAGGTGGTCGCCGGCGGCTTCTCCAGCAGCACGTCCTTGCCGGCAGCCAGCGCTTCGTGCGCGATCGAGTGCCGGACGCCCGGCGGCGTATTGACCGCGACAACGCCGATATCGGGCATCGCGCGATAGAGCTCTGCTGGTGTCTTGAAGACCGGCACGTTGCCGTGGCCCAGGCCGCGCGTGCTGACGATGGCGGCCAGTTCGAACGCATCGCTCGCGCCGATCACCGGCACATGCTGGTCCTGCGAAATCTTGCCGAGGCCGATGATGGCGATCTTGTGTTTGGGCATACCAGTACCTTCGCTGAATGGGGCATTGCCGGGGGGCGCAAGATATACGGATCGAAAAACCTCTAAAGACGCCTTTGACTCTCGCCCGGTAGCGCAACGGCAATCATCGCCAAGCAAGTCGTATAATGACTCGCCGACAAGGCTTCTTACTGAAATGATTGGGAAATGTCACGACTTGTTGCGGCTCTGCCGGCGCTGCTGACCCCTGCCGTCATCATCGGCGGCATGCGTTTCGGCTGGTTCATGCCCACGGAGGCCGCCATCGCGGCTTGCGCTTGGGCGCTGCTGCTCGGGCTTCTGCTGTATTGCGGGTTGTCTTGGAAGCAGTTCTACAAGGTGACGCTCGATACCATCGAGTCGACGGCAGCCGCTCGGCTGATCGTCGCGGCCGCGTCCTTGGTCGGCTGGGTGCTGACGACCACGCATGTGGCCGAGCAGGCCGCGACAGCGCTGCTCGTGCTGACCGAGAACCGCTACGTCATCCTGCTGCTGATCAATGTCCTGCTGCTGGTGATCGGTTGCTTTCTGGAGCTGATCGCGGCCATCAGTATCCTGGTTCCGGTCCTGATGCCGGTGATCGCAAAGGTCGGCATCGATCCGGTCCATTTCGGCGTCATGATGACGCTCAACCTGATGATCGGGTTGCTCCAGATTGTCGGTCGAGCGCACGACCATGGCGATCCTGCCCTGGCTGCTCCCGCTGCTCGCCTCTCTGATCGCAGTGACGGTGATCCCGGAACTGACCTTATGGCTGCCGCGGCTGGCGGGATTGGCAAAATAGCCGCTGGCGTCAAACCCACAGGAGTGTGCTAGCATCCGGCCCTTGAGCAGGAGGTGCCCGATGGTCACCCTCGAGCGGCAAGCCAAATCCCGATTGGTCGCCCTGACTGAGGATTCGCGCGTCCTCGGATACACCGATGGCCGCGACCCTGAGCGCTTCCTTCGCGAGCTGGGAGGACGGCACAACCTCACCTACCAGGTGCGCATCTATGACGTCTGCCCGATCGAGACGGACGATCTCGATCACTACTACGATTTCGAGGCTAAGTGTCTTCTGCAGACCGAACCGGACGACGGCCGAGACGAAGAACCGCCCAGCAATCTCCGCACGCACCACTAGGACTGCGGCATCATCTCCACTATCGGTGCCGTGCGCTGTCGCCCGCCGCCTGGTGTTGCGCCTTGGCCTCCGCCAGAAGCGCCATCACTTCATCGTCGGTGGTCTGCGTGAAATCTTCGTAGTGGTTGCCGACGGCATTGAACCATTTCGGTGCCGACAGGCACACGATCTCGTCGCACTCCGCGGCGAGCTTCTCGATCGTGTCCGGCGGTGCGACCGGAACGGCGAGGATCAGGCGCTGCGGCTCGCTCTGGCGGATACCGCGTAAAGCTGCCTTGACGGTGGCGCCGGTGGCGATTCCATCGTCGACGACGATGGCGGTGCGGCCCTTCACGACGATCGGCTGCTCGGCGCCGCGATAGAGCCGCCGGCGCCGCTCGATCTCGGCAAGCTGACGCTTCTGTTCCGCTTCGATATAGCCGGGTGGCGGCGCTGCCAGAGCCACGATCTCCCGGTTGAGGACCAGATGCGGCTCCTTGCCGTCGACGACGGCGCCTATCGCCAGTTCCTCGTGTCCGGGTGCGCCGATCTTGCGCACCAGCAGAAGGTCGAGCTCGGCTTCGAGCTCAAGCGCAACTTCAAACGCGACAGGGACACCGCCGCGCGGCAAAGCGAGCACGACCGGTCGATCCTCCTTGAACCTGCTCAGCGCTGCCGCCAGCTGCAAACCGGCGTCGTGCCGATCATGAAAGATCTGTGCTTGGCTGATCATGGCGCATCTCCGCGTGGACCTCCGAGGTGGGCGAGAAACCAGCGCGTCGCATGCTGCACGACCACATCGAGTGTGCCCGGTTCCTCAAACAGATGGCTGGCGCCCGGCACAATCACCAGCTCAGTCTTGCTCTTCAGGCGATCCTGCGCACGATGGTTGAGCTCAATGACCGGCTTGTCCAGCCCACCGACAATAAGCAGCGTGGGTGCCTGGACCCGTGCCAGGGCGTCGCCGGCAAGGTCGGGACGGCCGCCGCGGGACACCACGGCATGGACATTGTCCGGTACTTGCGCTGCAGCGAACAATGCCGCGCCTGCGCCTGTGCTGGCTCCGAAATAGCCGACCCGCAGCGAAGCGGTCGCAGGGAGCTGCGATGACCATTCGGTCGCAAGTGCCAGGCGGGAGGCGAGCAGGGGGATATCGAAGACATTGGCGCGGTCGCGCTCCTCCACCGGCGTCAGCAGATCGAGGAGGAGGGTGGCGAGGCCAGCACTGCGCAGTGCACCGGCGACATAGTTGTTGCGCGGACTGAGGCGTCCGCTGCCGCTGCCATGGGCAAAGATCACTAGGCCCCGCGCATCCTCCGGAACGCCGAGGGACGCCTGCAGCTTCAGCTTGCCGATCTCCACTGCGCGGGTCTCCTGCGTCGTCGCCATGGTCATAATCCGAACGGGTAGGTTTCCGGCACGCCCTGCGGCCGGCCGGCCGGCAGCGGCGTTACCGCCTTGGTCTCCTCGAACCACACATAGGCGTCGAACTGCTCGGCGAGGACGGCCTCGAAATAGTGGCTCATCAGCTCGCTCTCCGGCCGATAGATGACGCCGATGGCGCGCTGCAGCATGGTTTGGCGCAGGGTGTCGGCCAGCTCGCGCGCATCGGGGCCGCGCCAGTGCGTCAGCGACCGCGCGACGCCAGTCTTGCGAAAAGCGTGCTCATAGCTGTCGGTGCGCGCCGGCCGCACGATCTTCACCTCCATGGGACCACCCCAATCGGTGGCGGCTGCGACCGTCCCGCGATCCGTGCCGAAACCGATCAGGACGGCGTCATCGCCATAAGCGACGTGGCAGAGCTCGCCGATATTGAACTCGCCCTGCCAGCCCATGGCGGTCGCGCCAGCGTTGCCGATGTGGGAATTGTGCGCCCAGACGACAGCCTTGGAATCCGGGCCGCGGATCGCGAGTAGCGCCTGCAGCGTGTCGAACATGTGCCGGTCGCGCAAGTTCCAGGATTCGCGCGAGCCGTGATACATGATGCGATAATATTGCTCGGCCGCCCGCACGATGCGCGCGTTCTGCGCCGCGTCGAAGAATGCCTCGCCATCCTCGCGCATATAGGAGAGGCGGTTCGCCAGCAGCTCGGTCAATTGGGCGGCAACTTCCTCCTCGCACGGGTCATGCGCGCGGTGCAGGACGGCGCGGCCATAACCGGCCGGCTCCTCGTGCCAGGGCGTCAGGCACGCGTAGCGCTGCCGCGCGATCTTGGCGGCCTTGGGGTCGACGCGCTCCAGATAGTCGAGCACGGCCGCCACCGACGCGCCGAGGCTGTAGACGTCGAGCCCATGGAACGAGGCGCGTCGATCAGGCCCCAGCGCTTCATTGTGGGCGCGCAGCCAATCGGCGAAGTCCATCACCTCGACATTGCGCCACATCCAGCCCGGGAAGCGCGCAAAGGCCCTGCCGCGCTCCGGCCGGGCAGCGTGATGGCGGACATAGCGGTCGATGCGGGCGGCATCGGGCCAGTCCGCCTCCACCGCCACGACCGTGAAGCCGTGACGCTGGATGAGGCGCCGGGTAATAGCGGCGCGTGCCCGGTAGAATTCGGACGTGCCGTGGGTCGCTTCGCCCAGCAGCACCAGCCGCGCGTCGCCGAAGCGGTCGAATTGCACACCGAAATCCTCCGCCCGCTCCGGAGTGGGCAGGGTTTCAGCCGAGTGCTGCACCGCCCGCGTGATGGCGAGCTGCGTATTCTGGCGTAAGGTCTCGGTAACAGCCACGTCAGCCATGGCCCAACTCCACATTCGCTGACTTGGGCACGACACTAGTGCCGGCCCTCTCAATTCGAGAACCGGGTGGCGGGGGATACGTTCCGCTATCTCTCGCCGAACGAGGTATCGAGAGTCGAATAGGATTCATGCCGCGCCACTAGAGGCGTTAGGCGGCCGGATCTCGCGAATCGTTCCTTGGGATGTGGGAGGGTAGTCTCCTCTTCCTACGAGAATTCCACGCCGACCGATCCGGCCGTATCACTCGTCGCTTTCAGTCCGCGTGCAAGGCCAGGATGGAGGAGGTGTCAGTCCGGCAGGGAGATTCGTCGTATCGTCACCACAGGTTTGGTCGAGCTGATGTTGCACCAGCCCTTTCGTCTGCGATAGATCCGTGCCGCGCAGGTCCGAGAGATAAAGCTCGGCTTCCGTCAGGTCGGCGGCGGATAGATTCGCGCGGCGCAGATCGGCTCGCGCCAGATAGGCGCCTTGCAGATTGGCCCCGCTCAAGTCGGCGGCGCCGAGCCGGGCGCGGCCAAGTTCCGCCCTATCCAGGTTGGCGCCCGTCAGCTTTGCGCCCGACAGGTTCGCGCGCGGCAGCTCCGCTTTGATGAGCTTGGCTCCAGAGAGGTCCGCGCCTTGCAGATCGGCCCGCCCCAGCATCGCCTTGGTGAGATCGGCGGCTTCCAAGTTTGCGCCAGTCAGCCGTACGCGACTCAACGTCGCTTCCGTCAAATTGGCGCCGCTGAAATTTGCGCCGCTCATGTCGGTATAGCTGAGGTCGGCCCGCGCCAGATTTGCGCCATGGAAATCGTCGTTGGTCAGGATGCGCCGCGATTTATTGCATCCTGACCAATCGATACCCGGCCCCGGATGGTCGCGACAGTCGGCCGCCGCAAAGCTTGCCGAGCTGCACACAATGGCAGCCGCCGCCAGGATCCGAAGAAATTCTTGAATCATGCGCGCCACGCATTTTATTCGCCGACACGGCCCGCCGACCGCAAGGTTAGTCGGCGATGCTTGGCGCGAGCAAGCGCGAAACGGTATGTGGTGACCGCTAAACCCCGCCGAACGAACGTACCAGACTCCCCGCCACCAGATACCACCCATCCACCAGCACGAAGAACACCAGCTTGAAGGGCAGGGCGATCATGACTGGCGGAAGCATCATCATGCCCATGGACATGAGGACCGATGCCACCACCATGTCGATGATGAGGAAGGGCACGAACAGCAGGAACCCGATCTCGAAGGCGCGGCGCATTTCACTGATCATGAAAGCCGGGATCAGGATCTGCAGCGAGACTTCTTCCGGCGCGGCGGCGGGCTCGGCATTCGCCATATCCATGAACAGGCCCAGATCCTTTTCGCGCACCTGGGACAGCATGAACACCTTGAACGGCGCGGCGGCGCGGGTGAAAGCATCCTGCTCGCTGATCTGTTCGGCCATCAAAGGCGCGATGCCGTCGTCATAGGCCTTCTGAAAGGTGGGCGCCATCACGAAGGCCGTCAGGAACATGGCGAGGCTGACCAGCACCATGTTGGGCGGCGTCTGTTGCCCGCCGAGCGCGGCGCGCAGCAGCGAGAGCACGATCACTACGCGAGTGAACGAGGTCACCATGATAAGGATGCCGGGCGCCAGCGACAGGATCGTGAGCAGCGCGATGATCTGCAGGATACGGCTGGTGCTGCTGCCGCCACCGACCCCGAGGTCGAGGGAGACGCTCTGCGCGGAAGCCGCGAACGGCATCAGGCAGACGAGTGCGAGCAGAAGAAGTGGCAGAAGGCGGCGAAGCGTCATCGCTTCGGCTCCTCATTCGCGAGGGCGCTGGCGAAGCTGTCCGGGCGCTTGATGCCGCTTTCAACGACTGTCTCGCTGCCGGGGCCGACGATGACTAGGTGCTCCACATCATCGCGCCGGATCAGCATCAGGCGGTGGCGGGGGCCGAGCATCTGGACCTCGCTGACGGCGAGGCGGCGGCCCTTGGTCATTTTCACGCCCATGCCGAAACGGCGCAGCAGCCAGCCCAGCAGGGCGATCAGCCCCAGAACCAGGATCAGCGCGAGGGCGAACCTGAGATAAAGATCAAAATCCATTGGGAGTTATATGAAGCCTATTCGGTGGGCGTGATGTGTTTGCGCAGTTGCTCGATGTTGAGCTGAACATGGACATTCTGCTTGCGCAGGATGGTGTCGAGGACGGCAAGCGCCGTGCTGAGGTCGCGCAATTCGCGGACCCAGGCGCGGGCGCCTTCTTTGCCGGCGCTGCCCAGGGCGTCGCACAGCACGGTGATGCGCAGCGCAATGATCTCGAGGTCGATCAGCTGTCCGTCGTTGGCGGCATCGACCGCGGCCACGATCTCGCGGTGCAGGTCGCTGATGCTGTAGCCCAGGGCCGACTGGCTTTGGGCCTTGTCCGTTGCGATCGCTGTCATGGCTTGGCTCCGATATCCTCGGTCCCGTCCGCAGTTTGCTCGCCCGCCCAGGTCCTATTGGCGCGGTAGACGTAGCTCAGGATCTCCGCCACCGCCGCCAGGGCGTCGATCGGAATCTCGGCGTCCAGTTCGACCGCGGCCAGGATCTGGGCGAGGTCCGAATCTTCGCGCACCGGTACGCCCTTCTCGAACGCGATCGCCAGGATTTGCTCGGCGACCGGCCCGCGTCCCGTCGCCACCACCCGTGGCGATTTGGGGCGGGCAGCGCCATCCCGGCCTTTGGCGTCCAGCGCGATGGCGATCGGCGTCTTCGGGCCCGCGGATGTCGAATCCGGACGGGTCCATCTGCTATGCTTGGCGCCGGTTTCATCCTTGCGGTCGGCCATTGCCGAGATGCTCCGCTGGCTTAAATCCACGGAAACTCTGAAGGATCATGCTTAATGAACGATTAAGCGGCAAAGGCGCGCGACATTTCGCGCGAATTTGGGTGGCATTTTAGCAAATTAATCCGGCGTTAATGAGTTGCCCTCAGGATGCCTCCCAAAGCACCGGGAATACCGGCTATGGCGGCATCGACCGCAGCGTCAGGAAAGCGCCGATGGATCTGTTTCAGCTGAAGCTGTTTCAGCGCATGAGCGAGCGAATGGGCTGGCTCGGCGCGCGCCAGGAAGTCCTGGCACAAAACATCGCCAATGCCGACACGCCGCGCTACGTGCCGCACGACATGAAGGCGTTGAAGTTCGTCGATCATTTGACCAAGGCCGCGCCGGTTGCGCAAGAGCGCACCGATCCGATGCACATGACCGGCAAGACCGTCTCGAACGCATCGATCGACGATCAGAAGACCAAGAAGCAATATGAAACAGCGCCGGTCGGAAACTCCGTGGTGCTGGAAGAGCAGATGGTGAAGCTCGCCGACGCACAGTCGAGCTACCAGCTCATGACCAATCTTTATCGCAAGCATGTCGACCTGCTGAAGATGGCGCTGGGCCATAGCTCATGAGCGCTTCAGTCTTGGTGTTTCAGTCGCCAGGAGGTGACAGATGGATCTGATGGAAAGCCTGATGATTTCCGCCGCCGGCATGAAAGTGCAGGGCGACCGCCTGCGCGTGGTCGCGGAAAACATCGCCAATGCGGACTCGGTCTCGGAAGTGCCGGGCGGCGACCCCTACCGGCGCAAGACGATCACGTTCAAGAACGCACTCGACCGCGAGCTGGGGCTGCAAACGGTCCAGGTTACCAAGGTCGGTGTCGACCAGAGCGATTTCCGCATCAAGTACGACCCCGGCAATCCGGCCGCCGACGCCAAGGGCTACGTCAAGCTGCCGAACGTCAACAGCCTCATCGAAATGACCGACATGCGCGAGGCCCAGCGTTCCTATGAAGCGAACCTGCGCGCCATTGAAGTTGCGCGCAACATGCTTCAGCGCACCATCGATCTGATCCGCTAGAGGGGGCTGAGACATGGCGAATGGAGTCGTCGCGGGGACCGGCAATGCAGTTGCCGCCTACAATGCCGCCCTCAAGCGCATGGGCGCGCCCGGCATCGAATCACGCGACCAGGCCGGGCCCGGCTTTTCGGAGGTCCTGCAGCAGCTCGGCAAGGATGCGGTCGACACGACGCGCAATGCCGAAAAGGCGTCGCTGCAGGCGGTCGAAGGCAAGGCCGATCTCAATCAGGTGGTGAACTCCGTGACCGCGGCGGAACTGACGGTGCAGACCGTGACCGCCGTGCGGGATCGCGTGATCTCGGCCTATCAAGAAATTCTCCGTATGCCGATCTAAGAGTACCGCGTTCATGGATGAGTCAGTTCTTCTCGAGGTCGGCCGCGACGCGGTCATTGTCACGCTGAAGCTTGGCGCGCCGCTGATGATCATCGCGCTGCTGATCGGCCTCATCATCTCCTTGTTCCAGGCCTTGACCCAGATCCAGGAAGTCACGCTGACCTTCGTGCCGAAGATCATCGTGGTATTCATCGCGATGCTGCTGCTGGCGCCTTTCATGCTCCACACGCTCAGCGACTTCACTGAGCGCATCATGCAGCAGGCGGTGGGATGAACCTGGAGCAGCTGGTCAGCAGCAATCTCTTCCAGTTTTTCATGGTATTCGCGCGGCTTGGCAGCGCGATCATGCTGTTGCCCGGCTTCGGCGAAGCCTATGTGCCGCCCCGCGTCCGCCTGATCTTTGCCTTGACCGTCAGCGTCGCGCTGATGCCGATGATCGCGGATCGGCTGCCGGCCCTGCCGGCCGGCATGGGCCAGTTCGCCGGATTGCTGCTGCTGGAAATCGGTATCGGGCTCTTCTTCGGCACCATCTCGCGCCTCATCCTGCTCGGCGCGCAGTCGGCGGGCAGCGTCATCGCTTTGCAGATCGGCATCGCCAGTGCGCTGGTCTCCGACCCGACCACGCAGCAGCAGGCCGCCATCACCGGCAACTTCCTGCTGGCCTTGACTGTGGTGCTGATCTTCGCGACCGGCCTCGATCACATGACCTTGAAGGGCCTCGCCGGCACCTATGCCATCTTTCCGCCGGGCCAGATGCCACCCCTGGGCGACGTAGCGGATCATGCCGCCCGCATCGTCGCCGACAGTTTCGCAGTCTCGATCGAGATGACAGCGCCGTTCCTGGTCTATGGCATCGTGTTCGCCGTGGCGCTGGGATTGCTGGCGCGCCTGATGCCGACCCTCCAGGTCTTTTTCATCGCCATGCCGATGCAGCTGCTCGCCGGGTTTGCGCTGATGGCAGTGGCGCTGACCGGCATGATGCTGTTCTTCCTGTCCGCGTACGAGGAACGTATGTCTCTGTTCGTCGGCGGCGGTTGAGGTCGCAATGGCGGAAGGGCAGGACAATTCCCAAAAAACCGAAGACCCGACCAGTCGGCGACTTGACGAAGCGCGCAACCGCGGTCAGGTCGCCAACTCGCGCGAAGTCAACAACCTGCTGATGCTGGGCGTGTTCTCGCTCTCCGTCCTGCTGTTCGGCGGATCGGCGGCAGGCGCGCTCTACAAAGCCGCGCTGCCTTTTGTCGAATCGCCTGACCAGGTGCCGGTAGATTTCGGGAATCTGGTTGGCATAGCTTGGCATCTCCTCGTGGTCCTGCTGATCGCCGGCGCCATCCCGCTGATCCTCGCCGTCGCCGCCGCGATCGGCGCGGGCTATCTGCAGTTCGGGCTGATCTTTTCGGCCGACGGTATCATGCCGAAGCTGGACAAGATCTCGCCGCTCGCCGGCCTCAAGCGCATGTTCTCCATGCGCTCGTTGGCGGAGTTCGTGCGAGGTCTGATGAAGATCGCGGTGGTGGGATCGGTCGCGATGTTCTTGATCCTGCCGGAGGTCGCGCATCTCAACAAGCTGATCGGCATGGAGATGATCCAGCTGCTGGCCGAGACCAAGGCACTGCTGGCCAAGCTGCTGATCGGCGTCGTGGCGATCGTCGCCGCCATCGCCACCATCGACGTCGTGTATCAGCGATTGCAGCATCTGCGCGAGATGCGCATGTCGCGCCAGGAGATCAAGGAAGAGTTCAAGGAGACCGAAGGCGACCCTCTGATCAAGGGCAAGCTGCGCCAACTGCGCATGGAGCGCACGCGCCGCCGCATGATGGCCCAGGTGCCGCAATCCGATGTGGTTGTCACAAATCCCACGCACTACGCAGTGGCGCTGAAATACGACGGGGCGAGCATGGCGGCGCCCAAGATGATGGCCAAGGGCGTCGACAAGGTGGCGCAGAAGATCCGGGAAATCGCCAAGGAGCACGGCATTCCGATCGTCGAGAATCCGCCCTTGGCGCGCGGACTCTATGCGGCGGTCGAGATCGACCAGGAAGTGACGCCGGAGTTCTACAAGGCGGTGGCGGAGGTCATCAGCTATATCTTCAAGCTGAAGCGGCGGCGGCTTTAGGCACTTGTGCGGGTGTGGTCAGTTTCGGCTATGATGGAACGGGTTGGGGATGGGGGCCATTGTTCATGCACCGCTTTAGCGGAGCAAGCGTTGCGCAAGCGGCGCGGATAAGGAACGCCAGGGTATGACCTGGTCTTGGGAGATCGGGCTGTTCGTCGCGATCTCGGTGCTGGCTCTCGTGCTGGCCCTGATCGCATGGCGCCGCCGCTATATCGCCGATCTGCTGGAAGCCAGCCTCAATGCCACACACCAAGGGCGGCAGGTCGTCGACCGCGCCGGCGCCGTCAAGTTTGCCAACAGCGCCTTCCGCCGGCTGTTCGGCGATGAGCCGCTGCCGCTGAACGTGATCCTGGAAGGGCGCGCCTTCGATGCGGCGGCGCGCGCCTCGGTCGAACGGATCGAGCATGCCTTGGCCGAGCGCGGCGAGGCGCAGGGCGACGTCGCCATTCTGGCCGCCGACGGCAAGCGCGAGATCCTCGCTGT
Source organism: Dongiaceae bacterium (assembly GCA_035695765.1). GTDB lineage: Bacteria > Pseudomonadota > Alphaproteobacteria > Dongiales > Dongiaceae > Dongia_A. Next base: position 24,058 of record DASRRI010000005.1, read on the forward strand.
CTTCGCCAACCGGCTGACCCGGTTCGGCGACCATACCTCGTGGGGTGTCGAGGTCATCACCACCCAGCGCGAGATCGAGGAATATATCCGGTCGGACCACGAGAAGTTCGCCGACCTGATCGAGAATGCGCCGGTCGGCTTCTATTCGGTCGATGAATCCGGGCGCTTCCTGTTCGTCAACTCGACCCTGGCGCACTGGCTCGGCCTCGATGTCGAGGTCGAGGCGCAGCATCAGTTGCGGCTGCACGACCTGGTCTATCCGCGGCCGCCGGATCTGATCCCGGCCTTCTCGCCCTTCTCGGATTCCTCGGCGCGCAACGGTGAAGTCACCTTGCTGGGGCCGAACGGACGCAAGCTGCTGGTCTATGTCCGACAGGACGTGGTCAACGTGCAGGGTGTCGATCCCAGCGGCAAGGCCGGCATCCGCACCCGCTCCATCGTCCATGATCTGACCCGCGAGCGTGAGTTCGAACGCGCCTTGCAGGCGTCCGAGCAATATTTCCAGCGCTTCTTCGAAGAAGCGCCGACCAGCATCCTGCTGCTCGATGCCGACCGCAAAGTGGAGCAGCTGAACACCGCCTTCACCAACCTGTTCGGCGAGATGGTGCCTGTCGGCGCCGGGCTCGGCAGCCTGGTGGCGAGCGAGGATCTGCCGCAGGCGGAGGAACATCTGCGCCGGGTCGCGGAGCTGGGCCGCGCGGTTCTTCCAATAACTGTGCGCCTCAAGGGCAAACGCCAGGCCAGTGTCATCGTCTATGCCTCCAAGCGCGAGGATAAGGGCCAGACGGTCGGCTTCATCCTGCATTTGATCGACACCACCGAGCAGAAGCGCCTGGAAGCCCAGTTCGCGCAGTCGCAGAAGATGCAGGCAGTCGGCCTGCTGGCAGGCGGCATCGCGCATGATTTCAACAACCTGCTGACGGCGATGATCGGATTCTGCGACCTGCTGCTGCTGCGGCACCGTGCCGGTGACCAGTCTTTCGCCGACATCATGCAGATCAAGCAGAACGCCAACCGCGCCGCCAACCTGGTGCGCCAGCTGCTCGCCTTCTCGCGCCAGCAGACCTTGCAGCCGCGCGTGCTGCAGGTGACCGACGTGCTGGCGGAAGTCTCGCATCTGTTGCGGCGCCTGATCGGCGAGAATATCGAGCTTGCCATGGTGCATGGCCGCGACCTGCAGGCGGTGCGCGTCGACCAGGGCCAGCTGGAGCAGGTCATCATCAACCTCGCGGTCAATGCGCGTGACGCCATGCCGAATGGCGGGCGGCTGCGCATCCGTACCGAGAATGTCGTGACCAAGGATCCGATCCAGCGCGGTGCTGAAGTCATGCCGCCCGGCCGCTATGTGATGATCGAGATCGGCGATACCGGGACCGGCATTCCGCCGGAGATCATGGACCGGATCTTCGAGCCGTTCTTCTCGACAAAGTCGGTCGGCTCCGGCACGGGGCTCGGCCTCTCCACCGTCTACGGCATCGTGCGCCAGACGGGAGGCTACGTGTTCGTCGACAGCGTGGTGGGCGAGGGCGCGACCTTCCGCATCTATCTGCCGGAACATCAGGCGGAAGCCGGCAGCGTGCAGCGCATCGACGGCAAGGAAGAGGCGGTGCGCGACCTCACCGGCATCGGCACCATCCTTTTGGTCGAGGACGAAGATGCCGTGCGACTGTTCAGCGCGCGTGCCTTGCGCAACAAGGGTTATCAGGTGCTGGAGGCGCGCTCGGGTGAAGCGGCGCTCGAGATCGTGGGCGAGCATCTCAACGAGATCGACCTCATTATCAGCGATGTGGTGATGCCACGCATCGATGGCCCGACCATGGTGAAGGAAGTGCGGTCTCGCCGCGCAGATCTGCCGGTCATCTTCATCTCGGGCTACGCCGAAGATGCGTTCCGCCGCCGAATCGATGCGGGCGAGGAAGTGAACTTCCTCTTGAAGCCGTTCACCCTGAAGCAGCTCGCGGCCAAGGTAAAAGAAGTGCTCGAGCCGCATACAGAGCGCAAGCGCGCGGCAAACTAACTATCTGATTTATAATGTAATTATCAGTTGTGTTCTCGTTCTGATCTATTTCCTTTACAGCGAGAACAAAACGTGTATCTTTGGCCCCACGCACCAACGCCATGAACGGCCCGGCTGCGGAAGATTTGGCAGTCATCTCGATATGATCTAAGTGGGGAGACGGCAATGTCGCTGAACGTCGTAAAATTGGCCGACAAGGACGATATGGACAGGAACAAGGCGTTGGATGCCGCGCTCTCGCAGATCGAGCGGGCCTTCGGCAAAGGCTCGATCATGCGTTTGGGGCAGCGGGAAAGCGCGGTCGACAGCGAGTCGGTCTCAACTGGCTCTCTTGGCCTGGATATCGCGCTCGGGATCGGCGGATTGCCGCGCGGGCGCGTCATTGAAATCTACGGCCCGGAAAGCTCGGGCAAGACCACTCTGGCGCTGCACGTGATTGCGGAAGCGCAGCGCACCGGCGGCGCCTGCGCCTTCATCGACGCGGAGCATGCGCTCGATCCCAGCTATGCGAAAAAGCTCGGCGTCAATATCGACGATCTGCTGATCTCGCAGCCCGACGCCGGCGAGCAGGCGCTGGAGATCGCCGACACCTTGGTGCGCTCCGGCGCGATCGACGTGCTGGTGGTGGATTCGGTCGCGGCCCTGGTGCCGCGCGCGGAACTGGAAGGCGAGATGGGCGACACCCATGTCGGCCTGCAGGCCCGCCTGATGAGCCAGGCTTTGCGCAAGCTGACGGGATCGATCTCGCGCTCGCGCTGCATGGTGATCTTCATCAATCAGATCCGCATGAAGATCGGCGTGATGTTCGGCAATCCGGAGACCACGACTGGCGGCAACGCGCTCAAGTTCTACGCCTCGGTCCGCCTCGACATCCGCCGCATCGGCTCGATCAAGGACAAGGAGACGGTGGTCGGCAACCAGACCCGCGTGAAGGTGGTGAAGAACAAGGTCGCGCCGCCGTTCCGCGTGGTCGAGTTCGATGTCATGTATGGTGAGGGCATCTCCAAGACCGGCGAGCTGATCGACCTCGGCGTCGCGGCCAGCGTGGTGGAGAAGTCCGGCGCCTGGTTCTCCTACAACGGCCAGCGCATCGGCCAGGGCCGCGAGAACGCCAAGGCCTTCCTCAAGGAGAACCCGCAAGTGGCGGGTGAGATTGAGCAGAAGATCCGCTCCAATGCCGGCCTGGTGGCAGGCGCCATGATGGACAAGGGCGGTCCCGTCGAAGACTCCGCTGGCGAATAGCAGGTTTTAAGGAAACCCCAGAGAGCTCACCCCCCGAGCTCTCCCTTCGGGCGCGCCGATCCCCCGTCGGTGCGCCCGCACCTTATCTGCATTGCTCTAGGCCGCATCAGATGCATGGGTGGCCCCTGCCAAGGGCCTGGCCCCTGCCAAGGGCCGCCTCCAGCAGGGCTTCCGCCCTTGCCGCCGACCCTGAAACAATAAATATTACCTCTATGGTGCCGCCGGCCTGGAACCCTGGTTTGCGGCGTGTTTTTGCGTGATTGGACCCGTTTTTATGCAGACCGCCAACGACATACGCCGCCAGTTCCTGGACTACTTCAAGCGCGAGGGCCATGAGATTGTGCCCTCGAGCCCGCTGGTGCCGCGCAACGACCCGACGCTCATGTTCACGAACGCCGGCATGGTGCAGTTCAAGAACGTCTTCACCGGCCAGGAGAAGCGCGACTATGTCCGTGCCGCGACCGCGCAGAAATGCGTGCGCGCCGGCGGCAAGCATAACGACCTGGAGAATGTCGGCTATACGGCGCGCCATCACACCTTCTTCGAGATGCTGGGCAATTTCTCGTTTGGCGACTATTTCAAGGATCGCGCGATCGACCTCGCCTGGCGCCTGGTGACCCAGGAATACGGCCTCGCCAAGGACAAGCTGCTGGTCACTGTCTTCTCGGAAGATGACGAGGCGTTCAACCTGTGGCGCAAGATCGCCGGCCTGCCGGAAAGCCGGATCATCCGCATTCCGACTTCGGACAATTTCTGGGCCATGGGTGACACGGGCCCATGCGGGCCGTGCTCGGAAATCTTCTACGATCACGGCGAAGGGATTCCCGGCGGCCCGCCCGGCAGCCCGGACCAGGATGGTGACCGCTTCATCGAGATCTGGAATCTCGTCTTCATGCAGTTCGAGCAGGTGAGCAAGGAGCAGCGCGTCAATCTTCCGCGTCCCTCGATCGACACCGGCATGGGGTTGGAACGCCTCGCCGCGGTCCTGCAAGGCAAGCACGACAATTACGACATCGACCTCATGCGCGCGCTGATCGAAGCTTCCGCCGAGGCGTCGAAGACCGATCCAGACGGGCCGTACAAGACATCGCATCGCGTAATCGCCGACCACCTGCGCTCCTCCGCGTTCCTGATCGCGGATGGCGTGCTGCCGTCGAACGAAGGGCGTGGCTATGTGCTGCGACGGATCATGCGCCGCGCCATGCGCCATGCGCACCAGATCGGCTGCACCGAGCCGCTGATGTGGCGCCTGGTGCCGGCTTTGGTGCAGCAGATGGGCCAGGCCTATGAGGAGCTGGTGCGCGCGCAGCCGGTCATCACCGAAACGCTGAAGCTGGAAGAGACGCGCTTCAAGCAGACCCTCGGTGCCGGTCTCAAGGAACTGGAGATCGCTGTCGCAGGCGGCAGTGGCATGACCAAGGACGGCAAGCTCTCCGGTGCCGTCGCGTTCCAGCTCAGCGACAGCCGCGGCTTCCCGCTCGACTTGACGCAATCGATCCTGCGCGACCGCGGCATCGAAGTGGATGTCGACGGCTTCAACGTCGAGCTCGAGAAGCAGCGCGAGCGTTCGCGCGCGGCCTGGGCCGGCTCGGGCGAGGCGGCGACCGAAGCCGTCTGGTTCGACCTCAAGCAGCGCCTCGGCGCCACCGACTTCCTCGGCTACGCGACCGAGCAGGCGGAAGGCCAGGTGATCGCGCTTCTGAAGAACGGCGCCGAAGTCAAGTCCGCGAAAGCAGGCGATGAGATCGCGCTGATCGCCAACCAGACGCCGTTCTATGGCGAGGCCGGCGGCCAGATCGGCGACACCGGGCAACTCGTTTCGGCGAGCGGCGCCACGATCGAGATCGGCGACACCCAGCGCAAGGTCGGTGACCTGTTCGTCCATTACGGCAAGGTGACCAAGGGCGAAGTGAAAATCGGCGATGCAGTCGAGATGAAGGTCGATGGACGTCGCCGCACCAATCTGCGCGCCCACCATTCTGCGACCCACCTGCTGCATGAAGCATTGCGTCGCCGCCTCGGCGCGCATGTGACGCAGAAGGGCTCGCTGGTGGCACCCGATCGGCTGCGTTTCGATTTCAGCCACACCAAGGCCATGACGCCGGAGGACATCGCGATCGTGGAGCGCGACGTCAATGACCGGATCCGCGACAATGCCGCGGTCGAGACGCGCCTGATGACGCCGCAGGCGGCGATCGAAGCCGGCGCGATGGCCCTGTTCGGCGAGAAATACGGCGACGAGGTGCGCGTCGTCTCGATGGGTGGTAAGCCAGCCAACGAGAACAAAGTGTTCTCGACCGAGCTGTGCGGCGGGACCCACGTGCGCCGCACCGGCGACATCGGCCTCTTCAAGATCGTCAGCGAAGGCGCGGTTGGCGCCGGCGTGCGGCGCATCGAAGCGGTAACCGGCGCGGCGGCTGAGGCCTATATTGCGGAGCAGCAGCGTGTGCTGAACGAAGCGGCCGCGGCGCTGAGGACATTGCCGTCCGATTTGACGCAGCGGATCGCCGCGCTGCTGGACGAGCGCAAACGCCTGGAGCGCGAGCTCACCGAGACACGCAAGGCTGCGGCTGCTGGCGGCAGTGCGGCCTCTGGTCCAGCCTCGAAGCAGGTGAATGGCGTCACGCTCGCGGCGCGACTGTTGAGCGATGTGCCAGCCAAGGAGCTGAAAGGCATGGCCGACGAGATCAAGCGCCAGATCGGCTCCGGCGTGGTCGCGCTGGTTGCGGTCGCGGATGGCAAGGCCTCGCTCGTGGTCGGCGTCACCGACGATCTCACCAAGCGCCTGAACGCGGTCGAGCTGGTGAAGGTCGGCAGCGCGGCCTTGGGCGGGCAGGGCGGCGGCGGCCGCCCCGACATGGCCCAAGCCGGCGGCCCCGATGCCTCGCGCGCGGGCGAAGCACTTGCTGCCATCGAGCGCGCCATCGGCGCGGGGGCGAAGGCGGCGGAGTAGGCAATCCTCCATTCCCTGAGCGGCACGGGCCCCTTCCCTACACGGGGAAGGGGCTCAGCGGCTTTTCACGCCGCCTTATGAAACACCAGGCTCCTCACCTCGATGCTCTCGCGCAGCGGCGCGGAGGGTGATGCGGTGGGATCGAGGAAGGCGCTGTGCGGCGTGAAGCGCGCCGGGACATTCGCGGCCGTGTCGACGCATTTCAGCAGCAGCGCTTCCTCCGGCTGCATCTGCGGCACATAGAACCAGCGATGGGCCGGATTGAACGTCACCGAATAGGTCTCGCCGACGCGATGATGATAGACCAGGTCCGACGGCACCAGGTCCCCGGCCGCGACGCTGGAGGCGTCGCAGACGGCGAGCGGTGCATCCTCGACCGGTCCGCGGATCGGCCGCCACAGATTGATTACCTGGAGCCGGCCTTTCAGCAGCTCCTCGGCTTCGTCCGGCAGCAGGTCGCGCACCCGCTGCGGGCCCGACCGCGCGGTATGACCCACGTGCACGCTCCACGCCGGCTGGCGTGGCGCATCCCGCTGATAGTCCTCCGTATCCGGAATGCGCCGCCGTACCGTGTGGTCGAAGATGTGAACGCGATCGGCGCCGGTCACCTGCTTCAGGACCTGCTCGACTTCGGCGTAGTAGACCCGCCGGACTTCTTCGTCGTCATAGAAATCGCGCACCGCGCTCCGGTGCTGCACATGGGCAATGCCGTGCGTGTCGAGCGAGAGGCGTGTTGCGATCGGACGAAGATTGCGGATCGCGACCCGATGGGTCTCGCGTTCGGTGTTGGTGCGCGAAACGCCCGCAGGCGGTTCGTCCGCATAGTTGCGGGGACGGTCCGTCATCGGCGCGAGATATCGGAGTTCGGCCTGCACGTGCGGCAGGCCGGCGATGAGTTGGGCTTCCAGACTCATTTTGCTTATCTCCATGAAGGGACGGACCGCGTGACGTCGAGTGCGGCCCGCCCCAGCGCTCTCACCTTCGTAAGTGGGGAGATGATCGCGCCGCTTCCAGGAGGCGCGCCAACGAGAAAAATTTGAGACGCGCGCAAGGATTCGTCGAGGCGCGGCGGTCGCTGCCCGGATCAGCGAGTGGCGAACAGCGCGTTGATCGCTGGATAGGACATCGCGCCCTCGCCGAGCGGCTCCGACGTCCCCGTCTTGAGGAAGTCCGCGGCCAGCGCCGCCGCCTTGCCCCACAGCGCCTGTGAAATCCCCGATCCTGCGCTGAGCCGGCGTACGCCGAGCTGTGCCAGTTTGGCGGCGGCGGGCAGGCCCGGCCAGGCCATCACGTTCAGCGGCAGCTCGCAATCGGCGGCAACCGCGCGGATCTCGGCGGCATCGTGCAGGCCAGGCACGAAGAGGCCGCTGGCGCCGGCTTCGCGATAGAGCTGAGCGCGCGCCAGGGTCTCGGCGACACGCTTGCCCTCGGGCGCAAGGCCGCGCAGATAGACGTCGGTGCGCGCATTCACGAACAGGTCGATTCCGAAATGTCGTCCGGCGCGCGTGGCCCGCTCGATCTTGAGGCAGAGCAGATCGGGCGCATTCGGGCCATCCTCGATGTTGATGCCGACCGCGCCAGCTTCGACCACTCTGGCGACCGTCTCCTCGACCGCTGCCGGGTCATCGGAATATCCGCCCTCGACATCGACCGTCAGCGGCGCGCGGATCGCGCGTACGATCGCGACGACGGTGGAGACTAGCATGCGGACCGGCAGGACGTCGCCGTCGGGATAGCCGTGGGTCCAGGCAACGCCGGCGCTGGTGGTGGCGACAGCTCTCGCGCCCAGGCTCTCCATCAGCCGCGCGCTGCCGGCGTCCCACGCATTGGGGAGCAGCAGCGGCTCGGACCCCTCATGCAGCCGGTGAAAGATCGCGGCGGTTTCGGCTTTCGCACTCATCGGCGGCTCCATGACTCAGTCTTCCATTCCTTCGCATGCCGCGAAAGGTCACAAAAATGCAGAACGCTCTTTCACTCGCGGTTACTTGGCTCGAGCTTCGTGCGCCAGCAGCCAACGCTTGCGTTCGATGCCGCCGCCATAACCGGTCAAAGACCCATTGGTTCCGATGACGCGGTGGCAAGGAACCACCACGCTGACCGGGTTGTCGCCGTTGGCGTGGCCGACGGCGCGCACTGCCTTGGGCCGTCCAATGCGTTCCGCAAGTGCCGCATAGGTGATTGTCGCGCCGCAGGGGATGGTGCGCAATGACCTCCACACGGATTTCTGGAACTCGGTGCCGCCGGTCGCGACTTTCAATGGGTCGATGGCCGTGACCTCGCCGTCGAAATAAGCGCGCAAGGCGGCGCAGAGCCCTGCAGGATCGCGCGCATTCTTCAACACATAGCCGTCCGAGCCGTACTGCAGGCGGAAGGAGCGGTGCATGCGGTCGGCATGCTCTGTCCACTCGGCGGCGCGCAGCCTGCCATCCGCGTCGGCCACGATCTGCAATTCACCGATCGGCGTCTTGATCCGGTCGACCAGGAGTGACAGCAACTCATCCATGGGCCGCCTGGTCCGCGGCCCACAGATGCTGCGCGGCATAGGCGCGCCAGGGCCGCCAGGTTTCGGCGCGATCCTGCAACAGCGCCGGGCTCGGCCGCGCGCCGACGCGGATGGCTGCGCCGCGCAACAGCCCGATGTCGCTGGCGGGGAAAGCGTCGGTTTCGCGCACCGCACGCAGGGCGATGTAATGCGCGGTCCATTCGCCGATGCCGCGGATCGCGCGCAGCCGCGCCACGGTCTCTTCGACTGTCCCTTGCGGCTGGAACAAGGCGGGGTCTTGCAGCGCCGCCTCCGCCAGCGCGGCCAGCGCCCGTTTGCGCGCTACCGGCGTGCCGAGCGCGGAGAGGTCCGCTCGCGCGACCTGCGCCGCGGTCGGAAACGCCAGGCGCAATGCGGGGCGCCCATGTTGCCCGGCGGGCAAGGACGTGCCGCAGATCTGCACCAATCGTCCGGCGAGCCTGCGTGCTGCTTCCACCGTTACCTGCTGGCCGAGGACAGCGCGCACCGCGAGCTCGAAGCCGTCCCAGCCGCCCGGAGCGCGCAGGCCCGGCCGTTCCGCGATCAATGGCGCCAGCAACGGATCCTGCGCCAGATGCGCGCCGATCGCGGCAACGTCGGCGCCCAGATCGAACACGCGCCGGATGCGCGCGACGATCGCCGGCAAAGCGCGGACGCTGGGAAAGCGGATGGTCGCGTTGAGGCTGGCCCGGTCGGGCAAGTGGCTGATCTCGACGGTGCCGGTGAGGCCGTCCTGCGCCAGCGCCACGGTGCGGCAATAGAGGTCGCCCTCGATCCATTCGACGCCATCGATCGCGCGCGCCTTGAGGAAGCCGAGCATGGCCGTCCAATCGTACGGCGGGCGATAAGAGAGGCGGACGTCGACCCCCATCTCGCCGACCGAGCCTTCAGGCAGAGCGAGAACGGCTTTGCGGCGCAGTGCGCCGGGCGGTCGGCGGAACAGCTGCTGGAACGTCTCGTTGAAGCGCCGGACGCTGCCGAAGCCCGCCGCCATCGCGATCTCCGCCATCGGCAGGCGGGTATCGTGGATCAGCTGCTTGGCGAACAGCACGCGCCGGGTCTGCGCAACGGTGATGGGTGACGCGCCAAGATGCTGCTGGAACAGCCGGCGCAGCTGACGCCCACCAACACCCAGCCGTTCCGCCAGCGCATCGACGCCGGCTTCTTCGCCGTCCAGCGCGCCTTCCGCGATCAGGGCAAGGCCGCGCGAGACCGTGTTGGACGTGCCGCGCCAGGAGCCGAGATCGGGTGCGGTCTCTGGCCGGCAGCGCAGGCAGGGCCGGAAGCCCGATTCCTGGGCCGCTGCCGCGCTGGAGAAGAACCTGCAATTCTCGGACTTCGGGGACCGTGCCGGGCAGATCGGCCGGCAATAGATGCCGGTCGAGGTGACACCGACGAACAAGCGCCCGTCGAACCGGGCATCGCGGCTCTTGAGGGCGCGGTAGCAGGCTTTGGGATCGAGGCCGAGGAAGTCACGCTGTTCCATGCGGCGATGATGCCACCGGCAGAGCACCAAGGCTCGCGGTTTTCGGACATGGACATGAATGATCCACGCCCCAAAAAGAAAAATCCCCTTCCGCGTTAAGGGGAAAGGGGATTTTCGATTGACGAGACGACTTGACGCTACTCCATCAGTCGGCGCCACCAGCCGCGTTTGCGGGGGCCTTGATCGGTTTCTTCGCCGGCATGTTCGCTGCCGACATCAATGACCTGCACGGGCGAGGGCGCGGCGGCGGGCTGCGACGCCGGCACGGGCTCGCTCGGCGTTGCATGCGGAGCCTCGATGTCGCTGGCCGTTTTGGCAGGCGCTGCTGCTGCTTCCTCGCGGCGGCGCGGCTTTCGCTGGCGACGGCGGGCCTGTGGCTCCGCCGGTTGCGGCTCGCCGTTGGCCTCATCGGCCACCGGGGCCGGGTTCGACTGATCGCCGACGTCACTACTCGCCGGCGCGACGCGCTGCGCCCATTGCTCCGGCAGCTCCGCCAACTCCGGCTGGTCGCCGAGGCCGGGGACCGGCTGCACCGGCCCTTCGCCCTGCGGGTGATCCTGCCAGCCTTGCGGCCGAGCCTGGGCCTCGCCCAACTGATCTCGATCGGGGCGGCGCGACCGGCGGCGGCCACCCCGGCGGCCGCGCCGCCGGCGCCGCCGCGGCTGCTCGCCATCGGCCGTGGATTCTTCGCCGTCGCGGCCCGATGCCTGCGCGCTGTCGGCATCATCATCTTCGTCAGACTCGCTCTCATCTTCGGCGCTGTCGGCGAGGGCGGCGATGGGCTCGGGACGTGGGGCAGGGGCCGGCGCGCTTGGCGCATGCGCTTCTTCGCTGGCGCCGCCTTCGGTGAATTCATCGGCGCGGAACTTGCCGCCGCGGCCGCGACGACGCCGGCGCCGCCGGCCGCCACGCTCGCGTTCGCCCTGACCGCCAGCCGCCTGCTCTTCGGCTTCCTCGGGGGCTTCGGCCTCGACCGCCTCGGCTTCTGTCTCCTCGGGAATGAATTCGTCGGGCTCTTCTTCGATGACCGGCACCGGTTGCGCGGCGCGCGGCTGGACCTCTTCGCCGGGATTGAGTTGCTTGATGCGGTCGAGGCGATATTCCGGCGGGGTCAGCTCGTCGTCGGCCTGCAGATAGACCCTGACGCCGCGCCGCTGCTCCATCTCCTCGATGGCGTGACGCTTGTGGTTGAGCATGAACAAGGCGACGGCAGTCGGCACGAAGATCGTGACGCCTGGGCTGAAGCTGCGCGCGATCTCTTCCTCCGCCATGCGCAACACGTGCAAAGCGGTCGATTCCACCGACCGCACGCGGCCGGTGCCGTGGCAATGCGCGCAGGCTTCCGTGCTCGCCTCCACCAGGCTCGGATGCAAACGCTGGCGCGACATCTCGAGCAGGCCGAAGGTGGAGATGCGTCCGATCTGGATGCGCGCCCGGTCGTTCTTCAGCGCTTCCTTGATCCGCCGCTCGACCTGCGCGTTGTTGCGGTTCTCCTCCATGTCGATGAAATCGATGACGATGAGGCCCGCCAGATCGCGCAGCCGGAGCTGGCGCGCGATCTCCTCAGCCGCCTCGATATTGGTGCGCAGAGCGGTCTCTTCGATGTTCCGCTCGCGGGTGGAGCGGCCGGAATTGACGTCGATCGCGACCAGGGCCTCGGTCTGATTCAGCACGATGTAGCCGCCGGAACGCAGGTGCACGACCGGCTCGTGGATCGCGGCGATCTGGCTCTCGATCTGATAGCGCTGGAACAAAGGCTGCGACTGGTCGCGATAGGCCTGCACGCGGCGCAGATGGCTCGGCGTCAGCATCCGCATGAAATCGCGGGCCGAGCGGTACGATTCCTCGCCCGCCACGATGATGTCGCCGATGTCGCGGGTATAGAGATCGCGGATCGATCGCTTGATGAGGCTGGCTTCTTCATAGATCAGGGCCGGCGCGGTCGATTTCAGCGTCACTTCGCGGATCTCGTCCCACAGCCGCAGCAGATATTCGAAGTCGCGCTTGATCTCCGGCCGGCTGCGCTCCATGCCGGCGGTGCGAACAATCACCGCCATGCCTTCCGGCGCATCGAGATCGTCGACGATGGACTTCAGGCGCTTGCGGTCATTGACGCTGGTGATCCGGCGCGAGATGCCGCCGCCGCGGTCGGTGTTCGGCATCAGCACGCAATAGCGGCCGGCCAGCGACAGATAGGTGGTGAGGGCCGCGCCCTTGTTGCCGCGCTCTTCCTTGGTCACCTGCACCAGCAGGATCTGCCGGCGCTTGATGACCTCCTGGATCTTGTAGCGGCGCAGGTTGCGCTGCCGGCGGCGGCGCGCCTGTTCCTCGTCGACCTCCGGATCGTCCTGCTGCGCCGGCTCTTCGCCGCCGATCACATCGACGACCTCGGGCGTGGTCTGCACTTCGACCAGGTCCGATTCGGCAGGGGCGGGCAGATCGCCGTCGCCATTACCGTTTTCGTGGGCCCTGGATTCTTGTGCGGTATCGACGCTGCTGGCGACCGGCCGCGGCGCGGCCGTCGCGATCTCTTCTACCGGTGCGCTGCGCAGCTCGAAGCGCGGGGTTTCCAGCGCCGCGCTGCCGGAGCTGCCCTCGGGTTGCTCCCAGGGGGATACCAGTTCTTCCGCCGCGCGCGCGGGCGACTGCTCGCCTTGGCTTCCTGCGGCCGGCTCTTCGGCCGGCGCGATCGCGGCACCAGCCTCCGGCGCGCGTGCCTCGCCTTCGGCGATGGAGGTAGTGCGCGTCTCACTGGCGTGCTGCCAGACATTGTCGGATGCGCCAGCCTCATCGCTCGGCGCCACGGCGGCGGCGGCATCGCGGCCATGATCCTCGTCGAACGGCTCGCCGGAGCCCGGCTCCATGGCACCTGCCATGGCATCGGCATCGTCCTCGCCGTGATCGTCGAAATGATCGTGATGATCGTGGGCCGACCGTCCGCCGACCTCGTCATCATCATCGGCCGCGGCTTCGCGCAGCAGCTTTTCGCGGTCAGCAACCGGGATGCGGTAATAGTCCGGATGGATTTCGCTGAAAGCCAGGAACCCATGACGGTTCCCGCCATATTCAACGAACGCCGCCTGAAGCGACGGTTCGACGCGGGTTACCTTGGCGAGATAGATATTCCCTTTGAGCGGGCGTCGGCTGGCGACCTCGACGTCAAATTCTTCCAGCTTCCTTCCGTCCGCCACCGCGACCCGCGTCTCTTCCGGGTGGGTGGCGTCGATCAACATGACCTTTGCCATTGTAGATAGACTCCTCAGCGCGCCAAACGTCGCCCGCATCTATTGCGGACGGCGGCGCGAAACTCGTGGTTGAATTCCAGGTGTACGACATGACTACCTGTGGCTAACGGGTCACCCGGCCGGCGCCTTTCTCTCTCGATGAAAGTGCGATGACCAAGTCACCCAAACGTCCCGGGCCGCCTTTTCCGATACCGGCCCATCGCGGGGCGCCATCGAAGGGCAACGACATCCGAAACCCATTTGACCCGGCGATTTAAGCGCTTGTTGCTTTACCTTTCCTTAAGCCTAAGAAGGGCTTAATGACCATCAAGCGACTCTCAGCCGGGCCGGCCGCAGCATAAGCGGCGAGCGTCGGCGTGACAACGTCAATCGACGCGGCCCGGGAGCAAGATCCGAGTCGATCCGGAAAAGTGTTGATTCGCAGTGTGTTACGCGTGTATATTGCGGTTGATTCACCGGAGTCGGTTCTAAATGCGCGCAATTGGCTGGATTCTTGGCCTGGTGCTGTTGCTCGGGGGGGCTGCACAAGCAGTCGCCAAGCCGGCCATTACCGATGCACGCCTGGGGGTTGAACCGGGACTCACCCGCGTTGTGATCAGCTTTAGCCAGCGCAGCGATTTCCGGGTATTCACGCTGGCCGATCCCTACCGGGTTGTCATCGATCTCAGCGAAGTCGACTGGAAGGTGCCGAGCGGGACCAAGCTGCAGGGCCAGGGCATGGTCGCCGGCATGCGCTATGGCCTCTACAAGGCCGGCACGTCGCGCGTGGTTCTGGACCTGATGGGGCCCTCCGAGGTGACGCGGGCCGAATTCCTGCCGCCGGACAAGGGCGAGCCCCTGCGGCTGCTGGTCGACCTCAGGCCCGTTCTGGACACCCAGTTCCGCGCTCAGCTCAAGACCGCGACCGTTGCCTATAGCCAGGTGGCCTCCATCGCTCCCGCGACCAAGCCCAAGGTGCCGAATGGATCGGGCGGTACCGGCATCCTCGGAGGCGGTGGCGCGAGCGCGGCCGCCAAGCAACCGACGGAAGAGCCCAAGCGTGGCAAGCCGTTGATCGTGATCGACCCCGGCCACGGCGGTATCGACCCCGGCGCCGTCGGGGCCAGCATCACGGAGAAGTCGCTCACCCTCGCCGTTGCCAAGGCTCTCAAGAAGGAGCTGGAGGACACCGGCAATTTCCGGGTTCTCCTGACGCGCACGACCGACGTTTATATCCCGCTGCGCGACCGGTTCGGCCTGGCGCGCGAAAAGGGCGCCGACCTCTTCATCTCGCTGCATGCGGATTCTCACAATGACCCGCTGACCCGCGGCGCCTCTGTCTACACGCTCTCGGAAAAGGCTTCGGACGCAGAAGCCGGAGCGCTGGCCGCCAAGGAAAACAAGTCCGACATCATCGCCGGCGTCGATCTCAGCAAGCAGAGCAATGTCGTCAGCAACATCCTGATCGATCTGGCGCAGCGCGACACCAAGAACATGTCGACCCGTTTCGCCAGCCTGCTGGTGCGCGAGCTGAAGGAACAGACCATGCTCCTCGGCAACACCCATCGCTTTGCCGGCTTTGCGGTCCTCAAGGCGCCGGACGTGCCGTCGGTGCTGATCGAGATGGGATACATCTCCAGCAGCAAGGATGAGGCGCTGCTGAGTAGCTCCAGCCACCAGAAGCGGCTGGCCAAGGCGGTCCGGCAGGCGGTGGAGAACTACTTCTCCTGGCAGGAGTTGGTGCGCCGCAGCTGACCCGGAACTCCCTGGAACCGGGGACCAATCGAGGCTGTTGTGTCAGTGTGGCAACGAGTCACAAGCGCTTGCGTTGCCATAATTTAACCTTGATCTTGCATCATGCCTTGGACTAAGGCGGACGCATGGAGCGGGGCGCCGGCACGAGGCCGCACCCGACTGCATTTGCCGCGGCGTATTGAACAATAGGGGGCCAGGGCCGGCCCAACCATGCGACTGACCAGAATTCTGTCTTTCCTACTCGGCACCCTGACGTTTCTGTGTGCTGTTGGCGCCATCGCCCTGTGGCTGGTCTACCAGCATTTCTCGCAGGGCCTGCCGGACTATTACCAGCTCGCCAGCTATGACCCGCCGGTGGTCTCGCGCATCTATGCCGGCGACGGCCGCCTGCTGGCCGAATACGCGACGGAGAACCGTGTCTTCGTGCCCATCACCGCCATGCCCAAGCGCGTCATCAACGCGTTCCTGGCGGCGGAGGATAAGACCTTCTACAGCCATCACGGTGTCGACCTGCCGGGCGTGATCAACGCGGTGTGGACGAATATCAAGAATTACGGTGACCGCCGCCCAGTGGGCGCATCGACCATCACACAGCAGGTGACCAAGAACTTCCTGCTGTCGAACGAGGTGTCCTACAAGCGCAAGATCCGCGAGATGATCCTGGCCTTCAGGATCGAGAAGGCGTTCAACAAGGACAAGATCCTCGAGCTCTATCTCAACCAGATCTATCTCGGCTCCGGCAATTACGGCGTCGCCACCGCCGCGCTCAACTATTTCAATAAGCCGCTGGACCAGCTGACGATCGGCGAGGCCGCTTATCTCGGCGCGCTGCCCAAGGCGCCGAACAATTACAACATCGTGCGCGATCATCAGGCGGCACTCGATCGCCGGAACTGGGTGATCGACCGCATGGCCGAGGACGGCCACATCAGCCGGGACGAAGCTGCTGCCGCCAGGACCGAGCCGCTGGAGTTGCACTCGCGCGCAACGACCGAGCATGTGGTGGCGGACTACTTTGCAGAAGAAGTGCGCCGCGAGATCGTGCAGCGCTTCGGCGAGAAGGGCCTTTATCAGCAGGGCCTCGCCATCCGCGCCACCATCGATCCAAGGCTGCAGGAGATCGCCGACCGCGTGCTGCGCCAGCATCTGGTCGCCTACGACAAGACCCAGGGCTATCGCGGCCCGCTGCAGCATGTCGACAGCGTGTTGGACTGGCAGACGATCCTGCAAGGCCTGCCGCCCATGCCATGGCTCTATGATTGGCAGCCGGCGATCGTGACCGAGGCAACCAACGCTGCGGCGACGATCGGTTTCAAGGACGGCACCACCGGCGAGATCCAGGTTGGCGATCTCGGTTGGGCGCATCTGCGCTCGCCCCAGGGTCGGCTCGGACCTGCGCCCAAGGCAGCGACCGACGTGCTGAAAGTGGGCGACATCATCGCCGTCGAGCAGCTGGTCGAAGACGGCAACGTCATACCGGGCCGCTATGCCCTGCGCCAGGTTCCCGAGATCAGCGGCGCCATGGTCGCGATGGACCCCCATACCGGCCGCGTGCTGGCAATGACCGGCGGCTGGTCGTACAAGCAATCGGAGTTCAACCGCGCCACCCAGGCAATGCGTCAGCCGGGATCCTCCTTCAAGCCGATCGTCTATCTCTCGGCGCTCGAAGCGGGGTTCACACCCTCGACCATGATCCTGGACGCCCCGATCGTCATCGATCAGGGGCCGGGCCTGCCGCTGTGGCGGCCGGAGAACTACGCACAGGATTACCTCGGTGCCGCCACCATGCGCCGGGGCATCGAAAACTCGCGCAACCTGATGACCATCCGCGTGGCGCAGACCGTCGGCATGGCCAAGGTGGCGGAGATGGCATCGCGCCTCGGCGTCATCGACAACATGCAGCAGACCCTCGCCATGTCACTCGGCGCGGGTGAAACGACAGTGCTGCGCCTGGCCGGCGCTTACGCCGAGATCGTCAATGGCGGCAAGAAGATCGAGCCAGCCTTGATCGACCGGGTGCAGGACAATCACGGCTGGACCATCTATCGCCACGACCAGCGGCCGTGCGATGGCTGCCAGATTTCAAGCTATAACGGCGAAGCGCCGCCGGAGGTGCCCGACACGCGCCCGCAGGTGATCGATCCCGCGACCGCTTACCAGATGGTATCGATCCTGGAAGGCGTCGTGCAGCGCGGCACCGGGACAGCGGTGAAGGCGGTGGGCAAGCCGCTGGCCGGCAAGACCGGCACCACCAACGACGGCCGCGACGTCTGGTTCATGGGCTTCTCGCCCGATCTGGTGGCCGGGGTCTATCTCGGCTTCGATCAGCCGCGCTCGCTGGGCGAGAAGGCGACCGGCGGCAAATATTCGGCACCGATCTTCCGCGACTTCATGATGGAAGCCTTGAAGGACAAGCCGGCGACGCCATTCCGCGTGCCGCCCGGCATCCGGCTGGTGCGGGTCGATTACTATACCGGCGAGCGCGCCACGCCCGGCGCAAGCAAGGTGATCCTGGAAGCCTTCAAGCCCGGCACCGAGCCGACCGGCCAGCAGAACGTCATCCAGGGCGTCGCCAATTACGGCCAGGATGCGGGCTACGGCTCCATCATTCCGCTCGGCACCTCTGGGGAAGGCTACCCGGACCAGGGCGGCACGATGATCATCGATTCGAACGGTGCCTATCAGACCAACCAACCTGGCCCGCCCGCCAACTCCGACAATGGCGGTCAGCAGGTCATCACCGGCGAGCCCACGGAACAGCTCAACCCGCAGCAGCCCGGCAACCCGCAGCAACCGGCGGCCAACCAGCCGCCACCGCAGCAACCAACGTTGCAGGGCCCCGACCTGGGCGAGGCGCCGCCACAGCCGCAACCCCAGCCGCAGCCCGCTCCCGCCAAGCCGGCGGCGCCAGCGACCGATAGCAGCAGCGGCATTTACTAGAAGCCGACCTTCCGTCGGCGTGGGTGGCTTGACCATCCCGCGCCGATTGGCCATGTTCGCGCGCCATTTCTAAGTGCGCCCACCTGAGAGGCAGATTATGCGTGCCGAGATTGAAGCGTTGGCGGGGGAGATCAGGTCTTCCCTGGCCCTGCTGAGGAGGCATCTTTGACTGGGACAATGCGCTGCGTCGTCTCGACGAACTGAACGCATTGGCTGAAAACCCGCAGCTCTGGGACAAGCCCGAAAAGGCCCAGAAGACGATGCGGGAACGCACCCATCTCGCCAGCGCCATTGATGCCTATCGCATCATGGAGCGCGAGCTTGACGACGCATTGACACTCGCGGAACTGGGCGAGGCTGAGGGGGACACCAAGTCGGTCGACGAAGCGCAGGCGCAGCTCACCGCTTTGCGCGCCGATGCGGCGAAGCGCGAGCTCGAATCCCTGCTGTCGGGCGAGGCAGACCAGAACGATTGCTATCTCGAGGTCCATGCCGGCGCCGGCGGAACCGAAGCGCAGGATTGGGCTGAGATTCTGCTGCGCATGTATACCCGGTGGGCGGAGCAGCACGGCTACAAGGTGGAATGGCTGGAAGAGAGCCCCGGTGAAGAAGCCGGCCTCAAATCCGCGACCATCGAGGTCAAGGGGCCGAACGCCTATGGCTGGCTGAAATCGGAATCCGGCGTCCATCGCCTGGTGCGCATTTCGCCCTACGATTCCAACGCCCGGCGCCACACCAGCTTTTCCTCGGTCTGGGTCTATCCCGTGGTCGACGACGCGATCGAGATCGAGATCCTGGACAAGGATCTGAAGGTCGATACCTTCCGCGCCTCGGGCGCCGGCGGCCAGCACGTCAACAAGACCGATTCCGCGATCCGAATCACGCACATGCCGACCGGCATCGTCGTTGCCTGCCAGGTCGACCGCTCGCAGCACCGCAACCGGGCCATGGCGATGCAGATGCTGAAGGCGCGGATGTACGAGGCAGAGCTCAAGAAGCGCGAGGAAGCCGCGGCGGCGCAAGAGGCGCAGAAGAGTGATATCGGCTGGGGCCACCAGATCCGTTCCTATGTCCTGCAGCCCTACCAGATGGTGAAGGACCTTCGGACCGAGACCGAGACCAGCGACACGCAGGGCGTCCTGGACGGGGACATCGACCGATTCCTGACTGCCTCGCTCGCTGCGAAAGTGCACGGCGGGGAAACGTCGGCCTAAGCGCCTCCACGGAGTCGCATAGGGAGCGCTGTGCCCAAGAAATAGGCGCAATCACAAAAGCTGCTCACCGATTGAGCGGCAGCCCCTCGCGCGATTGCGAATTCCGAAGGATTCCCCGGCACTCCGCAGTTGGCACGCCTGATGCAGTGCAGCATCCGGATTGTCATACTTTTGATAAGGGGGGCAGGAATGCTTCATCTGGGTTTGCGTCGAGGATTGACAAGAATCATCGCCGCGCTGGCAGGAACCCTAGTGGCTGTGCCGGCATTCGCGCAGGAACCGACCATCAACAGCGGTGATACCGCGTGGATGATCACGGCCACGGGGCTCGTGCTCTTGATGACCATTCCGGGGCTCGCGTTGTTCTATGGCGGCATGGTCCGCAAGATGAACGTGCTGGCCATCATCATGCAGTCGTTCGCGACGTGCTGTTTGGTCAGCGTCCTCTGGACCATCGTCGGCTACTCGCTGGCTTTCTCGGAGGGCAGCTCCTTCGTCGGCGGGTTCAGCAAGTTCCTCATGAAGGGCGTCGGCGTCGGAGCGATCTCCGGCACTATCCCCGAGACCGTCTTCATGATGTTCCAGGCGACCTTCGCCATCATCACGCCGGCGCTCATCACCGGCGCCTTCGCGGACCGCATGAAGTTCAGCGCCATGTTCCTTTTCATCGGCGCCTGGTCGGTCCTGATCTATTCGCCGCTCTGCCACATGGTGTGGGCCGCGGGTGGCCTGATGTTCGATTGGGGCGTGCTCGACTTCGCGGGCGGCACCGTCGTGCATATCAGCAGCGGTATCAGCGGCCTGGTCGCGGCCCTCATGATCGGCAAGCGCACCGGCTTTCCCAAGACGCCGTTCGTGCCGCACAACCTCGTCTACACGGTGATGGGCGGATCGATGCTGTGGGTGGGCTGGTACGGCTTCAACGCCGGCTCAGCGCTCGCGGCCTCGCCCAACGCCGGCATGGCGATGCTCGTGACGCACGTCGCCGCAGCCACCGCGGCCCTGGCCTGGATGTTCTGCGAATGGGGCATCAAGGGCCAACCTTCGATCCTCGGCATCGTGTCGGGCGCCGTTGCTGGCCTGGTCGGCATCACGCCGGCCTCGGGCTTCGTCGACCCGGTCGGGGCGATCGTGATCGGCATCGCCGCCGGCGTCGGCTGCTTTCTCGCCGCGACCTGGCTCAAGAACAAGCTCGGCTATGACGACGCGCTGGATGCCTTCGGCGTGCATGGCGTCGGCGGCACCATCGGTGCGCTGCTGACCGGCGTGTTCGCCACCGTGGCGGTCAAGGGCGGCGATGCGGCGGTCGGCCTCATCGACGGCAACGCGGGCCAAGTCTGGATCCAGGTCAAGAGCATCATAGTGACCATGGTGTTCTGCGGCGTCGGAACCGCAATCATCCTCAAGGTCATCGACCTCGTCGTCGGTCTGCGCGTCCCCGAAGAAGCGGAGCGCGAAGGCCTCGATCTCTCGTTGCATGGTGAAGCTGTCCAATAGATCAACGTCACTGCGGTAGGGGCGGACAGCTTTCCATTGCTCCACAGGGCGCTCCGGCATTGCCGGGGCGCCCTGCCCAATTCAGAACAGGGAGTGCCAAAACGATGCAAGAGTGCGGGACAAGCACCAATCAGCGGGCTTCTTTCACAAAGCGAGTTTCCGTGCGCTCCGGCGGCGCAGGGCACGCCCACTCCGGCGTTGTCAGGCCAGAGACATCGAAGATGAACGGATCGAAAGCGCCCAAGTCCGCCCAGAGCAAGATCGTCAGGCTGGGGCGTTAGCGGATCCATTGGTGGTCGGCAGGACCTTGCCTTCGGCCGTGAGGAAGGCCTAATGGGGCGCTGCTCCATTCGCCTGGATCTTGCCCTTGGACGAAGTCGAGATCGTCGACTATGACCCACGCTGGCCCGCTTTGTTCGCCGAGGAGGCGGCGCGGCTGCGCGCGGTCTTGGACGGAAGCCTCATCGTCGGCCTCGAACATTTCGGCAGCACCGCCATCCCCGGCATGGCCGCCAAGCCGGTCATCGACATCCTGATAGCTGTCCGCTCGCTGGCAGCAGCACGCGAGACATTCATCGAGTCGCTCAAAGGCCTGGACTATGTCTTCTGGGCGGACAATCCGAAAACAGACCGGTTGTTCTTCGTCAAGGGCATGCCGCCGTACGGAGAGCGCGCCGCACGCATCAGGTCCATGTCGTCGAGCGGACTGCGGAGCCGTGGCAACGTTTGGGGTTCCGCGACTACCTCATAGCACATCCCGACGACGCGAGGCGTTACGCCAACCTCAAGCGAACCCTTGCCGCCACACATCGCACGGATCGCGAAGCCTATACCGAGGCCAAGGCTGCCTTCGTGGATGAGATCATGGCGAAGGTGCGACACAGCCGCTGAGCATGGCCAAGATCTCGCCAGGATGGACTGTCAGTGTATGACTTCGCACGATGAGAGGCGCCACAGCATGAAGTTCAACAGGGTTTTGCCTCCGCCAGGTTGGTCGCGTTGGTGGATCTTGAGCGCCATCCTTCTCGGTCTCGTTTTGCCATCCGCGCTGGCTGCGATCGTGACGGTGGGCGGTTACTATCCGCTCGGAATCCCCTTCTCGGGTTCGGCGCTGTGGGGTGATTTGGGCGTCGCTTTTGCGATCCTCGGTACGGGAACGATCATTCTGATAGCGGCCCCCATCTACTCCTTGCTGGCCTGGAGTTGGCGTCCGATCGTTCTGGCGCTGATCCTTGTCATCGTCGGCATGGGAGGGATCGCACCAGCAATAATTGGGGCCAAGTATCTGCGGTTATGGGGATTCGACCTGTTCAGCCGCCGAAGCGAGGACATGGTCAACGCCATCGAGGAATACTCCCGCGCAACCGGCGCGCCGCCGGCCACGCTCGCAGCGCTGGTTCCAGACTATCTGCCTTCGATTCCCAAGACTGGCATGGCCGCGCAGCCCGACTATCGCTACGAACCCAAGTCCGGGCCGTGTTCCGTAGAGAATGCTTGGCATCTGTGGGTTTCGGTAACGCAATTCATCGACATGAACCGGCTACTTTATTGCCCCAAGCAAGACTACCCGCCAGCGCGTGACGACGTGCTCTCAAGGACTGTCATTGGCACCTGGGTCCACGACCATATCGATTTCTGAGAGTCACGCCGACAGCGGCCGGTAGAAATCCGGATCGAAACCCGCATCCTTGCGCGCAGCGTCGTTGAAGGGCGGCTTCAGCGTGCCTTTGAAATGGCGGCGTACACATTCCTGCCAGGCCTGCTTCGGGTCGAGGCCGGCGGCTTCGGCGAAATGGTGAAACCAGCGCATGCCGACGGCGACGTGGCCGATCTCGTCGCGATAGATGCGTTCGAGGATCGTGGCGCTGGGTTCGTCGCCGGCGCTGCGGAAACTGACGATGGTCGCGGGCGTGACGTCGAGGCCGCGCGCCTCCAGCACCAGCGGCACCACCGCAAGCCGCGCGAGCAGATCGTGCGATGTTTCCTCCGCCGCCTGCCATAATCCGTCATGGGCGGGCAGGTCGCCATAATCGGCGCCGAGCTCCAGCAGGCGGGCGCGGAGCAACGAGAAGTGGATCGCTTCTTCTTCGCCGACCTTGACCCAGTCGTCGAAGAATTGGCGCGGCAATTCCGCTGTCCCGAAGCGCGCGATGATGTCCCAGGCGAGGTCGATGGCGTTGAGCTCGATATGCGCCAGCGCATGCAGAAGTGCGATCCGCTTTTCGACGCTGCCGCCGGCCTTGCGTTTCGGCATGGCGCGCGGCGGCAGCAGGTGAGGGCGCGCCGGCCGTGCCGGGCGCATCGGTGGCAAGGCGGGCAACTCGAATGTGGCGCGCTCCTGCCGCCACGCATGCGTCAGCGCCAGGGCACGCGACACCTTCTCCGCGGGATCCGCGGAGCTGAGGATGCCGCACGCGCCTTGCGCCAGGTCGATCATGCCTCCGCTGTCTCCGCCGAGAGCTTCTTCACTTCCTTCAGCACTTCGTCCACATGGCCCGGCACCTTCACCTTGTGCCAGATATTGCGGATCACGCCCTTGCCGTCGATCAGGAAGGTGGCGCGCTCGATGCCCATGTATTTGCGGCCATACATGCTCTTCTCGACCCAGACGCCGTAATCCTCGGTGACCTTGCCGGCCTCGTCGGAGCCAAGGGCGAAGTTCAGCTTGTGCTTCTTCTTGAACTTGTCGTGGCTCTCCACGCTGTCGCGCGAGACGCCGATGACCTGCGCGTCGATATTGCCGAACTTGGGCAGGGAATCGCGGAACCCGCAGGCCTCCGCCGTGCAGCCCGAGGTATCGTCCTTGGGATAGAAATACAGCACCACGTTCTGTCCCTTGAGCTGGGACAGCGAGACCTTGCCCCCGCCGTCGGTCTTCATGGAAAACGCTGGCGCCTTGTCGCCCACCTTCAATGCCATAGACATGCTCCCTCTCACAAAATGGCGCCAACGATGCCACCCGGCGCACGATCGTTCAAGACGCGGTGGCATCCCCAGGGTGACATTGTCCTGCTGCCATCGACTGACAGGTGAGAGTTGGACGGACTGCTCGGCTTCATCCTCGCGGGATTGGCGCTGGCCGGCAGCCCCGGCCCGGCAACGCTCAGCCTCGCCGCCACCGGCGCGGCGTTCGGCGCCTGGCGCGGGGTCGGCTATATGACCGGCGTAAACCTCGGCATGGTCGCTGTCATGGGGATTACCGCAAGCGGCGTCGTCGGCTTGCTGCTGGCGCTGCCCGGCGCGACGCCGATCGTGCTCACGCTGTCAGCCGGCTATTTCGCCTATCTCGCCTTCCGCATCGCCACGGCGCCGCCGCTGGCGGAAGCCGGGGGACAGAATCGCCAGCCATCCTTCGCCGGCGGCCTGTTTCTCTCGCTCGTCAATCCGAAGGGCTATGCCGCGATGGCGGGCTTGTTCTCGAGCTTTGTGCTGATCCGGGAACGCCTCGCGCTGGACGTCGCGGCGAAGATCGTGGTGCTGGCGGTGATTATTGCGGCGGTCAACATCGCCTGGCTGGTGGCGGGAGCGGTGCTCACGCGCTTCTTCAGGGACCCGCGCACCAACCGGATCGTCAATGTCTGCTTCGCTGTGATGTTGATCGCGTCCGTTGCAGCCGCACTACTGGTCTGAACCGATCGCGAACACCGTCCGGAAATCCTGGTAGACGGTCTCGAGCTGATCCTGGATCAGGCCTTTGAGGCATGGGAAATCGGGGCAATCGGCGACCTTCGCAAGGTGCCGCTCGGTTGGCGCGCGCAACTTGGCCTCGTCGACCTGCTCGCCAACCAGCAGGCGCGTCATTTGCTGCAGCTGGCGCCAGAGATTGACTGCCTCGATGAGGCGCCTGGCCGTTGCGCGATCGATGAGGCCTGCCTCCGCCATGCGGGAGAGGGCCGCGGACGGATTGCGGCGCAGTACGTCGGGATGCTCCGCCGCGTGGCGAAGCATCAGGTATTGCGCGATGAAATCGATGTCGACCAGGCCACCGCGCCGATGCTTGAAATCCCAGATGGAGTCGCCGCGATGCTGCTGCGCCACGCGCTCACGCATCTCCAGCACGTCGGTGCGCAGTTTCTGAGGATCGCGCCTGACGGTGAGGATGCGGCGCAAGCTGAGCTCGACATGGCCGATCAGGCTGGGATCGCCGGCGATCGGCCGCGCGCGCGTCAGTGCCAGATGCTCCCAGGTCCAGGCTTCGCCGCTCTGATAGCGTTCGAACGGCTGAAGCCCGCTCGCGATCGGGCCGGAATTGCCCGACGGCCGCAGGCGCATGTCGACTTCGTAGAGCTTGCCATCGCCGGTCATGGCGGTGAGGGCAGTGATCACGCGCTGCGCCAGGCGCGCATAATACTGGATCGGCGCCAGTGGCTTGCGGCCATCGGACTGTAGCGTGTCCCAGCCTTCGACGCCGTCCGGTATGTCGTAGATGAAGATGAGGTCGAGGTCGGAGGTCACCGTCATCTCGCGGCTGCCGAGCTTGCCCAGCGCCACAATCGAAAGGCCGCGGCCGGGGAGCTTGCCGTGGATCTTCTCGAACTCCGCCGTCACCGCGTGGAACAACTCGCCAATCACCGCGTCCGCGACGTCGGAGAGCTCACCGGCGGCTACATTGCCATCGCCCACGCTCTTGAGCAGGCGCACGCCGATCTGGAACTGCCGGTCCTTGGTCCAGCGGCACATCAGACTGAGCCGGTCCTGGAAATCGTCCACGAAAGACAGCTGGCGGTGCAGGTCGCGCGACATCGCAGAACGGTCTGGCACTTTCTCGAAAAAGCCTGCCGTCAGAACGCCGTCGAGCAGCATCGGGTAGCGGCTCAAATGATCCGCCAGCAGCGGCGCGCTGCCCATCACGTCCGCGATCAGGTCCAGCAGCTCCGGATTGGAATAGAGCAGGGAGAACAGCTGCACGCCCGCCGGCAGGGCGCGCATGAAGCCATCAAAGCGCCGGAATGCGGTGTCGGGATCGGCGGTGCGTGATAAAGCCTCCAGCAGCTTTGGCATCAGCTCGGTCAGCAGCTCACGCGCTCGGGCGCTGCGGGTGGCGCGATAGCGGCCGTGATGCCAGGCGCGCACCAGCGCAGAAACGGCGCTCCCGTCGGGAAAGCCCATGCGTTCCAGGGTCGCGACGGTGGGAGGATCATCCTCCGTGCCGGTGAAGACGAGGTTGCCCTGATCGCCCAGCGAGGGCGCCTCCTCGAACAGGTCGGCGTAGTGGTCCTCGACCTGGCCCAGGTGATGCATCAGCGTTTCGCTGAACTCTGCCGTGTTGGCGTGGCCGCAGAACAAGGCGAGCCGATCAAGCTCCGGCCCTTCTTCCGGCAAGGTCTGGGTCTGCTGGTCGTTGATCATCTGCAGGCGGTGCTCGACATGCCGCAGATATCGATACGCGGCGATCAAATCGTCAGCCGCCGCGCGGCTCGTGCGGCCGAACGTGACCAGCTGCTCGATCGCGGCGCAGGTCCGGCGCAGGCGCAGATCGGGACTGCGGCCGCCCCAGATCAGTTGCTGGGTCTGGGCGAAGAACTCGATCTCGCGAATGCCACCGCGGCCGATCTTGATGTTATGGCCGCCGACGGCGATCTCACGGTGGCCCTTGACGGCGTGGATCTGGCGTTTGATCGAATGGATGTCCTGGATCGCAGCGAAATCGAGGTGCTTGCGCCAGATGAACGGACGCAGGTTCCTGAGGAATTCCTCGCCGGCCGGCACGTCGCCGGCGGTGACGCGCGCCTTGATCATGGCGGCGCGCTCCCAGTTCTGCCCCATGCCTTCGTAGTAGGTCTCGGCCGCGATGGTCGACATAGCGAGCGGCGTGGAGGAGGGATCGGGCCTGAGGCGCAAATCGACCCGCAGCACATACCCGTCCTGGGTCGCATCCTGCAGCAGGCGCACCAAGCCACGGGTCAGTTTCACGAAACATTCGCGCGCGGTCTTCTTGCCGCAATAGCGAACGCGGTCGAGGTCGAACAACACGATGAGATCGATGTCGCTCGAATAGTTCAGCTCGCGCGCGCCGAGCTTGCCGAGGCCTAGGATCACCAGTCCGCTCTCCCTGACCGGATCGTCGGGATGGGGCAGATCGAGCTCTCCGCTCTTGTGGGCCTGGCGCAGCAAGTACGAGGTTGCAGCCGCGACCGCGGCATCCCCGAAATCGCTGAGCGCGCGGGTGATCCGCTTCAGCGGCCAGGCACGCACAATGTCGGCGATGGCGACGGTGAGGTGGGCCCGCCGCTTGGCAACGCGCAGCTCGCGCATGAGGGTGGCTTCGTCGGGTTCGGCAAGTGCCAAACCCGCGAGATCGTTCAACAATTTGTTAAAGACAGAGTCCGGCCCGTCAGCTAATACTGAATAAAAGTGGGCTGCTTCACTGACGATCAGGTGGCTAACATACGGACTGTTGCCGAAAACCGCAGTCAGCAGCGCCAGTCTTTCTGCCGCGCCGGGAAGCCCGGTTTCGTCGGTCTGACACCACAAGGCTGCCAGACGATCGAGTTCGATCTGCGCCTGGCGCAGATCGTGGGGCTTCGGCATTTGTGTGGGATCGATGGCCAGCGGCATCGGAAAATGAACACGGTTTATTGGGCTGGCAGACTGCGGCATGCAGGGACGGGGGTCAAGCGAGGCGGCCGCCGCAAGTCGCGAGGCGCGCGATGATCTTGCGCGTCAGCAAGATTGCGCTGGAAGCGCTGGGCGCCCTGCTGGCCGGCATTGCGGTGATCGCGGGCTTCGTCGCCTATCGCCTGGCCTATGAAGGCCCGATCCATCTCAGTTTCCTGAAGCCCTATGTGGAAGAGGCGCTGAACCGGCCGGGCGCCGATTTCGCGTTCGTGATCCAGGATACCGTGCTGGCCTGGGCGGGGTGGGAGCGCACGCTCGACATCCGCGGGGTCGGCGTCCAGATCCAGGATTCCTCGGGCCGGGAGCTGGCATCGGTGCCGGAGCTCGGGTTCGGCCTCAGCGGCGCGGCCTTGTTCCGCGGCCTGCTCGCGCCATCGCGCATCGAGCTGTTCCGCCCGGCGCTTTCACTTGGCCGCAACGAGGCCGGCGATTTCCAGTTCGGCGAGACGCTGATCGGCGGCGGCCAAGCCGATCAGGCGGTGGCGCCCGCGCCGGCCTCGCAAGCCGATTTCTTCGGCGCCCTGGTGCGCGAGCTGCTGGAGGCGCCCGACCCGCAGAAGCGCACCGGCTATCTCACCGAGGCTGCGATCTATGCCGGCACAATCAGCATCGATGACCGCCATGCCGGCAATGTGTGGAAGGCGGAAGATTTGGAGATTCACCTGGCGCGCGGCGATCGCGGTCTCGCCGGCACCTTCAGGGCGAGCGTGCCGCAATTCGGCGACCCGGCGCGGCTCGGCGGCGATGTATTCCTGCCCGCGGGCGGTGACCGGTTCGACGTGACCGTCCGGCTGCAGCGTTTCGCCACGCCGTCGATCGGCTTGATCGAGACCGGGCTCAGCATTCTCGCCAACACCAACGTGTTCCTGCAGGGCGAGGCGCGCACGACTGTTTCGCTCAAAGGCGAACTGGGCGTCACGGAGTTCTCTCTGTCGGGCAGCAATGGCGAGATCGCGATACCGGATCTCATGAAGGCGCCGATCCCCGTCAAAACTTTGTCGGCAAAGGGCCGCGTCGATCCGGACCGTGACCTGATCTCGCTCGACAATCTCTCGCTCGATCTCGATGGACCGATCCTCGAATTGAGCGGGGAGGGCGATGGCTTCCTCGGCGGCAGGGCGACGGATGGCGGCGCACCGCTGCTGACCGCAAACCTCAAAGGCAACGGCATTGACTGGAAAAAGCTCGACGGCTGGTGGCCGGAGAGCGTCGCGGCCGATGCGCGCGGCTGGCTCATTCCCAACATCACCAGCGGCATCGTCGAAGGGTTGGATGCCAAGACCAGGATCCGTTTCGCCAAAGGCGAGAAGCCGTCGGCTGACGTCGAGGAACTTGGCGGTACCTTCAAGGCCCACGATCTGACGGTGCATTATCTGCGGCCGATGCCGCCGATCGAGCACGGCGTTGCGACGGCAACATTCGATGCCAAGCAATTCGCTGCCAAGATCGAGGGTGGCGATGTCGGCAAAATCAAGCTCGGCAAGGGCGACCTCCTGATCACCGGCCTCGAACAGGAGGACCAGTTCATCAAGGTCGGCGGCGACATCAGCAGCCCGATGAAGGATGCACTGGTACTGCTGGACCATCCGCGCCTCGGCTACACCTCCAAGCTGGGCCTGAAGCCGGAGAGCTCGTCGGGCGACGTCGCGACCCACATCCAGTTCGATTTCCCGGCGGAGAAGGACCTGACCTTCGGCAAGGTGAAGATCGGCGTCACCGCCACCATGAACAATGTCGGCCTGCAAAAGGCGATGTTCGACCAGGATGTGACGGAGGGAAATCTCGAGCTGGTCTTGAGCCAGAACGGCATGCGCATCTCAGGTCCGTTGAAGTTCGGCGGCATTCCGCTCGACCTGCAATGGCTGGAGAACTTCACCGATGATGCGAAGTTCGAACAGCAGATCCGCGCCATCGGGACAGTCAATGCGGAGCAGCGCGCCGCCTTCGGCTACGAGACGCGGCCTTTCTTCGACGGGCCTAGCCAGACCGATCTTACCTATATCAGCTATCCCAGCGGCCGCGGCCGGATCGACGCCAGCTTTGACCTCACTCAAGCGACGCTGAATTTCGAGTTCGCCAAGTGGTCGAAGGCGGCCGGCCTGCCGGGGCAGGGCAGGCTGGCGGTGGAGATGCGCGACAAACGCATCCAGAGCATTCCGCTGTTCGACGTGGCTGCGGGCGATCTCAAGGCCGCCGGCAAGATTGATTTCGACCAGAGCGGCAAGCCAGCCTTGGTGACGATGCCGAGCCTGGGCTATGGGCGGAACAATCTCAGCACTGTCGGCGTGGCATTCAAGGGCGATCTCATCGAGGTCTCGATCGGCGGCGGCGATGTCGATGTCGAGCCGTGGATGGAGAATGACGAGCCGCCGAAGGACGACGCGACCCTGGCCCGCGAGGAGAACGAAGCTCAGCGTCCGTTCCGCCTGGTGGCGCCGTCGCTGAATTCGGTCCGTGTCGGCGAGGATCGCGTGCTCCACAACGCGAAGGTCGAGCTCTATCACGATCCGATGTGGTGGGACGTGATCGATGTTTCCGCGACCTTGCCCGGCGGCGCGCCGCTTCACCTGACCTATCGGCCGGGCGATGCGGGCGAGCATCGCCTGTCGGCGGAGACCACCGATGCCGGCGCTGCGTTGCGCGCGCTGGATATCTATGACTCGATCAAGGGCGGAACGCTCAAAATCACCGGCAAGGTGAAGGACGGCGAGCCGCGGCGGCCGCTACGCGGGCGGCTCGATTCCAGCTCGTTCCGCCTGGTCAACACGCCGTTCTTCGTGCGCTTCCTCTCGGTCGCGGCGCTGACCGGCCTGGTCGACGTGCTGAGCGGCGAGGGATTCTATTTCGACGGCGCCAGCGCACGCTTTACCAAGACCATGGGCACGATCGAGGTGAAGAAGTTCCGCAGCGCCGGCCCTTCGATCGGCCTCACCTCCAGCGGCACCATCGACCTCGACCGGCAGAAGATCGACCTCAACGGCGTGATCGTGCCGGCCTATGCCATCAACAGCATCCTCGGCAACATCCCGATCTTGGGGCCCCTTCTGCAGGGCGGAGCGGGCGAGGGATTGTTCTCCGCCGCCTACAAGATCACTGGCGACCTGCCGGAACCGAAGATCGACGTCAATCCCTGGACCGCGCTGGCACCCGGGTTCCTGCGCGACCTCTTCACCCAGGATGTCGAAGACGGCGACGCCACGCCGCCCAAGATCGAGAGCGGCAATCACAAATAAATCGATGCCCTACTTCGCGCGTACGACCGCGTGTTTCTTCTTGCCGAAGGAGAGTTTCACCACGCCGTCGGAATCGAGATCGGCAATGGTGATCTTCTGGTTCTCATCCTCGATCACGGCGTCATTCAGGCGGGCGCCGCCGCCTTTGATCAGACGGCGCGCTTCGCCGTTGCTGGCGACCAGGCCGGAGCGGCGCAGCAGTTCATAGGCGAGGATGCCGGCTGCAAGCTCAGTGCGCTCGACTTCGAGTACCGGCAGATCCTGGCCAAGCCCGCCTTCGACGAAGGTGCGGCGCGCCGTCTCTGCCGCATTGCGCGCGGCGGCAGTGCCGTGACAGAGCGTGGTCGCCTCGTTGGCGAGCACGATCTTCGCGTCGTTGATCTCCGAGCCCTGCAGTCTTTCCAGCCGCGCGATTTCGTCGAGCTTCACGTCGGTGAAGAGGCGCAGGAAGCGGCCGACGTCGGCGTCCTCGGTGTTGCGCCAATATTGCCAGTAATCATACGGGCTGAGACGATTGGGGTTCAACCACACCGCGCCCGCCGCCGTCTTGCCCATCTTGGCGCCTGACGCCGTGGTGATGAGCGGCGCGGTCAGGCCGAACAATTCCTTGTTGGCGACCCGGCGACCAAGCTCCGTCCCGTTGACGATGTTGCCCCACTGATCGGAGCCGCCCATCTGCAGGCGGCAATCGTGCCGGCGCGCCAGCTCGAGGAAATCATAGGCCTGCAGGATCATGTAGTTGAATTCAAGGAAGCTGAGGGGCTGCTCGCGTTCCAGGCGCAGCTTCACGGAATCAAAGCTCAGCATGCGATTGACCGAGAAGTGCCGCCCATAATCGCGCAGGAACTCGATGTAGTTCAGCTTGTCGAGCCAATCGGCATTGTTCACCATGATGGCATCGCTCTTGCCGCTGCCAAAGGTGAGGTAGCCTTCGAAGCTCTGCTTGATGCTGTCGAGATTCTTGTTGATGTCGTCGACCGTCAGCAGCTTGCGGCTCTCATCCTTGCCGGATGGATCGCCGACCTTGGTCGTCCCGCCGCCCATCAGTGCAATCGGGCGATGCCCCGTCTGCTGCAATCGGCGCAGCAGCATGATCTGCACCATGTTTCCGACATGCAAGCTGTCGGCCGTCGCGTCGAAGCCGATGTAAGCCGTAACAGGCTGCTTCGCCATCAGCGCATCCAGCGCGTCCCAGTCGGTGCATTGGTGGAGATAGCCCCGGTCGAGGATGACTTTCAGGAATTCTGATTTCGGCGCGGACATGGGTCGGACAGCGTTCGCTCGGGGTTTTCTGGTGGCTTGCTTTCGGTGGGCGGTGATGTAACACATCCCTGGGAAGGGCGTAAACCGGCGGGATTCCATGGATTCGAAGGCAAAGGGAGAGGGCGCGGTGTGGGCCATCGGCCTGATGAGCGGCACCTCGTGCGACGGTGTCGATGCGGCCTTGATCCATACCGACGGCACGTCGATCGACGATTTCGGCCCAACCCTCACATTGCCCTATGACGTCGCGTTCCGGACGCGGCTGCAATCCTGCTTCGGTGGAACCGGCCCCATCATGGCCGTCGAGCGGGAACTGACCAACCGGCACGCCGAGGCGGTCCGGCAGCTCCTGGCCCTGGCCGACCGCAAGCCCTCCGAGATTGCGGTGATCGGATTCCACGGCCAGACCATCCATCACGCGCCGGCGCAGCGCCAGACCGTCCAGATCGGTGATGGCGCATTGCTGGCGAAGCTCACCGGCATCGACGTGGTGAACGATTTCCGGAGCGCCGATGTGCAAGCAGGCGGGCAGGGCGCGCCGCTGGCGCCGGTCTATCACCTGGCGCGCGCGCAGGATCTCACAAAGCCGGTCGCGGTGCTCAATCTCGGCGGGGTCGGCAACGTCACCTGGATCGGAGAAGGCGGCGCGCTGCTCGCCTTCGATACCGGGCCGGCGAATTCGCTGCTGGATGACTGGGCCTTGCGCCACACCGGCAAGCCGGTGGATGCCGGCGGTACACTTGCTGCCAGTGGCCAGGTCTCGATCGCTGCTTTGGCGAAACTCAAGTCGGATCCCTATTTCGCGCTGCCCGCGCCGAAGTCGCTCGACCGCCAGCATTTCAAGGCACTCGCCGACTCGGCCTTAAGCGGCCTCAGCGCCGCCGACGGCGCGGCGACCCTGGTTGCCTTCACCGCCTGGTCGGCCGTCCAAGCCGTGCGCATGTTCCCACTGCCGCCGCGCGAGTGGCTGGTGTGCGGCGGCGGGCGGCACAATCCAGTGATCATGCAGGCGCTACGGTCCACGCTGCCGTGCCCCGTGCGCGCGGTCGATGAGGTAGGCTGGAACGGCGATGCGCTGGAAGCGCAGGCCTTCGCCTTCATGGCCGTGCGCTCGCTGCGCGGCCTCCCTCTCAGCTTCCCCGGCACCACCGGCGTGCCCAAGCCAACGCCAGGCGGGCGGCATCACGCCGCCTAGAACATCTCGCGCTGCAACAACAAGCCAAGCGCTCCGGTTTACGGGGTGTAGAGTCGCGGCAGAAAGGATCGCGATCATGGCTGTCCGGCTGAATCACACGATTGTTTCGGCGCGTGATCGGGACGCTTCGGCAACATTTCTGACCGAGATATTGGGGCTATCACCACCGTTAATCCTTGGTCCGTTCGCGGTGGTGCAGGTGGGCGATGAGCTTTCGCTGGACTACATGGAAACCGATGCCGAGATCGTGTCCCAGCACTACGCTTTCCTGGTGAGCGAAGTTGAGTTCGACGAAATTTACGCACGAATTTGCGAACGTCATCTGACCTACTGGGCTGATCCGGGACGTCAGCATCGCGATCAGATCAATGGCTGGGACGACGGACGCGGCCTCTACTTCGATGATCCAAACGGGCATTTGCTGGAGATCATCACGCGCCCGTATGGCAGTGGTGGCACCACGGCGTCCAAACCTCACCCGCTGGTCGCACCCACCCTGGCACCCGAAGGCGGCGATGCAGGCCGCACCGCCGGCGCGGCAAAGACTGGCGGCGGCACGCTCGCCGGCGGCGAGCGGCCCTAGCGAGACGCGCGCAGCTTGGCCGCGGTCTCCGGGATCGCAGCCGTCAGGTAATCGTCCACCGTCTTGCTGAGCTGATCGAGATGCTCGGTATAGAAGTGGGTCGCGCCGGGAATGATCTGGTAGTTGATCTTGATCCCGCGCTGATGGCTGAGCTTCGTGACCAGCTTGGCGACCGAATCCTGCGGCACCACCGTATCGTGGTCGCCCTGGACCATCAGGCCCGATGACGGGCAGGGGGCAAGAAAGCTGAAATCATAGATGTTGGCGGGCGGGGAGACCGAGATGAAGCCGCTGATCTCCGGCCGCCTCATGAGCAGCTGCATGCCGATCCAGGCGCCAAAGGAAAAGCCGGCGATCCAGCATTGCGGCGCGTTGGGATTCCAGGTCTGGAGCCAGTCGAGCGCCGCCGCCGCGTCGCTCAATTCCCCCTCGCCGCGATCGAACTTGCCCTGGGAGCGGCCGACTCCGCGGAAATTGAACCGCAGGACCGAAAAGCCCTTTTTCTGGAAGCACTGATAGAGCTGGTAGACCACCTTGTTATTCATGGTCCCGCCATGCTGCGGATGCGGATGCAGCAGCAGGGCGATCGGAGAATTGGGCTCCGTATTCTGGTTATAGCGTCCCTCCAGGCGGCCTTCCGGCCCGTTCATGATCACTTCAGGCATGGAAGAACATCCTGGAAAAGGCCCTTAATCCGATAATGGCACATGGTTATTTCACACGCCCAAGCCGGGGATTGCCGGGCATAAACTTGACTGAGATAGTGGGACATATTATATCGACTGCGAGAGCGCTCTTTGCCGCGACCTGTGCCGCTAAAGTTGACTTGGTTTGTCAATTAAGGAGCAGCGGGCCGGTAGTAAACACGATGGCCGTCATGAATTTCAAGCATTTCGCTGAGGACATCGATTCTATCATCGCCCGGGACCCCGCCGCGCGCTCGCGGTTGGAGGTGGCGTTAACTTATCCAGGGTTCCACGCGATCCTCGCCCATCGGCTGTCCCATCCCCTCTATCTTCGGGGCTGGCGGGTTCTGGCGCGCGTTGTTTCCCAGGCTGCACGTTGGCTGACCGGCATCGAAATCCACCCAGGCGCGACCATCGGCCGCCGGCTGTTCATCGACCACGGGATGGGAGTGGTGATCGGCGAGACCGCCGAGATCGGCGATGACGTCACCATGTATCAGGACATCACCCTTGGCGGCACCTCGCCCTCGGTGAATTCCGCAGCCCAGGTCAACAAGAAGCGCCACCCGACCTTGAGCGACCGCGTGATCGTCGGGGCCGGCGCGCAGGTGCTGGGCGCCATCACGGTCGGCCACGGCGCCAAGGTCGGCGCGAATGCGGTGGTGGTGACCGATGTGCCGCCCGGTGCGCTGGTGGTCGGCATTCCAGCCAAGATCGCGGCGCCGCGCGGGGCAGATGCAGGCGACTTTGCGGCTTATGGCCTGCCCAACGGTGTTCTGCCCGATCCGGTGGCCCGTGCGATCGAAGGGCTGATGGATCAGGTCAGCCGCCTGCAGGGCCGCATTGCCCTGCTGGAAGGCGAGTTGAACGGCAAGGCGGCTCGGCCCGCTTCGGACAACGGCGCCGATACGAGTAACGGGACAGGAAGTGATGAAGCGAGACGGTCTGATTTCGCGGCGGAATAAGCGCCGGGCTCAGCCGGAATGTGATGGAGGTTGGTCGTGAGATTAAGCACCAAAGGACGTTATGCGGTTATGGCCCTGGTCGATCTGGCGTCGCACAGCAATGGGCGCCCGGTGGCGTTGGCCGATATCTCGCAGCGGCAGGAAATCTCGCTCTCTTACCTGGAGCAGTTGTTCGCCAAGTTGCGGCGCAACGGCCTGGTGAAGAGCGTGCGCGGCCCGGGCGGCGGCTATCTGCTGTCACGCAGCGCCGAAGACACGCGGATCTCCGACGCCATCATGGCGGTGGACGAGCCGATCCGCGCCACCCGCTGCAAGCCGAATACCGGCACGGGATGCCAGAGCGACAAGAGCCGGTGCCTGACCCACGATCTGTGGGAAGAGCTGACGCACCAGATACATCTGTTCCTGAGCTCTGTGTCGCTCGCGGATGTCGTCAACCGGCGCATCCTCGGCAAGTCGCAGCTCGGCCAGCCGCTGGAAGGCGACGGCGCCACGCCGCCTGCTGCCGTCAATGATCCGGTGCGTACCACCGTTGCAGCAGAATAGTCCGGCTTTTGAAGCGAGTGCCATGACCAACGCCGTCTATATGGATGCCAATGCGTCCATGCCGCCCTGCGCTTCTGCGCTGGCGGCGATGGAAGCGGCGCTGCGCGTCACCGGCAATCCATCGTCGGTGCATGGCTTCGGACGTGCGGCGCGTGCGCTGGTCGATCGCGCCCGCGCCCAGGTCGCCCAGCTGGCTGGAGCGAAGGCCGAGAACGTGATTTTCACGGCCGGCGGGACCGAGGCGAACAATCTGGCGCTCAACAGCCGGGGCGAACGGCCGCTCATCGTCTCCGGCATCGAGCACCATTCGGTGCTGAAGCCGGCCGAAATGGCAGGCGCGCGTATCTTGCGTGTGCAGCGCAACGGCCAGGTCGATCTCGATGACCTTGGGGCAGCTTTGGGTGCAGCGGGGCGCCCGGCGTTCGTCTCGATCATGCTGGCGAACAACGAGACCGGCGTGATCCAGCCGGTGCGGGCGGCGGCCGATCTGGTGCATGCGGCGGGCGGTGTTCTGCATTGCGACGCATCGCAGGCACCGGGCCGCATTGCCCTTGATATGGGTGAGCTGGGCGCTGATCTGTTGAGTGTGTCGGCCCATAAGATGGGTGGCGTGCTCGGTGCCGGAGCCCTGGTGATGAAGGGCGATCTGGCATTTCGGCCGATCCTGATCGGCGGTGGACAGGAAAAGTTCCGGCGTGCGGGGACGGAGAATGTTCCCGCCATCGCGGCGTTCGGCGCGGCAGCGGAGGAAGCGCGGGTCAATACGCATGGCGCGCGGGTGGCCACATTGCGCGATCGCTTCGAAGCGCAGCTTGGCGAGGGCATTGCGATCCTGGGTGCCGATGCGCCGCGGCTGCCGAATACCGCGTGCATCGCGGTTGCCGGCAAGTCGAGCGAGACTTTGGTGATGGCGCTCGATCTCGCCGGTTACGCGATCAGCGCGGGTTCGGCCTGTTCGTCCGGAAAAGTGCGGCCGAGCCACGTCGCGACCGCGATGGGTTACGGCGAAGAGATTGCCCGGTCCGCGATCCGTATCAGCCTTGGCTGGTGGAACAACGAGGCGGAGATCGACGGACTGGCGGCGCGGCTGGCCGATCTTGCCGGCCGGAAAGTTCATACGCTGCCGGACATGCAGCCGGCAGCTTGATGCAAGGGTGTGAGTAACATGAGTTCATTGCAGGAAATGAAGATCGCAGCTGACGGCCAGAACCGCCCGAAGACGCCGATCTATCTGGATTATCAGGCGACGACACCGACCGACTCGCGCGTGGTAGAGGCGATGCTGCCTTACTTCACGACGCATTTCGGAAATCCGCATTCGCGCAACCACAGCTTCGGCTGGGAAGCGGAGAAGGCGGTAGAGAACGCGCGTGCCCAGGTCGCCTCGATCATCGGCGCCGACGAGAAGGAGATCATCTTCACCTCCGGCGCGACCGAATCGAACAACCTCGCGATCAAAGGCGTCGCGCATTTCTACAAGGGCAAGAAGAACCATGTCATCACGGTCGTGACCGAGCATAAGTGCGTGCTCGATTCCTGCCGGCACCTGGAGCTGGAAGGGTTCGACATCACCTATCTGCCGGTGCAGCAGAACGGCCTCATCGACCTGGAACAGCTGAAGGCCGCGATCCGGCCGGATACCTGCATCGTCTCGGTGATGGCGGTGAATAACGAGATCGGCGTGATCCAGCCGCTGGCCGAGATCGGAAAGATCTGCCGCGCGGCCAAGGTCTATTTCCACACCGACGCGGCGCAGGCGGTCGGCAAGATCCCGCTTAATGTCGAGGAAATGAACATCGACATGATGTCGATCTCCGGCCACAAGATCTACGGGCCAAAGGGCATCGGCGCGCTTTACGTCCGGCGCAAGCCGCGCGTTCGTCTCGAGGCGCTGATCCATGGCGGCGGGCAGGAGCGCGGCATGCGCTCCGGCACCTTGCCGACGCCGCTCTGCGTCGGCCTGGGCGAAGCCTGCGCCATCGCGCAGCGCGAGATGGGCGCGGAGGCCGAGCGGCTGAAGGGCCTGCGCGACCGCTTCTACAAGAAGATCAAGGAGCAGCTGCCGGAGGTCTATCTCAACGGCGATCTCGACAGCCGCATCCCGGGCAACCTCAACCTCTCCTTCGCCTATGTGGAGGGCGAGGGGCTGATGATGGGGATCAAGGACCTGGCGGTGTCGTCGGGCTCCGCTTGCACCTCGGCATCGCTGGAGCCGTCCTACGTGCTGCGCGCGCTGGGCGTGGAGGAAGAACTGGCGCATACCTCGCTGCGCATTGGGCTGGGCCGGTTTACGACAGAACAGGACGTCGACTATGCAGTCGAGCATATCGTCGAATCCGTGCAGCGCCTGCGCTCTATGAGCCCGCTGTGGGAGATGGCGCAGGAAGGAATCGACATCAAATCGATCAAGTGGGCGGAGCACTAATAGCCCCCGGGATCGATCGAATTCAGGAGAGCAAATATGGCCTATAGCGAAAAACTGATCGACCACTACGAGAACCCGCGCAACGTCGGCGCCCTGGACAAGGGCGATTTCAGCGTCGGCACCGGCCTCGTCGGTGCGCCGGCCTGCGGCGACGTCATGAAGCTGCAGATCAAGGTCGGCGCCGATGGCCGCATCGAGGATGCGAAGTTCAAGACCTTCGGTTGCGGTTCGGCGATCGCTTCTTCCTCGCTCGCGACCGAGTGGGTAAAGGGCAAGACGCTGGACGAGGCGGAAACGATCAAGAACACCATGATCGCGCAGCAGCTGTCGCTGCCGCCGGTCAAGATCCATTGCTCGGTCCTAGCCGAGGATGCGATCAAGGCCGCGATCAAGGATTATCGCGAGAAGCACGGCAAGCCGGCCGAAAAGGCGGCGGAGTAGCACAACGATCATGGATATCGGCACCAACATCCCGGAAGGCGCGCCCGCTGTGGCAGCGCCAGACGTCAAGCCGAAGCGCGCGCCGCGTGCGCGGCCGGCCGCGATCAATCTGAGTCCGGCGGCAGTCGAGCGCGTGAAGGCGCTGCTCGACAAGCGCGGCAAGCCGTCGGCCGGCATCCGCATCGGCGTCAAGACGAAGGGCTGCTCCGGCCTCAGCTATACGCTGGAATTCGCCGACGAGAAGGGGCCGATGGACGAGGTCGTGCAGCAGGATGGCGTCACGGTCCTGATCGACCCGAAGGCGACGCTCTTCATCCTCGGCACCGAAATGGATTATGTCGAAGAGAAGCTGCAATCCGGCTTCGTCTTCAAGAATCCGAACGAGAAGGGCCGCTGCGGCTGTGGCGAATCCTTCCACGTCTGATGTCGCATAGTGATGTCGACTCAACCGGACGATATGCGCGCGGCGCGCGCTGGTCTCGTTTCGTGCTGGTCCTGCAAGGGACCGGTCGCGGGGCAAGCGTTGTTCTGCCACACCTGCGGTGCGATCCAGCCGCCGGGACAGCTTGACCGCTTCCGCCGGCTCGGCATCGAGCCGGATTTCGACATCGATCTCGACGTGATCGAGAAGCGCTATCTCGGTTTCCAGCGCGCCATCCATCCCGACCGCTTTGCGACGAAGCCGGCGAAGGAACGCGCCTTTGCGGAAGCGCAGGCGGTTGCCCTTAACGAAGCCTATGAGACGCTGAAGGACCCGCTGCGCCGCGCCGCCTATCTGCTCAGCCTCAAGGGCATCGATGCCTCGGTCTCGAAGGACGAAACGGTGCGCGATCCGGAACTGTTGATGGAAGCGATGGAAGCGCGCGAAGCCCTGATGGAGGCGACCAGCATCGAGAAGGTGGAAAGACTCCAGGCCAAGGCCGGAGCCCATGCCATCGCCATCCTCTCCGATCTCTCCAAGGCCTTCGCGAGCGACGATCTCATGGCAGCGAACCTTTTGACGACACGACTGAAGTATCTGCGCAAGTATCTCGAGGAGACGCGCACGCGCCGGATTGCCCTCGAACAAGCGGACGGGCGGGCATGACCATGCTGCTGCAGATCCACGAGCCGGGCGAGACGCCGGAACCGCACGTCAGGGAGCACGGCATCGCCATTGGCATCGACCTCGGCACCACCAATTCCGTGGTGGCGGTGGTCGATGGCGAGCAGCCAGAAGTGCTGCGCGACGCGCATGGCGACGGGCTCATTCCATCCGTGGTCGCGCTGATGGCCGATGGCGTGATCGTCGGGCGCGAGGCACAGGCCTTGCGCGCCAAGTATCCGGACCGCGTCGTCAGTTCGATCAAACGCCTGATGGGGCGCGGCGTCCATGACGTCAAGGCGCTGGCCGGTGTCCTGCCCTACAAGATCGCAGCCAGCGGCGATTCCGTCGGCATGGTGCGGCTGGAGGTCGCCGGCCGATCGGTGACGCCGATCGAGATGTCCGCCGAAATCCTCAAAGCGGTGAAGTCCCGCGCCGAGCAATCGCTGGGTCAAGTCGTAGCCAAGGCAGTCGTGACGGTGCCGGCCTATTTCGACGACGCCGCGCGCAGTGCCACCAAGGATGCGGCGAAGCTGGCTGGCCTCGATGTGCTGCGCCTTGTGAACGAGCCGACGGCAGCCGCGCTCGCCTATGGCCTCGATACCGGAGCCGAAGGCGTCTATGCGATCTATGATCTTGGCGGTGGCACCTTCGACATCTCGCTGCTGCGCCTGCAAAAGGGCGTCTTCCAGGTGCTGGCGACCGGCGGCGATTCTGCGCTGGGTGGCGATGATTTCGACCATGCACTGGCCGAGCGCGCCATTGCGGCGAGCGGCCTTGTCACGCTGGACGAAGCCGGCGCTGCGGCCCTGCTGTTGGCGGCCCGCGCCGCCAAGGAAAAGCTAAGCCAGCAGGATAGCGCGGCGCTGTTGGCAGAGATCGGCGGCAAGCAGATCGATGTCACCATGTCGCGCAGCGAGTTCGAGGCTCTGGTTGACCCGCTGATCCAGCGCACCATGCGCGCCTGCCGCCAGGCGCTGGACGATGCGCGCGTTGGTACGAAGGACATCAAGGGTGTCGTGCTGGTTGGCGGCTCCACGCGCGTGCCGCTGGTTCGCCGCAAGGTCGAGGAATTCTTCGGCCGGCAGCCGCTCGCCGACATCAATCCCGACGAAGTGGTCGCCGTCGGCGCTGCCCTGCAGGCCAAGGCGCTGACGCGCGGCAGCGACACGCTCCTGCTTGACGTCATCCCGCTGTCGCTCGGGATCGAGACCATGGGCGGCATCGTCGAGAAGGTGATCGACCGCAATACGCCGATCCCGGTCGCCAAGGCGCAGGACTTCACTACCTATCAGGACGGCCAGTCCGGCATGCTGATCCACGTCGTACAGGGCGAGCGCGAGACCGTCGATGCTTGCCGGTCCCTCGGCCGGTTCGAGCTGCTGGGCATTCCGCCGATGGTGGCGGGCGCCGCGCGCATCCAGGTGACCTTTGCCGTCGATGCCGATGGCTTGCTCACCGTCTCCGCAGTGGAAAAGACGACTGGCATTCGAGCCGAAATTGCGGTGAAGCCGAGCTATGGCCTCAGCGAAGGCGAGATGGCGGACATGCTGCGCGACAGTCTGGTCCACGCCCGCGACGACATGGAACAGCGCCTATTGATCGAAGCGCGGGTCGAGGCGGAGCGGGTGCTGCTGGCGCTGAATGCCGCGCTGGTTGCCGATGGTTCGCTGCTGTCGGCCGATGAGCGGGCCAGTATCGATTCAGCAATCGCTAAGCTCCGGCACGCCATAAAGGGCGAGGACCGCGATCTTATCAATGCGGCGGTGGAGGGGCTTGACCACGCGACCCATGCCTTCGCCCAGCGGCGGATGGACCGGGCGGTGGCCCTGGCGTTGAAAGGCCATTCGCTTGACGAGGTTGAAGCAAGTATGGCAACTGACCCGGCCCCGGATCGGAGCCGGTCCGGGTCTTCTGGCCCAGCCCATTGAGTTTTGCGGATTTCCGAACGGAGTCAAATAGATGCCGAAAATGACCTTCATCAATCCTGATGGGACGCGCCTCGAAGTCGAAGCGCCGGTCGGCCTTTCGGTCCTGGAAATCGCGCACCGCAATAACATCAGCCTGGAAGGCGCCTGCGAAGGCTCGCTTGCATGCTCCACCTGCCACGTGATCGTGGACCCCGAGTGGTACGATGTGTTGCAGACGGCGAGCGAGGATGAGGAAGACATGCTCGACCTTGCCTTCGGCCTCACCCATACGTCGCGCCTTGGCTGCCAGATCAAGATGACCGAAGAGCTGGACGGCCTCACCGTCAGCCTGCCGGCGGCGACGCGCAACATGATGGTCGATAAGTAGCAGCCGAAAGAAACGATCGGAGCTGGACGACGACATGGCGAAAAAACTGCGCTGGACCGACGTCCACGACATTGCGATCGAGCTGGAAGACGCCCGTCCCGACGTCGACATCGTCAACCTGCGTTTCATGGACCTGTGGAAGTGGGTCCAGGAGCTGCCGGATTTCGAAGACGATCCCAACAAGTCCAACGAGAAGATCCTCGAGGCTATCCAGGCTGCGTGGATCGAGGAGCGCGGGTGAGCCCCGCCAGCGAGTCCTCCCTGACTGAGCCGGTGAAAGGGCCGCTGGCCGAGAAGGTTGCAGGCGAGGCGCTCGACAGCGCGCTACGCAAGCGTGGCCAGGAATTCCCGCGCACTGGATCGATCTTTTTAGCCCTGCTGGCGCGGCCCTGGATCGATCCCGTTTGCCTGTGGGGCTTCAAGCGCGTGCTGCCGGCCTCACGCGCCTGGGCCGCAGCGGGGGCGAGCAGCACCTCGCTCGAGAATTTCGCGCGGCAGCTCGGCCTGTTCGGCCTGCCGCCGCGCCTGCGGAGCAAGCTCAACATCACGCATCGGCTGCGCCTCGTGTCCAAGGCAGCGCAGACGCGCTGGACGGAGATTGCGTTCGAGGGGAGCGCCGGCGACCTGGCCGCGGCGGAACTTGAACGCCGCCGCACCGCGCAATTCTATCTCGCCAACCGCTTCCGCTACCTCTCCTTCTCCAAGAAATATCGCGTGTCGGCCGTCCGCTATCGCACGCCGGCACCGGATTTCGCGATCGAGGCGCTCGACCAGGTCCTGGCCGATCCTGACGCCTTGTTCCAGGTGGCCGATCCTTTGCCGGCGATCGAGCGCAGCAAGAGCGTCGATCATGGCGACGTGATCGAATATTGGCTGCGGTTCGAAAGCGCGGGGGTCGGCGATGATCCGGCCGATACCGCGTATGCGCACATCTACGAGCCGAAGCAGCCGCCGGCGAAAATGCCGACCTTCTTCTTCGCCCATGGCCTCGCCATGGAGACGGAGATGATGGTGGATGGCCCGCGCAGCTTTCTCAACATGGCGCGCGTCGGCATGCGGATCGTGCTGCCGGACGGACCGGGCCACAACCGCCGCTGCAAGGCCGGCCTCTATGGCGGCGAGAGCTTCCTGACCGAGCCGCCGATCTCCGGCATCCAGCATTTCGTGCGCGCCGCGCGGGAATATGCCGCGATGATCGCCTGGTGCCGCGCGCAGGGTCCGGGCCGCATCTCCCTCGGCGGGATTTCGCTGGGCGCCCTGACGGCGCAGGTCGCAGCCAGCCGCTGGCGCTATTGGCCGGTGGAATGCAAACCGGATGCCTTGTTCCTGATGACGTCCACGGCGCGCGTGAGCGCCCTGCCGCTGGAATCCTCGCTGGGCCAGATGGCGGATATCGACAACGAGGTGCGCCGCCATGGCTGGAAAGCGGAACACTTCCAGGCCCTGGAGCCGATCACCGACGCCGGCGCGGAGCCGCCGATCGACCCTGCCAATATCGTGCTGATGGTAGGCAAGCGCGACGACGTGACCGCCGCTGCCGGTGGGTATCTGCTTGCGGAACGCTGGCGCATCCCGAAGGACAATTACTTCCTGCGCGACCGGGGCCACTTCTCCGCGGCCATTGGCCTCGGCGTCGATCCGGCGCCCTATGCGCGCATGTTCGAGATCCTAAGTCGTTGAAATCAGGCCAGAGTTGGTCCAGATAGACGGGGCGGGTAGGATGCCCCCAACCGTCATGGCAAGGCTTAAAGCCTTGCCATGACGAATCGGAATGTGTGAAGACAAAACATGAACTCGCTCGGTTTCAACAAGCGGCCGGAGGATACCCGCGTGGTCGTCGCCATGTCGGGCGGCGTCGACAGCACGGTCACGGCGGCCTTGCTGAAGCGCGAGGGTTATGACGTGGTCGGCATCACCCTGCAGCTCTACGACCACGGACTGACGGTGGGCAAGAAGGGTGCCTGCTGCGCGGGGCAGGACATCTATGACGCACGGATGGCGGCGGACAAGATCGGCATTCCGCATTACGTGCTGGATTACGAGAACCGGTTTTCCGACGCGGTGATGCAGGATTTCGCGGATTCGTATCTGGCGGGCGAGACGCCGATTCCCTGCGTGCGCTGCAATCAGCGGGTCAAGTTCCGCGACCTGCTCGCGCAGTCGCGCGAGCTGGGGGCAGAAGCGCTGGCGACCGGCCATTACGTGAAGCGCGTCACTGGCGCGCGCGGGGCGGAGCTGCATCGCGGCGCGGATCCCCGGCGCGACCAGAGCTATTTCCTGTTCGCAACGACGCCCGAACAGCTGG
Organism: Dongiaceae bacterium; assembly: GCA_035695765.1. Taxonomy (GTDB): domain Bacteria; phylum Pseudomonadota; class Alphaproteobacteria; order Dongiales; family Dongiaceae; genus Dongia_A. The sequence goes on from DASRRI010000005.1 coordinate 68,549, forward strand.
ATTTCCTGCGCTTCCCCTTGGGGGATTTACCGAAGACCGAGACGCGCGCGATCGCTGCGGAGTTCGAGCTGGCGGTGGCCGACAAGCCGGACAGCCAGGACATCTGCTTCGTGCCGACTGGCGGTTACGCCAAGGTCGTCGAGCGCCTGCGCCCCGGCGCGGCGGAGCCGGGCGAGCTGGTGCATTTGGACGGCCGCGTGCTGGGTCAGCATGACGGCCTCATCAATTTCACTGTGGGGCAGCGCAAGGGCCTCGGCCTCGGCGATCTCAACGAGAACGGCCAGCCGCTCTACGTGGTGCGGCTGGAGCCGGAGACGCGGCGCGTCTTCGTCGGTCCCAAGGCGGCGCTGGCGAAGTCGAGCGTGACCTTGCGGGAGGTCAACTGGCTGGGCGGCAACGATGAGCCGGGGGAGAATGTCGAAGTCGCGGTCAAGCTGCGCTCGATGACGGAGCCCAAGCCGGCGATCGCCTCGCTGCTGCCTGGCGGTCAGGCGCGCGTCGAATTGCTGGAGCCGCAGTTCGGAATCGCGCCTGGCCAGGCCTGTGTCTTCTATCAGGGCAGCCGTGTGCTCGGCGGCGGCTGGATCCAGCGGGAGCAGGCGGCGCGGGCTGCCTGAAAGGGGGAAACGCGATGGACCTCAGTGAACTGACCGATGAGCTGCGCAAGCGCGCGGGGCAGAATGTGAAGCTCGGATACAAGGTGAAGTTCATCCTGGAGGAGGACGGCATCATCTTCTGGGATGGCACCGAGCACCCGCCGGCCATCGACAACGAGGACAAGCCTGACGCCACCACCACCATCAAGATCTCGCCCGAGAACATGAAGAAACTGATGGAGGGCGCGCTCGATCCGACGCTCGCCTACATGACCGGCAAGCTGAAGGTCGAGGGCAGCATGGGCGTGGCCCTGAAAATGACCTCCATGTTCTCGGATTAGCGCGAAAGATCAAAGGCTTGCGCTATCCTTGACGGGGCGGACGGCGGCCGCTATACGCTTGCCTCCGCATCCGGCCGGCTTTCCAAGCCGGCCTTGCGGTGGCGCCGTAGCTCAGTGGTAGAGCAGGGGAATCATAATCCCTGTGTCGGTGGTTCAAATCCGCCCGGCGCTACCAATTCCTCGCCTGCCAGACAGAAAGAGGCAGTGCCGCATGAACCGTGCTGGACCGTCGGAAGGAAGCGCGGCACGGCACGCCGGCGCGGTTGCCGCGGCGCTATCCGATCGCCCCAAGCGCATCGAGCCCCTTGGGATAAGAACGCGGCGCCTGCAGCGCAAGATCCTGAGCGCCGACCGTTCGCTCGAGGGCCGCTGGTGGCTGCTGTTCCACATGGTGTTGAAGCCGCTGCACAACCTTTGGCGCATCGCGCCGCTGATCAAGAGGGTCGGCGCCCGGGTGAAGACGGAATTCGGCGTCCCGATCTACCGCCAGATCCTCGATCAGTGCCGTATCGTGTGGTCGATCGGCGCGGCGCCCTGGGTCTACTACATGTGCGAGCTCTATCGCGACGGCGCGATGCGCGACGCGGGCGAATTCCTGATGCGCAATCCGACGAAGCACGGTGTCTTCAAGGCGTTGAATCGCATCGACCCGGAAGCGAAGAATCGCGCCCGCCAGCTTGGCGACAAGGTCGCTGTCGCCGCCTGGTGCGCGGAGGCTGGCATCCCGCACCCACACCCGATCATCCTGGTCGAGGAGGGCCAGATCATCTGGCAGGACCGCACGAAGAGTGATCTCGATCGTGATCTCTTCATCAAGCGGCGCGACGGCCGCGGCGCTATTGGAGCCGGCGCTTATCGCCGCGTCGCTCCATTCGAATACCTGGACGCATACGACCGGCGGGTCACGCTGGATGAACTGCTGGCCGACCTTCAGCAGCGGTCCCTGCACTGGCAGCTGATGGTGCTGCCGCTGCTGCGCAACCATCCTGCGCTCGCCGATTTTGCGCAGGATTCGCTGCTCGCGTTCCGCGTTCTCAGCTGCCTCGATGAGCAGCTGCGTCCCGAGGTCACGAACCTGTATCTGCGTTCCATCACCAAGCTGGAGAAGCGTTGGGATGTCGGGCGGATCGAGGAGTTCGCCGCGAGGATCGATCTCGAGACCGGCAGGCTGGGTCGGATCACCGGCGACAAAGCGGATTGCCTGTCCGAATGGTTCGACCGGCATCCGGTCACCGGCGGTTTGGCAACGGAACGCATCGTGCCGTTCTGGCGGGAGCTGATGCAGCTTGCCCTCAAGGCCCACGACATGGTCCCCGAACGGGTCATGATCGGCTGGGACTTAGCGATCACCGAGACCGGGCCGGTGCTGCTGGAGGGCAACAGCTTCGCCGACCCCCTTTATCCGCAGCGGGTGTTCGAGAAGCCGTTCGGCCACATGCGCCTCGGCCAGCTCATGAACTTTCATCTCGACCGGCTGGAAGCCAAGCTCGCCCAGTCGCCGGGATTCTTTCTCACAAAATGATCCTGCTTGGCGCCGCACCGTCTCGATCACCCGTGGTTCACAAAAACGACGCTATGAGAAAGCTGCTGCTCATTCTCTGGCTCGCCGCGAGCGTCCTGCTGCTGCTTCTCGCGATCGTGCTCGGCTACATGAGCCTGATGATGGGCGCGGTGCATTGGGATTGGTGGCTGTCGCTTGGGCTTGGCGCTGGTTTTCTGGCGATCGGTGGGGGCTGCTTCTGGATGTGCCGGCGGGCCTATCGGCTGCTCAAGATAGGCTGAAATTCTCGCCGATCTGCCATTCGGCCTAGCCGAGGAGGCTGCGGCATCGCATCCTACGCGGCTTGTTTCATCCTTTGTAAAGTCTGGTTAAGTCCCTTCGGTTATGGTCGCGCAATGGAATCGCAATGGCGCATCGCGAGCGACACGTTCTTCGTGTTCGATCCCGACCGCGAGTTCGACAGTGTGCTCGCGCGCATCCGATCGCCCAGGATCGCGCGGGTGCTGCGCTACTGGCATGGCCTGCGCAATGGCCGTGCGTTTCCGGCGCGCGCTGAAATCGATCCGGCCGAGATCAAGGGGGCGCTCCCGCACCTGATGATCACCGGCATTTCCTATCAGCCGTTCCGCGTGTTCTATCGGCTGGTCGGCACCGAGATCGTGCATTGGGCGCGGGTCGATTTCACCAACCGCTACGCCGATGAGCTGATCTTCGATGATCAAGGCCATGACTGGACGGATTATTACCGCGCTGCCGTTGGAGCCGGGAAACCGGCCTACGGGATCACCGACTGGATGGAGGAAGGGCGCAACCCGATATGGGTGGAATCCTTGATCTGCCCGCTCTCCGACGACGGGCAGATCATCAACCGCTGCCTCGCGATCGAGGATTACGAGCCGATGAGCGTAATCGAGATCGAAGCGTTGCCGCCGGTGGGCAAGCGGCAAGCGCAAGCACTCAAGAAGGCATCGGAATAGGCCCCTGCTGCCACGAAGAGCTTAGCGCTTCTGCCGCAACACCCAGCTCGCGATGATGGCAAAGACCGAGCCGGCAAGGCTGACGGTGCCGACCAGGGCGTTCTGCACATCAGGCGTTCCAGGGGGCGTTTCCGGCTGCGGCGCTTCAACGAATATGACCCAGACGATCGCGGCGATGAGGCCGGCGATACCGAGCACCAGCACGATGTTGGCCGCCCAACGCCAGCGGCGAACGATGGCCTTGTGGCTCAACTCCGCGGCGATCGGATCATCGGCGGCGGCACGGCGGATTGCACTGCGCAAAGACCACAGGCCGGCGATCAGCACCAGCGCGATGCCGCCGGCCACGACCGGCAGCGCGGCAAGCATGGTCGGGATGCTGACCGTCCTGGTCCTCAAGTATTCCGCCAGCGGGGGCAGCAGGCCTGCATCATAGAGCGCGTGGCACCCTGCCGCGACGAGGTAGCCGATGATGGGCAGATGCCAATGCCGCCATCCGCGCGCGGCGAAGCGCATCAGGAACCCGCCGAAGATCATGGCGAGCAGCGTATGGGTGAGGGTGGCGAGGAAGCCGCGGCCCAACGCGATCAGAATCGCATAATCGCCGAACACCATCGCGTAGCCCTGGTTCTCCACCACCGCAAACCCGACCGCGACGAACAAGGCAGCCTGGAAGGCCTGGGCTGGTGTCACGCGCCGCCAGAACGGCAGCAGCGCGATGATGGCTGCCAGTCCCTTAACCCCTTCCTCGGGCAAGCCGGCGCGCAGGATTGCGAAAGGCAGAGCGGTGGCAGCAGAGGTCAGCGTCTCAAAGCCCGACAAGCCTGGCGCCACAAAATGTCGCAACGCCAGGCTGAGGAGGAACGTGCAGATGATGCCGGCTCCGATGGCTGTGGCTGCCAAACTCCACAGCGCCGGGCGCGGGAAGAGATACTGGAACAGCAGCACGAACAAGCCGGCGCAGAACAGCACCGCCAGCAAGGCTGGCATCGGGGGCAGGGTCATGGGCGCCAGTGATCCGTCGATGGGTCCGCCATGGGTACAGGGAATTGGTCTCCAGAGGATTAACGGAGGCTATCTAGCCCACGCGCTATTGTTCGGCCTTCGTGACAGCTTCGACTGAGTCTTCAATGATGGCCGGCGAAACCTGGGCGGCGGCAAGCACACCCGCAGCGCCGCTCCGGATCATGGCTTCGATCTCCGCGGCCACCAATTCCTGCAAGTGCCACAAATGGCCGTCGTGGATGCCATGCTCTTCGAGCTTCCTGACGGTCTGATAGAGATACATTGCGCAGGATCCAACATAGCCCGCAGCGCGGGCGAGGATGCGCGCCGTCTGTTCGACCGGCAGCTTGCCGACATAGCCCCTGCCGGTCGGGCCGGCATAGAACACCAGCGCGCGCACGGTTTCATTCTGCGTGCGCACATTGATCCAGCGCATGGTCTGTACATCCTCAAGATAGCCGATCTCCCGGACTACCAGCCGGCGCAGCTGATCATGGTGATCGTTGTCCGGCAGGCGATAGGCGACGCCCTCGCAGCACCCACCGCGCTCCAGCGCCATCATCAGCCCCGGCATTTCCGGCGTGCCGCGCCATGATTTCAGCTCGAGGCAAAAGGAGCGATGCCATCCGTAGGCGATGCCGCGCCGATGCTCGAGCGCGGTGAATTCCGGCTTCCAGATCAGGGAACCGTAGGCGAATAGCCACAGCGGGTTCGGGTTGTGCTGCTTCAGAAGCCCTTCGACCACGCCGTCATAGTGCGCCTCGGTGATGCGCGTATAGCCGGGCTCTGGCCCGGGATTGCGCTCCAGCCGCTCCACCCGCGCGACCAGGTCTGCGGTCAGGGTGATTGGCCGGGTAGATCGCGGCACGGCCGGCCCTCGCTAGACGTGCAGCGCGCCAGCGATCGCCTCGAACGCGGCCAGCAACAGCCGGTCCGTCGCTTCGTCGAGGGGCAGCGGCTGGGACGAGAGCTTGGCGATCACCATCTCGGCCGCGGGATCGATATAGATCCACTGGCCGTGAATGCCGATGGCACAATAGGCGCCGCTGGCATTGCCGATCATGTACCACTGGCTGCGATAGCGGCCGTTGGGCAGGAACTTCGCCGCCGTCTCGGTCGCCAGCCAAGGGCGCTGGTCACCATTGTTGAGGATATCCTCGATCCACCAGCGCGGCGCGACCTGCCGGTCGCTAGCACGGCCGAAATTCCGCACCATCTCGCCGAAGCGCGCCAGATCGCGCAGGGTCACGCCGATGCCTCCGGCCGAGCGCGCGGCCCCCAGGCGATCCACCGTGACATGTGCATCGGCTTCGGCGCCGAGCTTGGTCCAGATCAGCTCGCTCAGCAGCTGCGCATAAGGCATGCCGCTGGCGCGCTCCAGGATCCAGCCCAGGAGGTCGGAGTTGGGCGAAACATAGTGGAATTTCGCGCCGTGCGGATTTTCACCGCGCCGCAACGTCACGAGAAAGCTGCGCAGATCCGTGGCAAGCGCCGGATTGTCGACCGGGTTCCAGCCGGTCGCGGCGCGATAGCGCGCGAAATCGCCGGTGGTGTCGAGGTAGTTCTCAACGAAGGTGATGCCGACATTCATGTCGAGCACGTGCCGCACCGTGCAATCGCCATAAGCCGAGCCGCTGGCCTCCGGAATGTAGCGCAGGACCGGCGCATCGGGATCAAGCTGCCCGCGCTCGACCAAGATGCCGGCGAGAATGCCGGTGATCGACTTGCTGACCGAGAAGACGATGTGCGGATTTGTCGGCGTCAAGCCGTTGCCATACCACTCGAACGCAACCTGACCCTGATGCAGAACCATGAAACCGTCGGTCGAGGTCTGCGGCAGCAGGCGATCGAGAGTCCAGCGCACGCCGGCCGGACCGGTAAACTCAAACGAGCCGAGCGCGCGCGGATTCTGCGGCAGGGCCGAGACGCGCGCCGGGTCATGCGCGATGCGCGCGACCGGCAGAAGCTCCGGCACATGATGGAAGGCCCAGCAGTTCCACGGCGGTTGGCGCCAATTGGCCAACGTTACGCCGGCGGCCTGCATCGCCGTTCCTTGCTTCAAGATTGCCGCACTCCCCTTCCTTCGCGCTTCAGTCCGACCCCGACATAGTGATGCAATAACCGCGGATCGTCTCGCAGAATGTCTGGTGCCACGCTCTCGCAGCTGCGGCCATTCTCGATAAACACGACACGATCCGCAACTTTCAGCGCGGCTTCGACTCTTTGTTCCACCAGGATGGTCGCGACGCCCTCAGATTTCAGCCGTTGGACGGTATCCAGAATGGTGGCGATGGCACTCGGCATCAATCCCTCGGTCGGCTCGTCGAGCAGGAGGGCTTTGGGCTCGAGGCACAGCGCACGGGCGGTCGCCAGCATCTGCTGCTCGCCACCGCTCAAGGTGCCTGCGCGCTGCCGCATGCGCTGCCTGAGGACCGGGAAAAGACCGAGCACCCGCTCCAGCGTGGCCTCGCCGCGATCGCGGGTCATCAGCCCGACCTGCAGATTCTCTTCGACGGTGAGGTCGGAGAACAGGCGTCTTCCCTGCGGACAATAACCGATACCTTGCTTTGGAACAGCGTGGGCGGGCAGGGCGGTGAGATCGGCGCCATCCAGCGTCACGCGTCCGGATCGCGGCCGCACCAGCCCCATGATGGCCTTGAGCAGTGTGGTCTTGCCGGCGCCGTTGCGGCCCAGAAGGCACAGCACCTCGCCCTGGTTCAGCTCCAGCGCAAAGTCGCGCAGCACCTGCACGTTGCCATAGAAGCTGTTGAGGCCGTCGATCGTCAGCATCACGCCCCCAGATAGGCTTGCTGGACGGCGGCGTTGGCGGTGATCTCCGCTGGCGTTCCCTCGGCCAGGATCGCGCCATTGCTCATGACCGTGATGCGCTGCGCCAGCTCCATCACCACATCCATGTTGTGCTCGATGAGGAGGATGGTGGCGTCGGCGGCGATCTCCCGCACCAGCTTGCAGAAATTGGTGATCTCCGCCTCGGACAGGCCTTGCGTCGGCTCATCCAGCACCAGCAGCCTCGGCTTCAGCGCCAGGCTCATGGCGACCTCCAGCAGGCGCTGGTGGCCATAAGGCAGGTTCGCCGCGGGCGTGTCGCTGCGCTCCGTGAGCTCTACCCGCTGCAATGCATTCGTGACGGCGGAGGCGAGTGCGCCGTGATCGATCCGATGCCACGGTGCCTTGCCCAGGGTCAGTGCGCGCTGTGCTGCCAGGGCCACGTTGTCGAAACAGCTGAGATTGCGGAACACGCTGGTGATCTGGAAGGTGTAGACGATCCCGCGAGCGACACGCTCCCATGGCGGGAGGCGTGTGATGTCATCTCCGCCGAACAGAATCGCGCCGGTGCTGGGCGCGACGCGGCCGGAGATCATGCTGACCAAGGTTGTCTTGCCGGCGCCGTTCGGGCCGATGACGGCACGGATCTCGCCCGGGTCCAGGCGGAAATCGACCTGATCCACAGCGGTAAGGCCGCCGAAGCGTCGGCTCAGGCTGCGCGTCTCGAGGAAGCTCATGGGAGCCACCGCAGGCGCTTCTCTCGCAAGGTGCCAAGGATGCCCTTGGGGAAGAACAGCGTCAGCAGGACGAGGACCGCGCCAACCACGATGCGATAGCTTTCCGTCACCTCGCTAGTCCATTCAACCAGATAGAACATGAGTAAGGCGCCGACGATCGGGCCGAGGATGGTCCCGCTGCCGCCCAGCAGGACCCACAGCAGGGCATAGATCGAATATTCGATCGAGGCGAAGGTCGCGCCGACATAGCCGAACATCAGGGCGTAAGCTGCGCCCGCCGCACCGGACAGCATGCCGGATAAAGCAAGTGCCAGCAGCTTGTAGCGGAAGGTGTGGTAGCCCAGCATCTTCACGCGCTCCTCGTTCTCGCGGATCGCGACGAGGACGCGCCCAACGCGGGAGCGGATGAGGATGAAGCACAAGGCCACCGCTATGGCGAACAAAGCGAGGGCGAGGTTGTAGCGGACTGCGGGATTGACGAGACTGAAATCTCCAATCTGCCGCGCCGCTTCGGTGAGCACGATGCCTTCGTCGCCGCGTGTCACCTCGTTGAAATAGAGAATGAGCAGAAAACACGCCTGCGAAAACATCATGGTGACGATCATGAAGGAGACACCGGTGGTGCGCAGGGCGACCAATCCGACAGCCGCCGCGAAGGCAAGAGCCGCGACGGCGCCGAAAAGGAAGGCGCTGACCGGATCGAGATTGAAGTAATGCACCGTGAGGCCGGCGGCATAGAGCCCGGCCGCGAAGAACATTGCGTGGCCGAGGCTGAGCAGGCCGGTATAGCCGATCAGGATATTGTAGCCGATGCCGTAGGTCGCCAGCACCATGATGCTGGTGAAGTTGGTGTGGTGATAGGCCGGCAGCACGAATTGCAGCAGGAACAGGAGAGCGAGAACGCTGCCATGGAGCGCGAGTACGCGGTGCTGTGGGCCCCTCATCAGCGCGCCTTTCCGCCGAACAGCCCTTCCGGCCGGAAGACCAGGACCAGCGCGACCAGCAAGGTTGCCAAAATCTTCGAGAGGTTGGGCGAGAAGAAGACCGAGATCACGCCGTCGCTGATGCCGATCACGAAAGCGGCGATGATGGCGCCGCGCAGGCTGCCCAGCCCACCGATGATGACCACGATGAAAGATAGCAGCAGAGGATCGAGGCCCATCAGGTAATAGGCCTGCTTGATCGGCACGATCAGGACGCCGGCGATGGCGGCCAGCATGGCGCCGATGGCAAACACCGCCGCATAGACACGATCGACCGGAATGCCGAAGGCCTGTGCAGTTTCGCTGTCGAACTGCGTCGCGCGCATCACGAGGCCGAGCTTGGTCCGTGCGATGCCGTACCAGGTCGCGAGCAACAGCAACGCGGCTATTCCGGCGACGACGACCTTGTAGCCGGAATAGCCGAACCAGGGCAGCTGGATGCGGAAATTGATCGGCGCCTCGACCGAGCGCGCGTCTGGCCCGTAGAAGACAAGGACTAGCTGCTGGATGATGTAGAGCAGGCCGATGGTCGCGACGATGGTCGCCTCGGGCTGGTAGTTGAATCGCCGCAGGATCATCCGGTCGATCGCCAGGGCTGCCCCGCCGACGATGATCGGGCTCGCGATGATTGCCACCAGGAAGCCGAGCGCCGGGCTGCCGATCAGATGCGCGAACGCCCAAGCGAGCACCGCCCCCAGCATGAAGAACTCGCCATGCGCCACGTTGACGATGCGCATGACGCCGAACACCAGCGCGAGGCCGAGCGCTGTCAACGCAAGCACAAACGCAGCGACGGTGCCTTCCATGAGAGCGAGAAGGAGGTGGGGGCCGAGACTCATGCGTGAGGCTTTGATTCGACCCCAACAAAAAGGCGCCCTTCCCCCACAAGGAGGGAAGGGGAATCAAAGCGCGGGGGCATTGCGCCGCTACAGCGCCATCTTCGTGTAATCGGTCTCCGGCTCGTAGGTGCCGTCGGCGATCTCGGTCTTGTGCGCGACCTCGAGCTTGCCGCCGGCGACCTTGGAGATGAACTGGTGGCCGAAGCATTGGTGGATCTGGCCGACGAAGGTCTTGTCGCCCTGCGGGTGCTCATTGCCTTCCTTCCAGCCCTTCATCGCCTCGGTCGCTTCGATCAGTTTCTTCTTGTCGGCGGCGGTCGGCGATTGATAACCGCTGGCCTCGATCGCTTCCTTGATGATGTAGAGCGTCTCCCAGCAACCGAACATATGGGAGTAGGTGGCAACGTCCTTCGGGTCTTCGAGGCTCGCGCCGCTGTTGTCGACACCGACGGCCGCGCGATAGGCCTTGTCGGCGTCGCTCTGCTTGGCCTGGGCGTAGCGCGGATAGGCTTCCCAGAAATAAGTGCCGTCCAGGAATTCGAGGCCCGGGCTCGCGATATCCACGGCTTCGAGCGAGTCGATGAAGCCGAAGATCTGCGGCCGGTTGGATCCGTAGAACTCGCCCATCTCCTTGACGAAGGTCAGCACGCCCGGCCCTACCATGACGTGATAGAGCACTTCGGTATCGCTCGGAATTTGCGGGAAATATTTGGTGTATGACGTTTCCGTCGCCGGGATCGGCAGCAGCTGCAGAACCTGGCCACCCTGCTTCTCGATCGCCGCGCTGAAGAAGTCGCGATGGTCATAGCCGAAGGCATAGTCGGGGAAGATCATGGTGACCTTCTTGCCGAGATTCTTGGCGATCCACGGCGCCATGGAGCTGACCTGCGCCTTCACATCGGTGATTCCCGGCTGGAACGTGTAGCGGTTCAGCGCGCCGGACGCGACGTGGTGGCCTTCGCTCACCACGAAATAGGGCATCTTCAGTTCGCCCGCCCGCGGCGCCGAGCCCATCACGACATGCGAGAACAAGGTGCCGAACGTGATGTCGACCTTGTGCTGTGAGGCGAATTTCTCGACCACTTCCGCGCCACGTTTCGGATCCGTGCCGTCGTCTTCGACGATGAGTTCGATCGGTCGCCCGGCAATCCCGCCGGCGCCGTTGATCAGCTTCACCGCGGCGTTGGTCGTGCGCTCATACCACCGGCCGTAGGCTGCGCCGATGCCGGTGCGATGCGCCTGGAAGCCGATCTTGATCGGCTCGGCTGCGCTGACCTGGATATAGCGGACGAAACCGGGTGCGAGGCCCAGTGCGGCACTGCCGCCAGCGACGGCGCCGAGGCCCTGCAGAGCCGCGCGGCGCGTGATCAAACTCTTCGAACTGCTTGATTTTGGAGTCTTGGAACGAGTCATCGCAAACCTCCCCCAGTTGAGTGGATCCCTGTTCAGGCGGTGCCGCGTCAGCTCGGCGTTTGTAGATCGTTCGTATACGAACTTTATCATGAGGCGGCCAAAACTCAACCGGCCGCTGGCGTCGAGAGCAGCCAGAGGCCGAACAAAGTGTAGGCGACCATCAGGAGGGCGAGCGGCACCTGGCATGCCAGCATGACGCGCCGATCAGATTCGCGCTTCAGGGTGATGAGGTGCGCCGTCAGCACCGCAATGATGTGGCCGATGACGATGCCAGCCGCTTGCAGATTCCAGATGATTGCGACGCTATCGTGGTTGGACAGGAATGAGGTCGTGACGTGGTGCATCCGCTCTTCGGCGTTGAACCAGCCGCGCGCGAACGGATCGGTCGCGGCGACAGCTGTATATTGGATGTTGACCAGGAACGAAGTCAGATAGTGCGCGAATTGATAGCCGATGGAGATTGGCAGGATCGAGGCGGCGAGAGCGCCGGCTTGTGTCCAAAATGGACTGCGCTGTCCCGCCATCGCACGTCCCAACCAGATGCAGGCGAGGAACGCCACGCTCAACAGAAGCCAGAGCGCGAAGAGGCCGACGGTATTGATGCCCATGACCGCGCTGCGGCCCGGAAATTCCAGCGGGTTGATGCCATTGAGGCCGAGCCACCAGAAGGTCCGGCTGAGGCCGTCGAACGACACCGTTGTGAGGGTGAGGAGGACGAACAGGATCCCGCTCGGCGGCAGAGGGTCGAACTCGGCGAGGGCGCAGCCTGGTGGGACCAACGAGAGCCGCTCGTCTCGAGTTTGCAGCGGCGCGACCCGCGCGATCAGCGCAAAGAACACTGAAAAGCAATCTCCCTGACTCAGCCACGCCTCCTCGCCGAACAGCGCCATGCCGATCCAGGTGATGACGCTGTAGACGATCACCGCTTGTGCCAGGATCGCGGGATCATCGGGCGCAGGATGGATCAGCTCGAACCAGGCAAAGGAGAGGAGGCCGAGAATGGCAGGCCAATAGCCCAGTCGATAGGGTAGCGGCGCTTTCTTCGTCCATAACAGGCGGAACGGCCCGACCCACGGATTGAGATATCGCCAGAGATTGCCGAACAGCGCATGCGCCAACGTCACGTCGATCCACCAGAGAGTCCAGACGGTAAGTGGCAGCGGATTGTCCAACGGATCGCGGCTGCCGAAATAGCCCGCGAGGGTCAGCAGCACGAGCAGGCAGAATGAGACGAGGCTCGAGCAGGTCACCGAGAGGGCGGGCGCACGCGCGATATTGAGGCTCGCATCGAACCAGCGCTTCACGCTACTTGCGGGAAGCGCCAGCAGGATCAGGAACGACGCCGCCACGGCTAGTGCGCCACCGAACAGGTAATAGCCGGTCGGCAGCAACAGGATGAAGGCACGCTCCGACGTATGCGCGAGGGCGGGCGTTCCCGACACCGCCACGAGGGCGACGGCAACAACTATCTCCCTCCCCCAAAATGGGGGAGGGCTGGGGTGGGGGAAGCGAGCGAAGATTCTGGCCAATCGAGGCGCGGCTTCCCCCACCCCAACCCTCATAGGCGCTAGGTTAAGGGGTAGACGCGAAGAATCGGAATGTGATTCAAGCTTGGGATGGAGATTCGCCCTGACATCTTGGATCACTGGCCGGAAGTGCGGATGCGCTTGCCGGCGGGTT
>DASRRI010000006.1:0-10759 GCA_035695765.1 Dongiaceae bacterium
TTCACCTGCAGGCTGACCGCGGGCTGCGTGCATCCCAATTGCTCCGCAGCGCTGGCGAAGCTTCCGGTCTCCACCACCGCCTGGAATGTACGCAGCAGATCAAGGTCAACGTGGCGCACGAAGACGTCCATATCAGTCAGATATCTCGTCCTTTGATAAATGAGTTTTTATTATTAGTGGCAAGGGGTTATGGCGCCGTAAGCCATCAGATATAGGTCGTTCGGAATAGCGTTGCGCGCAAAAGTCGAGCTGTACGGAATTGTTGGCCGCAAGCACGCGGCGGTCGCGTACTGATCGTTTGCACGGCGATGCGTGCCGCAATTTTGGGCGTCAGTGCGATGAGAGCGTGATGCAATTCGCAATCGGAACATCATCAAATTCCCATTCTGCTCCGTCTTCGACACGCTTCGCCGCGATGGCGCAGAGCGCAGCCATCCTAACCAGATGGTCAGGGTGCGGCACAGTTCTTGCCAGAATGAGCGCGCAAAACAATTTCCGCATTGACTCGAGGGCCGAATTGGGGTCCTACAAAAAGCCTCGGTGTGTCGAGGCGAGAGTGACCAAAACACTCCGCCGATCGATTGAATGCACCGATCACAGGGAAGGGGTCGGCCAAGCTCCATGAGTATGAGCGGCAACGCGTTCGTCAATTTCATCGACGTTCAGAAAACCTATGACGGCGAAACGCTGGTAGTGAAGGACTTGAATCTCGCCATCAAGCGGGGTGAGTTCCTGACGCTGCTAGGCCCTTCGGGTTCCGGCAAGACCACCACCCTCATGATGCTGGCGGGGTTCGAGATCCCGACCCACGGCCGCATCGAGCTGGACGGGCAGGAGATCAACAATCTCGCGCCGCACAAGCGCAACATCGGCATGGTGTTCCAGAACTATGCCCTGTTCCCGCACATGACGGTGGAGGAGAACCTCGGGTTTCCGCTGGCCGTGCGTAGGATGCCGAAAGCGGAGATCGACGCCAAGATCGAGCGCGCGCTCGCCATGGTGCAGCTCTCGCAGATGAGGAAACGCCGGCCCGCACAACTATCCGGCGGCCAGCAGCAACGCGTGGCGCTGGCCCGCGCGCTCGTCTTCGATCCCAAGCTGGTGCTTATGGACGAGCCGCTCGGCGCGCTCGACAAGCAGCTGCGCGAGCACATGCAGCTGGAGATCAAGCACATCCATCAGAGCCTCGGCGTCACCGTCGTCTACGTGACCCACGACCAGGGCGAGGCTCTCACCATGTCCGACCGGGTCGCCGTCTTCAATGACGGCGCGATCCAGCAGCTGGCGACTCCAGCCGATCTCTATGAGCAGCCGCAGAATTCATTCGTCGCGCAGTTCATCGGCGAGAACAACCGCCTGAGCGGCGTCGTCACCGAGCTGAATGGCAGCCATTGCCGCGTGAAGGTCGGCGAAGCGGGCGAGATCCGCGCCTTGCCGGTCGGCATCAGCAATGTCGGGGCGAAAACCACCCTCTCCCTTCGGCCGGAGCGGGTGCGGATCAATCCCGGCAACGGCGCCTGCGCCAACCTGTTCGACGCCAAGGTGGAGGAACTGATCTATCTCGGCGACCACACGCGCGCACGGGTGCAGGTGCTGGGGCACAAGAATTTCGTCATCAAGGTTCCGAATTCAGAAGGTGTGCCGGACCTGGAGCCGGGGGCTACCATCCGGGTCGGCTGGCGGGCGGAGGATTGCCGCGCGCTGGACGCCTTCTGAGTTCCAACTGCCAGCATCGGTTCCACCAGCCCGGGACCGTTGGGGATGCCAACCGGGCACGTCAAGACGGGCTGTCGAAAACATGGAGGTTCGCGTGAAACACATTCTAACTCTCAGCGTCAGCGCCCTGGCGGTCGCCGTCGGTTTCAGTACCGTCGACGTGCCGAAGGCCGCGGCCGCAGACCAGCTCACCGTCGTGTCGTGGGGCGGCGCTTACCAGGAAAGCCAGCGCAAGGCCTATTACGAGCCTTACATGAAGGAAAAGGGCGCCAAGATCGTCGAAGAGGAATATGACGGCGAGCTCGGCAAGCTGAAGGCGATGAAGGAAGCCGGCAACGTTACGTGGGACGTGATGGACGTCGATTCCGCCCATGCCCTCGCCGGCTGCGACGAAGGCCTCCTGGAGAAACTCGACTACTCGAAGATCGATGCCAAGGACAAGTTCCTGCCCGGCACCGCGCTCGATTGCGCCGTCGGCACGATCGCCTATTCGACCATCTTCGCCTACAACGCCGATGTGCTGAAGGACAATCCGCCGACGAAGCTGGCGGATCTCTTCGATACGAAGAAGTATCCGGGCAAGCGCGCCCTTCTCAAGAAGCCGTTCGGCAACCTGGAATGGGCGCTGATCGCCGACGGCGTGCCGGCCGAGAAGGTCTACGAGGTGCTGAGCACGCCGGAAGGCGTCGACCAGGCCTTCAAGAAGCTGGATACGATCAAGAAGGACATCGTGTGGTGGGAAGCCGGCGCGCAGCCGCCGGAGCTGCTCGCCAACGGCGAAGTCGTCATGACCAGCGCCTGGAACGGCCGTATCGGCAACGCGATCAAGGAAGGCAAGAACTTCAAGATCGTGTGGGACTATCAGGAGTTCGATTGGGACTTCTGGGTGATCCCGGCCGGCACCAAGAAGATCGACGCTGCCTACGACTTCATCAAGTTCGCCAGCGATCCGAAGAACATGTCGCAGCAGTCGAAATACATCGCCTACGCTCCGACGCACAAGGACGCGATCGCTCTGGTGGACCCGAAGATCGCGCCGACGCTGCCGACCTTCCCGGACAACATGAAGACGGCGATTGCGACCGATCTCGTGTTCTGGGCCGACAACAACGAGGAACTGACCAAGCGCTTCAACGCCTGGTTGGCGCAGTAACCCTCATCTGACCGACTGGACGGCGCCGGGCATTCCCATAGCCCGGCGCCGCTTCCGCTGAGAAGGCATTTCAAGCGCATGGCCGTCGCGGAGACCGCACCCTTCCTGACCATCGACGGCGTCCCGCTCAAGGTGCGCCTCGCCCGCGCCGAGCGATCGCGCAAGTTGAAGGCGGTAGGGCTGGTTCTGCCGCTGTTCCTGTTCGTGGTCATCACCTTCCTGTTCCCGCTGCTCGTGATGACCTTCAAGAGCATCAAGAACGAGGAGACCTACGGGCGGCTCGACCACACCCACGAAGCGCTGGCGGACTGGGACGGAAAGGCGCTGCCGGATGAAGCGGCTTTCGCCGCGCTCGCCGCCGATTTGAAAGCCGCGCAAGAACGGCGCGAGGTGGGCGAGATCGCCAAGCGCGTCAATTACGAATTCGCCGGCGCGATGTCGAAGTTCAAAGGCATCACCCGCAAGATCGAGGCGGCCTCGGGCGGCCCCTACAAGGACCTCTTCCTCGCTACCGACAAGATCTGGAGCGACGCGGCCCTGTGGCGCATCATCAAGAGCGCCTCCGGCCGCTATACGCCCTATTACTGGCTGGCCGCAGTCGATCTCGAGGAAGGGCCCGAGGGGCTCCAGCGCGTGCCCGCAAATCAGGCCGTCTTCACCGATGTTTATGCCCGCACCTTCTGGATCGCCGGGCTGGTGACCGTCTACACGCTGCTCCTGGGCTTCCCGGTGGCCTATCTGCTGGCGACCCAGCCGCCGCAGCGCGCCAACATCCTGATGATCTTCGTCATGCTACCGTTCTGGACCTCGCTGCTGGTACGCACCACGGCGTGGTTCGTGCTGTTGCGCAGCGAAGGACCGCTGAATGATCTGCTGCAGCTGTTGATCAACAATCGCTTCGACATGATTTTCACGCGCTTCGGCACCATCCTTGCCATGACGCACATCCAGCTGCCCTTCACCCTGCTGCCGATCTACAGCGTGATGAAAACCATTCCGGCCAGCCACGTGCGCGCAGCGCGCTCCCTGGGCGCGGGTCCGTTCCACGCCTTCTGGAAGGTCTATTTCCCGCAGACTGTGCCCGGCATCGCCGCCGGCTGCCTGCTGACCTTCATCCTCTGCCTCGGCTACTACATCACGCCGGCGCTGGTGGGCGGGCCGAAAGACCAGATGGTCAGCTACTACGTCTCCTACTACATGAACAACATCATCAATTTCGGGCAGGCCGGCGCGCTTGGCGGCATCCTGCTCATCATCACCATGGTGCTGTACTGGGCCTATAACCGCCTGGTCGGCATCGACAAGATGAAGCTGGGGTGAGGCGATGAACGGACTTCCCCTGCTCGGCCTGCCGCCCTATGCATCCACCCAGGAACGCGCCTGGCGCTTGTTCTTCTACGTCTTCTGCGGCTTGGTGCTGCTGTTCCTGATCTCGCCCATTCTCATCGTCATGCCGATCAGCTTCAACAGCTCCTCGTTCCTCTCCTTCCCGCGCGGCGACTGGTCGCTGCGCTGGTATGAAGACTTCTTCTTCAATGACCGTTGGACGACGGCGGTGAAGAACAGCATCATCATCGCGTTCTTCAGCACCATCCTTTCGACCACGCTCGGGACAGTGGCCGCGCTCGGTCTGTCGCGGCCAAACTTCCCGGCGCGCGCGCTGGTGATGGCCGTGTTGATCTCGCCCATGGTTGTCCCCGTGGTGATCACCGCGGCGGCCTTGTTCTTCTTCTATGCCAACCCGCTGGTGGTCACGAGTGAGCCGATCATCATCCTCAACAACACTTATGCCGGCGTCATCCTCGCCCACACCCTCCTCGCGACGCCGTTCGTGGTGATCACGGTCACCGCGACCCTGACGGGCTTCGACCAATCGATGATCCGCGCCGGCGCCAGCCTCGGCGCGCCGCCGACACTGGTGTTCCGCAAGGTGATCCTGCCGCTGATCTCGCCCGGCGTGATTTCGGGTGCCCTCTTCGCCTTCGTGACCTCGTGGGACGAGGTCGTCTGCGTGCTCTTCATCGGCAGCAGCGACCAGCGCACGCTGCCCCGCCAGATGTTCAGCGGCATCCGCGAGATGATCAGCCCGACCATCACGGCCGCCGCCACCGTCCTCATCGCCATCGCCGTGCTGATGCTGGTGACGGTGGAACTCCTGCGCCGGCGTTCCGAGCGGCTGCGCGGCATTCGGACCTGATCCGCATCAATTGCGAATCATTCTCAATCGACGTGGACAGCGGCCGCCGGTGCCGCTACAATGGCCACATTCATAATGGCCTAAGCTCCGGATGTATAAGGATAATAGCCTGATTCCCAGCGAAGCTGTGCGCTTGGCGGCCCTTGGCCTGCTGGCGAAGCGCCCGCGCGTCTATGCCGATCTGGCGCGCGACATCCGGCACTTCACCGCGCGCATCGTCGGACCCTCGCTCGATCTGCTCGGTCCGTCGCTGGAGCTCTTGAAAGTCGAAGGGCTGATCGAGGCCGCCGATCCCAAGGCGCCGCACGATGCGCAGACCGTGCGCCTCACCAAGGATGGCGACACCGAGTTGCAGCGGCTGATGAATGCCAATCTGCGCGGGCCGATGGGCGAGGTAAACAAGCTCATTGTCGCGCTCAAGCTCCACTTCCTCGACCTGCTGACGCCCGAGCAGCGCCGCCAGCAGCTCGAGATGCTGATGGAAGTGTGCGATCGCGAGCTCATCCGCCTCAACGACCTGCGCGCCCACCACACCGATGACGACAGCGCCCTCCTGCCCTGGCTCGACCACGAGATCGAGGAAGTGCAAGGCCGCCGCGACTGGTTCCTGAAATTGTGGGAAGGGCCTCAGCTGAGAGGAGTCGTGCCATGACTGCAGACAAGAATGCGCAAGGAGCGATCGAGAAGCTGGCCCGTGCCCTGGCGATCGCCTGGAACCGCCGCGATCCGTCGGCTCTGGCGGCGATCTTCGCGGAGGATGCGGACTTCACCAACGTCTTCGGAATGCTCGCCCATGGCCGCGCCGCGATCGAGGCGCTGCATGCGCCGCTCTTCAAGACCATGTTCAAGGACAGCCATCTCACTGTGACCGGGACAAAAGCGCGCTTGATCCGTCCGGACGTGGCATCGGTCGACGTGAGGTGGACGATGACGGGCGCGCGCGATCCGCACGGCAACCCCTGGCCGGAGCGCGAGGGCCTGCTGAACTGGATCGCCACCCGGCACGGCGAAAGCTGGCTGATCGACGTGTCGCACAACATGGACCTGCCCTCGCCCGAGCTCGCGCAGGCACAGGCGGCTTTGTCGAAGCAGTAATCAGAGGTGCTTCCTGATTACTGACACCTGACCACTGATACCTGATCAGAACAGATGCTGCCCGCCGGTGAGGAAGATCTCCGTGCCGGTCACGCAGCTGAAATTGCCAGCACTTCGCTGCTCAGGCCACGTCTCTCTTGCCGACGAGCGACACTTTGCGCGTGCGATGCCAGATTTCCGCGGCCGTGCACGGCGATTTTTCAAGAATGCGGTCCGCCTCGTGCAGTGCAGCAGCATCATCGTCGCACTCGATAACGCAGACAGCGGCAATGCGGTCGATGTCCAGGAGGTTGCAGCGGTATCTCGTGGCCATGGTGGCGTCTCCCATTCCCCAGTGGCTGCTCTCCCGTTGCGAGAACGGAAGAACAGATGAGTCATAGCCGTCCGCGGATCGACGGCGGTTGCATGGAAATTTGCATATCGATGAGATTGAACGGTAGCGGTTCGGTCAGCTCATGCCGCCTGCTGTGTCCGATTCATTCGCGTGACTAGCCGCCATCCTTCGTAGATTTCCACAGTGGCATAGTCTGATTCCCGCAGCATGGCCTCAGCCTGTGCACTCGCCGACAAATGGTCCAGTGCCTTGACCGCACGCACATACCTGATGTGGTCACTGGTGCTGAGAAAATAAGCTTTATACGAACGCAACGCCGCCATGGATTCTTCCTCCTGAATCATTGTCGTTGGCATGCCGATACGAATGTTCAAGACATGCGAAAAAGTTCGCGCAATCAATCGCCACGCCCGCGAAACGGAACGAATGATCGAAGGCGCGAAATCTACTCAAGCCCCCGACGAGTCGCAAATGCAACGGATAAAAAGACGTAGAAGAATATTCGTAGTTTGCGCGTGATAGCGCTTACATTGAGCGCTGAGCGACTGTCCGACTTTCTCGCCACGCGCCACAACGTTGAGCGTCACTTGCAATGGCCGCAGTCGCATCAGGCCAGCAGTATCCGTCGAGTTGTCGTCACAAGCGGATGCTGATGACTACGAGCGCTGGTTTCTGAGTTCGCAACTGTTGGAGCTACGTCCGGAAGCCTTTGAGGACCGCCTCTTTCGCTGCTCCGTCCAACATCTTGTCGAGACGTTCGGCAAAATCGGCGACCGCGGAATACTCGGTCAGGAAGCGCACGATGACCGCTTGCTGCACTCCTCCATAGGATGGAGAGGCTAGGTCTACTTGGACGTGGAGCGTTCCGCGGCGATCATAAGGCGAAATCGCAATGTGGAGATGACGCTGATCCAGGAGCTCGAAGCTTTCCCTATTCAAGTTCTTGCGTCCAATCGCCGGCAGGGAATTTGGATCCAGTGGAAACGCACGAAGCGCAGCAACGAATGTCTCCTTGAGCTGGATGCGGTCGAACCAATCCGACCCCATGCCGGCAAACGCTCCAGATTTTACCTCGGCGAAAAGCTCGCCCAAGTATTCATCGTCAGGTTCGTATATGAGCCGGAGCTCTGCCGCGTCCATGTGCTTACTGCTCAGAACAAATGCTGCCCGCCGGTGAGGAAGATCTCCGTGCCGGTGACGTAGCCGAAATCGGTGCCGCACAGCTGGAACACGACGCCGGCGACCTCTTCGGTGGTGCCCATGCGGCCCATGGGAATACGCGGGATGAGCGCCTCGTATTCCGGGCCGATCATCGCGGTCTCGATCTCGCCCGGCGCAACGGCGTTGACGCGGACGCCGAGGGCGGCGAACTCGACCACCATCTCGCGCGTCAGGGCGGAGAGCGCGGCCTTCGACGTTGAATAGGCCGAGCCGGCGAACGGATGGATCGCATGGCCCGCAATCGAGGTGATGTTGATGATGACGCCCTTGCCCTGATGCAGGGGCTTGGCAAAGCCGCGCGCCAGCTTCAGCGGCGTGAAGAAGTTGAGCTCGAACACCTCGCGCCAGGCATCGACGTCGCCGTTGAGGATGCCGAGCCGCTCCTTGAAGCTGGTCTTCGGACTGATCGCGGCATTGTTGACCAGCGCGTGGACCGGTTGGCCGGCGAGGATGCGCGTCGCCTCTTCCACGAAACGGTCGGCCTCTTCCGGCTGCCCCAGATCGACCGTGACGTGGTCGGTCCAGTTCGGATCGTATTTGCATTCCTCCGGAATCGCATCGCGGCTGCAGGTGATGACGCGCCAGCCTTCCTTGCTGAAGCGCTTGACGGTGGCGTGGCCGATGCCGCGGCTGGCCCCGGTGAGGACGATGGTTTTCTTCGCTTCTCCGCTCATCTCAGGATTCCTCAGTGGTACCGGAAGGTGGCGCGCTGCTCGACCACGCCGGCCGGATCTTCGTGGATGATGACTTCGGCGCCGGGAAAGGCCGCGCGCACGTCGGCCTCCACGGCGTCGGAAATGCGATGTGCGTCGCTGAGGCTGAGCGATCCCTCCATCTCCAGGTGGAACTGGATGAATTTGTCGCGCCCCGCCGCGCGCGTGCGCAGATCATGCAGGTTCAGCACTTGCGGATGCCCGCGCACGATCTCCTTGATCCTGGTGCGCTCCGCCTCCTCCATCTCGCGGTCCATCAGCATGTCGAGCGCCTCCTTGCCGACACGCAGGGCGGCCGCGGCGATAAAGATCGCGATCGCGAGGCCGACCGCCGGATCGATCCACCACCAGCCAAGCTGCGCGCTCAGCAGGAAGGCAGCGATGACGCTGAAATTCACGATAAAGTCCGTGGCGTAGTGCGCCTGGTCCGACTTGATGGCGATCGAGCCGGTGCGGCGCACGACAGATCGCTGCAGCAGGACCAGAACGCCGGTCACGACCAGCGACGCCACCATGACCGCGATGCCGATCTCCGGCGCGGCGATCGGCTGCGGCGTGATGAAATGATCGATCACTTCCTTGATGAGGATGAGCGACGAACCGAGAATGAAGGCGACCTGGATGAGGCCTGCCAGCGGCTCCGCCTTGCCGTGGCCGAAGCGATGCTCCGCGTCCGCCGGGATCAGCGACTGGCGCACGGCGATCAGATTGACGATCGAGGCCGCGGCATCGAGCGCGGAATCGAACAAGGTCGACAAGACGCTGACCGATCCCGTCTGCAGGAAGGCGGCGAACTTGAGCGCGATCAGCAGCAGCGCCGCCCCGACCGACGCGAAGCTGGCAAGCCGCATCAACCGTGCTTGTTCGGATGCCGCCATGCCCGTCACGGATAGAGTTTCTCCGTCGTCCATCCCTCGCCCGCGCGATGGTAGACCAGCCTGTCATGCAGCCGGAACGGCTTGTTCTCCCAGAACTCGATGTAATTGGGGATCAGCCGGAAGCCCGACCAGTAGGGTGGCCGCGGCACTGTCCCAATGGCGTATTTCGCGGTGAAGGAAGCCACGCGCTTCTCCAGCTCGAACCGGCTTTCCAGCGGGCGCGATTGCTGCGAAGCCCAGGCGCCGATCTGGCTCGCCTTCGGACGCGACGAGAAATAGGCGTCGGCTTCCGCGTCCGACACGCTCTCCACCCTGCCTTCGGCGCGCACCTGCCGGCCGAGCGATTTCCAGTGCATCACGATCGCCGCCTTGTGCGTCGCCAGCAGCTGCCGGCCCTTGCGGCTTTCATAGTTAGTATAGAACACGAAGCCGCGCGGATCGGCATCCTTCAGCAGCACCATGCGCACCGAAGGCTGGCCGTCCGCGTCGACGGTCGCGAGCGCCATGGCGTTCGGATCGTTCGGCTCCTTGTCCGACGCGTCGGCATACCAATTCTGGAACAAATCGTACGGTTCGGAGTTCGGATGCTGAGACATATCAAGGACTTCCGGGACTAATGTCACATTGCCGAGAGCGCCTTCTATAGCATTGATTCCAGGGCCCGGCGGCCTCATTTTGCCGCATGACGGCCGTGCATAAGAGCCGGCCAGCAGAGAAGAAACGCAAGGGATCAGCATGATGTTGCGCAAAGTCATGTCCGCTTTGGTGGCCTTGTCATTGGTCGCTGGCTGCGCCAGTTCCGGCGGTGGCGGCGGCATTACCAAGGAACAGGGCGGCACGGTCCTCGGCGCGCTCGGCGGCGCTGCCGCGGGCGCTGCGCTCGGCGGCAGCAAGTGGTGGGCGATCGGCGCGGGCGCGCTGGTCGGCGGCCTGGTCGGCAACCGCATCGGCAACTATCTCGATGAGCGCGACCAGCAGCAGGCCTACAGCACCGCCAACTACGCGCTCGACAACAACAAGGACGGCCAGAAAGCAACCTGGGCCAATCCGCAGAACAAGACCAGCGGCTATACCACGCCGACCAAGACTTATCAGACCGCCAGCGGCACCTGCCGCACCTATCAGACCGGCGTCGAAGCCGGCGGCCAGAGCCAAAGCGGCACAGGCACCGCTTGCCGGCAGCCCGACGGCACCTGGAAGCTGATGAACTGAGTTCCTTCAATCCCTCCCCCAAATTTGGGGGAGGGTTGGGGCGGGGGAAGCGAGCGAAGATTGCTTGCCGCGGAGGCGCGGCTTCCCCCACCCTAACCCTCATAGGCGCTAGGTTAAGGGGTAGACGCGAAGAATCGGAATGTGATTCAAGCTTGGGATGGAGATTTGCCCTGACATC
Organism: Dongiaceae bacterium; assembly: GCA_035695765.1. Lineage (GTDB taxonomy): Bacteria > Pseudomonadota > Alphaproteobacteria > Dongiales > Dongiaceae > Dongia_A. Next base: position 10,698 of record DASRRI010000006.1, read on the forward strand.
TTGGATCACTGGCCGGAAGTGCGGATGCGCTTGCCGGCGGGCTTTGACTTGGAAGCCACGGC
>DASRRI010000007.1:0-87184 GCA_035695765.1 Dongiaceae bacterium
AATCACCTACAGCCTGACGGATGATGCCGGCGGCCGGTTCGCGGTCGATGCGATTACAGGCGTCGTTACGGTGGCCAACGGGTCTCTGCTGGATTTCGAAAGCGCGACGTCGCATGCGATCACCGTGCAGGCTTCGAGCAGCGGCGGTTTGACCTCGACCCAGACATTCACGATTGGCGTCACCAACCTGAATGAGCTGGGCTTCGTGACAGACAATGATCCGGCGGCCAGCACGGTCGCGGAGAATGCCGCGATCGGAACGGCAGTGGGGATCACCGGGCTGGCGGTCGACCCGGATGCCGGCGACAGCGTTACCTACAGCCTGACCGATGATGGCGACGGCCTGTTTGCGATCAACGCTGCGACCGGAACCGTCACCGTGGCCGGCCCGCTCACGGCCGGCAGTCACTCGATCGAGATCACGGCGACCGACAATCACGGCCTCAGCACGGCGCAGACCTTCTCGATCGATGTGACCAGCGTTGGAAATGCCGTACCTGTGCTGGTTTCGAATGATCTGGTGGTCGCGGTTGGCGGCATGGACATCGTGCAGGAATCCGAGCTGGAAACGACGGATTCAGACAATGCGCCGAACCAGATCGTCTACACGCTGACCACCTTGCCGGCGCTTGGCATCCTGCTATTGAGCGGTCAGGCGCTTGCGCTGGGTGGCACATTCACCCAGCAGGACATCGCCGACGGGCTCCTGCGGTACTTGCAGGACGGGGCCGGAGGGGGTGCTGACACTTTCACCGTCAGCATCACCGACGGCAGCAACACTCTATCGAGCCAAGTGATCTCTATCACGATCGCGCAAGAGGGTGTGGTGGCCGATGGCGATACCAGTCTTGGCGATCCGCTTATCGTCGGCGACACCGCGTTCGGCAGGCTGGACGTGGTGGGCGGGAGCGCGGTTTCGGCCGGTACCATCATAGCCGGCAATACTGCAACCGGGGACGGGAACATCCGGCTCGACGGAACCGGCTCAACGATGAGCGCCGGCGTCGGCGGGGTGACGATCGGCAATCACGGCATGGGGCAGTTGCTCGTCGAGGGCGGCGCGACGATCGAGGCGCAAGGGAGCTTCGAGAACCTGGTCCTCGGAAGCTGGTCCGACGGCTTCGGCCAAGCGATCGTCTCGGGGGCGGGTTCGAGCATCATCGCCAAGGGAACCGACAACCGAATCGTCGTCGGATACGACGGATCCGGAAACCTGCTGATAGAGAATGGTGGGCTGGTCAGCGCCCTCTCGATCGATATCGGGCGGACAGCCGGCAGCACAGGACTCGTGACCGTGACGGGAGCGGGATCGGCACTCATCGCCTCCAACGACTTTGGCCTGTTCAGCGATCGTCCAGAATCAGCAGGCTTCGTGCGGGTTGGGCAGGCTGGCGGGAGCATCGGCGAACTCGATGTGATGGATGGCGGATCGGTCGAGATCCGGCCCGGCGCCGCGACCGACACGCAGTCCGCACAGCTCTCCATTGCGCAGGATCTCGGGAGTATTGGCAATGTGTTGGTGAGCGGGACCGGCTCAAATATCTCCATCTTCCAGGATCCCTCGCTCGTGTCGGATCCGGGCAATTCGTCAGACCTGTTGGAGGGCTCCGGCATTGTGGTCGGCCAGATGGGCCAGGCCTCAATGTCTGTGACGGACGGGGCCACGGTCGAGGTTTCTGGGAACGAATCCTACATCGGCGTCGGTATCGGCAATCTTGCCGATACCGACGACACGACACCGCTGCCGCTGAGCACGCTCAGCATATCGCTCGGCGGGAATGTGACGCTGACGGAAACGCTGGCTGCAGTCAGCAACGACAGTGGCGTCTATATCGGCGACATGAAGAACGGCAATGGCCTGGTCACGGTCGATGGCACTGGATCCCTGCTGTCCGTCAACGGAACCCATTCCGTGGTCGTCGTCGGTCGCGCCGGAAACGGCCAGTTGATCGTCAGCGACGGCGGCACCGTCGCGGCTTTGTGGCTCGACGTCGGTCGGTCCGGGAGCGGCGCGGTCACCATCGAAGGGGCCGGCTCGAAGATCGTGGCATCGAACGATAGCGGTCTGTTCAGCGGCTCCAATTCCGTCTTTGCGGGGTTTGTCAGAGTCGGAGGGGAGAGTGGTTCACACGGCGCATTGACCATCATCGATGGCGGCCTGCTCGAAATGCGGCCCGGCGAGTCGATCAATACGAACACCACCGGCGCCGGAATGAACGTCGCGCAGTATGCCGGCAGCACCGGGATCGTGTCAGTGAGCGGAAGCGGGTCCGCCATCGTCGTGGAAGGCGACGATAATGGCATCAACATCGGTCGCGGCGGGAACGGCTTCCTCAGTGTCACGGGCGGCGGCCAGATCACTACTCAGTTCATCCAGTTCGGCCGAAATGTGGGTTCGGTAGGCACTGGCGTGGTGTCCGGCGTGGGATCGAAGATCGACGCCTCGGGCTTCGATTCCGGCGTCGCGGTGGGGCGCTACGGGACCGGCTCTCTGACGATCGACGACGGTGGTTTTGTCACGACGGATTTTGTGAATATCGGCCGCGGTGGTACGGGAGTTGGCACGATCCTGGTGACGGGTGCCGGTTCGATGCTGGTCACCGATGGTGCCAACGATGGAATCAATGTCGGCCGTGAAGGGCAGGGCGTACTTGAGATTCTCGACGGCGGACAAGTGCAAACAGGATCGGTCGTCCTGGCACATCTCGGCGGCAGCGGCGCGGTAATTGTTTCCGGCAGCGGGTCGACTCTCCAGGTTGACGGCACATACGGTGACATAATCGTTGGCCGCTATGGGCAAGGCACCTTCCTCGTCCAGTCCAGCGGTCATGTCGAGGCCAGGTATTTCGAAGTCGGGCATGTCGGTGGAGGCGTCGGCGACGTCGTTGTCAGCGGAACCGGATCTCAGCTCATCACCGCAGGCGAAGACAATCAGATCGGCGTGGGGCGCGAGGGCGCGGGAACATTGATCGTCCAGGAGGGTGGACTGGTCAAGACTCTGAACCTTCAGATCGGCCGCTATGGCTCGGGCGCCGTCTCCATTGACGGCGCAGGCACCCAGGTCATCGTCTCAAATGACGAAGGCCTGTCCAGCGAGCCCTATGCATATGAGGCCGGCTTCGTTCGAGTCACGCGCGGCGACGGAGCAGTCGGCACATTGAGCATCACCAACGGCGCGCATCTCGACATCCGCTCGGGCATCAGCCAGAACACCGACACCTATGGAGCCGGCCTCGCGATCGGCTACGAAGCAACTTCCAGTGGCCATGTGACGGTTGCGGGCGCCGGTTCGCGAATCCAGATCACGCAGGAGATAGTCCCGGCGGGACCGCATTACGGCTATGGCCCATTCATCAGCATCAACGGACAAGGCTCGCTGACCGTCCAGAATCTCGGCCAAGTCAGCGTCACGGGACCTTATGCGTCGTTGGACGCTGGCGGCCGCGCGGGCTCGAATGTGCACGTGGTCGTCACGAATGGCGGCTCCATCGTCGTGGACGGCAAGGACGCCTCGATCAATGTCGGCCAACAGGGCACGGGCACACTCGAGATCACCGGCGGCGGCTCGGTCACAACCGAGTTCATGAACATCGCCAATGGCTTCGGTTCGACGGGGACAGTTCTCGTTAGCGGTGCCGGCTCTGAGCTCATCACCGCCGGTCTCGATAATACAATCCAGGTCGGACGGGGCGGTACCGGAGCGCTGACCGTCGAGAATGGTGGGCTGGTGAAGGCGCTGAACTTCGTCGTTGGCCGCGATGGCACCGGAACGGCGACCATCGATGGTGCCGGCTCGAAGATCGTCGTGTCCAGCGACGAAGGCCTCAACGCGGAACCTTACACTTACGAATCAGGATTCGTCCGCATATCGCGCTCCAACGGCTCGACCGGGACGCTGAACGTCGTGAATGGCGGCGAACTGGAGATTCGCTCGGGCATCGGCGTCAACACCGACACTTATGGCGCTGGCCTTGCGATCGGGCGCGATGCGACATCAGCCGGTCACGTGCTGGTTTCCGGCGAGGGGTCACTCATCCACATCACACAGGACGTCGTCCCGCCCGGACCGCTATTCGGATCGGGTCCCTACGCCAGGCTGAACGGACAGGCGGTGTTGACAATCGAGGATAAGGGACAGCTGGTCATCGAGGGTCCCTATGCCGCGATCCGCGTCGGCGGCCGGGAAGGTTCGAACGCGCACATGGAAGTCCTGAGCGGCGGTTCGGTCCTGGTCGACAACAAGGGTTATGCCGGCGGCCTGGCGATCGGCGGCGGCCTCAACACCGCCGGCTCCGTCCATGTAGGCGGTGCCGGCTCGTCGATCATCCTTGCCGGTGAGGGCAACCGCCTGATGCTCGGGACCTTTGGCGACGGCTCGCTGCTCATCGATGATGGCGGCTTGGTGAAGACCGTCGCCGTGGACATAGGCTATCAGGGGAGCGGCAGCATCACGGTCAGCGGCAGCGGCTCGTCGCTCATCGTCTCGAACGATGAGGGCAACAACAGTGATGCAGCCGGCAATATCAGCATATACAGCGGATCGAAACTCGAGGTCGTAAACGGCGGCCGTGTGGAAGTCCGGCCGGGTGTGATGAATCCGAATGGGCTGCGAGCAGGCATCGACTTCAATACCGTGACCAGCTCGGCAGCAGGAACATTGCGCGTCGCCGGCGTTGGATCGATCGTGCTCATCCAGCAGACTTTCGTGGAGCCCGGGGACATCGGCAACTTTGCCGGCGCGCTCCTTGATCTGCACAACGGCGCGGTCGCCACAATAGAGCAGTCCGGCAAACTGGAGATTGACGGTCCCGGCTCCAACTTGAGCATCGGTGGGCCGGGCGAAGGCCGGCTGGAAGTGTTGTCGGGCGGAACGGTCATCCTCGACGGCAAAGGCAGCGAAGCTGGCATGTTCGTCGGCGGCGGAGAGCCGAATTGGTCCGGCTCGGTCGTGATCAGCGGTTCCGGTTCCTCCCTCACTGTGGCAGGCGGTACATATGCAGTCGTGCATGTCGGCTACGTTGGTGAAAGCCGGTTGACCGTCGCATCAGGTGGCACGCTCATCTCGGGCATCTCCGGGGATTCGGTTATCGACGTGCAGATTTTCAGCAACGGTGTGCTGGACGGCGGCGGCGGAACGATCAAGGGAGACGTGTATATCGACAACGGCGGCCAGCTTCTTGCGGGTGACGGAACAGTGACCGAGCTGAGCATCGACGGCAATCTGCTGATGAACAATTCAAGCCTGAGCGTGGATGCATCTGCAGATAGCCTCTCCGACCGCTACATTGTTACCGGCCAGGTCGATATCTGGAGCGCCCAGTTCGAATTCAACTTCGTCGGAGGTTACCTGCCCCAAGAAGGCGACGGTTTCAATTTCATGAAAGCCGCGGCGATCAACGTTGACCTCAACAATCTCCAGTACGTCCTCTATGGCATCAGCGCGGACGGTATCTTCGATTTCAATATAACGAATGACGGGAACTTCCTGTACTTCAACTCCCTCGCCGATACCACAGCGAGCGACGGGCTGATCTATCGCGGCTCGGCCAGCCACGATTTTTTCGTTGCCACAACAGGTAGTGACGAGATCCATGGCGGAGCCGGCGACGACGAGCTGTTCGGCGATGCCGGCAATGACTTCATCGCTGGTGGATCAGGCCAGGACAAGCTCGACGGCGGTTCCGGCATGGATTCATTCTTTTATCAAACGCCATCGGACGGGACCCAAACGGCGGTTAACACACTTTCGTCAAACGTAGGACCTGGAGACCAGATCTCGAACTTCGATGCTGCGGTAGACAAGTTCGTGTTCAACGCCGCGGCGTTCAATCTCGTTGACATCAGCAGCCTGAATTTCGCGGTGAGCGATGCTGTCTATGATGGAAGTGTCGACAGCCTGACCAACGGGGCAAGCGCGGACTATCAGGACGGCAAAGCGTCGTTCATCGTGGATAGCGCGAACCACCTGATCTATGATGATAATGGCGCTGCCGATGGCTACACCGTCGTGGCCACAGTGGAGCTTGCTCCTAATTCGCCGGCGATCACCGAAAGCAATCTCCAGGCGGCATAGGGCAGGTGGGGGCGAAGGGATGGGGGCCCAAGTGCCGGGACAAGACAACAAGGCCCGACTTTCGGGCGCCGGGCTGTATTTTCTGCGGCGCGGCGTCCTGGACATCGCGCCGGAACTGCTCGTCATCTCATTGTTCATCAACCTGCTCGCGCTTGCCGCTCCCTTGTTCGTCATGCAGGTCTATGACCGCGTGATCTTCCACGCCGGCCTCAGCACACTCGAGGCGCTTGCCGCCGGCATGACGCTCATCATCGCCTTCGATTTCCTGCTACGCCAGGCGCGCAGCCGCATCCTGCAGCGCGTCGCGATGAAGGTCGACGTCGAGATCGGCGGTGAGCTGTTTGGCGCGATTGCGCAGCTACCGCTGCAACAGCTGGAATCGCGATCGGCCCATGCGCTGCAGTTCCATTTCAAGGATCTCGAGACGGTCCGGAACGCCCTGTCGGGCGCGTCCTTGCTGGCTCTCGTTGATCTGCCGTTTGTCGTGCTCTTCCTCGGCCTGGTGGTGCTGGTCGCCCCGCCTCTGGGGTGGGTGATGCTTGGTGTCTGTGGCGCTTTCCTGGTCCTTGCCATGTGGAATGCCTATGCGGTCAGCCGGTCTACCCATGCTGAGCGGCAGGCAGCGATGCAGCGCGATCGCTTCCTGAGCGAGATGGTGCAGGGCCGCTCGGTCGTGAAAGCGCTGGCGCTGGATCGCTTTCTCGAGCCGAAATGGCAGAAGAGTCATGCCGAGACGATCGCCTCCTCGATCACGCGCGGGCGCCGGTCGGATCTCGCGGTCAATCTCGGCGCGGCCTTCGGAGTCATCGCGACGGTCGCGCTGACGAGCATCGGAGCCCTGGCCATCCTCGGCCAAGCGATGACGGTTGGCGCGCTGGTGGCGGCCAACCTTCTGGCCGCGCGGCTGGTCGCACCGCTGACGCAGCTGGTGGCGAACTGGCGCACCTATGCAGGATTCCGGGACGCGGCCAGCCGCCTGCTGGAGGTCATGCGCCAGCCGAAGGACAGGGCAAAAACGACGATCGAGATGCCCCGGCCCAGCGGCAGGATCCAGCTTGAGAACGTCAAGTTCGGCTACCAGGCGCAGTTGGCGCCCGTCCTCAACGACGTGACGATTCGGTTTGGCCCGGGCGGCGTACACGCGATTGTCGGTCCCAACGGCAGCGGCAAGACCACGCTACTCAAGGTCCTCCAGGGCTTGTACAAGCCCGGTTCAGGGCGCGTCTTGGTCGACGACGGGGACATCAGCCAGTTCAGCCGCGCCCAGCTCGCGCAATGGATCGGATACGCGCCGCAAGATTGCCACCTGCTGGCCGGTTCCATCCGCGACAACATCGCGCGCTTTCATCCCGATGCGCGTGATAGCGACATCCTGGAGGTCGCCGAAGCATCCGGTACCCACGCCTTCGCGATCGACCTGCCGGACGGTTACGACATGTTCGTGGGAGAGGGCGGTGCAAGGCTCTCAAGCGGCCAGCGGCAGCGCATCGCGATCGCGCGTGCGATGTTCGGCGATCCTCCGATCCTGCTGCTCGACGAGCCGACCGGGAACCTGGACGGCCAGGCCGAAGGCGCGCTGATCGTCCGTCTTCAGAAACTGGCACAGGACCATACCATCGTCGTCGTCACGCATAGCCCGCGACTGCTCTCCATCTGCGACAGCATCACGGTCCTCAATCGCGGGCAGATCAGCCTGGCCGGCAAAGCGGATCAGGTGTTGCCAAAGTTGATGTCGGCGGCGGCGCGGTGACACATGACGGAACTCGCAGATCCTTTTGAACAGGTCCGGCGGCAGAGCAGCGCTCGCGGATGGCGCACGGTCGCGATTCTGGGATGCGCCTTGATTGGTGCGGCGATCGTCTGGGGGCGCACTGTCCAGATCGACCAATTCGTGACCGGTGAAGGCGAGGTCGCGCCGTCCGACAAGGTCAAGGTGATCCAGCATCTGGAAGGCGGCGTCATTGCCACGATCCACGTGCGGGATGGGCAGGCGGTCAAGGCGGGCGACCCGCTGGTCGAGGTCAACCTGGCGATCAGCGGCACCAACCGCGACGAGATCGCGGCAAAGCTGGACGGCCTGCAACTGGCGCGCGCGCGTCTGCTGGCGGAGGCGCAGGACAGCGAGTTCCTGCCGCCGGCAGATCCCGCGGCGCGCCGGCCGGACCTCGCCGCTGCCGAGCAGGATTCTTATCGTGCGCGGAAGACCGAGCTCGAAACCAGGCTGAGGGGGGCAGAGGAACGGGTCAGGCAACAGGAGCTCGCCGTCCGGGAAATGACTACGACCAGCGCCGCGATGGCCACGGACCTCGCCCTGTCGCGCAAGAACCTGGAAATGTCAGCCGACCTGCTGCGCGACGGCCTCACCTCGAAGATGGACCATCTCGAGCGCGAACGCGAGGTCAAGCTGCTGGAAGGCAAGCTGGCGACCTTGCAGGCTTCGGTGTCGAGGGCGAAGGCCGCGTTCGCAGAAGTGCAGCGGAGCCTTGAGGAGGAGACGCTGAAGTTCAATAGCGCGGTGATGGCAGACCTCGGCTCGGTCGAGCAGGAGCTCGCGCGGACGCAGGAGCTCCTTGCGGAGGCGCAGGTCCAGGCGCAGCGCCGGACGATCCGCAGCCCGGTCGACGGGATCGTTAAGAACATGCGGTACCACACGATCGGCGGCGTCATCGGCCCGGCCGAACCGATCATGGAGATCGTTCCTGCGAACCAGGATCTCGTCATCGAGGCACGGCTGCTGCCGCAGGACATCGGGCTGGTCGAGGTCGGACAGCCAGTCAGGATCAAGGTGAGCGCCTACGATTTCACGCGCTTCGGCACGCTGCCGGGCGTGTTGTCGTTCGTCGCGGCGGACAGCACCAACGACGCGAATGGCAAACCGTTCTTTCAGGCGTACGTGAAGCCGGACCGGACCTATCTCGGCAGCGCGCCTGGCGAACTCCCGATCAGGCCCGGCATGACCGCGACCGTGGACGTGAAGACCGGCATCAGGTCAGTCCTGGAATATCTCCTGAAGCCGGTGGTCCGGCTCCGCTATGACGCCTTTCATGAGCGTTAAGGGTCTGGCCGCAACCCTTGCTCTCCGAGCGGCTCCGGCGCTCCAGCGCCAGGTGACTTTCCGCGGCGCACTCAAGCGCGTCAATGCGGCGATGCGTGGCCGTGCCGCTGGGATCGCTTTGCTGAGTGCCCTGATCGCGGTGCGCATGCTTGATCCGGTCGCGATCGAACGTCTGCGCTTCCAGCAATTCGACACCATGCAGCAGATCGCGCCTCGCGACACGACCATCTCCCCCGTGGCAGTTCTCGACATCGATGAGGACAGCCTGCGCAGGATCGGGCAATGGCCGTGGCCGCGCAACGTGATCGCGCGCCTGGTCGAGCGCTTGACGGAACTTGGAGCGGCCTCCATCGGCTTCGACGTGGTTTTTCCTGAGTTGGACCGGATGTCGCCTGCGGAATTCGTCAAGACGACGGAGGGGCTGAGTCCACAATCGCAGAACGAACTCGCTGGAAGGCCATCGAACGATGAGATCCTGGCAAGGGCCATCGCGAACAACCGGGTGGTGCTCGGTATCGCCTCGCAGGACCGGAGCAAAGTCGATCCGCCTGCCTTCCGGACCACGGCGGTCGTGGAAATCGGCGGCGACCCGCGGCCGTTCCTCTACAACTACCCGGCACTGGTCGGGAACGTACCGCCGCTCGAGAGCGCCGCACAGGGGCGTGGCGGTTTCTTCCTTCTGCCGGAGAGCGATGGCGTGATCCGCCGCGTACCGACGGTGATCCGCGTTGGACAGGATCTTGTCCCGGCCTTGTTCGTCGAACTGCTCCGCGTCGCGACAGGGCAGCCGAGCTATGCCATCCGCTCGAGTCAGGCAGGGCTCGAGGGTCTGATCATCGCGCGTGTCACCATCCCGACAGATCGCGACGGGACATTCTGGATCCGATATGCACGACCGCGACCCGATCGGCTCTTGCCCGCGGCGGATGTGCTGGACGGCAGCGTCGACCCGAAATCGGTGAGCGGCAAGCTTGTGCTGATCGGCACCTCCGCCGCCGGCCTCGGCGACATCCGAGTGACGCCGCTCGGCTATTCCATGCCAGGCGTGGAAATCCAGGCGCAGATTCTAGAGACCGCGATCGCGGGCGCCGGCCTGCGCCGGCCGGTCTGGATCCAGGCGCTGGAGATCGCCGCCGTCATTGTCGCCGGCCTCCTGCTGATAGCGCTTGTTCCGCTGCTGGGCGCGCGATGGACTATCGGGCTTCTCGTCGGCATGGTCGGATTGTTCGCTGGGACCGCCTGGTACGCCTTCGTCGAGCAATCTCTGTTGTTCGATGCGGTCTATCCTTCCGCGAGCACGCTGCTCTGCTACAGCCTGCTCGTCTATGTCGGGCACTATACCGTCGAGCGCCAGCGCCGGCAGGTGAGCGAGGCGTTCGGGAGATACCTGTCCCCGGTGCTGGTGCAGCGCCTCGCCAAGGATCCCGACAGGCTGAAGCTCGGCGGAGAGCTGAAGCACATGACGATCCTGTTCTGCGACATACGCGGCTTCACACGGATTTCGGAGCGCCTGCAGAACAAGCCAGAGACTCTGACCAACCTCGTGAACCGCTTCTTGACGCCGCTGAGCGAGGAGGTCCTCAAACACAACGGCACGATCGACAAGTATATCGGCGACTGCATCATGGCATTCTGGAACGCACCGCTCGATGACGGGGCGCATGCCGCGAATGCCTGCCGGGCGGCGTTGGACATGTTCAAGGCTCTGGCAGCCCTCAATGCCGAGCTGAGGACGGAGGCAAATCAGTCGGACAATGCGCGCCAGATTGCGAGGGCGTTTCGCGATCTCAAACAGCTGCCCATGTCTCCGGAATCGGATGGCGACCGGCAGGAGTTGATCGGGGTCCTGCAGCGCGAGGCTAGCCAGGGCAGCGCGTTCGCGCAATATTCGCTCGCGAAGGCATACCGTGATGGCCTCGTCGGGCGGAAGGATCTCGGGCGCGCCGTACAGCTGTTCAGTTCTGCAGCGGAATCCGGCTACACGCCGGCGCAGTGCAATCTCGGAAGCCGGTACGCGCGCGGCGACGGCGTGCCGCATGACCGCGTCATGGCGTTGACCTGGTTGACGCTGGCGGCACGGGACGGCCTTGCGGCGGCCGAGGAAAGCAGGGTCGAGCTGCTCCGCCATATGAAGGCGGACGAGATTTCTGAATCCGAGCGCCGGGTTCAGGCTTGGCGCCCAAGCCGCTCCGGACAGGCGATAACCCAGATCAACATGGGGATCGGCATCAATACCGGCCCGTGCGTCGTTGGCAACATGGGCTCGCGCGTGCGCTTCGATTATTCCGTTCTGGGGGACACGGTGAATTTGGCCTCGCGGCTTGAGGCGCAATCAAGCAACTATGGCGTGCCGATCGTCATCAGCGCCGCGACGCGGCGGGAGGTCGAGGACTTTGCCACGCTCGAGCTTGACCGCATCATCGTCAAGGGCAAGACGGAGCAGGTCGCCATTTTCGGGCTGATTGGAGGGCCAGACATGGCAACGACCGCGGAGTTCCAGCAGCTCAAGAAAGCCCATGAGGCGATGCTCGACGCCTACCGCGCGCGCCGATGGCGCGAGGCGCTAGACTGCCTGAGCGGCTGCTTGTCCATGGCAGTGCAGCTCGAGGGGCTTTATGATCTCTATCGGGAAAGGGTCGAGAGCTTTCTGGAAAGTCCGCCACCCCTGGACTGGGACGGCGTATTCGTCGCATTGAAGAAATGAGCGTGCGTGCCCCCTCGAACCGCCGCCGGCCGAACCTGCCACCTCCGCCACTGCGAACGATGTCAGGCTGACTTTCATGTCCTATCTGTTCCTTATCTCGCGAATGAGGTGAAGCGAGATGCGGGAGCCATCGCGCATAGGAGTACGGTCATGGCTCATGGCTGCGGCGTGGACAATGCACGTGGCGCAGTCTTCCGGCGACGTGCGGTAAACGGTGAGCTCAGGAGTGTGTCGTCAGGAGCTGGATCTGACTGGCGCATAAGCGGCCTTCGACGTACACGCGAATCTATCGAACCGTTTTGTTCAGCTCGCGGGCTTGCCGCCCGTCGGGACCGATTTCCATCTCGATGAGCGATCGGCTTTAGTCAAATGAACGGCTATGCCGGCCAGCCACGCAACGACGTGTCCGCCGAATTCAGCGATGGCCTTTGACCGTTCCGCACGCGCCCGCGCGACGTAGAAATCGAACTGCTCCAGGGTCAGGCGCTCGTTGGTCCGTAGAGGCGATTGCTCGATTCTCATGGCAATTCTCCATGCGCTCTCAGACAGAATGTGGGATCCAGTTAAAGATTACTGAAACGAATTGTTGATATGTGATGCATGATAATTCATCATGAATGAATGGCGCGCATCGACCTCGATTCAGACCTGCTCCGGTGCTTCGTCGCCGTCGCCGACACGCGCGGCTTTACTGCGGCCGGCGCACTGATCGGCCTGACCCAATCCGGGATCAGCGTGCGCATCCGCAACCTGGAAGACCGGCTGGGACGCCGGCTGCTGGACCGCACCAGCCGGTCGGTGACGCTGACCGAGGCAGGGGAGCTGTTTCTCGGCTATGCCCGCCGGATGATCGACCTCAATGACGAGGCGGTCGGGCGGCTGTGCGGGCCGTCGGCAGAAGGCCGGCTGCGGCTGGGGATTGCCGATTATGTCTTGCCGCGCCTGCTGCCGAACATTCTCGGCCGCTTTGCCCGCCTGCAACCCGGCGTGAAGATGGAACTGCGCACAGGGCTCAGTGCCGACCTGAGGCCGCCCTATGATCGCGGTGATCTGGACGTCGCGATCATCGCGCGCGGCCAGGTCTTCAAGGGCGGCGACCTGCTGTATCACGACCAGATGATCTGGGTGGCAGCGCCGGAGTTCGAGCTTCGGCTGGATCGTCCGCTGCCGGTCGCAACCCTGCCGTCCTTCTGCAGCATCCGGCGGGCAGCATTGCGCGCGCTCGACCGGTCCGGCATCGGCTGGGAGATCGTCTACGAAAGCACCTCGACCGCGGGGATGCTCGCCGTTGTGCAGAGCGGGCTCGGCATTGCGGCAATCGAGGCCTCCAGCTTCCAGGCGCCGATGCGGCAGCTGGGCGAAAAAGACGGACTGCCGCCGTTGCCGAAGTCCGAGATCGCCCTGCACGTTCGGGAGGAAACACCGCCGCCGAGCTGCGAGGCGTTCATCGGATTCATCACTGAGGAATTCAGGGCGTCCTAGCGCTGCCGACAATAACTGTCTGGACGGAGCGCTAAGCTGGCGGCCTCACGCGCAAGAGGTCTGCCATGGAGATCTTCATTTTTGCCCGCTTCCATGCCCGCGAAGGGCAGCAGGCCGCCCTCGCCGCGGCACTGCGCGCGCAGGTTGGGCCGGTACGCGCCGAACCTGGGTGCCTGGAAATGGGAGTCTACCGGTCTGTGCGCAATCCGAGGCTGTTCTGGATCCACTCGCGCTGGGCCGACGAAGCAGCGTTCGATATGCACGCGAACCTGCCGAACACCGAGCGCTTCATGGAACGCACGGAGCAGCTGATCGATCATCCGTTTGATGCGACTCGTTGCGAGGCGCTCGTCTAGCTGAGCTCAGAATTTCGCCTCCGCGAGATCCCCGGCGAAGGCAGCGAAGATCTCATCCAGCCCGTCATTGAGCGCGGCCACGGCATTGTCGATGCTCTCGCCGGAGGTCGGCTTCTCCGCGGTGTAGACCTTGCTCAGGACCAAGCGGTCGCTGCTCTTCTCGATGATAGCGAGCTCGAGCGAGATGACGGCGCCCGACTTGTCTCCCACCAGCTGCTCCAGGCGCCTGATGGTGCCGCGGATGACATAGGCGCTTTCGACCCGGAGCTCGCTCGGCACCACATTGTCAGCGACGCTTTCCTCGCGCAGGTAGGCAACCAGCTGGTCGCGCAGCATCTGCGGCGGCGCGTCGGTCCAATAGGCGTAGTTGCGCTGCTCGAGCTTCCGCCCGCCGTCGGCGGTGAAAAGCAAGGGCCGCTCCGTCATCACGCCTTCGCCGGCCAGCGGCACGACCTCGATGCCGCCTTTGACCTTCTTGGGTGCTTGTTCGGTGGGCTGCGCGGCGAGCAGGCGGAAATATTGCTCCTTGGGCACCGCCGGCGCGGAACCGAAGCAGCCGGCGAGCAGGGCGAGGACAGGCAGGAGCGCGAGGCCTTTCAGTGCGCGCATGATCACTGCTCCGCCGAAGAAGCGGGCGTGAGGCCCTTATCCGCGTCCGGCGGCCCACCATTCAGGAGCAGGCCTGGATTCTGGCGGATCAATCTGCTGAACTCGCTCATGTTGCGCGCCGTCCCATCGATGTTGCGCGTGATCGAATCGATGTTCTGCGCCACAGAACGCAGGATGTATTCGAGATTCGCAAGGGATTTGTCCACGTTCTTGCGATTGTCGCCGATCATGTCGCTGACCTGGTCGGCGAGCTGCTCGAGCTTCTGGCCCAGCGACTTCACCTCTGCCGCGGCGACGCTGGCGTCCTTCGTAGCCTTTTCCGTGTTGGCGAGGATGGTGCGCACCGACTGGAGGTTCTGGTTGTCGACGAACTTGTCGACCTGCAGCAAGGTCGCATTCATCTGCGTCGTGAAGGTCGAGAGGTCGTCGGTGATCTTCGGCGTCTTGTTCTGCACGTCGCTGGCGATCGCCTGCAGGCTGGTGAACAATTCCTCGAGATTGGCATCGGTGTTGTTGCCGATCCGCTTGATGATGTCGTCGACGTCCTGGATCAGCGGCTTGAGTGAATTCTGCGACAGATCGCCGATCTGGCCCGCGACCTGCGCCATCAGCGAGAAGGCATCCGCCGGGGGACCGCTCAAGATCTCGCCGCCGGCGTCAACCAGCTGGGGCGACTTGCCGCCGAACACCTCCACCGTCTTGGCGGCGAGGAAGCTGGAGGCGGAGATGCGCGCCACCGAATCGGCCGGGAAATGCCAGCCCTTATCCACCGTCACGACGACGCGGAAGCGGTATTTGCCGTCGATCCATTCCGGGTCGATACGCTCGACCTGGCCGATCTTGTAGCCCTCGTAGCGTACGAGCGTGCCGTAATCGATATCTGTCACGGCGTCCATGACGATCGCGTAGCTGTCGGTTGGCCCAGTCCGCCCCGAGATCTGCGCGAGCGCCCAGAGCAGCGCGACGATCATGGCCGCGACGAACACGCCTACGGTCGTGTAGTTGATGAAATGGTTTCGCATCGACGATCTTTCCCCTCAGCCCTCGGGCTTAGTCCCCTGCCAGACGGCGCAGATATTCCTCAGGATCGACTTCCACGTGCTCGGACCGACGGTTGATCAGGTTCTGCACGCGCTCATTCGGATTGACCCGGATCTGGTCCGGCCGCTCGCAGGCGAGGATATGGCCGCGGTCCAGCACGGTGATGCGGTCGCCGATCTTGAAGGCGCTCTCCACATCGTGGGTCACGACGACCACGGAAATCCCCATCGCCTCGCGCAAGCGCAGGATGAGGTCATCGAGCGCGGACGAGACGATGGGATCAAGGCCGGATGACGGCTCGTCCAGGAAGACCAGCTTCGGGTCCATGACGATGGCGCGCGCGATCGAGGCGCGCTTCACCATGCCGCCCGACAGCTCCGCCGGCATCAGGTTGCCGAATCCGGACATGTTCACGACCTCGAGCTTCAGCCGCGCCATGATGTCCATGGTCTTCTCGTCGAGATGGGCGAGCTCGCGCAGCGGCAGCTTCACGTTTTCTGCAACATTCATGGAGCTGAACAAGGCGCCGAACTGAAACGCGACACCGATCTTGCGGCGCAGCTCCAGCTTCTTCATCGGCTTCAGATGGCCGATATCCTGGCCCAGCAGCTTGATCTTGTCCCCGACCGGCGGCATCAGGCCGACCAGGTGGCGCAGCAAAGTGGTCTTGCCGGAGCCGCTGCCACCCATGATCACCATGATCTCGCCCTCATGGACTTTCATGCTAACGTCGAACAGCACCTGGCGCGATCCGAATGACCAGTCGAGATGATCGACCTCGATCACGACCGGACGGTTCTCCAGCTCCTCGATCGTGGGTTTCCAGATGGTCTCGGGTTCTTGTGCGGCAAGGGCCATCAATGCGTACTCAGATAGCCGATGACCATGTCGGACACGACGATCGCGGTGATCGCCTGCACCACGGCGCGCGTGGTGACCCGCCCGACGCCTTCGGCGCCGCCGGTGACGCTGGCACCGTTCATGACGCCGATCAATCCGATCAGCAAGCCGAAGAACGAGGATTTGATGATGCCATGCCAGACATCATCGGCTTTCAGGATCTGCAGCGTGTCGTAGATGTAGGAGCCGATCGATTTGTCGAGGCTGGCGGACACGTAGAGCGCCGCCGCACCGATCGAGATCAGGTTGGCCAGCATGGCGAGGCAGGGCAGCATGACGACCAAGGCGATCAACATCGGCGCGACCAGGAATCGCACGGGATTGATCCCCATGACCTGCAGCGCGTCGACTTCCTGATTGATGGTCATGGTGGCAAGGCGCGCCGCGATGGCGGAACCAGAGCGGCCTGCGATCAGGATGCCCATGATGAGCGGCGAGAATTCGCGCGTGACCGAGAGCGCGATACCGATGTAGGCGAAGTTCTGTGCGCCGAACAGGCCGAGCGAATAGAGGCTCTGGATCGCCAGCATCAGGCCAATAGTGGCCGCCAGCAGCATGGAGATCGGCAGCGCGGCGATGCCGAAGCGCATCATCTCCGCGAAGGTATGGGTGAAGCGCACCGGCTGGCGATAGAAGCGGCCGATGAAAACCCAGACGATGGATTCGGCCAGCAGCGAAGCGCCGAAGCCCCATTCATCGAAGCCCCTCGCCGTGCGCCGGCCGATCGCGTCGAAAAATCTGAGAACGGCGGCCATGATCCGGATCTAGCCCTTCGCCGCCGCAAGGGCAGTTGGCAGATCGGCGTGGATGGTGAATACCTTGTCGAGGCGCGCCAGCTCCAGCACCCTGCGGGCGCGCTGGCTGACCGAGACCAGGGCAAGGTCGTTCTTCTGCTTGCGCGCGGTCTGCAAGCCTTCGATCAGGCTGGCGATGCCGGATGAATCGATATAGGTCACCTGGCTCAGATCAACCAGGATGTCGCGCTTCTGCTTCATGCTGTCGAGGAGGGCGCGGCGCACCTTAGGCGCCTCCTCCATGTCGATTTCTCCGGAGAGCGCAACCACGGTCCGGCCGGATTGTTCGGTGATGCTCGTGACAGCCATGCTCTACCTCTTGCGCTTGACCAGTTCCAAGAGGTTACCCTCCCCATCCGGCAGGGGGATGAAGCTGGCATCATCCATGACAGCGCGAATGAAATGCGTCCCAAGCCCCCCCGGACGCACATCGTCAAGTTTCCGCGGCTGTATCTTAGCGGGATCGACGTTGGGCGCAAAATCCCGAATCCGCAGCATTAGGCCATCTGGCATACGATGGACCGCGAGGGCAATCTCACCCCGCCGGTTGCCATAGGCGTGGACGATGATGTTCTCGATCGCTTCGCCCGCCGCCAGTAGCACGTCATCCGTTTCATTTTCGTCAAAGCCGCAGGCTTCTGCCGCGGCGCGAAGGGCGGGGCGAACCAGCCTCAGCCGCTTTGGATCGGCCGGGAAGGAGAGGCCGAACAGGAAGTCGCTGGGATCCGGCTCGGCACGTTCGGCTTCGGCCCGCTGCTCTACGGTCCTGGCTGCCATCGCATCATCGATCGCCAGCAGCGTCAGGTCGTCGCGCGCGCGCCAGCCGGCGCGCTGCAGCTCCTCGACGACCGCATTGAGCCGCTGCAAGAGCGGCTTGCCGCGCGCCGTATCGATCAGCATGTCCAGCCCTTCGGTGCCGAGTTCCTCGTCGCCGAAGCGGTACTCGGTGACGCCGTCGGTGCACAGCACAAACTGCGCGCCATTGAGGTCCACTTCCTCGGTCTCGTATTTCGAATAGGGCACGATCCCGAGCGGTGGGCTGTCGGCCGGCATTTCAATCGAGCGCTGATTCGGGCGCCGCAGCAACGGCGGAATGTGGCCGGCATTGGCGAAACGCAGACGGCCGGTCGCCGGGTCATAGAGGCCGGAGACCATGGTCACGAACATGCCGCGGCTCACCGTCTCGCAGATCTCGCGATTGAGGATCGACATCAGGCGCGCGGGGTCGCGCACCGTCTTGCCGAGGCAGCGGAACAGGCTGGCGGTCTGGGACATCAGCAGCGACGCATTGAGCCCTTTCCCGGACACATCGCCGATCGCAAAGGCGATCGTCCCGTCCGGCAGCTCGAAATGATCGTAGAAATCTCCTGATACTTCCTGAATCGGCCGGACCAGGCCGCAAATCGGCGAGCTTTCATCCTCTTCTGCCGGCAACAGGTGGCGTTGGATCTCGGCCGCCAGCTCGACCTCGCGCTGCAGCCGCTCCTGGGCCACCAGCCGGTCGGCCATGCGGGCGTTGGAGATGGCGAGCGCAGCGGAGGCTGCCATCACCCGCAGCAGATTCTGGTCCTCGGCATGGAAAGGCTTGCCGTTCTGCTTGTTGAGGACCTCGACCGCGCCGATGACATTGTGCCCGACGCTCATAGGGGCGCAGAGGATGGAGCGGGTGACGAAGCCGGTCTTGCGGTCCGCCTCGGCGAAGAAGGCCTGGTCCTGGTAGGCCTGCTCCACCACCTGGATGCTGTCCTCGACCACGGCGCGGCCGACGACTCCGCTGCCGTTCGGAACGGAAAGGCCAGTCACGTCGACCGGTCCGACCGAGGCGCGGCAGATCAGGCTGGTCCGCAACTCGTCGAGCAGGAAGATGGCACCCGCCTCAACCCGCAGCAGCTTGACGATCTGCCCCAGCGCCTCGCGCACGGTGGCGTCGATATCCTGGGTCTCGGCAAAGGACCGGCTGAGCGCCGCCGCGAATTCCAGCGGGTCGGTCAGTGGTCCGTTCGGGTCAATTGGCTGGCTGGTTGGGCCGGACATGGGGATTTAATCCGCGCGCCGGGCTGTCAGAGGGCCGCATGAGCAATAATATTGCCGGAATATCCGGGCCACGGGGTCCCCGCTCCGTTGCTGCGCCACTGTGTCGTACTCCCGCCCACGGCATTGCACCGCGCACTCCCTCGCCAGGGCCGGAAACGTCAACAGAATCGCACCTTTGGGGCACCCGAGGCAAGGCCGAGGATCAGGTCTTGTGATGCGCCGCACAATTGCTCCGACCAAAGTCTGGGGTCACTTCAGGGGCACCCCGATGTATGCCGCCAAGGAGCCGGAAACCGGCTGTCCAGGCGCGAGTCCCGGTCGCGCGTCTTGGGCATCGAAGAGGGGAAACCGGGAATAACCAGCGCCGGGAATCCACCCGGTCGCGCGAATTGGGAGGAGGCTCGTATGAGCGCTCAAGATCTCAGTATGGGGCGTACTGGCGGCAGCGTCACGGCCTCCATACCGGCGAAGGAAGTCCGCAAGGTGGTGTTCGCCTCCTCGCTGGGCACCGTTTTCGAATGGTACGATTTCTACCTCTATGCAACGCTGGCGCCGTTCTTCGCGGCGCTGTTCTTCCCAAAAGGCAATGACACGGCGGCGCTGCTCTCCGCGTTCGCAACCTACGCCGCCGGCTTTCTGGTCCGGCCGTTCGGCGCGATCGTGTTCGGGCGGATCGGCGACCTGGTCGGCCGCAAATACACCTTCCTGGTCACCATCGTGGTGATGGGCTTCTCGACTTTCGCCGTCGGCCTGCTGCCGACTTTCGAGACAATCGGCTGGGCGGCGCCGGTGCTGCTGGTCAGCTTGCGTTTGCTGCAGGGCTTGGCGCTCGGTGGCGAATATGGTGGTGCGGCCACCTACGTGGCCGAGCATTCCGCCGATAACCGGCGCGGCTATGCGACGAGTTGGATCCAGACCACGGCGACTCTCGGGTTCTTCCTATCGCTGCTGGTGATCGGTCTCTCGCGGTTCACGCTTTTCAGCAAGGAGGACTTCGCATCCTGGGGCTGGCGCGTTCCGTTCCTGGTGTCGCTGATCCTGCTGGTCTTCTCGATCTACATCCGGATGAAGCTGAATGAGTCGCCGGTGTTCCGGAAAATGAAGGAGGAAGGCAAGGGTTCGAAATCGCCACTCACCGACAGCTTCCTGCGCTATCCCAATAACAAGTACGTCCTGCTGGCATTGTTGGGCGCGACGGCGGGCCAGGGCGTGGTGTGGTATACGGGCCAGTTCTATGCCCTGTTCTTCCTCACCATCACGCTCAAGGTCGATCCGAACCTGGCTTATTGGCTGATCGGCATCTCGCTGCTCATCGGGACGCCGTTCTTCCTCGTCTTCGGCTGGCTGTCTGACCGGATCGGGCGATTGAAGATCATCCTGGCCGGCTGCCTGATCGCGGCGGTGACCTACATCCCGCTGTTCCAGGGGCTGACTCACTATGCCAACCCCGCGCTGGAGCAATATCAAGCCAACACCCCGATCAGCGTGGCGGCCGATGATTGCAGCTTCCACATCTTCGTGTTCCCGGGCACCGTCTTCACCGATTGCGACAAGGCCAAGGACTTTCTCGGCAAGTCCGGTCTGTCGTTCCAGTCGGTGCCGGCGGTCGAAGGCCAGGCGGTGCAGACCACCATCGGCAGCACCGTGCTACAGGGCTGGAATGAGGACGCCTATAAGGCGGCACTGAAGGATAGCGGCTATCCGGCGGCGGCCGATCCCGCAGCAATGAACAAGCCGATGATCGTGCTGATCCTGGTGGTCATGATGATCTATGTCACCATGGTCTACGGCCCAATCGCGGCGTATCTGGTCGAATTGTTTCCGACCAAGATCCGCTACACCTCCATGTCGCTGCCCTATCACATCGGCAACGGCTGGTTCGGCGGCATGCTGCCGTTGCTGGCAA
The DNA here is from genome assembly GCA_035695765.1 of Dongiaceae bacterium. Classification (GTDB taxonomy): domain Bacteria; phylum Pseudomonadota; class Alphaproteobacteria; order Dongiales; family Dongiaceae; genus Dongia_A. The sequence goes on from DASRRI010000007.1 coordinate 20,955, forward strand.
CAGCAATGGTCGCGGCCTCCGGCAACATCTATCAGGGACTGTGGTACCCGATCGTCGTCGCCTTGGCGACTTTGGTGATCGGCGCCCTGTTCCTGCGCAAGCAATACACGCGAACCATCGAAGACTAGCCCCAAGAACGGTGCCGGCGGCCCCCTCCGCCGGCACCGCAACGGGCAAACTGCCGGCGTCACGGTCTCCGTGGCGCCGGTTTCGTTTGCACCGCCATTGAAGCTGCCCGCCTGCTAGGCTAAAAACCCGCATCCGAATGAGGGCCGCGGGCCCCAATTCACCGAAATTGCGAGATCGGAGCGGGCATGGCTGCCTACCAATACATCTATGTCATGAAGGGCCTGACCAAGATCTATCCGGGCGGGCGGAAGGTCCTGGAGAACGTCTGGCTGTCGTTCCTGCCGGGGGCGAAGATCGGCGTCCTGGGCCACAACGGCGCCGGCAAGTCGACCCTGCTGCGCATCATGGCTGGCATCGACAAGGATTTCTCAGGCGAGGCCTGGGCGGCGGAGGGGGTCTCGGTCGGCTTCCTGCAGCAGGAGCCGCAGCTCGATCCCGCCAAGGACGTGCTGGGCAACGTCATGGAAGGGGTCGGAGCGACGGCCGCCTTGCTGAAGGAGTTCGAGGAGGTCTCGAACGCCATGGCCGATCCCGACGCCGATTTCGACACGCTGCTGGCGAAGCAGGCGGAGCTGCAGGAGAAGATCGACCATGCCGATGCCTGGGATATCCAGCGCAAGGTCGAGATCGCGATGGACGCGCTGCGCTGCCCGCCGGGCGATGCGGATGTGAGCAAGCTCTCCGGCGGCGAGCGGCGCCGCGTGGCGCTGTGCCGCCTGCTGCTCTCGCATCCCGATATGCTGCTGCTGGACGAGCCGACCAACCATCTGGACGCGGAATCGGTCGCCTGGCTGGAGCAGTTCCTGCAGGAATACAAAGGCACGGTGGTGGCCATCACCCACGACCGCTATTTCCTCGACAATGTTGCCGGTTGGATCCTCGAGCTCGATCGCGGCAAGGGCATTCCTTACGAGGGCAATTACACCGGTTGGCTGGAGCAGAAGCGCCAGCGCCTCGAGCAGGAGGAGAAAACGGAGAGCGCGCGCCAGCGCACTCTGGATCGCGAGCTGGAATGGATCCGGCAGAGCCCCAAGGCGCGCCAAGCCAAGTCCAAGGCCCGTGTCACGGCCTATGAATCCTTGCTTGCTCAGTCCAACGAGAAGGCGACGGACACGGCCGCCATCACGATTCCGGCCGGCCCGCGCCTCGGCAATCTCGTCATCGAGGCCGAACATGTGAACAAGGGCTTCGGCGACCGGCTGCTTATGGAAGAGCTCAACTTCCGCCTGCCGCCGGGCGGCATCGTCGGCGTGATCGGCCCGAACGGCGCCGGCAAGACCACCCTGTTCCGCATGATCATCGGGCAGGAGAAGGCCGATGGCGGCTCATTCCGCGTCGGCGAGACGGTGAAGCTCGGCTACATCGACCAGTCGCGCGACAGCCTCAACGCCGACAAGACGGTGTGGCAGGAAATCTCCGACGGCCTGGACGAGATGCTGCTGGGCAAGACCAAGATGCCGAGCCGCGCCTATGTGGCGGGTTTCAACTTCAAGGGCGCCGACCAGCAGAAGAAAGTCGGGCAGCTGTCCGGCGGCGAACGCAACCGCGTGCACCTTGCCAAGATGCTCAAATCGGGCGCTAACGTCCTGCTTCTCGACGAACCGACCAACGACCTCGACGTCGATACGTTGCGGGCGCTGGAAGAGGCGTTGGAGACCTTCGCCGGCTGCGCGGTCATCATCAGCCACGATCGCTGGTTCCTGGACCGCATCGCCACCCACATCCTCTCCTTCGAGGGCGACAGCCACGTGGAATGCTTCGAGGGCAACTACCAGGATTACGAGGCGGACCGCCACAAACGCCTGGGGGCGGAAGCCGACCAGCCCCACCGGATCAAGTACAAACCCCTGGTCCGTCAGTAGGTTAGATCGGCCGGCCTAGCCCATCGTGGGGGCCGGCCGATAACCATTTCTTTGCAGTTTCAGTGGTCTACTGAGCCTGACGGGCGAATCCATAGCCCCCAGCACAGCGAGGATCACATGAGCGAATATCACGCAGACCAGGAAGATACGGTCCTCGCGTACGTTCGCCTCAAGTCCGGCGAACGGCCCTTCAACCGCTACGGCGAGGGTGCAGGTTTCGCCCGCCGGGTCGGCAAGGCAAAGGCCGCCAAGGGTAAGTCGGCGACATACAGCGATAACGTCATCGACCTTTCCGCCGAACGCGCTCGTCGCGCGAACCGGCTTAAGTAACCGCGATCCCCGCCGAACGCGCGGCCTTGGTCAGGGCCGCACCGAACTCCTTGAATTCCGCGCCGCGGCTTGAGGTCGTGCGCCACGCCAATCCGATCTGACGTCCGGCACCGCTGCGATCGAACGGCCGCGCCACCAGCTCGCCTGATTTCGGCACATGCGCCGGGACGGCCATGTCCGGCAGCAGCGTGACGCCGAGGCCGCCCGCCACCATCTCCACCAAGGTATTGAGGCTCGCGCCGGCAAAGCCGCTATCGGCCTGCGGCAGGCGGCAGGCAGCCAGCGCATGTTCGCGCAGGCAATGGCCCTCCGCCAGCAACAGCAAATCGGCATCCTTCAGATCGGCCGTGGTCGGGGTCTTTTTCTGCGCCAGCGGGTTGTCCTTGCGAGCGACCAGCTGAAACCCGTCCTTGAACAAAGACAGCGTCTCCACCTCGCCCGCGTGATAGGGCAGGGCCATCAGCACCAGGTCGAGCGTGCCATCCTCCAGCAGCGTCAGCAGGCGCGCAGTCTGGTCCTCCGTCAGATAGAGCTGCAGCTTGGGATAGGCCTTGCGCAGATAGGGCAGGGTGCGCGGCAGCAGGTAGGGCGCGATGGTCGGAATGACGCCGAGGCGCAGGCGCCCGCTCAACGGCTCTTTCCCCTTGGCCGCCAACTCCGCCAGCTCCTCTGCCTCGCGCAGCACGCGCTTGGCCCGCTGCGCCACCTCCCGCCCCAAAGCGGTGAAGACGACGGTGCGGTTGTTGCGCTCCACCAGCTCGGCATCCAGAGCCGTTTCCAGCTCTTTCAGCCCTGCGCTCAGGGTTGATTGCGAGACGAAGCAGGACGTGGCCGCCTTTCCGAAGTGGCGGTGCTCCTCCAGCGCCACCAGGTAGCGGAGCTGCTTCAGGCTGGGCATATGGGTGATCGAAGCCATCGATCAATATAATATGATTAATTCATTTTACTGCAAGTGCGAAAAGCCCCATCTTCCGGTCTGGGAGAGCCGTTTGAGGCCAATCCGCAACGATTTTTATTGGAGAGAGAGCATTATGTTGACTGTTGGAGACAAGTTTCCGTCCTTCGATCTGAACGCGGTGGTCGATATCGATCCGGCCAAGGCCTTCGAGCGCATCACCGACCAGAGCAACAAGGGTAAGTGGAAGATCGTGTTCTTCTGGCCCAAGGATTTCACCTTCGTGTGCCCGACCGAGATCGCGGCATTCGGCAAGCTGAACGGCGACTTCAGCGACCGCGATGCCGTGGTCTACGGCGCCTCGATCGACAGCGAGTTCGTGCACCTGGCCTGGCGCCAGAACCACGCGGACCTGAAGGACCTGCCGTTCGCGATGCTGGCCGACATCAAGCGTGAGCTGACTACTGCGCTCGGCATCCTCGACAGACAAGAGGGCGTGGCCATGCGCGCGACCTACATCGTCGATCCGGAAGGCATCATCCGCTTCGCCTCCGTGACCGACCTCAATGTCGGCCGCAATACGCAGGAAGTGCTGCGCGTGCTGGATGCCCTGCAGACGGATGAGCTGTGCCCCTGCAACTGGCAGAAGGGCCAGGACGTTCTCAAGGCCGCCTAAGATTGCTCATTCCCGCCGCGGCTCTCTGATTCCCGGGGCCGCGGCGGCCCTTATTGAAAGGTGAATTTCCATGTCACTCGAATCCCTGAAGTCCTTGCTGCCGGACTATGCCAAGGACCTGAAGCTGAATTTGTCGAGCCTCGCTTCCGAAACGGCGCTGACACAGCAGCAGCTGGCCGGCACCTTCATCGTCTCCGCGCTGGCTTCACGCCAGCCGCAGGTGATCGCGGCGATCAACGATGAGTTCGCGCCCAAGCTGGAACCGGCCGCGCTCAATGCCGCGAAGGCCGCGGCGGCGATCATGGGCATGAACAATATCTATTACCGCTTCGTCCATCTGGCGGGCGGCGACTACAAGAAAATGCCGGCGCGTCTGCGCATGAACGTCATGGCCAACCCGGGCGTGGAGAAGGCCGATTTCGAGCTGTGGTCGCTTGCCGTCTCCGCGGTCAATGGTTGCGGCATGTGCATCGAATCGCACGAGCATGAACTGCGCAAGACGGGCCTGACCGCGGACCAAATTCAGGCCGCGGTGCGCGTTGCCGCTGTCGTGCATGCGGTCGCTGCGGTGCTCGATGGCGAAGGCGTGGCGGCCCGTCTGGTGGCTGCCGCATAGCTGTCATCGGCGATCCGCAAGCCTGCAGTCAAATCCTTGAATTGGCGCGGAAAACCGGCTGCGACCGCGGGTCGCGGCCGGCCCGCGCCTTCTGCTGTTCAGCGCGATTCCACCTGATATAGTGGCGCCGGATTCGGCCGGGCGTTCTTCCCGGCCTTTCATCGTCAACGATCAGGACTGAAGAGGGGTCGACATGACCAGCAATGCCAGTTTGCACCAGCGCCGCGTGGCTGCGGTTCCCCGCGGCGTGGGCAACGCTTATGCCATCTATGCAGAGCGCGCATCGAACGCGGAGATCGTGGATGTCGAAGGGCGGCGCCTGATCGATTTCGCCGGCGGTATCGCCGTGCTGAATACCGGCCATTGCCACCCGAAGGTGATGGCGGCGGTGAAGGATCAGCTCGAAAAGTTCACCCACACCTGCTTCCAGGTGAATCCGTACGAGCAATACATCCGCCTGGCGGAGCGGCTGAACGAACTGGTGCCCGGTAATTTCCCGAAAAAGACCATCTTCCTCACGACCGGTGCCGAAGCGGTCGAGAACGCTGTCAAGATCGCGCGCGCTCATACCAAGCGCGCGGCGGTGATCGCGTTCTCCGGCGCGTTCCACGGCCGCACCTTGATGGGTATGGCGCTGACCGGGAAATACCAGCCTTACAAGGTCGGCTTCGGTCCGTTCCCGACCGACGTCTATCACGTGCCGTTCCCCGAGACGAACGAGAAGGACGGCTGGCAGAAATCACTGAAGGCGCTGGAGACGCTGTTCAAGGCCGATGTCGGCCCAGACAATGTCGCCGCCATCATCATCGAGCCGGTGCAGGGCGAAGGCGGATTCAACATCGTGCCGTTCGAGCTGATGCGTGCGCTGCGCGAGATCTGCAACAAGCACGGCATCGTCCTTATCGCCGACGAGATCCAGACCGGCTTCGCGCGCACCGGCAAGATGTTCGCGATCGAGCATTCCGGCATCGCGCCCGACCTCACCTGCATGGCGAAGAGCCTGGCTGGCGGATTCCCGCTCTCGGCCGTGACCGGCAAGGCGGAGATCATGGATGGGCCGGCGGCCGGCGGCCTCGGCGGCACCTATGGCGGCTCGCCGATCGGTTGCGCTGCGGGCAACGCTGTCCTGGACGTGATGGAAGAGGAGAAGCTGGTCGAGCGTGCCAACGTCATCGGCAAGCGCATGATCGAACGCCTGACCGAGATGAAGCGCCGCAACAGCTTCGGCAACCGCATCGGCGACATCCGCGGCCTCGGCGCCATGGTAGCGTGCGAGCTGATCACCAAGGACGGCACGCCCGACGCGGACCTGACCAAGCAGGTGGTGAACAAGGCCGGCGAGAACGGCCTCATCCTGCTCAGCTGCGGCGTCAACGCCAACGTCCTCCGTTTCCTGATGCCGCTCACGGCGCCCGACACGATCATCGAGGAAGGCTTCGACATCCTCGAAAAGACGATCGGCCAGGTGCTGGAGGCGTCGGCGAAGGCGGCGTAATCGACGCGCCACCGCCATTAGGCAAAAAGGCCGCGGATTGCTCCGCGGCCTTTTTTCGTTCGATCCGCCAACGTTCAGTTGGTCGAGGGGGCGGAGGCGGAGTTGGTGCCGACCTTCTTCTTCAAGACCTCGATCAGCTTGCTGACGCTGCCGCCGTTGCTGCTGATGACCGAGGCGAATTCCTGGCGATGGGTGTCGGCGAGGCTGAGGCCTTCGACCTTCACGTCGGCGATCTTGTAGCCGTCGCCGGCGGCTTCGATGGTCCAGTCGACACGGGCCGGGTCGCCGCTCGGCAGCTTCACGGTGGAGAACACGACGGATCGGCCGTCGCCTTCGTCGCGCACCCGGCCGACCGCCATTTCGTGGCCCGTGTAGCTCGCAAAGCGCTTGCCGTAGGCAAGGGCGAGGAAATCCGTGAGCGCGGCCGTGAAATCACTCTGCTCTTCCGGCGTCGCCTTGCGCCAATAGCTGCCCAGCATGTATTTGGCGATGGCAGGCATGTCGAAGTACTTCTGCAGCAGCGGCTTCAGCTTGGCGGCACGCTGCTGGTCGGTCTCCTCCGCAGCCGGCGCCATCTGGGTGATCGCCTGGCTGCTGACCTCTTGGATAAAGGCGGTCGGGTCGGCCGAAGCCTGCACGGCGGGCGCGGCAGTCCATCCGAACAACGCCAGTCCGGCGGCGAGCAGCAGCCGGCGGGTGGGCATCGATGTAAACATGACTACTCCGCTACGGTGATTTGATCTTCCGGCTGCGCGGGTTTGAGTTCCACCGGCGCATCGCCGTCCTCTGGAATCATCTCGTCTGTAATAATCTGCGAGGCTTGCTGTTCGCTCTCGCCATTGCGGATCAGATCATTGCGCTGCTGACGATACAAGCTGCGAACCGTCGCATAGAAGTCGACCGATCCCTTCTTGAGTTCGTCAATCGCTTCCAGATTGCGCGCCCGCGTATCGACCGCTTCGAGGCCGGCGCGCGCCGTGTTGATCCCTGACACATTATAGGCATAGCCGACCCAGGTCAGCGGATCGAGCGCGTAATCGACGATGCGACCGGAATAGTCGCGCGGATTGCCTGGACCGACAATCGGCAGGTGCAGATAGGGGCCCTCGCCCGTACCGTACACCGCCAGCGTCTGGCCGAAATCCTCTTCATGATACCTCATGTCCATCATGCTCGCGACATCGACGAAGCCGCCGACGCCGATGGTCGAGTTGATGAAGAAGCGCGCAACGGTTGTGCCGGCGCGGTCAAAATTGCCCTGGAACAGGTCATTCGCCAGGATGACCGGCGACTTCAGGTTGCGCAGGAAGTTGCGCACGCCATCCTCGGCTGGGTCGGGCAGCGCGATGTGATACCAGCCCGCGAACGGCTTCAGCAGGATTTCGTCGAGGAACTGATTGACCTCGAAGAAATAGCGGTTCATCGGCTCGAGGGGATCGTTCGCCTCGTTGTAAGCCTGGACCGCCGCTTCATCGGTGGGGTCGGGCTTGGTCGCGCAACCGGTCGCGAGCACGGAAAGGCCGAGCGTCGCTGCGATCAGCGCTACGCGAAACTTGGAAGTCATGTGCGGCATCATTCGATCAACCTTCTGTCGGCAGTTGGCCCTTGTTGCTGGCCAGGCCCTTCTCAGGCCGTTCCACCGCCCCCCACGATCCGACGACACCCCTGCCGCCGAAACCCCACCATTCGGGACGCTGGTCATCCAAGCGTGGCCGGATCGTCACACGGCGCAAGTTAACTGTTCGTAACTGCACGCCGGCAAAAATCCTGCCATTCCCGGATTATCGCGCCCCGCCGATGAGTTAGCATAGGTGCCGGCATTAAGCCATAGCTCCGCACGGCCTGCCGGAGGTGCCACAAAAGCGCTTGTGGCAAAAATATCTCAGGCCGTTGCTAACCATGTTTCCGGACCGACTTGGATGCGGCGGAATCCGGCGATTCCGGCATCTGCTGGTTGGATTCGGTCAGCCAGGATGTGGTGACGGTCTGTCCCCCGGCTCAGCACAAAACCGCGACCGGGACCGCAATGGCAGGTCGGTCCGGCGCCCAACGGCTCGTCGAATCGGAGATCAGAGAGTGATTTCGGCATGGTGGCAGGCGACGTGCCTGCCGGCGAGCGGACGCAGTTCGGGACGCTCCTGTGCACAGATCTCGGTCGCGAACGGACAGCGGCGATGGAATGCGCAGCCCGGCGGGGGATTGATCGGCGAGGGCAGTTCGCCTTTCACGGTCAGTCGCTTCGACCGCGCCTTTGGATCGACCGACGGCGTCGCCGCCAGCAGCGCTTGCGTGTAAGGATGGCGCGGCTCGTCGAAGATCACCTGCTTCGGCCCCTGTTCGACTGGTCGGCCGAGATACATCACCATCAATTCATCGGCGATGTGCCGCACCACGCTGAGGTCGTGCGAGATGAAGAGGTAGGCGAGGTTGAACTCCGCCTGCAGATCCATCAGCAGGTTCAGCACCTGGGCGCGGATCGAAACGTCGAGCGCGGAGACCGGCTCATCGGCCACGACGATGCGGGGGTTGAGGATCAAGGCGCGCGCGATCGCGATGCGTTGGCGCTGGCCACCGGAGAACATGTGCGGATAGCGGGTATAGAATTCCGGGCGGAGGCCAACCCGCGCCATCATCGCTCGCGCGGTCTCCACGCGTTCCCTGGCGGACTTGTTGGTGTTGATCTCCAGCGGCTCGCCGAGGATCTGGCCGACCTGCTTGCGCGGGTTCAGCGAACCATAGGGATCCTGGAACACCATCTGCACCTTTGGGCGCAAGGCATGCAGCTGCTCCTTGCTGGCGCCGACGATGTCGGTGCCTTCGATGGTGAGATGGCCGGCGGTCGGCCGCTCGATCATCGTTACCATGCGGGCAAGAGTGGATTTGCCGCATCCGGATTCGCCCACGACCGCGAGCGTGCGGCCGGCAGTCAGCGAAAAGCTCGCACCGGCCACGGCCTTCAGGATTGCGCCCTGCTTGAAGAAGCCGCGTCCGATCTGGTAGTGGCGCTGCAGATCCTGCGCTTCCAGGATCGGCTTGGTGTCGGCGGCGGGCGTCGGTGAAGTGGCGGCAAGGGCGCTCACGACGCTGTTCCTCCGCCAATCGGGAAGTGGCAGCGCACGCGCGCACCGAGCTTTGCCTCCAGGGCCGGATGCTCGATGCGGCAGCGTTCCTGCGCGAAGCCGCAGCGCGGATTGAAGACGCACCCCGTGGGACGATCCGCAATGCCGGGCACGACGCCGGGAATGGTGTTGAGCTTCTTGCCCAGCGCGCGTTCGGGCAACGCTTCAAGTAGCGCGGCCGTATAGGGATGGCGCGGATGTTCGAACAGGCGCTCGGCCGTCTGCTCTTCCACCTGCTGGCTGGCATACATCACCATGACGCGCTGGGCCGTCTCCGCCACCACACCCATGTCGTGGGTGATGAGCACCATCGCCATGTTCCGGTCGCGGCTCAGCGATACCAGCAGGTCCAGGATCTGCGCCTGGATGGTGACGTCGAGTGCGGTCGTCGGCTCATCGGCGATCAGCAGCTTGGGATTGCAGGCGATCGCCATCGCGATCATCACGCGCTGGCACATGCCTCCGGACAATTGATGCGGAAAGCTGTCGAGGCGAGAGGCAGCGGCGGGAATGCCGACTTGCTCCAGCAGCTCGACGGTGCGTTTCCTGCGTTCGCTGCGCGATCCGCCCTCATGGACCGCCAGCGTTTCCATGATCTGGTAGCCGACGCTGAAGGACGGGTTGAGGCTGGTCATCGGCTCCTGGAAGATCATGGCAATATCCTTGCCGACGATCTTGCGGCGGGCGGCATCGGACAACGACAAGAGATCAATGCCATTGAACCGCATCACATCGGCGGTCACCTTGCCCGGCCAGGGGATGAGGCCCATGACAGCCAGCATGGTGACGCTCTTGCCCGATCCGGATTCGCCGACCACGCCCAGCAGCTCGCCCGACTCCAGCGTCACATCGAGGCCGTCGACCGCGCGGAACGGGCCGCGATGGGTCTGGAATTCGACCGCGAGGTTTCGGATTTCGAGCAAGGGCATGGCGGTCAGCGCTTCAGCTTGGGATCGAGCGCATCGCGCAGCCCGTCGCCGAGCAGGTTGAAGGCGAGCACGGTGACAAGGATCGCGAGGCCGGGGAAGGTCACCACCCAAGGCATTGACCGGATGAGATTGCGCGCATCGGCGAGCATGGTGCCCCATTCCGGGGTTGGCGCCTGCGCACCATAGCCGAGGAAGCCGAGCGCTGCGGCATCTAGGATCGCAGTGGAGAAGCTCAAGGTCGCCTGCACGATCAGCGGCGCGAGGCAATTCGGCAGCACGACATTCAGCATCAGGCGCAAGGTGCCGGCGCCGGCAACACGCGATGCCGTTACGTAATCCTTCGGCAGTTCGGTGAGGACCGCCGCGCGCGCAAGGCGCGCATAATGCGGCACATAGGTGATGGCGACCGCGATCATGGCGTTGAGCAGGCCGGAGCCGAGAATCGCGACGATGGCGAGCGCCAGCAGCAGGCTGGGGATGGACAGGATGATGTCCATCGCTCGCATGATGAGGATGTCGATGGTCCCGCGGAAAAATCCAGACAGCAATCCGAACAGAATGCCGGCGGCCAGCGAGATGGTAACCACGATGGTGCCGATGAACAGCGAAAACCGTGACCCGTGAATCAGCCGCGACCATAGATCCCGGCCGACCGAATCGGCGCCGAGGAAGAAGCGTGGATCGGCGCCCTCCTGCCAGACTGGTGGGCAGGGTTTTATGACGCATTCCTTGAACACTTCGGCATAGCCATAGGGTGCGATGAAGTTGGCGAAGATTGCTGCAAGCACCAGCACGACGATGACGATGAGGCCAGCCGTCGCACCTTTGTTGGCCTTGAGCGATAGCCAGACCTCCCTGGCGGGCGAAATGGCCTGGGGGGCGGGCGTGACAGACAAGGTCGTGTCGGTCATCTCGCCTCCTAGCGCCTGTGCCGGATGCGCGGATTCAGCAGGCCGTACAGCAGATCGACCAGCAGATTGGTTGCCATGACCAGGGCCGCAATCACCAGCACGCCGCCTTGCAGCGCTGGATAGTCGCGGCGGCTGATGGATTCCACCAGCCACTTGCCGATGCCGGGCCAGGAAAACACGCTTTCGGTCAGGATCGCGCCACCCATCAGGGTGCCGACCTGGAGGCCAATGACGGTCACCACCGGCACCAGCGCATTGCGTAATGCATGGACGGCGACGATGCGATAGACGCCGAGGCCTTTGGCTCGTGCTGTGCGGATGTAATCTTCTCCCAGCACTTCCAGCATGGCGGAGCGCGTCATGCGCGCGATCACCGCCAGCGGCACGGTGCCGAGCACGATGGTCGGCAGGATGAGATGCCTTACCGCGTCGAGGAACGACCCCTTCTCGTTCGACAGCAAGGTGTCGATCAGCATGAAACCGGTGACTTCATCGACGAAGTAATCGTCGGACAAGCGCTTGGCGACCGGAGTCCAATGAAGCGTGACCGAGAAGAACAGGATTAGCAGCAGACCCCACCAGAAGATCGGCATGGAATAGCCGGTGAGGCTGGTGCCCATGACGGTGTGGTCGTAAACCGAGCCGCGCCGCACGGCGGCCAGCACCCCCGCCGGAAGGCCGACCAGGGTCGCAAAGATCATCGCGAAGATCGCGAGCTCAAGGGTCGCGGGGAACAGGGTCAGGAATTCGTCCATCACCGGCCGGTGAGTGATGACGGAGATGCCGAGGTCCCCTTTGAGGACACCGCCGACGTAATCGAAGAACTGGACGTAGAGCGGCCGGTCCAGGCCCATCTGGTGGATGAGTTCGGCATGGCGCTCGGGAGAGATGCCCCGCTCGCCCACACGCACCTCGACCGGATCGCCCGGCACCAGACGGATCAGGATGAAGGTCAGGAAGATGATGCCGAGAAAGGTCGGGATCACCAATCCAAGACGCGTCAGGACAAAGCGGATCATGATCTAAGACTATGGTCCAAAGAGGAGGGGCGGGGAAAGCACCCTTTCCCCGCCCCCAGGACAAACCTGCGTACTACTCTTGGATGTCGACGCCTTCGAAGATATGGGTGCCGAGCGGGTGGACCTTGTAGCCCACAACCTTCTTGCTCATCGGCACGCTCACCAGGGAATGCGCGATCGGAACCCATGGCGCCTGGTCATGGAAGATGGCCTGCGCCTGCTTGTAGAGCGCAGTACGCTTTTCCACGTCCGACGTCGCCTTGGCTTCGTCGATCAGCTTGGTGAAGTCCTCGTTGCACCACTTGGCGATGTTCTGGCCGCCTTCACGTGCGGAGCCGCAGGACAGCAGCACGCCCATGAAGTTGTCCGGATCGCCATTGTCGCCAGTCCAGCCCAGCATGCCCATCTGGTGTTCGCCGGCCTGCAGGCGTTTGCGGTACTCGCCCCACTCGAAAGTCTTGAGCTCGGCGGTGATGCCGACCTTCGCCAGGTCAGACTGCATCAGCTCGGCCATCTTCTTGGCATCCGGATTGTACGGACGTTGCACCGGCATGTACCAAAGGTCGGTCTTGAGATCGGTGACGCCGGCCTCGGCCAGCATGGCCTTGGCCTTCTCCGGATCGTACGGATAGGCCTGCACCGAATCATCATAGGACCAGATCGTCGGCGGGATCGGGTTCTTCGCGGCCTTGCCGGCACCCTGATAGACGGCGGCCAGGATCGCGTCCTTGTCGATCGCCATGTTGATGGCTTGGCGGACCTTCAGATTGTCGAACGGCGGCTTCTTCACGTTCATTGCGAGGTAGCCGACATTGAGGCCTTCCTGCTCCAGAACCTGCAGCTCCGGATTGGCCTTCAGCTTCGCGATATCAGCCGGGTTCGGATAAGGCATGATATCGCATTCGCCGGCTTCCAGTCGCGCTTCCCGAGTCGCCTGATCCGGCGTGATGGAGAACACCAGACGGTCGATCGGCTGCTTGCCGCGGAAGTAATTGACGTTCGCGTTGTAGATGATGCGATCGTCCTTGCTGTAGCTCGCCAGGATGAAGGGGCCGGTTCCGATCGGCTCCTGGTCAACCTTCTCGGGCGTTCCGGCCTTCATCATCGCATCCATGTATTCCTTCGAATGGATGGCGGCGAAGTCCATGCCGAGATTGGCGATGAAGGGCGATTCCGGCTTCGTCAGAGTGAACTTGACCGTGTTGGCGTCGACCTTGTCGATCGACTTCAGCAAATCGGGCATGCCCATGTCGTTGAAGTAATCGTAGGCGCCGCCGGAGACCTTGTTGTACGGATCATCCGCCTTCCACATGCGGTTGAAGGTCGCGATCACATCATCCGCATCAAAATCGCGGCTCGGCGTAAAGCTGCCGCGCGTGTGGAACCGCACGCCCTTGCGCAGATGGAACGTATAGGTGAGGCCGTCATCGGAGACGTCCCACGATTCCGCCAGCGCCGGCATGATCTCGGTCGTGCCGGGCTTGAACTCCACCAAGCGGTTGAACACCGGATAAGCGGTGTCGAAGCTGGTGCCGGTGGTGTTGATCTGCGGATTGAAATTCTCCGGGCTGCCCTCGGAGCAATAGACCAGGGTCTTGGCATCAGCTGCGCTCGCGAAGCCAAACGCGATCGCGGCCGCTGCGACGGCCCCCAAAAGTCGACGTTTCATTGTTTCAGTCTCCCACTAGAAGGTCGGACAGCCTTGATCTTGTTTGGAATTTCCCGGGCTGCCTTGCGCGAAAAGTAGGGCCGTTGCGCAATCGGAGTCAACGCCCTGGTCATAATCTTGCCACTTTCGCGACAGGGTGATGGCCCCGATGCGTTGCGGCAAGGCAGTTTGCCGGGAGCGCCGTCGATCCGCAGGGCGCAGCATGGTCTTGCTTGACCGTTCAACCGCGGCCCCGTCATGTTGCAGCGCACTTTATATCGTTTCATTCCATTCTTGAGGAAGCCCGATGCCCATTCCTGCCCCGTTCGTGTGGAGCGACCTCAAGGTCCTGCCGGAATGGGTGGACGAGAACAACCACATGAACGTGGCCTTCTATTTGAAGGCCTTTGATGACGCCTTCTATGGCGTCTATCGTTCCTGGGGCATGGACTTCGCCGAGGTGCAGGCACGCGGCTACACCACCTTCGCGGCGGAGAACCACATCACCTACCAGGGCGAGGTGTTCCTGGGAGATCGCTTCTCGATCGAGACCATCCTCGTGGATTTCGACCGCAAGCGCATCCGCTGGTTCAACATCATGCGCAAGACCGACGGCAGCATCGCCGCGACCTGCGAATGGCTGCTGCTGTTCATGAACTTCCACGAGCGCAAGGTCGCCAGCATGCCGGACGAATTCTTCGACCGACTGGCGGAGATCAAGACGGTGCACGACAAGCTGCCGCGGCCGCCGGAAGCGGGGCGGGGAATCGCGCTGGGGAACAAGAAGCGGAGCTAGATTTACCGTTCCCAGCCTTCGGTGAACGGATAGCGTTTGGCCCAGAAATCCTTGAGGCGCGGATCGGCATCCACGCGGCGGACGATGTCGGCCATCTTCGGCGCGCTCTTGTAGAAGCGCGTGCGCCACGGGCCGAAGCGCGAAACGACCGTCACATAGAGATCGAGCACCGAGAGCTCGTCGCCAAGGATGTACTGGCGGGGCGTGATCTGGCGGTCCATGAGCGTCCAGCACGCGGCAATGCGGTCATGCACGCGATTGATCACCCGCGGCGCATCCTCCTTGCCGGCGGCGATGCGCATGGCATCACCCTTGATCCAGAACAGGGCGTAGATCTTCGCGGAGACATATGTCATCCAACGCAGATATTGCGCGCGCTTGGGATCGTCCGGCGCCGGCGCCAGCCGCGCCTGCGGATAGAGGTCGGCGAGGTAGATCAGGATCGCCGCGCTTTCCGTCATGATCTCGCCCGAAGGGAGCACGAGCGCCGGCACTTGGCGCAGCGGATTGACTGCCTCGACGCGCTTGCGCGCCGCTTCATCCTCCCAAGTGACGGCCTCGATCACCTCGCATGGAACTCCGAGCAGAGCCAGCGTTGCTTCGACCGGGACCGAACCCGACGCTGCCGCGCCATAGATCTTGATCATGGGGCGCTCCTAGTCGCTGAGCATCAGTCCGGTCGGGTTGGGCAGCGCCTTGTCGCCGATGATCATCACAACGGAATCGCCAGCCGCTACCGCTTTCATCGCGCGGATCGACAGGATCGGCCCATCGGCCTGGCAGCGCAGCTCCGTGCGCGCCTTCTTCGGATTGTCGGCCAGCGGATCGACGATGTCGGCGATCACATCGCCGGCCTTCACGACGTCGCCCTCCCGCTTGCGATAGGCGATGATGCCGGCCTTTGGCGTGCGCAGGATCTCGCAGGCGTCGAGGTTGGCGACCTTGGCCTTCAGTTCCGGCACCGGGCCGGGATCGCCGGCGATCAGGCCGCGCCGCTGCAAGAACCGGAACAGGCCACGCGCATCCGCGCTGGCAAGCTCGTCATAGACGTCCGCTTGACCGCGGAACTCGACAGTCGAGGTGAGGACCGGCGCCGGCACCGGATAGTCCGGCCCGACTTCCTTCTGCAGCCGGTACCAGGGCAGGAAAAAGCTTTCATCGAACGAGGCCGCGCCCGAGTCATCGCACAGCAGCACGGCCCGCGCGCCTAGCTCCGCGGCGAGGTCCTGCGCCCGCGGCCAGAACTGGTTGGTGGTGTAGACGTGCATCAGCGCGATGTCGTCGCAATGCAGGTCGAGCACGATGTCCGCATCGTAGGCAAGCCGCATCAACTCGCGCCGCAGCTTGGCATTCTCGCCCACCGCATAGATCTGATCGACGGTCTCGCCCAGCGCTCGGCGGACGATTGCGACGTTGGCCTCGGCATCCTTGCCGAGCTTGCCTTTGACCTTGGCAGCCAGGCCCCGCGAAAGGTCAGGCCATTTGCGATTGAAGTTGACGCCGCTGCGGAAGTCATAGCGGCCTGCGAAGGTGGTGTTGATGACCTGGCCAGCGCCGACCGGATTGGCGACCGGCACCACGATGATCTCGCCCTTGATCTCGCCGCGGGCTTCGGCGTCGTCGAGCAGGCTGATCAGGTGATGCGCGGCCAGCATGCCGGGTATCTCGTCGGCATGGAGGGAAGCCTGCAGATAGGCCTTCGGCCGCGCGCCGGCCTTGCCATAACGGTGCGCCTTCACGAAGCGCTCGGTGCCTGGACTCATCGCATCCAGATCGATGCGCTGAACGATTTTGGTCATGAGAAGAAACTCTCTGAATGATGGGATGGAGCGGATTACGCCCCGGCCACCCTCAAAGAGTCAAGCTGGGCTCACCCGGCCGATCGACGACGCGATTCAGTACCATCCGCTTGCAGGAAACTCCGGATCTCTTTGAGGAATCGCGGCCACGCCGGCTCCTGCTCCAGGATCACATGGTTCCGGCTGTCGAGCGGCAGAAAGCGCGCCCCGGAAATTGATGCTGCCAGCTCGCGCCCCGCATAAAACGGTACTGCGGCATCGTTCACACTGTGCAGGACGAGCGTCGGAACCCTGACCTGCGGCAGCAAGTGAGTTACGTTGATGTTGCCAAGATCGACCATAAGCCGTGCGGCATTCTCCGGCGACGTCGATATCCGCTGCAGGTCGTTCCACCAGCGCCACTGCTCGAGGCTGCCGTCAGGGATGTACCGAGATGTGAAGATCTGACGGAAGGCAGGATTTTCCTGGCCCCAGCCTTCCCGCACCAAGGTCAGCATCGCTTCGCGTTTGGCCACCTCGGACGGGTTGGCGCGCTGGCGCCAACCCTTGGCATAGCCGCCATGCAGCACCATGCGCGTCACGCGCTCCGGGTGCCGGACTGCGTAAGCGATGGATACGGCGCACCCTTGCGAGATCCCCAGCAGCGGGAAGCGATCGAGGCCGGCGGCATCGACCACGGTCTCCAGATCGCACACCAGCGCTTCGAGCGAGAAATCGTCGACCTTCCAATCGGACAGGCCGTTGCCGCGCTCGTCATAGCGGATCAGGTGGAAGTCGCCGGTGAGCTCACGCAGAAAGTGATTCCACACCGGGCTCTGCCAGTCGAATTCCAGATGGTTCAGCCAATTCGCGGTCTTGACCAGTGGCGGGCCGTCGCCGGCGGTCGCAAACGCGATCCGGACGCCGTCCGCCGTCATGCAGAATCTGATATCCTGCTTCTCCTCGGTCGATGGCGAAGTTTCGCTCGCCACGGCTTCGTGCATCGACATCTGGACGGCGGGCGGCACTTCCTTGAGCTTGGTGCGCGCTGCCATATAGAGGGCGGTCGTCGCCGGCTCCGGCACCGTGCCGAGCTCCTGCTTCAGCAGCTCGCTGCATTGGCGATAGTGCCGGACCACGGCGTTGTAGTTGCCGCGGTCGAGATGCAGGCGCATGAGGCGCCGATGCGCGTCCTCCGACAGGCGGGTCCAGCGCCAACGCGCGCTCCAGCGCCGAGGCAGCGGCGGCGGTATCGCCGCCGGCGGCCTCGTGTTCGGCGAGCCGTGTCAGGACGGAAAGACCGAGATGGTGAAAGCGGGACCGTTCCTGCGCGAGCCATTCATCGAAGGCTGGCTCATGCAGCCTGAACCCTTCCAGCAGCGGACCGCGGCAGAGAGCAGCGGCCGTGCGAAGGCTCTGCAGGTCATCGCACCCGGCAAGCGTCAGGAGTTCGATCACATCGGCGCTCACAACCTCGGGGCAGGCGGCCAGGGTCTCCCGCTCGGGGGTGAAAGGGTCGGGCACATTCCCGATCGCGTGTCGAATGGAGGTCAGGGTCTGGCTGAGGCTGTGCCGAGCCTGCCGGTCGGCACGATCACCCCAAAGGAGGGCGGTCAGCCGTTCGCGAGGCTGGGCTTCGCCGTACCGGCACACCAGCAGTGCGAGCAGCGCCTCCGCCTTGCGGGTCGGCAAGGTAAGGGCCTGGCCATCCGGGCCGAACGCGGCGAACCCGCCACGCAGCACTACACGAAGCTGCGCCATGAAGGCCTGCCTCGCTCTTTGCTGCCCTAAATGCTCGGAGGCGGCGGCTCGCGCGCGTGACGGCGGTCACAATCCGCCGCTTCCCCCAATTGTCGCGCTTTTGACTGCCTTTTGATAGTGAGTTGCGGAACTGCTGACAGCCGAAGACTAAATGTTCCCTCCCGATTTCCGGGGCAAAGGAGATAAGTCATGGGAGGATTATTCGCAGTTCTATACGGGATCATTGCATATGTGATCTTTCTGGTTACGTTTGGCTACGCGATCGCATTCGTCGGCAACATCTTCGTTCCGAAGACAATCGATTCCGGTACAGCAGGGCCCCTCGTTGAGGCCCTGATCGTTAACGTTGTCCTGCTCGGCATCTTTGCGGTTCAGCACAGCGTGATGGCGCGCCGGGGCTTCAAGCTCTGGTGGACGCGCATCGTGCCCCAGTCGGTAGAACGCAGCACGTTTGTCGTGTTCGCGACCGCCGCCGTGGCCCTGATGCTGTGGCAGTGGCGGCCAATGCCGGACGTGATCTGGTCCGTGGAGGATCCGATCGCGGTTGCGGTGATCCAGGGCGTGTTCTGGCTGGGCTGGGGAATCCTGCTGCTCTCCACCTTTCTGCTCAATCACTTCGAGCTGTTCGGACTGCGGCAGGTGGTGGCGCGGCTCATGGGCTGGAAGAATCCAGAGCCGGTGTTCCGGACGCCGTTCCTCTACAAGCGCGTCCGGCATCCGCTCTATCTGGGGTTCATCCTTGGTTTCTGGGCG
Source organism: Dongiaceae bacterium (assembly GCA_035695765.1). GTDB lineage: Bacteria > Pseudomonadota > Alphaproteobacteria > Dongiales > Dongiaceae > Dongia_A. Next base: position 39,672 of record DASRRI010000007.1, read on the forward strand.
GCGCCGACGATGACCATGGGTCATCTGCTGTTCGCGGTGGCGACCACCGGCTACATCCTGATCGGAATCTTTTTCGAGGAACGCGACCTGGTCCACATGTTCGGCGACCAGTATCGCCGCTATCGCCGGCAGGTCTCGATGCTGATTCCGCTGCCAGGGTGCAGATATCAGGAATCCGAAGCGCAGGATCACGCACCGGATGGGCTGAAGGTTCCCTGACCCAGACCAGGTTCAGGACCAAGAACGAATTTGAAGATGTAACAAATTCCGCCCGCCACCCCGTCGGCGGGCGGAAGGAGGTGCCTTATGACCGTCTATGTGCACAAGTCCCGGGCGTTCACCAGCAACCGCGCCGGGCGAAATTGGCTAGCCAAGTTGCTGCAAGCGTTTCTGGCGCGCCGAATACTGCCATCGACGCACAAGTTGCCGGATTATCTGCTTCGCGACATCGGATTGCAGCGCGTGTCAGGGCGCGTCACGTATCGCCACCGGTAAGATGGCTCAGTCCATCAGCGCTTTCGATTTGCCGCTGATCGGCCGCTCATGGCCGGCCAGCATCACCACGAAATCGCCGAATGCGACCTGCCGCGACAGGCGGCGTGAGACGACGCAGCCTTTCATGCCGGCCTTGATGACGGTGGGCTCGATATCGAGGTCGGGCGCGGTGGGATCGATGATCTCCGCCAGCACGTCGCCGGGCGAGACCCAGTCGCCAAGCTGCTGGCGATAGAGCAGAAGCCCGCCGCTGGGGCTGTCCAGCATCTCGGACGCGCGGAACTCGTTGAGGCCGTTGGCGCGGTATTTCGGCGCAGCGCCCTCGAGGCAGCCGACGCGGCGCAGATAGCGCAGGAAACCCTGCGCATAGCGTGTCGCCTGTTTCGGGTCGACGTCGAGCACGCCGCCCATCTCGAACGTGAAGGCATGGCAGGCGAGGGGCACGCGATCGCCGAACTCCTTGCCGAGCGCTTGCCACGGCGCGAGGAAGCATTCATCGAAGCAATGGGCGCTGTTGGTCTCGCCACTCGACTGCAATGAATGGACGCCGACATCGGTGGCGAATCGCTTGGCCTCGTCCCACAATTCGTCGGGCGCCATCATGTAGCTCAGCGCTTCATCGTCGCAGTGCAGGTCCACGATCAGGTCCGCATCATAGGCGCGGCGCGCAATCGCAATGCGCTGTGCCATGATCGGGTTCTCCGGCTGCAGCCCGGCGATGCGGCGTTTCAGTTCGCGCCGCACCAGCTCCACGTTCTCCTCCGCGTCCTTGCCGAGACGCTTGCGCACGGAATCGGCGAGGCCGCCGACGAGGTCCGGCCATGCGCGGTTGAAATTGGTGCCGGTGCGCAGTTCGAACCGTCCCATGATGGCGCTGTTGAGCGCCTGGTCGACGCCGAGCGGATTGGCCATCGGCACCACGACGATCTCGCCCTTGATCTCGCCGGCCTCTTCCGCCGCCGCCAGCAGCTTGCACAGCTCGCGCAGGACCATCATGCCGGCGGGCTCATCGGCGTGCAGCCCGGCCTGCAGATAGGCCTTGGGGCGCGCGCCCGGATCGCCGAAGGAAAAGACGCGCAACTGGCGCGCCGTTCCCGGCATGGCGCCCGGCAGGCTGATGGTCTCGGCGGCGCTCGGCATGCGCACCTCCCTGAAAAAATCTGTTGATCGGGCAGGGTTTTCGGCCGCTCCGACTTGCCCTGTCAAGCGCTGGCCCTCACGTGTATAAGGTCCGCAATGAACGACTCGACCATCGAACTCGACCTGAAATTTCCTTATCTCGCCGGGCTCAACGACCGGCAGCGCGACGCTGTCCTGACACAGGACGGGCCTGTCCTGGTGCTGGCCGGCGCGGGGACAGGAAAGACCCGCGCCCTGACCACGCGGCTCAGCCACTTGCTTATGACAGGCAAGGCGCGGCCGTTCGAAATCATGGCTGTGACCTTCACCAACAAAGCTGCGGGGGAGATGAGGGCGCGCGTCTCGCATCTGATCGGCCGGCCGGTAGAGGGCTGGTGGCTCGGCACTTTCCACGCGCTGGCGGCGCGCATCCTGCGCCAGCATGCCGAGGCGGCTGGCCTCAAGCCCAACTTCACCATCATCGATACCGACGACCAGCTGCGCCTCGTCAAGCAGATCATCCAGGCCGAAGGGCTCGACAGCCAGAAATGGCCATCGCGCGTGGTGCACGGCATCATCGAACGGTGGAAGGACCGCGGCCTCACGCCGGACAAGGTAAGCGCGGCCGAGCAGGCGGAGGTCGGCGGCGGGCGCATCCTCGGCATCTACCGTGAGTACCAGCAGCGCCTCGCGACCTTGAACGCCTGCGACTTTGGCGACCTGTTGCTGCATAACGTGTCGTTGTTCAGCAAGGACGCGGAGATCCTCGCGCGCTATCAGCGACAGTTCCGTTACATCCTGGTGGACGAATACCAGGACAGCAACGTCGTGCAATATCTCTGGCTCCGGCTGCTGGCGCAGGCTCACCGCAATATCTGCGTGGTAGGCGACGACGATCAATCGATCTATGGCTGGCGCGGCGCGGAGGTCGAAAACATCCTGCGCTTCGAGCACGACTTCCCCGGCGCCAAGGTCATCCGGCTCGAGCAGAATTACCGCTCGACGCCGCATATTCTCGCCGCCGCCTCGGGCCTGATCGCACAGAACGAAGGGCGGCTCGGCAAGACCCTGTGGACCGACGTTGCCGAGGGCGAAAAGGTGAAGCTGTCCGCCGCCTGGGACGGCGAGGAAGAAGCGCGCAAGATCGGCGAGGAGATCGAAAACCTGCAGCGTAACGGCGTGTCATTGAACGACATCGCTATTTTGGTGCGCGCCGGTTTCCAGACCCGCGAGTTCGAGGAGCGCTTCATCACCCTCGGCCTGCGCTATCGTGTCATCGGTGGTCCCAGATTTTACGAGCGCCAGGAAATCCGCGACGCGCTCGCTTACCTGCGCCTGGTCAATCAACCGGATGATGGCTTAGCGTTCGAGCGCATCGTGAACGTGCCGAAGCGCGGCCTGGGCGATGCGACCTTGAAGCAGGTCAATGACGCCGCGCGTGGCTTGAATGTCTCGCTACCCGAGGCAGCGCGCCGCATCGTCGAGACCGACGAGTTGAAGCCCGCGCCGCGCCGCACGCTGGGCCAGCTGGTGCGCGATCTCGAGAACTGGCGCAAGCTGGCGGAGACCACGCCGCATGCCGAGCTGGCGCAGATCGTGCTGGATGAATCCGGCTATACTGCGATGTGGCAGAACGACAAATCGATCGAAGCGCCGGGCCGGCTGGAGAATCTCAAGGAACTGATCCACGCGATGGAGGAATTCGACAGCCTCGGCGGGTTCCTCGAGCATGTCTCCCTGGTCATGGAGAATGCCGCCGCCAGCGATGGCGAGATGATCACCATCATGACCCTGCACGGCGCCAAGGGGCTGGAGTTCGACATCGTGTTCTTGCCTGGCTGGGAGGAAGGGTTGTTTCCCTCGCAGCGTTCGCTCGATGAGAACGGCGTCAAAGGGCTGGAGGAAGAGCGGCGCCTCGCTTATGTCGGCATCACCCGCGCGCGCAAGCGGGCGCTGATCTCCTACGCCGCCAACCGGCGCGTTCACAACATGTGGCAGAACGCCTTGCCCTCGCGCTTCATCGCGGAGCTGCCCAAGGCCCATATCGAGCGCGAGGATGATCAATTGTTCCGCCCATCGGAGCGCTATATGGGTCCACCTTCGGGATGGGGCCGTGCGCCCTTGCGCGAAGGTTTCGGGCGGCGCGGCGGCACGCTCATCGACCTCAGCGCCGAAGCAGTGGTGCAGACCGGCACCGGCCGCTATCCGAGCGGCGCGCGGATCTTTCACCAGAAATTCGGCTACGGCAAAGTGCTGCACTCGGAAGGCGACAAGCTGGAGATCGCCTTCGACAAAGCAGGCGTGAAGAAGGTTATGGCGAGCTTCGTCATGCCGGCGGAGAAGGCGGGATGAAGCCCATTCTCTGGTCGATTCGTTTGCAGCTCGATGCCAGGCCAGCGGAAGATGCGCGCCTTGCACTCGAAGGTGCGCTGGAGCCATTCGGTGAAGCGATTTCCAGCTTCGAGACCGACAACGGCAAAGGCTGGCTGATCGAAGTCTTTGGCGAAACGAAGCCGGGCGCGAGAGAGGTTGCGGCGGTGCTCAAGCCGCTTGGCCGCTACCGCGCCGAGATCGTGCGCGTGCCGGACAAGGACTGGCTGGCCGAGAGTCGGCGCGGCCTGCCGGAGTTCAAGGCCGGCCCGTTCTTCTTCTACGGTTCGCACTTCAAGGGCAAAGTTCCGAAGAACATGATCGGGCTGGAGATCGACGCCGGCATGGCGTTCGGCACCGGGCGGCACGAAACGACGCGCGGCTGCCTGCTGGCAGTGGCGCGGCTTGCCAAGAAACGTAAGATCAGGAAGCCGCTCGATATCGGCACCGGCACCGGCATTCTCGCCTTCGGCGTCGCGCGGCTGTGCAATGTCAACGTGCTGGCTGGCGACAACGACGCCGATGCCGTGCGGGTCGCGCGCGAGAATGCCAAGGTCAACAAGCTGTCTCGCCAGGTGCGCATCCTGCGATCGGACGGCTACCGCGCGAAGGCGATCCGCGACGGCGCACCTTATGACCTGGTGACCGCCAACATCCTCGCCAATCCGCTGATCGCGCTGGCGCCCGACCTCGCGCGCGTTCTGGCGAAGGACGGTCGTGCTGTGCTGTCGGGCTTGCTGCGCGAGCAAGAGAAGGACGTGCTCAAGGCACATGAAGCCGCCGGTCTTGCCCTCGATTTCAAGATTCGGCTCGGCGATTGGTCAGTGCTAGTCCTGCGCAAGGGCCGCGGCGAAACTTCGAAGACGCGAGCAACGAAACGATAGACAATTGTATTGGGCGATGTACTATTAGTTGCTCAGATTGTCGTCGCTCTCTTGGGGGGTCTTCATGGTCAAGGCGATACTGACGGCGATCATTGCCGCCGCATCGTTGTGTGCGTGCACGTACGATGTCAAGACAACTGCTTCTCCGGCTCTGAATGTCTATTCGTCCTACACCGACAAGCTTCCGGGGAGCTATGCGTTGCTGGTTCAATCGGACATCCTGGCCAAGAAGGTCGATCCGAGCTCGCACGCGTGCAGCGCGAACAATTATCCAATCGATGCGCGCGCCACCTTCAAGCAGTCGGCGACCGACACGATGGCGCAACTGGTGGAGAAACTTGAGCCGGTCGAGCAAGCGCTCACGCGCGAGCAACTGCAGGCAGGCAACTACCGTGGCCAGATCATCATCAAGGCGGAAGACTACGATCCAAGGCTCACCTTTGTGCCAGGCTTTTGGACTGCGACGGCATCATCGACGGTGGATATTTCCGCGTCCCTGCTGGTGGACGGCCCGTCCGGCCGGTTGCTTGGAACGAAGGCATCCGAATCCCGCACCGAGGAATCCGAGGTTTCCGGATGCGGAGGCGGCAAGGATGCACTGGGCAGGGCAAACGGCAAGGCAACGGAGGCGCTGCTGGATCGGCTTGCGGAGAGGTTCTCCAGCGAGCCCAGGCTACGGGCTACTTCCGCCGCGTTGCCGTAGAGCCGCTTTGGTGGGTCGCAAAGCTGCGGCGCTCTACACAGCCAGCCTTGCCAGAGCTTCAACGGCGAAGCGTTGGGTAAGCTCGCGGGCCGGCATTTCGCGTGCCAGGCGCGCGGCCTGGCCAGACCAGAGATTTGTGAAGTCACCTGATCCGGCCTGCTCGGCTTGGGCTTTGAGCGGGGCGAGTGCGCCTGCGGCGAGCGGGAAGCTGGGTGCTGCTGGTGAGATGGCGCCCAGATCACGCATCAATCGGTTGACGATGCCGCGCGCCGGCCGACCAGTGAAGAGATTTGTGATCATGGTGCTGTCATCGGCTGTGGTGCGTAGCGCTTGGCGATGCGGTTCCGACAGCTTGGCTTCGGGCGTCAGCATGTAGGCGGTGCCGATCTGCACCGCTGACGCACCGAGCGCGAAAGCAGCGACGATGCCGCGCGCGTCCGCGATGCCACCGGCGGCTATCACCGGCACCTTCACCGCATCGACGATCTGCGGCACGAGAGCAAAGGTGCCGACCTGCCGGGTCATGTCGTCGGAGAGAAAATTGCCGCGGTGGCCGCCGGCCTCCAGCCCCATCGCAATGATCGCGTCGCAGCCGCGCTCCTCCAGCCATCGCGCTTCCGCGACCGTGGTCGCTGACGAAATGACTTTTGCGCCGGTCGCCTTTGTGCGCTCGAGCAGCGATTGCTTCGGCAATCCGAAATGGAAGCTGACGATTTCGGGTTTCGCCTCCTCGACCAGCGCGGAGAAGCCGTTATCGAACGGCACGCGATTGGTTTCCGGGGGCGGCGCGTCGGGATCGAGCCCAAGCTCACGGTGATAAGGTGCCAGCAGCGAGCGCCAGGCAGCAATGCGCGCGGGGTCTGGCACCGGTGGCTGGTGGCAGAAGAAGTTGACATTGATGGGACGCTTCGTGCCTTGCCGGATCGCCGCCAGGTCCTTGCGCGCCTGATCGAGCGTGAGCTGCGCGCAGGCGAGCGAGCCGAGGCCCCCCGCTTCGTTGACTGCGATCGCCATGTCCGGTGTGCTGACTCCGGCCATCGGCGCTTGGATGATAGGGAGGTCGATGGCGAACAGGTCCAGAATGCGACGATCATGCCAGCCGTTCATCACCGACCTCCTCAGGTAGCGGCTAACCCGTCGCCGCATTCCGCCTGCGCCATTCATCGACCGGCAGTCCGCCGACACCCCAATCTTCCTTCTCCACCTCGTTGATGACAACAAATGTCCAGTCGAGCGGCTTGTTCAGCACCTTGAGCAGCAGCTCGCTGACACCTTTGATGAGGGCTGCCTTCTGTTCCGGCGTCACGCCCGCGTGGTCGGGCGAGGTTCCTTCGCGCGTAACCTTGATATTGACATACGGCATGTTTGCTTCCCTTCCAGCTTGGCTTCACCAGCGTCCGGCATGCTGGCCGCCATCGACCCGCAGCACTTCGCCGGTCACGAAGCCGGCGCTCTCCAGATAGAGCACGGCGTCGATGATCTCTTTTACCTCGCCCAGGCGCTGCATGGGATGCAGCTTGGCAAGTGCGGCATGGGTGTTCTCGGGATGCATGGGCGTCTTGATGATGCCGGGCGATACCGCGTTCACGCGGATGCCCTTGTCGGCATATTCGATTGCCAGGGACCGCGTGACCGCATCGAGCCCGCCCTTGGTCAGCGATGCCATCGCCGCCGGTACTCCGGCGATCGGCTGGTCTACGAGCGTCGTGGTGATATTGACGATATGGCCGGCACGCTGTGACAGCATGCGGGCCGCGGCCTGCTGCGAAACGTGGAAGAAGCCGGCAACGTTGATCGACATGACGTTGGCGAAATCCTCCGCCGTATATTCGATGAAGGGCTTCGAGACGAAGATGCCGGCGTTGTTGACGAGCGTATCTACGCGACCGAAGCGTTCGATGGCCGTGTCGACCACGCGCTTCGCGACCGCCGGATCGGCGATATCGCCGGCCACCGTCACAAGATCGGCCTTGTCGCTCGGCTTGATGGACCGAGAGTTGGCGACTACGCGGTAGCCTTTCCCGCGGAATCCTTCGACCAGAGCCGCGCCGATTCCTTGCGAGGCGCCGGTGATGATGGCGACTTTGCGTTCCGTGCTCATGTCCTGCCTGCCTTTCTGAAGGAGTGACTGGCAAGAAAGGTAGTCTCTTGCGAAACTCGGCAGAATGCCTACGGTACGGAAGGCACTATTGCGTTACAAGGAATGATCATGGATCGGATCGACGCCATGCGGGTCTTCGTAACGGCACTCGACGAGGGCAGCCTCGCGGGAGCCGGACGGCGCCTGGGCCGCTCCCCGGCGGCAGTCACGCGCGCCATCGCCTTCCTGGAGAATTATGTCGGCACGCCGCTCCTGCACCGCACGACCCGCACCATCAAATTGAGCGAGGCTGGCGAGCGCTATGCGGCCGCGTGCCGGCGTGTGCTGACTGACCTGGAAGAAGCCGACATGCTGGCAGCTAGTGAAAGTGCCGCGCCGCGCGGCCTGCTCAATGTCAGCGGGCCGATCGTCAGCGGCGCGCGCATCCTGCGGCCGATCCTCGATGCCTATCTCGATGCTTATCCGGCGGTAAAGGCGCGGCTGCTGATGCTCGACCGCAAGCTGAACCTGGTGGAGGAGGGGATCGACGTCGCCCTGCGCATCGGCCATTTGCCGGATTCGAGCCTGATCGCGATCCGCGTCGGCGAGGTGCGGCAGGTGATCTGCGCTGCGCCATCCTATCTCGCCACCCGGCCGCCGATCATGGAGCCGGGCGACCTCGCCACGCATCAAATCGTGGCGATGACGGTGTTCGGCGAGGATTCATGGAGCTTCGCGCCGATCGATGGGGATCCCGACATGCGGCGCGTGCCCATCACACCGCGCTTGGTCGTGAACACGGTCGAAGCGGCGGTCGGCTCGGTAATCGAAGGCCATGGCCTGACGCGGGCGTTTTCCTATCAGGTGGCGGATGAAGTGCGTGAGGGCAGGCTGGTGCTGGTGCTGCCGGAGGCCGAATCACCGGCACTGCCGGTCCATGTCGTCACGCCCGAGGGCCGCCTGTCGGTGCCGAAGGTGCGGACCTTCGTGGACTTCGCGGTGCCGCGCTTGAAAGCGAAGTTCGCCTACGCCGTCGCCCTATAGACAAAAGAAAACCGGCGGCCGGCCCGGGTGAACCCTGAGCGAACCGCCGGTTACTGTGAGGCGTCCCGCAATCGCAAACGGGACGTCGAGCAGATTCTGTTACGCCGCGCGCGTCGGCTGGTTGCGGTTGGCGGCCGCCTTGTTGGCGACTTCGCTGGCAACCCATTCGATGTCGCCGCGCACCACGCCGATGTCGAGCAGCATGCGGTCCTCCAGCTTATAGAGCTGGTTGGCCGTCTGACGGGCGCGGTTCCAGGCGGCGATCGGCGCAACCAGGTCCAGCGACATGGCCGGATAGGACACCGACTTGTGAATGCCCTTCACGACGTCCGTGATGTCGGCCCGGCTGACGCCGATGTCGGCGAGCATCCGGTTGTCCAGCGCATTGAGGGCGCTGAAGGCGACGCGGCGCTTATTCCACAGCGCGACCGGCGCGACCAGCAGGTCATGGAGCATCTCGCCGAACGCGGCGACGAAGCCCGGCTGCGCCGGCACCGTCACGCTTTGTGCGGCCACCGCCGTGATGTCGCCGCGGGTCAGGCCGATATCGGCCAGTTCGCGGTCGTTCAGCGCGGCCAGTTCGCGCGCAATGGCGGCGCGCTCCAAGGAATGGCGCACAGAGTTGATCACACGCTTCGCAAACACCGCGAGGGCGCCGAAGCCAGTCTTATGGGCGGTCGCTTCCGGCATATTCGCGCGGCCCAGCACCACCTTCTCATTTCCAGTCGTCCGATACATGATCTCAGTCATCCGAATGTTTCCGCCGTGCCGTATTGCCCGGCAATTACGAGTGATAACGTAGGGTTTAACGTTTGGGTTTGGCAGGGGGCATGTTGCATTGCAGTAATGCGGGTAGTGCATGAGAAATTACTAATTGTCGTTAACTTTGCATGGCTTATGTAGGATTTATGACCCCTATCACGGTCGCTTTGAAACGACTTTCGGGCGGAAAGAAGGCAGGAGCATGAACGAACAAGCAACGCGCGCTGAAACGATCGCCTCGGCGCACAAAAAGCTCAAAATTAACATGAGTTTATCGGAATTCGAGCAGCTCCTTGACGGGGCCGTCGCGGCCCCGGACGGGGAACGCCAGAGTGACTGGATCGCGCTGGTCGCGCCAAGTGCCGATGAGGATACCAGACGCCGTTTGAACGCCGCCCACGAGAGCCGGGCGCAGGACGTCAAAATGCAGGCTCGACCGCCGATTCCAGCGCGTCTTGCTGCACTGCGAAAAGAACTCGCCAACCGAAAATTGGATGGTTTCCTGGTCCCCCGGGCCGACGAGCATCAGGGCGAATATGTCCCGAAGCGGGCCGAGCGGCTGGCCTGGATCGCCAATTTCACCGGCTCGGCCGGCCTTGCCATCGTGCTCAAGGACAAGGCCGCGATCTTTGTCGATGGCCGCTACACCATCCAGGTGCGCGAGCAGGTCGATGCCAAGCTGTTCGAGATCCGGCACCTGATCAACGAGCCGCCGGAGGCCTGGATCGCCGCGAACCTGAAAAAAGGCGAGGTGCTGGGGTTCGACCCCTGGCTGCTGACTGCGGACGCGGCGCTGCGTTATCGCGAGGCCGCGCGCAAAGTTGGCGCGGAGCTCAAGGCGGTGGACCGCAATCCGCTCGACGAAGCCTGGACCGACCAGCCGCCGGAGCCGATTGCTCCGATCTGGCCGCAGGACACGCGCCATGCCGGCCAGAGCGCCGCAGAAAAGCGCGCGCTGATCGCGAAGAAGCTGAAGGAGCGGGGGCAGGATGCTGCGGTGATCTCCGCGCCGGATTCGCTCGCGTGGCTGCTCAATATCCGCGGCGGCGATGTGCCGCGCACGCCCTTCGCGCTCGGCTACGCCGTCATCGACAAGGAGGGCAAGGTCGACCTCTTCATGGATCCGCGCAAGCTGACGGCCGAAGCGCGCCAGCATCTCGGCAACGAAGTCGCGGTGCGGCCGAAGACCGGTTTCCTGCCTGCACTGGACGTGCTTGGCAAGGCGGGCGCGACGGTTGTCGTCGACGCCATGACGGCAGGTGTTGCGATTTCCGACCGGCTGAAGGCAGCCGGCGCCAGGCCGGCGATCGGTGAAGACCCTTGCGCGCTCCTCAAGGCCTGCAAGAATCCGGTCGAGGTCGAGGGCTCACGCGCGGCGCACCGGCGCGACGGCGCGGCGGTCTCGCAGTTCCTGCATTGGCTCTCGATCGAGGCACCCAAGGGCCAGCTCAACGAAATCATCGCGGCGGAGAAGCTCGCGTCATTCCGACGGCGCAATGACCTGTTCCGCGATTTCTCGTTCGACACGATATCCGCGGCAGGTCCGAACGGCGCGATCTGCCACTACAAGGTGACGGAAGAGAGCAACCGGCCGATCCCGGTCGACTGGCTGTTCCTGGTGGATTCCGGCGGGCAGTATCTCGACGGCACTACCGACATCACCCGCACCATCGCGGTTGGCAAAGTGAGCGCGGAGATGAAGGACCGCTTCACCCGCGTGCTCAAGGGCCACATCGCGCTCGGCACCACGCGTTTCCCGCGCGGCACGACCGGCAGCTCGCTCGATGCCATCGCGCGCCGGCCGCTCTGGGAAATCGGGCTCGACTACGACCACGGGACAGGCCACGGCGTCGGCTCGTACCTATCGGTGCATGAAGGGCCGCAGCGAATCTCCAAGATGCCGAACCGCGTGGCGCTCGAAGTCGGCATGATCGTCTCCAACGAGCCCGGCTACTACAAGGACGGCGAATACGGCATCCGGATCGAGAACCTGGTGACGGTGGTCGAAGACAAGCAGCATCCCGGCATGCTGTGCTTCGAGACGCTGACGCTGGCGCCGATCGATCTCGAAGCGATCGATCGTTCGCTGCTCACGGCGGACGAGGTGGCTTGGCTCAACGCGTACCACGCGCGCGTGCGCGAAACGATCACGCCGCTGGTGGACGCCGCGACGGCGAAGTGGCTGGAGGGGGCGACAAGGGCGATCTGAAGCGGTATCGCTATTTCATCTCGCGCATCGCTTCTGCGTCGCGCAGTGCGGCGAGGCGTAATCGTCGCAGTGGGCAGATGGCGATTCGCCAGAACAAGATGGCGATGAGGGCGCCGGTCAATGCGAACCGGAACGATTGCGGGGCAAAGTCCCACAGGGAGGCGGGATCGGTCACCGCGTAATCCAGACCTTCAACTGCGATCACAAGATACGCCGCTGGGAGCTGGCTGAGCGCAATGCCCACCGCGATGGACAGGTAGATGGAATCCTTCTCCCGACGCGCCAGAAGATCGACCGCCAGAGCAAAGCCGTTGATCGCCCTGTCCACCTCGATCTCACCCTCCAATCAACCCCAGCCACGCGTCCTCGCTCAGCAACTTGACGCCGAGTTCCTGCGCTTTGGCAGCCTTGGACCCGGCGTCTTCGCCGACGATGACGTAGTCGGTCTTCTTGGAGACGGAGCTGGCGACCTTGGCGCCCAATGATTCGGCGCGGGCCTTGGCTTCGTCGCGGGTCATCTTGGTGAGAGCGCCGGTGAAGACGACGGTTTTTCCGGCGACGGGCGAGTTGGTGGCGCGCGGAGCCTGGACTTCCTCGACCGTCAGCTCGTCTGCGAGGTCGTCGAGCACTTTGACATTGTGCTTCTCGGCGAAGAAATCGAGGATGTCGCCGGCGACCGATCCACCGATCTGGTCGATGTTAACGAGATCCTGGTATTCCGCGCTCTCGCGGTCCTTTGAAGCTGCGAGCATCGCGGCGCGCCAGTCCTTCAGCGTGTGATAGTGGCGCGCCAGGAGCTTGGCGGTCACTTCGCCGACTTGCGGGATGCCAAGCCCGTAGATGAAGCGGTCGAGCGGGATGGTGCGGCGCGCTTCGATGGCGCCCAGCAAGTTGCCGACGGAGGATTCGCCCCAGCCTTCGCGCTCCTCAAGGTCGCGGCGATGCCGATGAAGCTTGAAGATGTCGACCGGGCTCTTGATCAGGCCGTCTATATAGAAAGCTTCGATGTGCTTATAGCCGAGCCCTTCGATGTCGAAGGCGCCGCGCGAGACGAAGTGGCGCAGGCGCTCCATCGCCTGGGCGGGGCAGATGAGGCCGCCGGTGCAGCGCCGCACCGCTTCGCCTTCCTCGCGCACGGCATGCGAGTTACAGACCGGGCAGCGGTCGGGGAACTCGTATTTCTTGCCGCGGCCCTTGCGGTCGGCGTCGACCACGCCGACGATCTGCGGGATCACGTCGCCGGCGCGTTGCACGATCACCTTGTCGCCGATCCGGATGTCCTTGCGCGCGATCTCGTCTTCGTTGTGCAACGTCGCGTTCGAGACGACGACGCCACCCACGGTGATCGGTTCCAGCTTGGCGACAGGCGTTAGTGCGCCGGTGCGGCCAACCTGGATCGAAATGGCATTGAGTGTCGTCACCGCCTGCTCTGCCGGGAACTTGTGTGCGGTCGCCCAGCGTGGCGCACGGCCGACGAAGCCGAGACGATTCTGCAGCGCGAGATCGTTGACCTTATAGACTACGCCGTCGATGTCGTAATTGAGGTCGGCGCGCTCCTTCGCCAGCTCGTCATAGAACGCGAGCGCGTCATCGAGTGTCTTAGCGACACGAGTCTTGGGATTGACCGAAAATCCCCATTGCTTCAGCCGGTCGATCGCTTCGGAATGCAGATTCGGTTCGTTGCGCCAGCCTTGCACCTCGCCCATCGCGTAGGCGAAGAATTTCAGCGGGCGCGATTTGGTGATGCTGGGATCGAGCTGCCGCACCGAGCCGGCCGCCGCGTTACGCGGGTTGGCGAAGACTGGTTCTCCGGCATTTTCGCGCTCCTTGTTGAGTGCGAAAAAGGCATCGTGCGGGAAATAAACTTCGCCGCGGATCTCGATCAGCTTCGGCGGGTGCGGATCCTTGAGCTTGTGCGGGATGCCGGCGACATGCTTGAGGTTCGCGGTGATGTCCTCGCCGATCGCCCCGTCGCCGCGCGTGGCGCCGATGGTGAACGCGCCATCTTCATAGCGCAGGTTGGCGGAGAGGCCGTCGATCTTGGGCTCGACATTGAGCTCGATCTCCGCCTCATCTTTGCGCCCCAAGAAGCGGCGGATGCGGCCGATGAAATCCACCACGTCCTCGCGGTCGAAGGCGTTGTCGAGCGACAGCATCGGATGGAGATGCTTGACCTTGGCGAAGCCGACGGCCGGCTCGGCACCGACGCGTGAGCTCGGCGAATCGGTGCGCTTGAGGCTGGGGAACAGGCCCTCGATCGCGCGGTTGCGGCGGACCAGCGCGTCATATTCTGCGTCGCTGATCTCCGGCGCGTCCTTCTGGTGATAGAGCTTGTCGTGATGGGCGATTTCCTTGGCGAGCCGTTTCAGCTCGGTCTTGGCCTCGCCCGGGCTCAGCTCTTGTGGTGCTTTTTCCGATTCCTTGGTCATGCCGTGCTCGCTCACATGCCACGTGAGGCCTTACTTTGCTCCCTCCCACCTGCCGGCGCGTTCAGCGTGCTTCTGCCAGCAGCTTGTCGGCGGCGGCGCGGGCTTCGTCGGTGATGGTGGCGCCGGCCAGGAGGCGCGCGATTTCCTCGCGGCGCTGCTTCTTGTCCAAGGCACTGACGGTCGTATAGGCGTTGCTGCGGAAGGTCTCCTTGGCGACGCACCAATGCTGGTCGGCAAGGGCCGCGACCTGCGGCGAATGGGTGATCACCAGCAGCTGGAAACTCTCGGAGAGGCGCTTCAGCCGCTCACCGACGGCGGTGGCGGTGGCGCCGCTGATGCCGGAATCGACCTCATCAAAGATCAAGGTCTCCGCCGCCTGGCCGCCCGCCAGCACGACGGTGAGCGCCAGCATGAAGCGCGCGAGTTCGCCGCCCGACGCGACCTGCTCGATCGGGCCGGGGGCGGCACCGGGATTGGTCGTGACGACGAAGCTGACCTGGTCCCAGCCATTTTCGCCCCAATGCGCCTCGTCGAGCTTGTCGAGCTGCACAGTGAAGCGTGCGCGTTCGAGCTTCAGGGGCGGTAACTCATCCCGGACGGCGGCTTCGAGGAACTTGATGGCGCGGTGCCGGCCCTTGCTCAGGGATTCCGCCGCGGCCATGTAGGCCTCGCGCGCCTTTTCCTCGGCCTGCCGCAACTGTGTCAGGCTGCCGCCCTGATTCTCCAGAGAAGCGAGCTGCTTGCGCAGGCCTTCATGGAATTCAGAGAGCCCGTCCGGCGTGATGCGATGCTTGCGCGCGAGATCCCGCAGCAGATAAAGCCGCTCCTCCAGCTTCTCCAGGCGCTTCGGATCGGCATCGAACGAGGCGATCAGCCGGCCAAGCGCCGCGACGCCTTCGGTCAGCTCGATGGAGGCGCGGTCGAGCGCCGCCACGGCGGCTTCGCCTTCGGAGCCGAGCTTGTCGGCGATGCGCTGCAGGCGGCGCAAGGCCGCTGCCAAAGTGCGCTCGGTGCCGCGATCGCCGGCGAGGTCGGCAAGCGCGCCGTTCAGCGCTTCCATCGCCTGCTCGCGGTTGGAGAGCCGCGCGCGCTCCGCGGCCAGTTCGACCTCTTCGCCGGGCTGGGGCGCGGCGAGATCCAGTTCCGCGACCGAATGGCGCAGGTAATCCTCTTCGCCGCGCGCCTTCTCCGTCAGCGCGGCAGCATCATCATGCTCCTGCTTGGCCTTATGCCAGGTGGCGAAGGCAGCGCGGGTCTTGCCGACCTGGACCTGCAGCGCCGCAAACCGATCGAGATGGCCGCGGTGGGTGGAAACGTCCAGCAATCCATGCGCCTCGAACTGGCCTTCGATCTCCACCAGCAGGTCGCCCAGTTGCCGCAGCAAGGCGACACTGACCGGCTGATCATTCACGAAGGCGCGCGAGCGACCGTCGTTCCCAACTTGCCGGCGCAGAATGAGATTGCGATCGCCCTGCAAACCCTGCTCGCTCAGCAGGGCCAGCGCCGGATGGTTCTCTTCCATGGCGAATTCCGCCGTGACGACCGCCAGACTGGCACCGTTGCGCACAAGCCCGGATTCGGAACGCGCGCCGAGCGCGAGGCCGAGAGCATCGAGCAGGATGGATTTGCCGGCGCCGGTCTCGCCGGTCAGGACCGTGAGGCCGGATTCAAACGTCAGAATCAGCTGCTCGATCAGGACGACATTGCGAATGGCGAGCGCCGTCAGCATGGACCTTCCGGGCCGCCGCTAGAAAGCGCCCTGGAGCCAGGACCCTTCCTTGGGTTCTTCCGGCTGAAGGTTGCGTTGCGCCAGCAGCGCGTATGAATCCTGATACCAGTCGCTGCCCGGATAATTGTAGCCAAGCACAGCCGCCGCCGCCTGCGCCTCGTCATTGATGCCGAGCGATAGATAGGCTTCGACCAGCCGATGCAGCGCTTCGGGCACGTGGGTGGTGGTCTGGTATCGCTCGACGACAGTGCGGAAACGGTTGATGGCGGCAAGATAGAGATCGCGTTGCAGGTAATAGCGGCCCACTTCCATTTCCTTGCCGGCCAGGTGATCGCGCACCAGGTCGAGCTTCAAGCTGGCATCGCGCGCATAGGGCGTGTTGGGGAAGCGAGCAATCACGTCGCTCAACGCGCGCTGTGCCTCTTCGGTGTTGCCCTGGTCGCGCGTCACGTCGGCGATCTGCTCGTAGTAGCAGAGGGCGCGCAGATAAAAGGCGTAGGCGGCGTTGCGGTTGCCGGGATGGAGCTGGATGAAATTCTCCAACGCGGGGATCGCGCTGTCGTAATCGTCCATGAGGTAATAGGAATAAGATGCCATCACGAGTGCCTGGGTCGCCCAGGAAGAATAGGGGTGCTGTCGCTCCACTTCCTCGAACAGCTTGGCTGCCTGCTGCGCCTTGCCATCTTCGAGCGTCGTAAGGGCGTTGCTGTAGAGCACCTCGGCCGGCTGGTCCGGAATCTCCGGCTCCTCGCTGGCGCAGCCGATCAGGGCGGCGGCCAAGCCGACGCACAGGCTGACACTCCTCAAGAGGTTGGGAATCCGGAAACCCATGATGCTGCCGTCGCTTTTTGCCCCAATGCGGGCCTGACTATAGAGGGCGGGCAGGGCTGGCTCAAGCGTCTCAAGCCCTTGAAAAACAAAGCGCCCGAAACCCGGACGGACCGGATTTCGGGCGAAGTCGAGGCTACCTCGGATGGGCCGGCGATGGCTGCGGAGAGAGCGGCGATCACCGGCCCGGACGCGTCACGTCACGCCGTCAATTGGCCTGCCGGCGAAGGAAGGCCGGAATGTCCAGCATGTCCTCTTCTTGGCGGCTCATCGACATGCGGTCGGCGGGATCCAGCTGCAGTTGCGGCTGGCTCATGACCGGTTCGGCCTTCCGCTCCATCTGCGGACGCGGTGCCTGCGGCGCCGGCTGGGCTTTCGGCGTCTGCTGCCCGGTCAGGCGGCTCGTCACCTTCTCGAACAGGCTCGGCGCGCGCCGCCGCTGCTCGCCATGCGGCGGGTCGACGGTCAGGGCCGGCGGTTGAGCCACCGGCGCTTGCGGCACCGGCATCTGCAGCGACTGGGCTGACGCGGGCTGCTGCTCCGGCTGCGGCATGCGCCCTTGCGGGACGACGGGCTCGGCGACCTGCGGGTGCATCCGCATCGCCGGCTCGCTCGCCGGCGGCGCGATGAAGGGCCGGTTATCGATCGGACGTTCCACACGCTCCACCGGGCGCGAAACCAGGCGATCCAACGCCGCCATCTCATCCTTCAGGATGGGCTGGCGGGCGGGCTGCGCCTGCAGCGCGGTGGCACCCATGGTCGGATGCGCCATCGGCTGTGTCATGGGCTGCGACTGGGGTGCGCTCATGGTTGGCTGCGCGGCCTTGGCCGACTGCACCATGCCAAAGCCGGCAGCAGGACGGGCCTGCGGCGCAATGGCCTGGGCCGTCATCGGCGCCCCCATCGGGGCCGCATAGCTGCTGTCGGAACGCGCAACGGCACGGTCGCCCGCGTCGCTGCCGGCCGGCTGAGCCGCCTGCATGGCGCGCGGCACCAGGGTGAGGTTGCCGAACGCATTGCCGGGACGCGGCTGGGCAACCGCTTGGGCATCGATACCGGTTGCCACCACCGAGATGCGGATCTTGCCCTCGAGCGACTGGTCGAAAGTCGAGCCGAAGATGATGTTGGCGTCGGGGTCGACCTCGTCGCGGATGCGGTTGGCCGCCTCGTCGACCTCGAACAGGGTCATGTCCATGCCGCCGGTGATGTTGATAAGGACGCCGCGGGCGCCCTTCATGCTGATCTCGTCCAGCAGCGGGTTGGAGATGGCCGCCTCGGCCGCCGCGATGGCGCGGTTGTCGCCGGATGCCTCTCCGGTACCCATCATGGCCTTGCCCATCTCGCTCATCACCGCGCGGATGTCGGCAAAGTCGAGGTTGATGAGGCCCGGCATCACCATCAAATCGGTGACGCCGCGCACGCCGGAATAAAGCACCTCGTCCGCCATCTTGAAGGCGTCGGCGAAGGTGGTCTTCTCGTTGGCGATGCGGAACAGGTTCTGGTTCGGGATGATGATCAGCGTGTCGACATAGCTCTGCAGCTCGTTGATGCCGTATTCGGCCATCTTCATCCGGTGCGAGCCTTCGAAGTGGAACGGCTTGGTCACCACGCCGACGGTCAGGATGCCCTGTTCGCGGGCGATCTGTGCCACCACCGGGCCAGCGCCGGTGCCGGTGCCGCCGCCCATGCCGGCCGTGATGAAGACCATGTTGGAACCGGCCAGCTGCTCGGCGATGTCGCGCACGGCCTCTTCAGCGGCCATGCGGCCGACATCGGGCCGCGCGCCGGCGCCGAGGCCCTTGGTGACGGTCGAGCCGAGCTGGATCCGCCGCTCGCACTGCGATTGTTGCAGCGCCTGGGCGTCGGTATTGGCGACCAGGAAGTCGACCCCCTCCAATTTGGAGCGGATCATGTTGTTGACTGCGTTGCCGCCGGCGCCGCCGACACCAACGACCGTGATCTTGGGCCGGATGTCGAACGGATCCTGGGGTAGCGAGAGGTTAAGGGTCATGAGGTGCCTCCATTCTTTTCAAGGTTGGTGGTCAGAAGTTTTCCTTCAGCCACGAACCGATTCGCCCCAGGAAACCCGAATCATGGGCTTCGCTGCCGCGCGCCGATCTTGGCTGCTGGGATTCGCCTTCAAGCGCAAATGTGAGGAGACCGGCTCCCGTCGCGAACGCTGGACCTCCGGTCGCGTCGGCCAATCCATGAACCCGGATGGGCCGACCCATGCGCACTTGCTTATCGAGCACCAATGCAGCGAGCTCTCTTACTCCGCTCAACTGACTGGCGCCCCCCGTCAAGACGACACGCCGCCCAGCGATCTTGTCAAAGCCGCTCGATTCGAGTCGAGAGCGAACGAGCTCGAACGTCTCTTCAAGCCGCGGCTGGACGATGCCGATCAGAATCGATCGGGGGATTTGATTCGAGATGCCGGTTTCCTCTTCGCCGACTTGCGGAACATGGATGATCTCGCGCTCGTCCGCCGGCGTCGCGATGCAGTTGCCGTAGAGCGTCTTGATCCGTTCCGCGTGCGCCAGCGGCGTCGAGAGGCCGCGCGCGATGTCATTGGTAACGTGGGCGCCACCAATCGGTACCGAGTCGGTATAGACCACGTGCCCATCGAAGAAGACGGCGAGGGAGGTGGTGCCGGCCCCCATGTCGATGACGGTGACGCCGAGATCCATCTCGTCGTCCACCAGGGAGGCGAGGCCGGCTGCATAGGGCGAGACCACGATGGCGCGCGGCTCCAGGTGGCAGCGCGCGACGCAGGTGGTGAGGTTCTTGACCGCGCCGGCGGCCGCCGTCACCACATGCATGTCGACGCCCAGCTTTTCGGCGAACATGCCGCGCGGGTCGCGGATACCCTTGGACCCATCGATCGAATAGCTGACCGGGATGGAATGGATCAGGCGCCGGTCGACAGGACCGTGGACCTGGGCGCCTTGCATCAGGACCCGGTGCAGGTCGTGGTCCACCACCTCGCGGCCGGAGATCGGAACCTCGACCCCGACGGTCTGGGAGGCCGGATAGCCGCCGGAGAGGTTGATGACAACGTCCTGGATGGTGTCGCCAGCCATCTGCTCGGCCGCGTGGACGGTGGTGCGCAGCGCCAGCTCGGCCTGTTCCATGTCGATGATGGCGCCGCTGCGGACACCGCGGGAGATCTGGTGCCCGATGCCGGCGATGCTGGGGCGGCCGTCTTCGGCCACCCGCGCGATGAAGCAGCAGATCTTGCTGGTGCCGATGTCGAGGGCGGCGATCAAGCCGTTGCGCGGGGCGACGCGCGTTTTTTTGATCATGTTGCCTTGTCCTTTGGCTTGCCGCCGCCGGCGGGCGCCTTCGAATCGTCGGGTGGGGTCGGATGGGCCTGGCGCACCACCACCTGGTCGGGCAGGCGCAGGTCGATGATGCGGACGTCCTTTTCCAGGAGCGCATATTGCTGCTGCAGGTCGGCGAGGCGCGACCAGGCTGCCGCCGGGTTCTCTTCCGGCAGCTTTACGTCGATGCCGTTGTCGAGCCGCAGGTTCCAGCGCCGCTTGCCGACGAAGACAGCGGCGGTCACGCGCTGTTTCAGCTTCGGCTGCTGGGCCAGCAGATCGAACAGGTCTTCGGCGCGGTCCGGCGCATTGTCGCCCACGATGACGAGCAGCTTGGAATATCTGCCGAGGTCGGCGGTCTCGATCACCTTGCCGGCGCGGCTCACCAGGAAGAGCTTCTGGTTGCGCTGCCACAGGGCCATCGGCTCGGCTTCCTTCACCGTCACCAGCAGGCGGTCGGGATAGCGCCGCTCCACCTCCGCCGACACGATCCAGGGCAAAGCGGCCAGGCGCTCGCGCATGGCATCGATGTCGAGCCCCAGCAACGGCGCACCGCGCGCGGCGCCGAGGGCGCCGACGATGTCCGCTTGGCGGGTCTCGCCGCGGCCATGCACTTCGACGGTCTGCAGGTTGAGGCCGGCTTGCGCCGTCGCGCCCAGCGCCGCGTCACTCGCGATCGCCAGCTCGCGCGGCAGCCAGCCGGAATTGAAGCCCCAGGCCAGGGCGCCGCCGACCAAAGCACAAGAGCCAGCAGTGATACCGAAGCGGATGGTCCAGCGCACCCAGGCCGGCTGGGGCCGCTTGCGTGGCGGCACAACATTGCGGGCGGTGACGGGATTGCCCCGCCCGCGCGCCATCTTCACGGCCGGTACCTCTAGGCGTCGCATGCGGCGTGCTCCACCATCCAGGACACGAGCTCGGGGTATCCGATGCCGAGATGCTTGGCCTGCTCCGGCACCAGCGACAGGGCGGTCATGCCGGGTTGAGTGTTGATCTCCAGCAGATAGAGCTTGCTGATGTCGTCGCCCTTGGTGTCGTCGTAGCGGATGTCGCAGCGCGACACACCACGGCAGCCGAGCGTCTGGTGCGCGATCAGCGCCATGCGCATCGCTTCGGCAGCCACGTCTTCGCGCAGCGGCGCGGGGCACAGATGGACCGTGAGGCCGCCAGTGTATTTGTGGGCGTAGTCGTAGAAGCCGGCGTCCGGCTTCAGTTCGGTGACAGCCATGGCGCGGTCGCCCATCACGCCGACTGTCAGCTCGCGGCCCTGGATGAATTCTTCCGCCAGCACGAAATCGCCATACGGCCATTCGATGCCGTCGAAGGGCCGGGCATTGTCGCTGGGATTGATGATCTGCACACCGACGCTGGAACCTTCATTGGCCGGCTTCACGACATAGGGGCGCGGCAGCGGATCGCCCTTCAGGACCTGCGACTTGTGCAGCAGCACGCCCTTGGGGCAGCGCAGGCCGGCATCGGCGAACAGGCGCTTGGCCATCGGCTTGTCCATGGCGATGGCGGAGGCCATCAGGCCGGAATGCGTATAGGGAACGCCGATGAAGTTGAGGATGCCCTGGATATTCCCATCCTCGCCCCAGCGGCCATGCAAGGCGTTGAAGATGACGTCCGGCTTCTGGGCCTTGATGTCTTTGATCAGCTTCGACACGTCGCGCGTGACATCGATGGCCGCGGTCTTGTAGCCGGCCTCCTTCAGCGCGATGGCGCAATTGGCGCCGCTGTCCAACGAGACCTCGCGCTCCGCCGACGGACCGCCCATCAAGACCGAAACGCGCTTCATTCTTGATCTCCGTTCTTGACGTGCATCTTGGCCGCGGGGCGGCCGATGCGCTTGATTTCCCAGGCGAGCTCGATGCCGCTCTTGTCGCGGACCCGGCGGCGCACCTCCTCACCCAGGGATTCAATGTCGGCGGCGGTGGCATCGCCGGTGTTGATGAGGAAGTTGCAATGCTTCTCCGACACCATGGCGTCGCCCTTGCGCAGGCCGCGGCAGCCGGCATCGTCGATCAGCTTCCAGGCCTTATGGCCTACTGGATTGACGAAAGTGCTGCCGCCGGTGCGAGCGCGGATCGGCTGGCTTTCTTCGCGCTTGGTCTGGATCGCCTGGATGCGCGCGTGGATCACCTTGGGATCCTCGGCTTGCCCGGCAAAGGCGGCGCCGACAAAGATCCAATCGTCGGGCACGGCGCTGTGGCGATAGGTGAAGCCCATCTCGATTCCGCCGAGGCGATGCAGCTCGCCCTTGACGTTGAGCGCATCTGCATGCTGGAGCACGTGCGAGACGTCGGACTCGTAGGCGCCGGCATTCATGCGCAGCGCGCCGCCGATGGTGCCGGGAATGCCAGACAGGAACTCGAGCCCGCCAATCCCGGCGTCGCGCGCGGAAAGCGCGACGTTGAGATCGAGCGCGCCGGCGCCGGCGGAGATGGTCGTTCCATTCGCGCGGATCTCGGTGAAGCCGCGGCCGAGGCGGATGACCACGCCTTCGATCCCGCCGTCGCGCACCAAAAGGTTGGAGCCGACGCCGATCACCGTCACGGGTACGTCATCGGGCTTCTGCTTCAGGAAGTGCGCGAGGTCTTCGATATCCGCCGGCCTGAACAGGACATCCGCCGGACCACCGACCCGGAACCAGGTGACCGCGGACAGAGCCGAGCCTTCGGTCAGGCGTCCCCTGACTTTGGGCAGGCGGTCGATCAGCCGTGTTTCAGCAACTGCCATGGCCGCTCTCATGCTTTCGCCCCATAGATCGCCTGCAGCTCGGCGGGCAGGGCATGGGCCCAGTGGGTGATGCTGCCTGCGCCGAGGCAGACGACGAGATCCCCTGGCACCGCGAGCGGTGCCACGATCCTCGCAAGCTCCTTCGGATCCTTGAGATGCTCGACATGGCGATGGCCGCGCGCGCGCAGGCCGGCTGCCAGCGCCTCGCCATTGACGCCTTCGATCGGCTGCTCGCCGGCAGGATAGACATCGGCCGCCAGCACCACGTCGGCGTCGTTGAAGCAGGTGCAGAATTCTTCGAACAGGTTGTGCAGGCGCGTGTAGCGGTGCGGCTGCACCACTGCGATCACCTTGCCCCGCGTCGCCTGGCGCGCAGCCGTCAGCACCGCAGCGATCTCCACAGGATGGTGGCCGTAATCGTCGATCACGGTCACGCCGTTTGCTTCGCCGGTGCGGCTGAAGCGGCGCTTGACGCCACCGAACCCAGCGAAGCCCTTGCGGATCACCTCGTCGGCGACCCGCATCTCGTGCGCCACCGCGACTGCAGCGAGGCTGTTCTGGACGTTGTGCTGACCCACCATCGGCAGATGCACGTCATCGATCCGGCTCGTGATCTCGCGGAAGCGGTCGTTGATGACGACGTTGTAGGTGCTGCCTGCGGGATCAAGGCGCAGATCGATGGCGCGCACGTCGGCTTGAGGAGAGAAGCCGTAGGTGATGATGCGCCGGTCACTGAGGCGCGGGATCATCGCCTGCACCACGGGATGATCGATGCACAGGACCGCGAAGCCATAGAACGGGATGTTGTGGACGAAATCCTCATAGGCGCGGTTCATCGCCTCGACGGTGCCATAGTGGTCGAGATGCTCAGGGTCCATGTTGGTGACGATGGTGATGACCGAAGGCAGCTTCACGAAGGTGCCGTCGGATTCGTCCGCCTCTACCACCATCCAGTCGCCGGCGCCGAGCCGCGCGTTGGTGCCGTAATTGTTGATGACGCCGCCATTGATGACAGTGGGGTCAAGGCCGGCGGCATCGATCAGCGCCGCCACCATCGAGGTCGTTGTGGTCTTGCCATGCGTACCACCGATCGCGACCGACCATTTGAGGCGCATCAGCTCGGCCAGCATCTCCGCGCGCCGCACCACCGGCAGCAGCTTGGCACGGGCCGCGACCACTTCCGGATTGTCGGCCTTCACCGCCGAGGAGATGACGACGACCTCGGCATCCGCCAGGTTCTCGGCGCGATGGCCGATCTCGACCGGGATCTTCTGGTCGCGCAGGCGTTTGGTGACGTAGGAGTCGCTGAGGTCGCTGCCGCGTACCTTGTAGCCGAGATTGTGCAGGATCTCGGCGATGCCGCTCATGCCGATCCCGCCGATGCCGACGAAATGGATGACGCCGATGTCGAGAGGCAGTCCGCGCATCAGTGCGTCCCTCCCAGGGCAGCGCGCGCGTCGTGCGGCAGCAGGTCGATGACAAGGTCGGCGAGCCGGTCGGCGGCATCGCGCTTGCCGAGACTCTTGGCCGCCGCCGCCGCGCGTACAAGGCGCGCGGGTTCGGCCAGCGCCTCTTCCAGGATCTTTGCCAGGGCCGCAGGCGACAGCGTGCTCTCCGGCAGCAGCCAGCCGCCGCCGATCGAATCGAGCGCACGGGCATTCGCCATCTGGTGATCGTCGATGGAATTGGGCAGCGGCACCAGAATGGCGGGGCGGCCGGCGGCAGTCAGCTCCGCCAAGGTGGAAGCGCCGGCGCGGGTGATCAGCAGATGCGCCTGGCGCAACCGCTCCGGCACATCCTCGAAGTACGGCTTCAACTCGACGCTGAGATCGAGGGCGCGATAGGCCTCACTCACCTGCGGCAGATCCTCCGCACGCGCCTGCTGCGCGATGGCGAGGCGGCGGCGCAGATCCTGATGCAGCAAGGCGACGGCATCGGGGACAGCCTTGCCGAACACCCGCGCGCCGAGCGAGCCGCCCATCACGAACAGGCGCACCTTCTCGTTGGCGTGGGGCGCTGCGTAGGGCACATCACCGATCACGGAAATGTCCGGCCGCACCGGGTTGCCGGTGACGGTGCGGCGGGTCGCCGCCACGCTGTCCGCGAACTTGACCTGATCGAAACTGAGAGCGAGGCGCGCGGCGCGCTTGGCGAGAAACCGGTTGGCGCGGCCCATCACGGCGTTCTGCTCATGTAGGACAGTCGGCACGTCGCTGCGCTGGGCGGCCAGCACAGGCGGGACCGAGGGGTAGCCGCCGAACCCGACCACGACGGCCGGATCGAGGCGCCGCAACAGGCGCCGCGACTGCAGGATGCCGAGGCCGAGCCGCATGACGTTGCGCAGCCGCGCGACCAGGCCTTTGCCGGCGACGCCGCCGGAAGCGATGCGGTGCACCGTCACTTGCGGCAGACGATCGCCGAACCCGCCGGCGCGCTCGTCGGTCGCGAGGTCGACGGCGAGCCCGCGCGCCAGCAGGGCGCGCGCCAGCGCTTCCGCCGGGAACATGTGGCCGCCGGTGCCGCCCGCAGCGAGGAGGATGCGTGGGGCACTCATGTATCGAGGCTCCCCGGGAACCGCTTGCGCGTGAGCGCGAGCAGCATGCCGACTCCGAGTGCGATGGCGATGATCGAGGAACCGCCATAGGAGATGAAAGGCAACGTCATGCCCTTGGTCGGCATCAGATGCAGGCTGGACGCCATGTTGATGACCGCCTGCAGGCCGAACCCAGTGGCAAGGCCAGTGACCGCCAGCAGCACGAACATGTTGTGCTCGCTCACCATGCGCGACAAGGCACGCAGCACGATGAAAGCGAAACAGGCGACCAGCAGCAGGCAGACGATGAGGCCGAACTCTTCGCCTGCCACAGCGAAGATGAAATCGGAATGGGCGTCGGGCAGCACCAGCTTGACCGAGCCCTCGCCCGGACCGCGGCCATAGAGCCCGCCGTTCTGGAATGCATCGAGCGCGCGGTCGATCTGATAGGAATCACCGGTGCCTTTCAGGAACTGATCGACGCGCTCATGCACGTGATTGAACACGAAATAGGCGCCGACCAGGCCGCCTACGCCGAGGCCTGCAAACAGGATCACCCAGATGAAGGGCAGGCCCGCGACGAAGAACTGCGCGAACCAGGTCGCGGTGACGACCGCCGTCATGCCGAGGTCGGGCTGGCGGAGCAGCATCGACACCACCAGCCCATAGGCCAGGATGGCAATGAGGCTGCCGGGCACGCGCTGCTCGCTCATTTTCAGCGAGAACATCCAGGCGGCGAAGATCGCGAAGGTCGGTTTCAGGAACTCGGAGGGCTGGAGCGAGAACGGGCCGACCGAAATCCAGCGCGTCGCACCCTTGATCTCCGTGCCGTACAACAGGGTGAGCGCGGTGAGGCCGAGGAACAGCAGGAACAGCAGCACGCCGAGGCGCCGCACCTGGCGCGGCGAAAGCATGGAGATGCCGACCACGAGCGCGAAGGCGGCGGGCAGCATCACGTAGTGCTGGCGCACCATGTGGAAGCTGTCGAGGCCGATGCGGGTCGCGACCGCAGGACTGGCGGCCAGGACCAGGATCGCGCCCATGAACATCAGTGCGCCGATGGTCGCGAGGGTCCAGCGATCGACCGTCCACCACCATTGGCCGACGACGGAACGGTCGGCGCGCGTGAAGTTCGTCATGCCGCCCCCTTTCCACCGAGAGCGAACACCAGGTCGCGGAAATGGTCGCCGCGCGCTTCGAAATTCGGATACTGATCCCACGAAGCGCAGGCAGGCGACAGCAGCACGACCGCGCCAGGCTTGCGGTCCTTGCGCGCATCGGCATGGGCGGCGGCGACTGCCTTGTCCAGCGTGCCGCATTGCGTGAAAGCGAGCTTGCCGCGCAGGTGCCTGGCGAACTCGTTGGCGCATTCGCCGATCAGGTAGGCATGGCGCACGCGCGCGTAGAACGGATCGAGTCCGGCGAGGCCGCCTTCCTTGGCACGGCCACCGATGATCCAATAGATGTTGTCGTAGCAGACGAGCGCCTTGGCCGCCGCATCTGCGTTGGTTGCCTTGCTGTCATTGACATAGCGCACGCCGTCGATGGTCGCGATCAGCTGCTGTCGGTGGGCGAGGCCTGGATAAGTCTTGAGCCCGGCGACGATGGCCGCGCGGTCGAGACCCATGGCCCGCGCGGCGATGTAAGCAGCGGCCGCATTCTGCCAATTGTGGCTGCCGGGCAGGGTCGCGATGGTCTTGAGGTCGATGACCTCTTCCGGCTTTGCCCCGGTGCGGTCGGTCAGCAGCCCGTTCACAGCATCGACACCGCCAGTGGCCGTGCGCTCAACCGAGATCGGGATGAGCTTGCGCCCCGCCTTTTGCAGTTTCGTGAACAGGTCCCGGCAAGGTTGGTCATCGACGCCAAGGACACCAATGCTTCCACGACCTTTCGGACGCAGGATCAGCGCCTTGGCGTCGATGTAGCCATCTATCCCGCCGTGTCGGGATAGGTGGTCCGGTGTGATGTTCAACAGGATCGCGACGTCGCAGATCGGCGTCGGCGTGAGCTCGAGCTGATAGGAGCTGAGCTCGAGCACATAAATGCCGTCGCCCGGCAGCGGTTCCAGTGACAAAGCTGCGGCGCCGAGATTGCCGCCGACCTCCACGCGCTTGCCGCCCTGGCGCAGGATGTGCGCGATCAAGGTGGTGGTGGTGGATTTGCCGTTGGTGCCCGTGATGCCCACATACCGCTGGTTCGGCATGGCGCGATAGAGCAGCTCGATATCACCGATAAGTTTCTTGCCGGCATCCTTCGCCAGCGCCGCCACCGGATGCGGCGCCGGATGCGTATGCGGGATGCCGGGGCTCATCACCAGCATCTCCGGCCGCGACCAATTGGCTTTGGCGAGATCCACGATCATGCCGGCCGGCAACGCGGCGCGCGCCTGCTCATTGTCGTCCCACGCCCACACCGTCGCGCCGCTCGCCTGCAAGGCAGCAGCGGTCGCGCTGCCCGTCCGGCCGAGGCCGAGCAGGGCAACGACCTTGCCTGCGACGTCGGGGATGCGGATGGGCTGCGGCACGGGCGAATGCGTTCCTTATCGCAGTTTCAAGGTAGAGAGGCCGATCAGCGCCAGGACGGCGGCGATGATCCAGAACCGGATGACGATGGTGGGCTCGGCCCAGCCCTTCTTTTCGAAGTGGTGATGCAACGGCGCCATGCGGAAAACACGGCGGCCGGTGGTCTTGAACGACACGACCTGGACGATGACGGAGACCGTCTCCAGCACGAACAAGCCGCCGATGATGGCGAGCACCAGCTCGTGCTTGGTGATGACGGAAATGGCGCCAAGCGCACCGCCCATGCTGAGCGATCCGGTGTCGCCCATGAACACCATGGCTGGCGGCGCGTTGAACCACAGGAAGCCGAGCCCGGCACCGCACAAGGCGCCGCAGAACACAGCGAGCTCGCCCGCGCCCTCGACGTGATGCAGCTGCAGGTATTCGGCGAAGTTGGTGTTGCCGACCAGATAGGCGATGAAGCCGAGGGTCGCTGCCGCCATCATGACCGGGACAATGGCAAGGCCATCGAGCCCGTCGGTTAGGTTGACCGCGTTGGAAGAGCCCATCATCACGAGCGTTGCGAACGGCAGGAAGAACCAGCCGAGCGGGATCAGGACCTGCTTGAGGAACGGGACCGCCAAAGCGGTGGTGAGCGGCTCTGGCGTCACCCACATCACGATTCCGGTCGCGAGCGCGCCGATCAGGAACTGCGCCAGCAGCTTCGCGCGGCCGGGCAGGCCCTTGGTGTTGCGCTTGGTGAGCTTCAGGAAATCATCGCCGAAGCCGATCGCGCCGTAACCGATCGTGACCAGCAGCACGACCCAGACATAGGGATTGCCGACATCGGCCCACAGGATCGTGGTTGCGCAGGCGGAGATCAGGAACATGAGCCCGCCCATGGTGGGCGTGCCCTTCTTGGTCAGCAGATGCGATTCCGGGCCATCTTCGCGGATCGGCTGGCCTTCGCGCTGCTTGACCTTGAGCCAGGCGATGATGCGCGGGCCGATCAGCAGGGTCAGGAAAAAGGCGAACAGGATGGCGCTGCCGGCGCGGAACGTCTGATAGCGGAAGACGTTCAGCGGGTTGAGCTCTTCAGAGAGTGGAGCCAGCAGATTGAACAGCATTCCCCCGATATCCCCCTAATGACCGTTGGCGGTCTTCTTGGCCGCGCCGGAATCCAGCGCACGCACCGCTTCGACCAGCGGCGCCATGCGCGTTCCCAGCGATCCCTTGATCAACACCGTGTCGCCGGCCTTGAGCGCGGCGAGCAGCGGCTGCACCATCTCATCCGACGTGGCGCGATACGCGCCTTTCATGGCGTCTGGCAGCAGGTCATAGAGACCCTGCATGTGCGGCCCGACAAGGAAGGCAAGATCGACCCTGGCCGCGCTGAGATCCGGCGCCAGATCGCGATGGAGCTGCGGCGCCGCATTGCCCAGCTCGCGCATGTCGCCCAGGACTGCGATGCGCCGCCCGCCGAACGCCGTCGGCAAGGTACCGAGGAGGTTCAGCGCCGCGCGCACAGAAGCAGGGCTGGCATTGTAGCCTTCATCGATCAGTTCCAATTCGCCGCCGGCGACCTGGAGATGTTCCCTCTTGCCGCGACCCTTCAGCGCCTGGACCGCATTGAAGGCGGGCAGGGCCTGATCGAGGTCGAGATCGAAGGCGAAAGCTGCCGCCAGGACCGCGACGGAATTGAGAGCGAGATGCCGGCCGGGCGCCGCCATGCGATAGCGTAGGCGCTTGCCGCCGATCTCTGCAGTCACTTGGTTGCCGTCGGGCTCGACCTGGCAGTCGATCAGCCGCGCCCAGGCGCCTTCATTGGTGCCAAAGGTGAGGATCCGCGCGCCCATACGCTTTGCCTTGGCTTCCAGACGATCGAAATGCGGGTTGTCGAACGGCAGCACAGCCGCGCCGCCGGGCAGCAGCCCGTCGAAAATCTCCGCCTTGGCGTCCGCGATCTCCGCGACTGAGGCGAAGAACTCGATATGCACGGGCTCGACGGTGGTGATGATGGCGACTTCCGGCCGCACCATCTGCGACAGCGGCGAGATCTCACCGGGATGATTCATGCCAAGCTCGAACACGCCATAGCGCGTCTCGCGCGGCATGCGCGCGAGGCTGAGCGGCGCGCCCCACTGGTTGTTGAGATTGCCGGCGCTGGCGAAGGTCGGCGCGAACAGCGACAGGACGGAGCGCAAGACTTCCTTGGTGCTGGTCTTGCCGACGCTGCCGGTGACCGCCGCCACTCTGGCCTCGATTCTGGCGCGCGCGGCGCGGCCCAGATCCTCCAGCGCCTTCATGGTATCGGCAACTTCGATGACCGGCGCATTGGCAGGGAAGTTGGCAGGGCGGCGATGGATGATCGCGCCGGCGGCGCCGCGCTGCAACGCGGCGGCGGCGAATTCGTGCCCGTCGAAGCTCGGACCCTGCAGCGCCACGAACAGATCGCCCTTTTCCAGGCTGCGGGAATCGATCGACACGCCGCTGACCGTGAACGCGCCGGAAGCCTGGCCGGCGACAGCGGCGGCGATCTCTGTGGATGTCCAGAGCGCTTCGGTCATCGCACCAACCTCACCGGCGCACCGCCCAGCTCGGCTGCGATCTGGCGCGCCACTTCGGCATCGTCGAACGGATAGGTCTTGTCGCCGACGATCTGATAGGTCTCGTGCCCCTTGCCGGCGATCACCAGCAAATCGCCGTCCTTCAATTCGCTCATGCCGACGCGGATCGCTTCGGCGCGGTCGCCGACCTCGATCGCGCCGGGCGCCTTCGCCAGGATCTCGGCGCGGATGGCCGCAGGCGCTTCGCTGCGCGGATTGTCGTCGGTCACGATCACCCGGTCGGCAAGGCGGGTCGCGATCTCGCCCATCATCGGGCGCTTGCCGCGGTCGCGGTCACCGCCGCAGCCGAATACCACGGCCAATTGCCGCGCCGCATGCGGTCGGAGAGTCGTCAGGACCGCTTCGAGCGCGCCGGGCTTGTGCGCATAATCGACATAGACCGCGCCGCCCGTCGGCGTATCCGCCACATGCTCGATGCGGCCCGGGACACCAACCATGCGGCCGATCAGGCCCGCGCACTTGTTGGCATCCGATCCGCTGCCGATCACGAGGCCGAGGGCGGCCAGCAGGTTCTCCGCCTGAAAACCTCCCGCGACCGGAAACTCGGTCACGTGATGGGCGCCGAACAGGCTCAGCTCCAATAGCTGACCTTGCGGCGTCGGCCTCTGCTTCAGCAGGCTGATGTCGGAGTCGCTGTTGCCGAAAGTGATCAAGCTTTGCCGGCGCCTGCGCGCAACTTCGATGAGACGCGGCGCTTGCTCAAGCTTCATGTTCACGACCGCCGTGCCACCTTCCGGCAGCAGGTCGGAGAACAGGCGCAGCTTGGCGTCGAAATAGCGCGCCATGTCGACGTGATAGTCGAGATGATCCTGCGACAGGTTGGTGAACGCGGCGGCGGTCACCTTGACGCCATCCAGCCGGTTCTGGTCGAGGCCGTGGCTCGATGCCTCCATCGCCAGGTGGCTGACGCCGCTGTCGGCCAGCTGCGCCAGCAGGCGGTGCAGCGCGATCGGATCGGGCGTCGTAAGAGAGCCCGGATCATTCAGCTTGCGCGAGATGATGCCGAGGGTGCCGAGGCTCGCCGCTTCGCGGCCTTCCAGCGACCAGAGTTGGCGCGCAAAGGCAACCGTCGAGGTCTTGCCTCCCGTGCCGGTAACAGCGGCGATGCAATGCGGCTGGCGTTCGAAGAAGCGCGCGGCGATCAAAGCGAGGGCGCGGCGCGGCTCCTTGGCGGTCACCACGGCGACGCCTTGCGGCAGATCGGCGAAGCTGCTGCCTTCGGGCGCGAGGATCGCGGTGGCGCCGGCTTTCACCGCGGCGGGCACAAAGGCTCGGCCGTCGACCTTGCTGCCCGGCAGCGCGGCAAACAGCGCGCCCGCTTTCAGCCTGCGCGAATCGAGCGCCAGGTCCCGCACATCTATCGCCGCGTCGCCGGATTGCAGGCGCAGCTCGTCGATGCCGAGAATCAGGTCATTCAGCCTCAAGCGGCGCCTCCGAAATGGCTGTCGGGTGCGCCGACACGTTCAGAGGGGTCGGCGCGGCAGCGGCGCCGAACGGAGTCGGGGCCGGTGCACTCGCTTGTTTGAGCGGGGATTGCGCCTTTTTTGAGGATGGCGAATCGTAGTCCGAGACCATGGCCACCAGTGGATTCTGCGCTTCCGGTGCATCGTCCGGAACCGGCTTCAGGCCATAGAGCGGGGCAATGCGTTCGACCACCGCGCCGATCACCGGCGCAGTCACCCAGCCGGCCGTGGCATAGCCGTACGAGTGGGCGTTGGGTTTCGGTTCATCGACCATGGCGACGATCGCAAAGCGCGGATCATTCATCGGAAAGGCGGCGACGAAGGAGGCCAGGCGCGAATTGGTGGCATAGCCGTGGCCGAGCTGTTTGTCTGCAGTGCCGGTCTTGCCACCCACCAGATAGCCGGGCGCATTCGCCTTCTTGCCGGTGCCGACCTGTACCACCAAACGCATCAATTGGCGCAGTTGTTCCGAGGTCTGCTCGCTGACAACCCGCGTGCCTTCAGGCACTTCGCCCGGCTCGCGCTTCAGCAGTGTCGGCTCGCGCATGATGCCGTGATTGACGATGCCGCCGACGGCGGTCAGCAGCTGTATCGCGCTGACCGAGATGCCATGGCCATAGGCGATGGTCATGGTGTTGATGCGCTTCCAGTTCTTGGGCTGGGGATAGAGCGGATCGCCGATCTCCGGCAATTCGACCGGCGACCTGTCCATCAGGCCGAAGCGCTTCAGGTACGCCTGCTGCATCTCCGGGCCGAAGGTGTCGGCCATCTTCGCCGAGCCGATGTTGGAGGAATAGGTGAAGATCTCCGGGATCGACAGGAAGCGATACTTGCCGTGATAATCATCGATCCTATAGCCGCCGATCTTGATCGGCTTGCTGGCATCGAACCCGTCGGCCAGGGTCGCGGTCCCGCTATCCAGCGTGATGGCAGTGTTGAATATCTTGAAGGTCGAGCCCATTTCGTAGAGGCCAAGTGTCGCGCGGTCGAAGCGCGTATCGTCGGTGGCATCGCCCGGCCGCGCCGGATCGAAATCCGGCAGCGAGACCAGAGAGAGGATCTCGCCAGTCTTCAGATCCATGATGGCGCCGGCGCCGCCGATGCCGTTGAAATCGGCGATGGCGCGGCTCAGCTCCTCATGCAGGATGTGCTGCACTCGCACGTCGATCGAAAGCTGCAGCGGCCGGTCGCCGCCCTGCAGCAGATCATCGAATGACTTCTCGACACCGGCGATCCCGCGGCTGTCGACATCGGAAAAGCCGATCAGGTGCGCGGTGAGATTGCCCTGCGGATAGACCCGCTTGGTCTCCGCCTGGAAATAGATGCCGGGCAGCCCGAGCCGATTGACCGCCTGCTGCTGGCGCGGTGTCAGGTTGCGCTTCAGCCACACGAAGCCGCGCTGGCTGTCGAGCTTGGCGGCCGTGGACGCGATGTTGAGGTCGGGCAACACGGAATTCAGCTGCTTCGCGTATCCGTCCGGATCCTGCACCTGGGTCGGGTTGGCGTAGAGCGAGGCGGTGGTGAGGCTGGTCGCCAGCACCACCCCATTGCGATCGACGATGTCGGCGCGGTCGGTGGTCTTGGTCTTGACCGGCGCGGCGATGGTGGCATCGCTGTCGGGCAGCAAAGTGACGGCAACCAGGCGCACAGCAATCACCAGGAACACGACTGCGAACAGGCTGGCGCCCAGCAGCACGCGGCTGTGGCTCACTTCAAGCGCGCGTTTGCGCGGCCCATCCGGCTCCATCTCCAGGGCCATGGGATTGATGATGGGTTGCGGGCGCTGCGCGATCAGATCGGAAGCCGGACGTTGGATCATTCCGCACCTCCCTGACCTTGGGCCTTCTGCATGTCGGACAGGATGGCGTCGATCATGGCGTCGCCTTCGGCCTGCTCGTCCTTGGGCTTGAGCGGTTTCGGCTCCTGCTTGGCCTGCGGCTTTGGCGTTTCTGGTAGCTGCTCCTCCGCCGGCGTGTTGGCCTTCACCTGGACGACAGGCCCCGCGGGTTCGGCTGGCTTCGGCGCTTGCGGCGCGCTGGAAACCAGAGGCGGCTGCGGCTCCGCGGGCTGTTCCTGCGTCGCCGGCGCGTCTTCGATGCGCGGTGGCAGGCTGGCGAAATCGCCGATCTGGCCGGGCGTCGTCGGAACCAGCTCGGTGTGACGGCGCGCGAGATCGGCGAGGCGCAGGGGATCGTTGAGATAGCTCCACTCGGCGTCGAGTACGTGGATCGCGCTGTAGTTCGCCTCGATCTGGCGGCGCACCTCGCGCAGCTCGCGCTCCTTGGTCTGCACGTTGTATTTGACCTGGAACAGGCCGACGCCAAGCAGAGCCAGCACGACCACCCAGACGATGGCGCTGATCCGGATCATGCCGCCGCCTCCAGGGGCGCATCGGTGCGCTCCGCCACGCGCAGCCGCGCGGAGCGCGCGCGCGGGTTGGACCTGACCTCATCCGCGCCGGGCTCGATGCCGCCGGGCGCGATCAGGTGCAGGGTCGGTTTGGCTTCGGCCGCTTGCATCGGCAGATGGCGCGATGCCTTGGGATTGCGCCCCGCGTGCTCGCGCAGGAACTGCTTTACGCGGCGGTCTTCCAGCGAATGAAACGACACGACGGCCATCCGCCCCCCGGTCGCGAGCAGGCGCTCCGCTGCGGCGAGGCCGCGATCGATCTCCGCCAACTCGTCATTCACCGCGATGCGCAAAGCCTGGAAGGTGCGGGTGGCCGGGTCGATGCGGTCATGGGCCGGACCAATCGCGCGGCGCACGATCTCCGCCAGATGCTGGGTGGTGTCGATGGGTGCGAGGGCGCGGGCGGCGACGATCGCCTTGGCGATGCGGCGCGCCTTCTTCTCTTCGCCGAAGGTGAAGATGAGGTCGGCCAGTGGCCGTTCCGCCAGCTCGTTCACCAGGTCTGCGGCACTCCTGCCCGCGCGCTCCATGCGCATGTCGAGCGGGCCTTCGAAGCGGAACGAAAAGCCGCGCTCCGCCTGGTCGAACTGCATGGAGGAAACGCCGAGATCGAGCGCGACCCCCTGCACCGCCGCAATGCCGCGCGCGCCCAGCAAGTCGAACATGTCGCCAAAGCGCCCCTGCAGGACATGCAACCGCCCCGCATATCGGTCGAGCAGGGGTGCCGCGCCTTTCACAGCATCGGGATCGCGATCGATCGCGAAGACCGTGCAGCGCGCGGCTTCCAGCAGCGCGCGGCTGTAGCCACCTGCGCCGAACGTGCCGTCGACATAGATCGCGCCGTCGCGGGGGGAAAGCGCCTCGATCACTTCGGTAAGCAGGACCGGGCGATGCGGCGTCTTGTCCATCGCCGCCTTGCTCATCGATTGCTCCCCTGATCGGGGCCTTGCTGGCGCAAGGTGCGCTGCTTGTCGGCGGCGCGCTGGCGCGCTTCCGCTTTGTAGGCCTCGAGCGCTTGTGGTTCCCAGATCTCGAAATAGCGCCCGCGTCCGGCAAAGGCCGCGGTCTCGGTCAATCGCGCATGAGCGCACAGGGCTTCCGGCAGCATGATGCGACCCTCGCCATCGAAGGGGAGTTGCTTCGCATCGGGAAACAACGCAGCGGTCAGATCGTCATGCTCGGGCGAAAAGAGATCGACGCGCGTCGTGCTTTCGATCAGCGACTGCATCCAATCCATGCCGGCGCATTGCAGCGCGTGCAGCTGGAAGGACGGGAAGGCGACGATGCCCTGGAACGGTTGCTCGGCGAGGGCAGCGCGAAAGGTCGCCGGCACGGACACGCGGCCCTTCCGGTCGATCTTGTTCACGAATGTATCGATGAACACTGCCATGACGTCTCGAGCTAGCCCCTCGACCCTTTTTGGGTGCCTCGCGGCGACCGCAATTGGTCCTTCCACCCGACGCGTCGGTCGGCCCATTTCCGCCATGGGCGCACCCCAAATCGCGCCCGGTCAGACATGGGAGTAAGTCTGTGGATAGTGGGATATCATGGGATATCATGGGCGTCAATGGGATTAGGGCGTAACTCTCTGGAAAATCTTGGATTTTTGACATTTCGTGAAGATCGCCGGCAAGCGAGAAGGCAATGTTAACAATTGTTTATGCGCAGGCGTTCACGCAGCGGCTGAACCCGTCCGGCCAGCAAGCGGGATTTGAGGCAAAGTTTGCCCCGTGAACAGGTCGGGAACAGGCAGAAAGTCGGCGCTTCGGGAGCCGGCTTGGTTGTCAGCCTGTAAGGCAAATCGGATCAATAAGTTAATTCGTGCCAGACGGCCTGTAAGCCGGGTTCTGTCCAGGGCGTTGCCGCCCCTAGATGACCATTCCTCTGGGACGCCCGTCGCCGGACGCCTCGCGCGACCTACCCGAGAATCTGATGCGAAAGGGCACCTGGACCGGTTGCCCGGCCCCATTCTCCTATCTGGTCTTGCTCCCGGTGGGGTTTGCCGTGCCGATGCCGTTGCCGGCCTCGCGGTGCGCTCTTACCGCACCGTTTCACCCTTACCGATGGGCCCGAAGGCGCCATCGGCGGTCTGTTCTCTGTGGCACTGTCCCTAAGATCGCTCTCGCCGGGCGTTACCCGGCACCGTCCTTCCGTGGAGCCCGGACTTTCCTCCACCACCGCGACTTAAGCCGCGGCAGCAGCGGTCATCCGGCCGTCTGGCACAGCGACTAGCTAGGGTCGGCGAGCGCCCTTGTCAATTGGGCGCAGGCGCGACCACTCCGGCCAGGATGGTTTTCATCTCCGGATCTGGCCTGGGCAGCAGGATGGCAGGCCGAAAGTGCCGGCAAAAGGCGACGCAGGCGGCGCGGCGCGCAACCTGCGGATCGAGGTTGGCCTTGGCCGGGCCGGTCAGGTCATAGCCGAACTTGGCCAGAGCCTCGAAAAACTGCTCGTCACTCCAATCGACCAGCCTGGGCGTCGGCCAGATCGCGACGCCCTCGACAAACAGGCGGTACCAATCGAACAACTCGCCGGGATCCTGCTTGCGCAGCGGGGCGACATCGGAATGGCCAAGCACACGCTCGCCCGGGATGTCGTGCCGCGTCTTGATATCCTTGGCGAGCTCGACCAGAGCATCCATCTGCTTCAGCTGGAACGGCCGATAGCCGAACTCGTGGCCGGGATTGACGATCTCGATCCCGATGGAACGGGCGTTGATGTCGCGCTCGCCCTGCCAGCCGCTGATGCCTGCATGCCAGGCGCGCTTCTCCTCCGGCACCATGCGATAGATCTTGCCCTCCTCGTCGACCACATAGTGCGCGCTCACCTTGGCCTGGGGGTCGCGCAGCCGGCGCAGCGCCTGGCCCGCATCCGGCATGCCGGTATAATGCAGCACCAGGATATCGACCTTCTGCCCGGCGGGCCGGTCGTCGCAATTGGGGGATGGCAGCTCTTCGATCGCAAGGTCCGTCATGATCTCTCTTATTAGATTCCGGTCTTGGTGCCAGGCGCGACGACAGCCGGCCTGCGTATCACAATAATGCCGACGCCCGCGACCGTCGCCAAGCCGCCCACGAGCATTTGCCAGGTCACAACTTCATCGCGCATCAAGGCTCCGGCGGCCACGCCGATCATTGGCAGCAAAAGCGTGAAAGGCATGACCTGGTTCACCGGATAGCGGCGCATCATGTTGTACCAGATCCAGTAGGTGAAGATGGCGATCACCACGCTCTGGAACAGCAGGGCCGCCCAGCCGTCCCAGGTAGCATGCGGTATATTCACCCATTGCGGCCCCTCGATCAGCCAGGAAGCGATGAGAAGTTGCGGCGCCGCCAGAATCGCGATCCAGCCGTTGAGCTGCACCGCGTCGACCGAATCGCCCAGCGCCTTTACCTGGATATTCCCGGCCGCCCAGACCAGCGCCGCCGCAATCACCGACATCAGCGGCCAGGGATCTTCCGAAAAGCGCGGCTCGCCGGCGATCAGCAGCACGCCGGCGAAGGCGATGGTCATGCCGACAATGCGCCGCCAGCCCAGCCGCTCGCCGAAAAAGAACGCCGCCATGATGGCAGCGAACGGCGTCTGAAGCTGCACGGCGATGGAACTGGTGGCGGCATCCAGATGGGCCATGCCGAGAAAGATCAGCGTGAAATGCATGACGCCCATGGTGGCGGAAAGCGGCAGCAGCCGCTTCAGCATATGAAGCTTGGGCAATCCGACCACGAACACCAGCAGCACGGCGACCAGCGAGAAGCGCAGCGCCACGAAAAAGATCGGAGAGAATGAATCGAGGCCGAACTTGGCGATCGCGAAATTGACGCCCCACAGGAGCTGCACCAGCAGCATGAGGTCGAGATGTTGCGGCAACATGCGCTAAGCTCGGCAATCGATGAAGGGTTCGCCGAGGGCGCCAGGATCGACTGTGATGCCAAGACCTGGGCCGGTGGGCGCGAACAGCTTGCCGTCGCGGCACGGCGCGAGGCCGGTGCCATGGCCGACGGTCACCCAGTTGTGGAAATCGACCGTGTGCAGGCGTAGTTCGGCGGGCGTGGAGAGTGAAAGATGGGCCATGGCGGCAGTGTCTATCTCGGCCCCACCGGTATCTTCCACCGTCACCGGCAGCTTGAGGTCGACGCACATGTCGCGCATCCGCGCGGCCTTGCCGAGGCCGCCGACCCGCGCGATCTTGATCGTGACGCCGTCCGCCACGCCGTCGGCGTGAGCGTGGATGAGCGCCGCCAGCGAATCGATGCTCTCATCCAGCACCATCGGCTGCGCGCAATGGGCACGGATGGCACGGCAATCCTCGTACGCCATGCAGGGCTGTTCCATGGTGAAGGAGATGTCGCGGACTGCATGCAGGAACACCCGCGCCTGCGCCCGCGTCCAGCCGCCATTGGCATCGGCGAACAGGACGAGATCGGCGCCGACAGCCTCACGCACTGCCGCCAGGCGCTCGACATCGATGCGCGGATCGCCGCCGACCTTCACCTGCAGGCGGCGATAGCCTTCGGCGAGATATTCCTTCGCACGCACCGCCATCTTGTCCGGCGCATCTTGCGAGATCGAGCGATAAAGATCGACGCCGTCGCCGAACCGCCCGCCCAGGAACTCGGCCAGCGGTTGATCCGCCGCGCGAGCGCGCAGGTCCCACAGGGCCATGTCGATCGCCGCCTTCACGTAGGGCTGGCCCATCATCTCAGCTTCCAGCTTGGCCTCGAGTACGCGCCATGGCAGGGGATCCTGCCCGACGAGCCTTGGCGCCAGCTCCGCCACGCCCGCCCGCGCGCCAGCGGCAAAGGCCGGCGAATAGAACGAGCCGAGCGGCGACATCTCGCCCCAGCCGGTCACGCCCTCGTCCGTTTCGATGCGCACGATGGTGGATTCGAACCCGAGCGCCACCCGGTCGCCTGAGCAGACATAAGGCCCGTCACGAAACGGCTGGTCCTGCCGCCAAGCGGTGGCGCGGGTGATTTTCATGGATTGCCTCGAGAATAAGCCTGCCATCCCAAACTACTATTCTCCGCCATGCCAAAACTTGGCTTTGGCATCCATGAGTTTGCCCGCGAGCGACCATCCTGGCCCGTAGAAACTCGTGGATGGCAAAGCCAAGCTTTGCCATGACGAGATGGAGGCAGAGCGTTCGTCTGCCTCATCGCGCACCCGCCAGGTGCGTGCGTTTCTCTTCGAGCTCCAGCCAGCGTTCTTCTGTCGCGTGCAGTTCGTCGCGCTTGCGGGCGAGCAGGGCGCTGGCTTGAGCGGCCTTGGCGGCGTCGCGCTGATACAGCGTCGGATCGGCGAGCGCGGATTCGAGGGTCGAGATCTCCGCATGCAAGCGGTCGAGCTTGGCAGTCATTTCGTCGAGCTCGCGCTGCTCTTTCATGGAGAAGCGTGCAGGCGCGTTGGTTTTCGTCGTCTCAACACGCTTTGGCTCAGCTTTGCGCGGTGCGGCTTGTTCGGCGCGCTCGCCGCGCTGGATAACGTAGTCGCTATAGCCGCCGGCATATTCCACCACGTCGCCATCGCCCTCGACGGCAATGGTGCTGGTCACCAGCCGGTCTAGGAAATCGCGGTCATGGCTGACCAGCAGCAGCGTACCTTCGTATTCCGATAGCACGTCCTGCAGCAGGTCGAGCGTGTCCATGTCGAGATCGTTTGTCGGCTCGTCCAGCACGATGAGGTTGCCGGGCTCGGCGAACAACTTGGCCAGCATCAGGCGCGCACGCTCGCCGCCCGAGAGCACGCGCACCGGCATGGTCGCTTGGCGTTCGTCGAACAGAAAGTCGCGGAGATACGCGACCACGTGGCGGGGCCGGCCGTTGACGATGATGGAATCGCCGCCGGTCGGAGCCAGCGTCTCCCACAGGGTGCGGTCGAGATCGAAGCTCTGCCGCCGCTGATCGAGATAGATCGGCGCAATGCCGATGCCGAGGCGTATTTCACCGCTGTCCGGCCCGATCTCGCCCGTGAGCAGCTTGATCAGTGTAGTCTTGCCGGCGCCGTTGGGGCCCAGAATGCCGATCCGGTCGCCGCGCATGATGCGGGTGGAGAAACCGTCGACGATCGGGAGCTTTGTGCCGTCTGGCCGCGTGTAGCTCTTTGCGATGTCGATTGCCTCGATGGCGAGACGGCCACCGGCTTCCGCATCGGCCAGCGCCAGCTTGGCGCGGCCGCGGCCTTTCAGGCTGTCGGCTTTCTCCTGGCGCAGCGCGAACAATCGACGCCGCCGGCCCTCGTTGCGCGAGCGGCGCGCAGTGACGCCGCGCTGCAGCCAATATTCTTCGGTCTCCAGCCGTTTTTCGAGCCGGCGGAACTCGGCGGCCTCCTGGTCCATGATCTCCGCGGACCATTGCTCGAAGCCCTCGAAACCGCCATCGCGCTCGAACAGCCGGCCGCGATCCAGCCACAGCAGGCGGCTCGTCAGCTTGCGCAGGAAGGCGCGGTCATGGCTGATCATCAGGATGCCGCCGGAGAAGTTCGCGAGCTCCTCCTCCAGCCACTCGATGGTCGGCAGGTCGAGATGATTGGTCGGCTCATCCAGCAGCAGCATGTCGGGCCGAGCCAGTAGCGTGCGAGCGAGCGCGGCGCGCCGGCCTTCCCCGCCCGAGAGCGTCGCGAGATCGCGCTCGCCCTGGAGCTTCACATGGTCCAGCACCCATGCCACCCGATAATCATCGGGCGCGGTGCCGGGCGCCCCCGCCGCCACATAGTCCGCGACCATCCCCCCGCCGCCTAAATCGGCGTTCTGCGGCAGATAGCCGATTTTGAGGCCGGGCTGCTGGAAGCGCTCGCCCTTGTCGATCTCGATCTCCCCAGCCAAGGCTTTCAGGATGGTGGATTTTCCAGAGCCGTTGGCGCCGACCAGGCAGACGCGCTCAGCCCGCCCCAGCGCCACGTCGATGCCGGAGAATAGCGGCTTGCCACCGAACGTGATCGCGGCACTGCGTAACGCAAGTTGTGGCAGGGCGGGTGGCATCAGGGCTGTCTTCTAATTGATGCCGCGCTCTTTGGCGACCTTGTCGTAAGCGGCATTGATGGTGGCGAGCTTCTCGTTGGCGAGGTCGACGAATTCGCGCGGCAGGCCCTGTGCCATCAGCTTGTCGGGGTGGGTGTCGCGCACCAGCTTGCGCCAGGCTGCCTTGATGTCCTCGTTGCTGGCCATCCGGTTGGTGCCGAGGATGGTGTAGGGGTCGGCCTTGTCGGGGCCGAGATGGCCTTCGCGGATACGCGCGAAGTCGGCTTCATCGAGCCCGAAGATGACGGCGACATTCTTGAGGAATGCCAGCTCCGCTTCGTGCACCACGCCGTCGGCCTTGGCGATGTGGAACAGCCCGTCCAGCAATTCTTCCAGCACCGGATGATCCTTGCGGAACATCCGGGCGATCTGCTTGGCATAAGGCTCGAAGCCGGCGGGATCCTGCCGCGCCTGGTCGAACAGGCGCGCGACGTTCTTGAGCTCGCTTTGGGGGACTTGGAATACTTCCTTGAAGGCGGCGATCTCGGCGCGGCTGACCACGCCGTCCGCCTTTGCCATCTTGGCGCCGAGCACGATGACGGCGATGGTGAAGGCGATCTGGCGTGTCGCCGACCGGTCATCCAGCGACTGGTCCTCCAGCGCGGCGGGTTCGGCCTGCTCGATGCGGCGGTCGGCTGCATGCCCAGCGATGGCGCCAAGCAACGCCCCCAGCGGCCCGCCCAAGGCGAAACCGGCCACGCCGCCGATGATTTTGCCCCAAATACTCATGTGATGATTGTGGCCTCTCCGTCCCTCCGGACCATAGCGGCCAGGACCTGCCGCGCCAAGGCTGGAACGATATTGGGCAGGCGCTATAGTCGGGGCGCTTCGTCGCAGGGAAATGCGGCGCCTTCAAGGATTTTCGCATGGATTTGGGTGCAAAGGACTGGCAATTCTGGATTGATCGCGGCGGCACCTTCACCGACGTGGTGGCGAAGCGGCCGGATGGCTCGCTGGTGACGCACAAATTGCTGTCGGAGAATCCCGAGCGCTACCGCGACGCTGCCATCCAGGGCATCCGCGACATCCTTGGCCTCGACGCCGGCGCGCCGATCCCCGCCGAAGTTGCTGCCATAAAAATGGGCACTACGGTCGCGACCAACGCCCTGCTGGAGCGCAAGGGCGAGCGCACCTTGCTGGTTGTCACAAGGGGTTTCCGCGACGCGTTGCGCATCGCCTACCAGAACCGGCCCAAGATCTTCGCACGCCAGATCAAGCTGCCGGAGCTGCTCTATGCCGACGCGATCGAAGTGGATGAGCGCATCACGGCGGAAGGCCAGGTTCTGAAGCCGCTCGACCTCGCGGCGGCGCGGCGCGATTTCGTGGCAGCGCACGCGGCGGGGTTCGAGTGCGTGGCGATCCTGCTCATGCATGGGTTCCGGCATACGCAGCATGAGCGTGCATTGGCCGATCTGGCAGAGGAGCTGGGCTTCGGGCAGATCTCGGTCAGCCACCGCGTCTCGCCCTTGATGAAGCTGGTAAGCCGCGGCGACACGACGGTGGTCGATGCCTATCTGTCGCCGATCCTGCAGCGCTATGTCGGCCAGGTGGCGCGCGAGATCGGCAACACCAGGACCCGCCTGATGTTCATGCAATCCAACGGCGGGCTGACCGACGCCGGCAAGTTCCAGGGCAAGGACAGCATCCTGTCCGGCCCGGCGGGCGGCATCGTCGGCGCGGTGGAGACGGCGCGCCTGGCGGGCTTCAGCCGCATCATTGGCTTCGACATGGGCGGGACATCGACCGACGTCTCGCATTGGAGCGGGGCGTACGAGCGAACCTTCGATGCGCAAGTAGCCGGCGTTCGCGTGCGCGCCCCCATGATGCAGATCCACACCGTTGCGGCGGGGGGAGGATCGATCCTCCACTTCGACGGTGCGCGCTTCCGCGTCGGACCGGATTCAGCGGGCGCCAATCCCGGTCCCGCCAGCTATCGCCGCGACGGGCCGCTCGCCGTCACGGATTGCAACGTGATGCTGGGCAGGCTCAATCCCGATTTCTTCCCGCAGATTTTCGGGCGCAATGCGGACCAGAAGCTGGATCGCGATATCGTGGCGCAGAAGTTTGCGGTCCTGGCTGGCGAAATTTCGCGCGCGACCGGAAAGCAGGTCTCGGCTGAAGAGGCGGCGGAAGGCTTCCTGAAGATCGCTGTCGCCAACATGGCGAATGCGATCAAGGAGATTTCGATCCAGCGCGGCTATGACGTCAGCAAATACACGCTGGCCTGCTTCGGCGGCGCGGGTGGGCAGCATGCCTGCCGCGTGGCGGACGAGCTCGGCATGAAGCGTATTTTCCTGCATCCCTTCGCCGGCGTGCTGTCGGCCTATGGCATGGGCCTCGCCGATGTGCGTACGTTGCGCCACCGCACCGTCGAGATGGAGTTGAACGAGGCGGCGTTGGTGACTTTGACGGGCGCGCTGGACGAACTGGCGCGCGAGGGCGAAGCGGAACTGATGGCGCAGGGTCTTGACGGCACCGCGATCGAAATCGAGCGCCATGTGCATATCAAATATGCCGGCACCGATGCCCCGCTGCTGGCCAGTTTCGGCGATCTTGCGGCGATCAAGGCAAGCTTCGAAGAGGCGCATCGCCGGCAATATGGCTTCATCGTACCGGACAAGCCGCTGATCGTGGATTCGGTCAGCATCGAGGCGATCGGGCGAACGGAGGCCGTGGCAGATCAGCTCTTGGCCGCGGATACGCGCGAAGACGCCAAGCCTAAGGCGCAGGTTCCATTCTGGGCGGAGGGCGCGCATCACCAGGCCCCGGTGCTGGAGCGCAGCGAGATGCGCCCCGGGCAGGAAGTGGATGGACCGGCCATCATCCTGG
Source organism: Dongiaceae bacterium (assembly GCA_035695765.1). Lineage (GTDB taxonomy): Bacteria > Pseudomonadota > Alphaproteobacteria > Dongiales > Dongiaceae > Dongia_A. Next base: position 83,760 of record DASRRI010000007.1, read on the forward strand.
AGCCGACCAGCACGACCATCGTGGAGCCGGGCTGGCGGGCGGTTGCCACCGCGCGCGGGCACCTGGTGGTGGAGCGGCGGAAGCAACTGGCGCGCCAGGCGGCGATCGGCACCAATGTCGATCCGGTAATGCTGGAGATCTTCAACAACCTCTTCATGTCGATCGCCGAGCAGATGGGCTCGACCCTCGAAAAGACCAGCTATTCGGTGAACATCAAGGAGCGGCTGGATTTTTCCTGCGCCCTGTTCGATCAGCAAGGCCAGCTCATCGCCAACGCGCCGCACATGCCGGTGCATCTGGGATCGATGGGAGAGTCCGTTGAGACGATCATCCGCGCCAATCGCGATGCGACCGGCAAATCCACCATCATGCCGGGCGATGTCTACGTGCTGAACGCGCCCTATAACGGCGGCACGCATCTGCCCGACGTGACCGTCATCACGCCGGTATTCAGCGAGGACGGGCTCGACGAAGGCAGCAAGGTCATCCTGTTCTACGTGGCGAGCCGCGGCCATCACGCCGATATCGGCGGCATCACGCCTGGATCGATGCCGCCGGACAGCCGTGACGTGGCGGAGGAAGGCGTGCTGATCGACAATTTCAAGATGGTGGACCAGGGGAAATTCCTGGAAGCGGAACTTCGCGCTCTGCTGGCGAGCGGCAAGTACCCGGTCCGTAATGCCGAGCAGAATGTCGCGGATCTGAAGGCCCAGGTCGCTGCCAACGAGCGCGGCGTGCAGGAGCTGCGCCGCGTGGTGGAACAATTCGACCTCGACGTCGTGCACGCCTATATGGGCCACGTGAAGGACAATGCCGCCGAGCAGGTGCGGCGCGTCATCGACCATCTGAACGATGGCTCATTCGTCTATGAGATGGATGACGGCGCGAAGATTGCCGTTACAGTCAAGGTCGACAGGAAGGCGCGGCGCGCACGCATCGATTTCACCGGCACTTCGCCGCAGCGGCCGAACAACTTCAATGCGCCCTCGTCGGTCGCAAAAGCCGCCGTGCTCTATGTCTTCCGCACCATGATCGATGACGAGATTCCGATGAATGCCGGCTGCCTCGAGCCGCTGGATATCGTGATCCCCGAGGGCTGCATGCTGCGCCCGACCTATCCGGCGGCCGTCGTTGCCGGCAACGTCGAGACCTCGCAATGCATCACCGACGCGCTCTATGGCGCGATGAAGGTGATGGCGGCGGCCCAAGGCACCATGAACAACTTCACCTTCGGCGATGATAGGCACCAATATTACGAGACGGTGGCGGGCGGGTCCGGCGCTGGCCCGGGGTTCGACGGCACCGACGCCGTCCAGACCCACATGACCAATTCGCGCCTGACCGATCCCGAAGTGCTGGAATTCCGCTTCCCGGTCCTCGTGGAGGATTTCCGTATCCGGCACGGCAGCGGCGGTGCGGGCCTGCATCGCGGCGGCGACGGTGTGGTGCGCCGCATCCGCTTCCGCGAGGCGATGACGGCGGCGATCCTGAGCGGGCACCGGCGGATCCAGCCCTATGGGCTCAACGGCGGCGCGCCGGGGGCGTTGGGCCGCAATCACGTAGAGCGGGCCGATGGATCTGTGGTTGAGCTCAAGGGCACAGACAAGATCGACATGCAGCCCGGCGATTGCTTTATCATAGAGACCCCGGGCGGCGGCGGCTTCGGTCAGCCTGCCGTGCCCAAGGCAGCGGAGTAGCGCTATGGCGATCGCGAACACAAGTCGGCGAATTTTCGAACCGGCCCCGCTGATAGAGGCTTTGCGCGCCATGCTGGGCGAGCGCTGCAGCGTCAATCCGGGCATTCTCGACCGGCACGGCCATGACGAGAGCTACCACGAAGCGCACAAGCCCGATGTGGTGGTGTTCCCCGATAACACCGAAGAAGTCGCCGCCATCATGCGCCTCGCGCGCAAGCACAGCGCGCCGGTCATCCCGTTCGGCGTTGGCACGTCGCTGGAAGGCCATGTTGCGGCGCTGGAGGGCGGCATCTCGATTGACATGAGCCGCATGAACCGCGTGGTCGAGGTGAATGCCGAGGATCTCGACGTACTGGTGGAAGCGGGCGTCACGCGCAAGCAGCTCAACAATCACCTGCGCGATCAGGGCCTGTTCTTTCCGATCGATCCCGGCGCAGACGCGACGCTTGGCGGCATGGCCTCGACGCGCGCCAGCGGCACCAATGCGGTGCGCTACGGCACCATGCGGGAAAATGTGCTCGGCCTCACCATCGTCACCGCCGACGGCCGCATCATGAAAATCGGCGGCCGCGCGCGCAAATCAGCGGCGGGCTATGACTTGACGCGGCTGTTCGTCGGCTCCGAAGGGACATTGGGCGTAATCACGGAAGTGCGTCTCAGGCTCTACGGCATTCCGGAGAGCATCGCGGCGGCCGTCACGCCATTCCCCACCATCGCCGACGCGGTCAACACGGTGATCCGCGTCATCCAGTCCGGCATTCCGGTCGCGCGCATCGAGCTGCTGGATGAGATGCAGATGAAGGCCAGCAATCACTATTCCAAGCTGGATTATGCCGAGCAGCCGACCCTGTTCATCGAGTTCCACGGCAGCGAAGCGGGTGTTTCCGAACAGGTCGAGCTGGTGAAAGCGATCGCGAGCGATCTGGGCGGCGGCGAATTCCGCTGGAGCGTCAAGCCGGAGGAGCGCACCAAACTGTGGCAGGCGCGGCATGATGCCTATTATGCGGGCCTCTCCATGCGGCCGGGTTCGAAAGGCTGGCCGACCGACGTTTGCGTGCCGATCTCGCGCCTCGCCGAGTGCATTGTCGAAACACGCAAGGACATTGAAGGCAGCGGCCTGCTGGCGATGATACTCGGCCATGTCGGCGACGGCAATTTCCACGTGACCATCGTGATCGATCCCGACGATCCCGACGAACTGAAGCGCGCCGAGGCTTTCAATGACCGGCTGGTCGACCGCGCTCTCGCCATGGGCGGCACCTGCACCGGCGAGCATGGGATCGGATTCGGCAAGATCGCGTTCCTGGAGCGCGAGCACGGCGAAGCCGTCGGCCTGATGCGCCTCATCAAGCAGACGCTGGACCCGGAGAACCGGATGAACCCGGGGAAGATTTTTCGGATGTAGAATTTCTCCACATGTCATCCCGGCCGAGCGCAGCGAGAGCCGGGACCCATTCAAGGTGTTTGTGCAGCGGTGTGCCGATCTGGTCGCTTGCGGTCATGTGTCCGGCCTGTTGATGCAGTCGGGTCGACTGCTGGCCCAGATGGAATCCGCGGATCGGGACCCAAACATACGGAGTGACCTCGAGGCCACAGGGTCCCACGGGTTCTCCCGATCCTCGGTTTGACCGATCGCCATCTCGCTGCTTCCTTGCAAGTGCCGACCTCGCTTGGCCTGTTCGTCCGCTTAGCGGGCGCGGTAGACCTGACCGCTGACCATCATCGCCC
>DASRRI010000008.1:0-25333 GCA_035695765.1 Dongiaceae bacterium
ATGATGGGTACTTCATGCTGTCGATCGCTTTGCACGTGCGGTTGCCGGATGTGGACGCTCGCACGGCAGAGCAACTGATGGAAGCTGCCCATTTGGCGTGTCCCTATTCGCGCATGACGCGGGGAACGGTCGAAGTCCAGCTGGTGCTTGAGCCGTGCTGATCAAGCGAATGCGGCGACAATGGCTGTTCCATGGAATTTGGAAAAATTAATCCACCGCACAATGACGGCCGCTCCGGCATTGCGCTGAGATGCGGCACGCAAGGAGGCAGTCCCATGACGACCATCACGACGAGGAACGCAGATTCGGACCTCAAAACAGCTCCTGCCAGAAGTCCCAAGTCCAATCGCGCGAGATAACCTGCACGGCGGAAACATGACGATGGACCATCAGTCACCTGAACAATTCCCGGTGCAATCCCAAGTCGGAACGGACGCGCAGTTTCGGTTGTCGCGCCGATCCGCCCTGCAACCAGCGGCCGGCGCCGCATCGCGCACTGTAGTCTCTGGCGCGGCGGCAGACGTGCCCTCGATACCGGTCGCGGAGCCCATGCGCGTACGGTTGATTGTAAATGGCGAGGTTCGGGATCTGGAGCTGGATCCGAGACAGTCGTTGCTTGACGTCCTGCGCGAAACGCTCGATCTCACGGGAACAAAGAAGGGCTGCAATCAAGGCGCCTGCGGGGCATGCACGGTTCTTCGCAATGGCGAGAGGATCGTGTCCTGCCTGACTCTGGCCGCCATGCATGATGGCGCCGAGATTATGACCATCGAAGGTCTGGCGAAGGGCGAGGAGCTTCATCCGCTGCAGACGGCCTTCATCGAGCATGAAGGGCTGCAATGCGGCTTCTGCACACCGGGCCAAATCATGTCCGGCCTCGGCTGCATTAAGGAGGGGCACGCGAGGTCGGCTGAAGAGATCCGCTTCTGGATGAGCGGCAACATCTGTCGATGTGGCGCCTATCCCGGCATCGTCGCCGCAGTGACCAAGGCAGCGGCGGAGTCCTGATCATGCTTCCCTTCAGAATCGAGAAAGTCAGCACCGAGCAGGACGCCATCCAGGCCGCTCTCGCTGGCGGCCGCTACATCGCAGGCGGCACCACGCTCGTCGACCTGATGCGCGAGGAAGTGGAGCGGCCCAAGCGGCTCATCGACATCAATGCACTTCCGCTGGACGACATCCGCGCCGAAGGTTCCGATCTCATCATCGGCGCGCTCGCGCGCATGGCGGACGTGGCGGCCCATCCCGACGTGCTGCGACTACAGCCGCTCATCGCTGAAAGCCTGATCGAGGGCGCATCGCCGCAGCTTCGGAACATGGCCTCGATCGGCGGGAACCTGCTCCAGCGTGTCCGCTGCCCGTACTTCCGGATGCTCGACGCGCCTTGTAACAAGCGGACTCCGGGTTCCGGCTGCGCCGCGATCGACGGCCTCAACGCCGGCCACGCCATTCTGGGAACGAGCGATCATTGCGTGGCGACGCACCCGTCTGACCTCGCGGTCGCCCTGGTCGCCCTAGGCGCCACGGTGCGGGTTCGAGGCCCCCAGGGCGGGCGCAGCTTCCCGGTGGAACAGCTCTATCGACTGCCAGGCGATACGCCTCATCTCGAACACACGCTGCAACCCGGCGAGCTCATCGTCGACGTGAACGTGCCTGGCGGCGCTCACAGTCGCCGTGCGCGTTATCTCAAGGTCCGCGACCGGGCTTCCTACGAGTTCGCGCTCGTTTCGACAGCGGCGGCACTCGAGATCGAGGACGGCGTCATTCGCCAGGTGCGCCTGGCGGCTGGAGGTGTAGGCACACGGCCGTGGCGCCTACGGGCCTCAGAGGACGCTCTGATCGGCAAGGCGCGGGACCGCCAGGCCTTCGAGGCCGCAGCCCAGCTCGCCTTGGAGGGAGCGCGCCCGCTCTCCGGCAATCATTACAAGCTCGAACTCCTGCCGCGGACCATCGTCCGGGCTCTTGAGATGGCGGTGGAAGCAGCATGACAACGAGCCTTATTGGACAACCGCTTCCCCGCGTCGACGGCCATGCGAAGGTTACGGGAAGCGCGCGCTACGCGGCGGATTTCAACCAGAAGGGCCAGGCCTATGCGGTGATCGTCAGCGCGACGGTCGGCCTCGGCCGGATCAGCCGCATCGACAGCGCCGAGGTCGAAGACATGCCCGGCATCATCGCGGTCATCACGCACCGCAATGCGCCGCGCCTGCCCTACGGTCCGCACAAAAGCTACATCGACCCTGCGACCGGCGAGCGGCTGCACATGCTGCAGGACGACCGCGTGCGCTTCCACGGACAGCCGGTGGCGGTCGTCGTGGCCGATGCACTCGACCGCGCCGAACGCGGCGCCGCCGCGCTCCGCATTTCCTACGAAGCCGAACAGCCGGTTGTCGATCCGTCGCAGGCGGAGCCGATCATTCCGGAGGCGGCGGCGCAGCCTGGTGCCATGATCCCCGCCGACAAGGCGCGCGGCGACGCGGACGAGGCGCTGGCACGCGCGCGCGTGACGGTCGACGCGACCTACGAGATCGCGCGCGAGAACCACAATCCGATGGAGCCGCACGCGACGATTGCCGCCTGGACCGGCGAGCGGCTGACCCTGTGGAGCAAGAGCCAGTTTGTCGTCAACGAACAGGCGGAGACCGCGGCGATCTTCGGCATTCCGCCCGAGCATGTACAGGTGATCTGCCCCTTCATCGGCGGCGCCTTCGGGACGAGCCTCAGGACCTGGCCGCATGTCACGCTCGCCGCCATTGCCGCCCGACAGGTCGGGCGCCCCGTGAAGCTGGTCCTGACGCGCAAGCAGATGTTTTTCACGACCGGCCACCGTCCGCGATCGTTGCAGCGCGTCGCCCTGGGTTCCGCGGCCGACGGCAAGCTCGCTGCCATCGTGCACGAGGGGTCGGGGGAGACCAGCCGCTACGAGGAGTTCATCGAAGCGCTGACCCAACCCTCGACCTACCTGTACTCCTGCCAGAATGTGCGGACGCGCTATCGGCTGCGGCCGCTCGACATCGGCACGCCGAACCACATGCGCGGGCCGGGCGAGGCAAGCGGCGTGTTTGCGCTGGAATGCGCGATGGATGAGCTCTCCTACGCCGTGGGCATCGATCCGATCGAGCTGCGGCGCCGCAACGAACCCGCGATCGACGAAGGCGTAAACAAGCCGTTCTCGAGCCGCTCGCTGATGAAGTGCTACGACGAGGCCGCCGCACGGTTCGGCTGGTCCCGGCGCGATCCCAGGCCGCGCTCCATGCGGGATGGCCGGCTCCTGATCGGCATGGGCGCCGCGTCTGCCACCTATCCGGCCTTCCAGGCGCCATCGAGCGCGCGGGTGCGCCTGCTGGCTGATGGCATCGCGGAGGTCGAGGTCGCGGCCAGCGATATGGGGCCGGGGACCTACACGTCCATGACGCAGATCGCCGCCGAGATGCTCGGCCTGCCGGTCGACCAAGTGCGCTTCCGGCTTGGCCGTTCCGACTATCCGCCGGCGCCATCGCATGGCGGATCGTGGACGATGGCTTCCGTCGGCTCGGCGATTCGCGCCGCTTGCATCGCCGTGCGGGAGGACGCAGCAAGGCGCGCCATTGCCGACCAGCGGTCGCGCGTCTTCGGCGCATCTCCCGAAGAGGTCGAATGGGCCGAAGGGCGGCTGCGGCGACGCGGGGACGCCGTGGCGGGCCAGCCCTATCGCGAGATCGTTGCCAGCGCGGGCGCACCGATCGAGGCCGGCGCTTCCGCGCAGCGTGATCCCGAGGTGGCTGGCCGCTATTCAATGCATGCATTCGGCGCCGTGCTGGCCGAAGTCGCTGTCGATCCCGACGTCGGCACGATCAGGGTGCGCCGCGCGGTCGGCGCCTATGGCATCGGCCGGGTCGTCAACCCGCGTCTCGCCAGGAGCCAGTGCACCGGCGGCATGATCGGCGGCATCGGCATGGCGCTCATGGAGCGCACCGTTCTCGATCCGCGGGATGGCCGCCCGGTCAATGCCCACATGGCAGACTACCTTGTACCCGTGAACCTCGATATTCCAGCACTCGAGGCGCATTTCGTCGATGAAATGGATCCACACGTCAATCCGCTTGGCGTCAAAGGGCTCGGCGAGATAGCGCTGATCGGCATGGCACCCGCCATCGCCAATGCCGTCTTCCATGCCACCGGTAAGCGGGTGCGCACTTTGCCGATCCGGATTGAGGATGTGCTGACCGCTTAGTCTGCCGTGGCCTCGTTGATATCGCCAACGGCGTTCAGGAGACATTTCAGCGGTTGCCGGGCAGTTCGGAGTTCCTTTGACCATCGTGAGCAGCAAGCTGATCTTGATGATGAACATGATGACCCGAATGGCGCGAGGAGCGTTGACATCCGCTGGTAATTGAGCCGGCCTGATCAAGCGCTGCGACGATCATGGCCGCTCCTTGGATTTGGGAAAATTAATCCACCGCACAATGACGCCGCTCCGGCATTGCGCTGAGATGCGGCAACACAAGGAGGCAGTCCCGTGACGACGATCGTGACGAAGGACGCTGGCCCGCGGCGGCAAGCTTATCCTTTGGCCGCCCTTGCCGATGAGATTTCACCCCACACACACAAGCCATTTGAGAGGTCGCAATGAGCACAATCACCACCCGGGACGGTGTCGAGATCTTCTACAAGGACTGGGGCTCCGGCCAACCCATCGTCTTTCACCACGGCTGGCCCTTGAGCGCCGACGACTGGGACACGCAGATGCTCTACTTCGCCGGGAAGGGCTATCGCGTCATCGCCCATGACCGGCGCGGCCACGGCCGCTCGACCCAGATCGGGACCGGCCATGACATGGACCATTATGCCGCCGACGTCGCGGCTCTCGTCGCCCATCTCGACCTGCGCGACGCGATCCATATCGGTCACTCGACCGGTGGCGGCGAGGCGACGCACTATGTCGCGCGGCACGGCAAGGGCCGCGTCGCCAAGCTCGTGCTCATCGGCGCCGTGCCACCAATCATGGTGAAGACGCCGGCCAATCCGGGTGGTCTGCCGATCGAGGTCTTCGACGGCTTCCGGCAGCAGCTCGCCGCCAACCGCGCGCAATTCTATCGCGACATCGCGAGCGGTCCCTTCTATGGCTACAACCGCCCGGGCGCGAAGGTGTCACAAGGCGTAGTCGAGAATTGGTGGCGCCAGGGAATGATGGGCGGGGCCAAGGCGCATTACGACGGCATCAAGGCTTTCTCGGAGACAGACTTCACCGAGGACCTGAAGAGGATCGATGTTCCGACGCTCGTCATGCATGGCGATGACGACCAGATCGTGCCGATCGCCGATTCTGCGCTGCTGTCGGTCAAGCTGTTGAAGAACGGCGTCCTCAAAGTCTACGAGAGGTTCCCGCACGGCATGTGCACGACGCACGCCGAGGTGATCAACCCCGACCTTCTTGCCTTCATCAAGGGCTGAACCGGGAGGATCGACGATGACAAAGAAACCCGGCCTGACGAACGCCACCGGCGCACCGGTTGCCGACAACACCAACATCCTAACAGCCGGCCCGCGCGGTCCGGCGCTGCTGGAGGACATCTGGCTAATCGAGAAGCTCGCCCACTTCGACCGCGAGGTGATCCCCGAGCGCCGCATGCACGCCAAGGGCGCCGGGGCCCACGGCACCTTCACTGTCACCCACGACATTACCCGCTTTACACGAGCCAAGATCTTCTCTGAGGTCGGCAAGAGGACACCGTTGTTCGTGCGCTTTTCGACCGTGGCGGGCGAGCGGGGGGCCGCGGACGCGGAGCGGGACATCCGCGGCTTCGCCGTCAAGTTCTATACGGAAGAAGGAAATTGGGACCTAGTCGGCAACAACACGCCCGTCTTCTTTTTCCGTGACCCGCTGCGCTTCCCGGATTTGAACCATGCCGTCAAGCGCGATCCACGGACCGGCCTGCGCAGCGCCGATAACAACTGGGATTTCTGGACCCTGCTGCCGGAAGCGCTACATCAGGTGACGATCGTGATGAGCGACCGCGGCATCCCGAAGAGCTATCGCCACATGCACGGGTTCGGCAGCCACACATACTCGCTCATCCATGCGAAAAACGAGCGCGTTTGGGTGAAATTCCACTTCCGCACCCAGCAGGGAATTGCCAATCTGACCGATGCCGCGGCGGAGGGCGTGATCGGCAAGGACCGCGAAAGCCATCTGCGCGATCTCTATGACAGCATCGAAGCAGGTGACTTCCCGCGTTGGACCCTGTTCATCCAGGTGATGACCGAGGAACAGGCCAGGCACCACAAGCATAATCCCTTCGACCTCACAAAGACCTGGCCAAAGAGAGATTATCCGCTGATCGAGGTCGGCGTGATGGAACTCAACCGCAACCCGGAGAATCACTTCGCTGAAGTGGAGCAATCCGCTTTCTCTCCCGCAAATATCGTCCCGGGAATCGGCTTCTCGCCGGACAAGATGCTCCAGGCGCGGCTGTTCTCCTATGGCGACACGCAGCGCTATCGCCTGGGAGTCAACTTCAACCATATTCCGGTGAACGCGCCGAAGTGCCCGTTCCATTCCTATCACCGGGACGGCGCCATGCGCACCGATGGCAACCTCGGTGGCACGCTCAGCTACCACCCGAACTCAGCCAATGAGTGGGCCGATCGGCCGGATTTCTCGGAGCCGCCGCTCGACGTCAGCGGGCCGGCGCAGAGGTGGGATCACCGTATCGACGACGACCACTGGGAGCAGCCGGGCAATCTGTTCCGTCTGATGATGCCCCAGCAACAGCAAGTCCTGTTTGAGAACACCGCGCGATCCCTCGGCGGCGCGGCGCGCCACATCCAGGAGCGCCATATCGCCAACTGCACCAGGGCGGATCCGGCCTATGGCGCGGGCATCGCCAGGGCGCTGGGATTACCAGTTGCCGAGGCGGCTGAATAGATGAGAGCTGCCTTCAAGGTCGTTCGATGAGCGAGACGCGTAAAATCGCGGCTATTCTGGTCACGGATGTGGTGGGATATAGCCGTCTTGCCGGCGTGGACGAAGATCGCATCTTGGCGCGCCTCCGCACGCTGCGCAGCGATCTGATTGATCCCACCATCGCTGTGCACAGAGGTCGCGTGGTGAAGCGCACCGGCGATGGGGCGCTCATCGAGTTCCGCAGCGTGGTCGATGCTGTACGTTGCGCCATCGAAGTGCAGAACAGCATGGCCGAGCGAAATGCCGGTCTGCCGCCCGAGCGCCGCATCGACCTCCGCATTGGCATCCATCTGGGGGATGTCGTCGAGGAGAGCGACGGCGACCTGATGGGAGACGGCGTCAATATCGCGGCGCGGCTGGAGGGGATTGCCGCGCCCGGGGCGATCTGTCTTTCCGAGGACGCCTATCGCCAGGTGAAGGCAAGGCTTGACTTCGCGGTCAGCGATCTCGGCCAGACCCAGCTCAAGAATATCGCCGAGCCGATCCGGGTGTATTCGCTTCAGGTCGGCGTCTCCGCTACCGCCAAGCCCGCGATGCCAGCGGCACCCCACGCGCCGGAAAAGCCCTCGGCGCTGCCGTCCGTTCCTGATAAGCCCTCCATAGCAGTGCTCGCGTTCAACAACATGAGCGGCGATCCGGAGCAAGAGTATTTTTCCGACGGTATAAGCGAGGACATCATTACTGATCTCTCGAGGCTGTCCGCGCTGCATGTGACCGCGCGTAACTCGTCGTTCGTATACAAGAAGGCGGCGGTCTCCGTACCCGAGGTGGCCAAGGCGCTCGGGGTCCGCTACGTGCTCGAGGGCAGCGTTCGCAAGGCTGGCAACCGAGTGCGGGTCACCGCGCAACTGATCGATTCTAGCCATGATGGGCATATCTGGGCCGGCCGGTTCGATCGCGACCTCACAGACATTTTCGCCGTTCAGGACGAACTCACGCACGAGATCGTGGCCGCGCTCAAGCTGAAGCTCGCGGTTGGCGAGGAGCACCGGTCAGCCCGGTGCCGCGCAGTCAACGTCGAGGCCTACGAATTCTTCCTGCGCGGCCGCGAGCAGGCGCGGTTGCATACCCGAAGCGGAAATATCGCGGCGCGCAGCCTGGCAGGAGCCGCCATCGCCATCGATCCAGGGTGTGCGGCGGTCCACGCGCTCATCGCCTTCACCCACGTGATCGACTACGCCAACGCCTGGAGCAACGATCCGGAGCACTCGCTGCGGACTGGGCTGGAGCTCGCTCAACAGGCGGTGGAGATGGCCGACGAACAGGCCGAGGGTCACTTCGCGCTGGGCGTGGCCTGCATGTGGAACCGGGAGCTTGATCGGGCACGGGCAGAGGCGCAACGGGGTCTCGCCCTTTCGCCCAACTCCGTGGACCTCCTGATGTTGATGGCCCATATCCAGACATTCTCTGGTGATCCAGCAGGCGCGCTCGAGTCGCTTGACGCTGCGATACTGTTGGACCCACACTATCCAGAAGTCCTCCTCCAATTTCGCGCCGATGCACGCTTTTCACTGGGCGAGTATGGGGGAGCGATTGCAGCGATCGAGCAGCGGCTCGCACGAAATCCTCATGCAGAGACCGCCTACGCCCTTCTCGCGTCGTGCTATGGCCACCTTGGCCAACCGGAGGAGGGCCGGCAGGCTTGGGAACAGGCGCTAAAGATAAATTCGAGCGTCTCTGTCGAGCGCAGACGCCACATCCTGCCGTTCCGCAACGCTGAGGATTTTGAGCGTCGTGTGGAAGGACTCCGCAAGGCGGGACTGACGGTCTGACACCCTTGAAAGCGTGGGCAGTCAGCCCCGCCACGGCGAGAAGCCGAGAAGCAGCTTGTTGAGGATGTCCGGCCGTTGGCAGGTGGCAGTGCAGAGCGCCTGATGGAAGCTGCCCATTTGGCATGTTCGTACTCGCGGACGACGCGCGGCACTATGGAAGTTCAGCTCGTACTTGAACCCGTCATTGGCTTACGATGTGGTCATTAACGGCTCTTGATGGTTTTTGGAAAAATTAATCCGCCGCACCATGACGCCGCTCCGGAATTGCGCTCAGGTGCGGGAGGCAAGGAGAAACAACCCATGACGACGAACACCGGTACGCGGATCTACTGCAAGGGCTAGGGCAATACCTCCACTCAAGAACGACCCGTCTGAATGAAAGACAAGCAAATAGGAGACTTTAATGGCTGATTCCAAACTAGATGTGCTGACACCGCAGAACTCGCAGCTGATTTTCATCGATCAGCAGCCGCAGATGGCATTCGGCGTCCAGTCGATCGACCGTCAGCAGCTCAAGAACAATGTCGTCGCGCTCGCCAAGGCTGCGAGGGTCTTCAATATCCCGACCACCATCACGACGGTCGAGACCGAATCCTTCTCCGGCAACACCTATCCGGAGCTGCTGGCGGTGTTCCCCGAGAACAAGATCCTCGAGCGTACTTCGATGAATTCCTGGGACGACCAGAACGTTCGCGATGCGCTCGCAGCCAACAAACGCAAGAAGGTGATCGTCGCCGGGCTGTGGACCGAGGTGTGCAACACCACCTTCGCCCTTTGCGCCATGAAGGAGGGCGGTTACGAGATCTACATGGTGGCCGACGCCTCGGGCGGCACGTCGCTGGACGCCCACAAATACGCCATGGATCGCATGGTGCAGGCGGGCGCGGTCCCGATGACCTGGCAGCAGGTGATGCTGGAATGGCAGCGCGACTGGGCCCGCAAGGAAACCTATGACGCGGTGACCTCCATCGTGAAGGAGCATTCCGGGGCCTACGGCATGGGCATCGATTACGCGGTGACCCACGTCCACAAGGGGCCCGAGCGGACCAAGCACGGTCAGAGGATCGGGCCGAACCCGGCCAAATCATGAGCTTAGATGGTTCGCTGGCGGCCGCTGGCCGCCAGCGAACCTCGGCGCGAACGGCTGGCCTCGATGACCCGCCCGCGCCATTCCGATCATCGGGAGTCTTTTAATGGGCGCTGACAGAAACCGACAGCCTGGCGACGCGATCGCGCTCCAAACGCCGGTCACAACAGTAATCCAGCAACGGCCGAAGCCGGACGCCGTTGGGCGGTATGAGGATTGGCTGAAGGAGATCATTCCCGCCGCGCAGCAATTTGCCGGCCACCGCGGCGTCAACGTCATTCGACCACATGGCGAGTCCGACGCCTACACGATCGTGCTGCACTTCGACGCGATCGACAATTTGCAGAGATGGTTATCCTCCGACATTCGCAAGCATCTGATGGGGAAGATCCAGCCCTTCATGCGCGCGGACGAGAATATCGAGATCAAGACCGGTTTCGAGTTCTGGTTCACGCCGACGGTGGGCGGAAAGCATGCCAAGCCCTATAAGCAGTTCCTCGTCACCCTGTCGGCGATCTTTCCGCTGACGATCATTATTCCGTGGCTGCTGCAACCGGTCTTTGCGTGGCTGCCGGTATTAGCATTGCCGATCATCAGTCAATTCGTGGTCGGCGTCATCATCGTCGGGCTCATGACCTGGACGGTGATGCCCTATTACGCGCGCCTGATCTCCAGATGGCTCTACAGCTGAACGGGTGCAGCAATATTTGAAGGACAGACCTCGTGCCACTCGACCTTACCCGATCTCATCCTGAAAGAATGAGCACAAGTCGCCGATCCTTGCTTCGGCTCGCGGCCGCGATCACGACCGCCGCCGTAGCCGGCCCCAGATCAGCAGGAGCACAAGCCATGCCGACAACACCAGACCTCATCCTCTTCAACGGCACAATCATCACGCTGGACAAGTCAAACCCGCGCGCTTCGGCGATCGCTGTGAAGGATGGATTGTTCCAGGCAGTCGGTGCCGATGCCGACATCCTGAAGCTGGCAGGGGCCGACACGCAGCGCTTCGACCTGAAGCGCCGCACGGTCATACCCGGCCTGCAGGACAACCACATCCATGTCATCCGCGGCGGCCTCAACTACAACATGGAGCTGCGCTGGGACGGCTGCAGCTCGCTGGCGGACGCCATGGATATGCTGAAGGCGCAGGTGCGGGTCACGCCGCCGCCACAGTGGGTGCGTGTCGTCGGCGGCTTCACCGAGCACCAGTTCGCCGAGAAGCGGCTGCCGACGTTGGAAGAGATCAATCGGGCCGCGCCCGAGACGCCGGTCTTCATTCTTCATCTCTACGATCGCGCGCTCCTGAACGGGGCGGCGCTGCGCGCCTGTGGCTACGACCGCAACACGCCCGAACCGCCTGGCGGGACGATCGTCCGGGATGCCAATGGCGAGCCGACCGGATTGCTGATCGCCAAGCCCAATGCGCAGATCCTCTATGCCACGCTCGCGAAGGGGCCGAAGCTCAGCTACGAGGACCAGCTCAACTCGTCCCGCCATTTCATGCGCGAGCTGAACCGCCTGGGTGTGACCAGCGTGATCGATGCCGGGGGCGGCTTCCAGAACTATCCCGACGACTACAAGGTCATCACGGACCTGGCGGCACACGGCCAGCTGACGCTGCGCATCTCCTACAATCTCTTCACCCAGAACAAGGGTGGCGAGCTCGACGATTTCAAGCGGTGGACGGGCATGGTCAAGCCGGGCGACGGCGATGCCATGTACCGGCACAACGGGGCCGGCGAGATGCTCGCCTTCTCCGCCGCGGACTTCGAGGACTTCCGCGAGCCACGTCCTGACATGGCGATGAGCATGGAAGGCGATCTTGAGCCCGTGATCCGCCATCTGGCGGCCAATCGCTGGCCATTCCGCCTGCACGCCACCTACGAGGAGACTATCAGCCGCGCGCTCGACGTCTTTGAGAAGGTGAATCGCGACGTGCCGTTCAACGGCCTGCACTGGTTCTTCGACCACGGGGAGACAGTTTCGCCGCGCTCGATCGACCGCATCGCGGCGCTCGGCGGCGGCATCGCCGTCCAGCACCGCATGGCGTACCAGGGCGAATACTTCGTCGAGCGTTACGGCGCCCGCGCCGCCGAGGCGACGCCGCCGATCGCGCGCATGCTGTCGTCGGGGGTGGCGGTGTCCGCCGGAACCGATGCCACGCGCGTGGCCTCGTACAATCCCTGGGTCTCGCTCTACTGGCTGGTCACGGGCAAGACGCTGGCCGGCCTGCAGCTCTATCGCCCGGACAATACGGTCGATCGCGAAACCGCGCTGCGCCTGTGGACGCAGGCGACCACCTGGTTCTCGAACGAGGAAGGCAAGAAGGGCCAGATCAAGGTGGGGCAATATGCGGACCTTGCCGTGCCGTCCGCCGACTATCTGTCCGTGCCATCCGATCAGATCAAGGATCTGTCGTCGATCCTGACCATCGTCGGCGGTCGCATCGTCTGGGCTGACGGGGATTTCAAGACCCACGCGCCGGCGCCGCTTCCCGTTTCGCCGTCCTGGTCGCCGGTCAAGCAATTCGGCGGCTACCAGAAGGGCCGGGCTGCCGCGGCGCAGCGCGCTCAGCTCGACGCCGAGCGGCCGGGCGTGCTCGACCGGGTGAGTGGCCTGCTGTGCGGCTGTGCCAAGTCCTGCTCGGTGCATGGGCATGAGCACGCGCAGGCCTGGGCGTCGCCGGCCCCGGCCTCCGACCTCAAGTCGTTCTGGGGCGCACTCGGCTGTTCTTGCTTTATGTGATGATCAGGAGCTTGACCCATGCCCGAAGCCAACGCCTCCGTTGGGGGCGAACGAGCCGCGGATGGATAACGCGATGACGGTCGGAAGCTCGCCCTTTGGTTTGGCCATCAATGGCTACGCATCGCTCGCGGCCAGAATCTGCCTGAGCGCCGTCTATCTCTACAGCGGCATCTCCAAGCTCGTCGATGTTTCGGCGGGAATGGCCGAGGTGGCAGGCCTCGGCCTGCCCGCACCAGGCGCGTTCCTCGCCCTGACCATCCTCGTCCAGATCGGCGGCGGCCTGATGGTCCTTGTCGGTCTCTGGACCAGGCTCGCCGCGTTCGTGCTGCTCGGATTCACCGTCGTCGCCACGGCTCTCGCCCACAACCCGCTCGGTCTGGCGGGGACCGAGTTCCAGCGGCAGGCGACGACCAGCCTCGAGCATCTCGCCATCGCCGGGGGCTTCCTCCTGCTCATCGCCGCAGGCGCTGGTCCCATCAGCATCGATGGCTGGATCGCGCGGCGCCGGGGCCCGCGGACGCCATGACGCAGCGCAAGCCACCGGCGGAGGCCGCACCATGATCGTAGTCCGTGACCGAAACAGCCGCGGCCGCACCGAGCTCGGCTGGCTCGACAGCCGGCATACCTTCTCCTTCGGCAGCTATCGGGACCCGGCGCACATGGGATTCGGCGCGTTGCGGGTCATCAATGACGACCGGGTCGCGCCGGGCGCGGGCTTCGGCGAGCACAGCCACGCAGACATGGACATCATATCCTATGTCCTGGAGGGCAGGCTCGAGCACAAGGACAGCCTCGGCAATGGCTCTGTCATCGCCACCGGCGAGGTGCAGTGCATGTCGGCAGGAACCGGCATCACCCACAGCGAGTTCAACGGCTCCGCGACCAAGCCGGTGCACTTCCTCCAGATCTGGATCCTCCCGGAGGTGCGCAGCATTGCGCCGAGCTACGAGCAGAAGCAGTTGCCGCGCGAGGAGATGCGCGGTCGCCTCCGGCTGATTGGCGCCCGCGAGGGCTCGGAAGGCGCAGTCAGAGTCCATCAGGACATCTGGATCTATGCCGCCGATCTCTCGGAGGGGGAACGCGTGGTGCACGGCCTGGCCGCCGGCCGTCGCGCCTGGCTGCATGTCGCGCGCGGCATCGTGCGTCTCAACGGTGACGAATTGCGCGAGGGCGATGGCATCGCGATCGTCGACGAGCGCGAGATCGTCATCGACACGGACTACCGCGGCGAAGTGCTGCTCTTCGATCTCAAATGACAGTCAGAGACGGCTGCCGCTGACTGGCGTCGGCCGATGACGTGATTCGAGCATTGTACCGGGATGCCATGACCACATCGAGCGAACAGCAGGGTGAAGTTCCATCGGCATCGAAGAGCGACGTTTCCGGTCCACACACTTCCGCCTGGAGTCCGTTCCGATACCTCGTGTTCACGGTGCTGTGGACGGCGACAGTCATCTCCAATGTCGGCACCTGGATGAGCAACGCGGCGTCCGGCTGGCTCATGACGTCGCTCGATCCCGCTCCCTTGACGATCTCGCTGGTCCAGGTCGCGACCGCGCTTCCGATGGTCCTCTTCGCCTTGCCCGCCGGTGCCCTCGCCGACATCCTGGATCGCCGTCGGCTGCTCATCGTGGTGCAGCTCCTGATGGCCATCGCCGCGATGCTCCTCGCGGTCCTCGTGCTGACCGGGGCGATGACGCCCTGGCTGCTCCTCGCCTTCACTTTTGTCGGCGGTGTCGGCGCCGCGCTGGTGGCGCCGGCATGGCAGGCCGTGGTCCCGCAGCTCGTGCCGCGCAGCGATCTCCACGCGGCGGTTGCCCTCAACAGCGTCGGCATCAACATCAGCCGTGCCATCGGCCCGGCGCTTGCAGGGCTCTTCATCGCGGCGCTCGGCATTGCCGCTCCTTTCTTCCTCAATGCCGCGAGCTTTGTCTGCGTGATCCTGGCGCTGCTGTGGTGGGCGGCATCGCGCCCGGCGACCGGCACACTGCCTGCGGAACGCTTCGGCAATGCCGTCCGGACCGGCTTGAGGTATGCGCGTGAAAGCCGTCCGCTGCGCGCGACCTTGGCGTGGTCAGCCAGCTTTTTCCTGTTCGCAAGTGCGTATTGGGCACTCTTGCCGCTGATCGCCCGCGACCTCGTCTCTGGCGGGCCGGGGTTCTACGGCATCCTCCTGGGAACGATCGGCGTAGGTGCGGTCATCGGCGCGTTCGCGCTGCCGCGGCTGAGACATTGGCTTGGCCCTAACCGCCTGACCGCAGTCGGCGCCGTCGGAACTGCATTGGCGCTTGTTCTCTTTGCGCTCGCTCGCGATTCCGTAACTGCGCTCGGTGCGAGCCTCGTTTCCGGCGTCACATGGATAGCCGTTCTGTCAAGCCTCAATGTGTCGGCGCAGGTGGCGCTGCCGGACTGGGTGCGCGCCCGCGGGCTCGCCGTCTTTGTGACGGTCATGTTCGGGGCGATGACGCTTGGAAGCATCATGTGGGGCCAAGTGGCAGAGATGTTTGGCGTGCCAATTGCACTCCAGGCATCAGCTGCCGGTGCTCTGGTGGCGGTGGCGCTCACGTGGCGCTGGAAGCTGCAAACCGGAGCAGCAATCGACCTCGGGCCCTCCATGCACTGGCCGGCGCCAATCGTCGCAGAGGACGTCGCGCTTGAGCGCGGTCCCGTCATGGTGACAGTTGAATATCGCATCGATCCGAAGCAAACACTTGCGTTCGTGGCGACCATGAACGAACTCGCTTCCGAGCGTCGGCGCGACGGAGCCTATGGGTGGGGCCTGTTCGAGGACGCCACCGAGCCTGGTCACTGGCTTGAATTCTTCCTGGTCGAGAGCTGGGCGGAACATCTCCGTCAGCATGGACGCGTCACGAAGTCCGCCGCCGATATCCAGGAACGCGTCAAAGCCTTCCAGCGCGGCGATGCACGGCCTGCCGTCGTCCACTGGCTCGCACCTATCAGCAATCCGGAGCCCCCTGCACAATGACAAACGAAGTCAGAAGGCACTTTCTTCTTTTGGGCGCCGCCTGTCGACTTCCATCCTTCGTCATCGATATTGCTCATCGCATCACCGCTATTCGTCGACAGATTTCGTGTGCGTCACAATATCCAACGCGCCCAGCCGAGAAACGTCGCCGGCAGCTCATTGCTGCGTGTGCTGACCGCCCATTGGTAACTGGCCTGTCCCGCCAATGGCTCCTTGCTCTTCGGCCGCGGCGGTGGATGCCGGCGCTTGTCATCGGCATCTGCTCTGTGCTGCACCCAGCTCTTTCCGGCTTGGGATACGCGCAGTCTGGTTCGCAAACTCCACCGCCGCTCACGCCGCTGCGCTACGATGAGGACTACTCCTATCTGGCCGATCCCAAGGCCCGCAGCGGAGCTTGGTGGGAGCCACTCAAATACATTCCACTGAACGAGACTGGTGACATCTATCTCACTCTGGGTGGTGAGATTCGCCTTCGATACGAAGGGTTCGAGAACAACAATTGGGGCGATGAACCGGCACCGGATGACGGTTACTTGTGGTACCGGGCGTTACCAACAGCCGACCTGCATCTCGGTCAGAACGTTCGGTTGTTCGGGGAACTTATCGGCGCTTGGGCGGAAGGCAAGCAGCCCTCAGACACTCCGGTCGACGGGACAGATGTCGACCTCCTGCAGGGGTTTGTCGACGTCTCTGTACCGCTTGGCGATCAGGGCACATTCCTGACGCTACGACCGGGCCGACAGATGCTGTCCTACGGTTCCGAGCGTCTCATCGGGACACGCTACGGGCCAAACGTGCTTCGCACCTTCGATGGCATCAAGGGATTCATGGATGGCGACGGCTGGCGGGTGGACGGTTTCTACGCCCGACCGGTTGAGCCAGGATTAGACGACTTTGACGATAAGAGCCACGACGAGCTGTCTACCTGGGGCCTCTACAGCACAATCGATCTCCCGGTTGGAGGCAAGTCCGGTCTCGATGCCTACTACATCGGCTACGACAACGAGGCGGCAGTCTTCAATCAAGGGACAGGATCCGAAGAGAGACACACGGTCGGCGCCAGGTTCTTCGGCGAAGCGCAGGACTGGGATTGGAACTGGGAAGCGATGTATCAGTTCGGCGAATTCGGCAATGGCGACATCTCGGCCTGGTCCGTCGCGTCCAGCACCGGGTATACGTTTGCACACGCGCCGCTGTCGCCCCGCCTGGGGCTCAAGGCAAACATCATAAGTGGTGACGATGATCCGGACGACGCGGATCTCCAGACCTTCAATCCCTTGTTTCCCAAGGGCAAGTATTTTGGCGAACTGTCACTGATTGGTCCGGAGAACCTGATCAACTTCCATTCGACATTGGACCTGCAGCTTGGCGATGGCTGGTCACTGGGCGGAGCGACAGTGCTCTATTGGCGAGAGAGCACGGGCGACGGCATCTATGATGTCGGCGGCAATCTGATCCGCGATGATGGGGGAAGCGACGAACGCTTCATCGGAACCCAGGCCGAGGTGGCGCTGAGCTACGAGTACAACCGCAACCTCAATGCCATGATCTCGTATTCACGATTCTATCCGGGCGCATTCATCGAAGACACCGGACCGAGCAAAACGGTCGATTTTGTCGGCGCGGAGATGCAAGTTCAATTCTGAGCGCATGAGCCACGAGATGCCGGCCACCGGGGTGTAAAGAGCCAAGCGGCAATCTATTTCGTTCCAGAATGACCCAGCAAGCTGACGAGGTTCGCCCTGAAGATCAGGTGCTTCTGTGCTTCCGGAAGCTCTGAAAATCCCGGGATGTAAATGGTCTGAGGAAAAGATACGAACTCGAGTGATGGCGCAAAGTCGGAGCCCCAGACGCAGCGCGTGGGGCCGAATTCATCGACGACGATGCGGATCGCGTGATAGGCGCCTGGATGCGGGTAGGCGTATGCCGGCTCGCTGGTCCCATAGAGCCCTGAAATCTTGACATAGCAGTTGGGCAACTCGGCTAGAGGCAGCAGCGATGCCAGGCGCTCTTCGACCGCCGTGCGTTCTGCGTCCGGAGCAAGGACGCCCGGCAGGCCGAGATGGGAGAACAGGAACACCACTCCCGGGAACGCGGAGAGGCGCGGACGCAGCAGATCGATTGCTGCCGGGCGCGCATTGAAGGAGATGATGGCTCGGCGCTCCTGAAGGATGTCCCAGGCCGCGCTCGGCCAGCGCAGCAAGGCTTCAGCGCGGTCGGCATCTGTGACGTAGAGTGAAAGTCCGCAGTGCCCGCGCTGGAGGAGCACCTCGATGGCTGCAGGATCGCAAGGAGCGCGGGGATCGACGTAGGCCACCGTCCTGAGCCAGCTGCGCGACCGACTCAGCTCGAGAATGTAGTCATTGTTTCCCGGATCAATTCCGTCCCCCTCGTAACCGATCACCAAGGCCAGATCGATCCCGTAGGTTACGCGAAGTGCTTCGTAAGCTTCGAGCTCCCGCGATCCGAACAAGGCCGGCACGGAGTCATGCCGGTAGCCATTGCGGAACAGATGCATATGCGCGTCGGCCAGTCTCATTCGTGGAGATCCACTGCGCGATCAAGGCGGAGCGACTTCATCACGGCATCGGCCAGAACCATTCCCTTGACTGCATCATCAATTGAGAGAGCGGGCGTTTGCCGGGAGTCGCGCACATAAGACACGAATGCGTCAAGTTCGTTTGCCAGTGGGTCGTCTCCCGCCTCCAAGGAGAGTTCCGTCTTCTGCCCGTCGGCATACAGGAACAGGCTTTGGCCAGCTTCTAATTCGATGCTGCCGCGCTCGCCGACGACTTCCAGGCGATCAGGCGGCAGCGGGCCGTCGACGAATGTCCAGGCCGCTCTGAGGTCGCAGCTGACGCCAGAGGTGGTCACGGCATTGGCAATAGTGATCGAGCGGAAGCCGCCAGTGTCGGGCCGCCAGGCACGGGCCGATCGGAATGGCGATTGCGTTACCCAGAGCGCCAGATCGATGTCGTGAATCATTGTCATCAGGACCGGGTCCACGTCGCTGTAGCGCACCGCGTGATCCTCGCCGCGATAGCGGCGGGAGTTCACGTACCTGACCCGTCCGATCCTCCCGGACTGCACGACTTCAACCAACTTCTGATGGTCCCGCGAAAAGCGCAGCACGTGCCCTGGAAGAAGGCGGGCCTTCGATCGGGCTGCGACATCGGCGAGCCTGGAAGCTGATGCCAGATCTGGAGCGACGGGCTTTTCGAGCAGTACACTGATCCCTTGCTCCAGCGCCTGGAGGGCAATCTCGACATGCGATGCGGCAGGTGTGGCGACAACGATCGCGTCGGCAGAAACCTGCTGCAGCATTTGCAGCGCGCTCTCTTCACAATGCGCTACCGCGTAGCGATCGCTGACCAGCGTCCGGGCGGTGGGATCGGGATCGGCAGCTCCAACAACTTGCACATCCTGTCTGGCAGTGAGGCGATCGAGATGCTCGCGGCCGAATGCACCCACCCCGGCGACCAAGATGCGAAGCTTTGAGGTGTCGGATTCCGCCATTGGATCACACTGGCGCCGCCACAACCATGCAGCAGGTGCCGGGCTTGACGCGGCCAGGCTGACGCCGGGCAAACACGATCCCGTCGCATTCATAATGTACAAGCTTGGGGGGCTCAGCCGGCTCCCACACGGTATGGATCTGACCCGCAGGGTCGCCAGCGCTCACCGTGCTACCAAGAGAATGAAATGGCTCGAAGATGCCTTCGCAGGCGGCATAAACATAGGCCGATGTTCCCTTGAGCTCGAGCATGGGCTGGTCGGGATGCTCGATGGAAAGGTGCTTGGGGTCGATCACACCGAAATGGCCAAGGACATTGCGCACACCGCGCCGACAGATCGCAAGCGCATCGATTGACACGCGACCACCGCCGCCGAGCTCCGTTCCAACCGTGACCAGACCGGCGCGGCATGCGGTAGCGGTTGCCGTCCTCGGGTCGCCCAGATTCGCGATCACAACTATGTTGGGGGCACCGAATGCGCGCGCGGCTGCAGCATTACGCTCCGCCAGTCGCTGATCGTTGGTGGGCTCGATGATCGCGCTCGGCAGGCATTCGAGCGAGGAGCCGCCCGAATGCAGGTCAAGGAAGGCGTCGCCCATTGGAAAGATATGATCGGTCACATAGGCCGCAATCTGCTGGGTGATGCTGCCATAGGGGTCACCGGGAAAGGTCCGGTTGAAGTTGAGCCCATCGACCGGCGATATCCGCTGCGATGCAGCCACAGCGTGGACGTTGTTGGAGGGCATCAGGATGAGCCGCCCCTGGACTTCCGCCGGGTCCAGCTCGCGGGCTAACTCGCCGATGACGATTGGGCCCTCGTATTCGTCCCCGTGATTGCCGCCTTCCATGATGACGGTCGGACCGCTGCCATGCGAGATCATCGCGATCGGCAGGCGTGTCACGCCCCAAGCGTCATCGTTTGGAGAATGAGGAAACATGACATGGCCCATCTGCTTTCCCGGACGATCGAAGTCGATCTTCGTGAACGCGGAGGTCGGGCGTGGTTCGTGAAGTCTGGTCATGTCAGCGGTGAAATCCGATCTCTGACCATTGCTCCGCCCGGTAACCAGGGCGGCTCGATGGCGCAGCGAATGTCCTATGGCTCTTCCCAACTGACGGTAGTTTGGCACACCCTTGCTCCGACGGAAACATGCCAGGCGATGGGCGGAGCCTTGCGCGCAGCGCTGGGCAGACAGCGTAACACTAAAGCCAGGAAAGCTGACCCCGTCAGCAACGCATTGGGGGATGTCGTCGTCAGTTCATCGAATGGCGGCTTATGGCACTTCCCGGCCGAGCCGGCCCCCAACCGGCGACGTCAGCTACCGGCAGCGAGGTCGACCTCTTTGTAGCCGCCTAGTGAGGCTGAGTTTGGACCCAACTCAGACATCACGGACGCTCCGCAGTATTGGACAACGGACGAAGTGGTAATGCTTGGCGTCGGGATGCGATGCCCCCCGGTAGGGAGTTCGCGCTATTCGATGAGCTGGTGAGACCTGCTAATTCGCGTTGTGCGAATAACCGCTCCCCGGTAGATTCAACGATCCGCTGGCTAGGACACGAAGGTCGGTCCAGGGTCGACACCGGCTACCTGCCATCTGCGTTGCAGAACAAGTACTAGACGGGTTGTCATATTTTGAGCGCTAGGCGCGAGCGCTATCTCGCGACGACCTCCACGGGTTTGCATTGTGCACCCGCGCTGAGGCCCAATATTTTCCTCACTTGCATTCGAATCTGTTTCCAGTCGTCGACAAGGGAGGTGAACCATGAAGATCGTCGTCATCGGCGGCACCGGCCTGATCGGCTCGAAGACCGTCGCCATTCTGCGCCAAGGCGGCCACGAGGTCGTCGCCGCCTCGCCCCAAAGCGGCGTCAACACAATCACCGGCGAAGGGCTCAAAGAGGCCATGGCCGGCGCACAGGTGGTGATCGACCTCGCCAATTCGCCCTCATTCGAAGACAAGGCGGTGCTGGAATTCTTCGAGACCTCCGGCCGCAACCTCGGCGCGGCCGAGGTCGCAGCCGGCATCCGGCACCATGTCGCACTATCCATCGTCGGAATCGACCGGACCGACAATGGCTATTTCCGCGCCAAGGTCGCCCAGGAGAAACTGATCAAGGCCTCCGGCATTCCCTACACCATCGTTCGATCGACCCAGTTCCTCGAATTCCTCGGCGGTATCGCTGATTCGACTGCCGATGGCAACACGGTCAGGCTTTCGCCCTGCCTGTTCCAGCCGATCGCGGCGGATGACGTTGCCGTCATCGTCGCCGATGTGGCGCTCGCGGCCCCGCAAAACGGCATCGTCGAGATCGCCGGCCCGGAGCGAGCGCCGTTCAACGAAATCATCGCCCGCTATCTGAAGGCGGTCGGCGACCCGCGCGAGGTCGTGAGAGACCCCGAGGCCCGATACTGGGGCGGCCGGGTCGAGGAGCACTCGCTGGTGCCTCTGGGCGAAGCGCGCCTCGGCCGCATCCGCTTGGACGAATGGCTCCGCCGCTCGCAGGCAAAAGCCTGATCCCGTTCACCAAACGGAGCAAAGAGGCGACCATGACGAGCAAACTCGTTGCGTTGGTTCTGCTGTGCCTCGTGACCGGCACGGCGATGGCCGAGGAGCCCAAGGTCACGCCGCTCATGATGAAAGATCTCGCTGAGTATCCCGGCAAGGAAGTTCTGTTGATAACGGTAGAG
Source organism: Dongiaceae bacterium (assembly GCA_035695765.1). GTDB lineage: Bacteria > Pseudomonadota > Alphaproteobacteria > Dongiales > Dongiaceae > Dongia_A. Next base: position 21,744 of record DASRRI010000008.1, read on the forward strand.
CATGTACCCGGCGGGTCGAGCGCCATCCATCGGCACAATGCACATGCGTTCGTCTACGTCCTGGAGGGTTCTGTTGTAATGCAGTTGAAGGGCGGACAAGAGGTAACGCTGGCGCCGGGACAGACCTTCTATGAAGGCCCGGACGATGTTCATCTCGTCGACCGGAACGCAAGCAATACCGAGCCGGCGAAATTTTTGGTGTTCATAATCAAGAACAAGGGTGCTCCGGCGCTCGTGCCAGTAGAGTGACTGTTGGATATGGGCGCTGGCCGGGGTAGGCAACCACGGAGGGGATCGCGCTGCTCCGGGCCGGACTGACCGCATACCGAGCGACTGGGGCTATCTCACATTGTTCGCCGACGCCGAAGGCAAGGCGAACGAGCTGGGCCACGCGCTTGAAGGCGATCTGCCAGCATCCTCGTAGGTTTTGAGGGTTTGGCCGTCTTGGCAAGAACGGATAGACGTTCTGGCGGGCCATGCACAGGCTTCGCAACCACCTACCTCCGAAGCCGTGACGGGCATATTGTTGGATGTGCGATCAGCGCCGCACCGGCGTCAGTCGAACTCGCCCTAACTACACATCAGGCCGGATCGGAGGATGCGATGGCGACCAAGCATCTGCAGCAGCCTATGATGACCGATAATCTCCGCGTAGACGCTGAAGCCTGGAAAAGCGCCTTCCAACGAAATCTCTTCTACATCCTAGGTCGCTTCCCCGCCACAGCCACCATGAACGATAAGTATCTCGCCCTCGCATACAGCGTGCGCGATCGCATTCTCGACCGCTGGGTCAAGACCTCCGAGACGTACTATCGGAAAAAGGTGCGGACGGCCTGCTATTTGTCGGCTGAATACTTGTTGGGCCCCCACCTCGGCAACAATCTTCTCAATCTCGGAGCCTTCGAGACAGCGAAGCAGGCCATTGAGGAGCTCGGCCTCGACTTCGAGAAGCTCCTCGACCAGGAGGAAGAGCCTGGTCTCGGTAACGGCGGCCTTGGGCGGCTTGCAGCCTGCTATCTCGATTCGCTCGCGACACTCGAGATCCCATCGATCGGCTACGGGATCCGCTACGAATTTGGCATCTTCGACCAGCTGATCCGCGACGGTTGGCAAGTAGAGATGGCAGACAAATGGCTTCACCTCGGCAATCCATGGGAGATCGCTCGCCCCGAGATCGCGATGAGCGTCGGTTTCGGAGGGCACACGCAATCGTACACTGACGAGGCCGGTCGCTATCGCGTCCGCTGGATCCCTGCGCGTCTCATCAAGGGTATCGCCTACGACACTCCGACCCTCGGATATCGGGTCAACACGGCAAACCTGCTCCGCCTGTGGAGCGCCGAAGCGGTCAATTCATTTGACCTGGAAGCATTCAACGTCGGCGCCTACTGCAGCGCGGTCGAGCAGAAGGTTGTGTCGGAAACGATCAGCAAGGTGCTCTATCCGAATGACACCCCACCCAAGGGAAAGCAGCTCCGGCTGGAGCAACAGTACTTCTTGGTCTCTTGTGCGCTGCAGGACATGATCCGCATCCATCTCCAGACGGCGCCGGATGCCTCACGCTTCCACGAGAAGTATGCAGTTCAGCTCAACGACACACACCCTGCGCTCGCGGTCGCCGAGCTGATGCGACTCCTCGTCGACGACCACAGCATGGACTGGGATGCAGCGTGGGACATCACTCGCCAAACGATGGCATACACGAACCACACGTTGCTTCCGGAGGCACTCGAGAAATGGTCGATCGATCTGTTCGGACGCGTCCTGCCGCGCCACCTCGAGATCGTGTATGAGATCAACCGCAGACTGCTCGATGAGGTCAGGGCGAGGTATCCAGGCGACGATGATCGCGTGCGCAGACTGTCGCTGATCGATGAATCGGGCGAACGATCGGTCAGGATGGCGCATCTCGCGTGCGCCGGCAGCCACGCGATCAACGGTGTCGCCGCTCTTCATAGCGATCTCCTCAGGCGAGACGTGCTGCGAGATTTCAGCGAACTCTGGCCGGAGAAATTCCTGAATGTAACGAATGGCGTGACCCCGCGGCGTTTCGTCATGCTGACGAATCCTGGGCTGACGAAGCTGATTACCGACGCGATCGGCAGCGGCTGGACGCTCGACCTGGAGCAGTTGCGCGCGCTGGAGCCCTTGGCCGACGACCCGGCGTTCCGTGAGGAGTGGGGGCGCGTCAAACGGCGGAACAAGGAAGTGCTCGCAACGGAGATCCAAGGGAAGACGGGAGTTGCGTCCGATCCCGCAAGCATGTTCGACATCCAGGTCAAGCGCTTCCATGAGTACAAGCGGCAACACCTGAATCTGCTTCATGTCATCACGCTCTATCACCGCCTCAAATACGACTCTGGATCCGGTGCGCCGCCGCGCACGGTCGTATTCGCCGGCAAAGCGGCACCCGGATACATGATGGCTAAGCGGATCATCAAGCTGATCCACGCCGTCGCCGACGTGGTGAACAAGGACCGGGCGGTTGGAGGACGGCTTCGCGTTGCATTCGTGCCGGACTACAACGTGAAGCACAGCCAGCACATCTTCCCCAGCACGGATCTCTCCGAGCAGATCTCGATGGCAGGCAAGGAGGCGTCCGGCACCGGCAACATGAAGTTCGCAATGAATGGTGCGCTCACAATCGGCACGCTCGACGGTGCAAACGTCGAGATTCGTGATGCGGTCGGCGCCGACAATTTCTTCTTGTTCGGCATGACGGTGGAGGACGTTCAGCGTCGGCTCGCACAGGGGTACCGGCCCTGCGAAATCTACCAGTCAGACGAAGAGTTGAGGGGTGTGATCGATGCGATCGCCGACGGCGCGTTCTCAAACGGCGACCGCGAGCTGTTCAAGCCAATCGTGGAGAACCTGCTCGGGTCTGACCCGTATATGCTGCTGGCGGATTACCGCTCCTACGTCGAATGCCAGGAAGAAGTTGGCCACATGTGGAGCGACGCGGAGCGCTGGACGCGCTCATCGATCCTCAATGTGGCGCGGATGGGGTGGTTTTCGTCCGATCGCGCGATCCGGGAGTACTGCCGAGACATCTGGCACATAGAGCCGGTCCCGATTCCGGATTAGGGAAGGATAGAGCGGCGCCATGACACGCAGGTGCCCGACACTCGACCTCCGGCGCAAAGCAGGGCGGCCTGACGGCCAATCACTTCCGCAAATGGCACGACCCTGCCAATCCAGCCTCGGCAGGAGAGGTCCGCTGTCGGACGGAGACCTGACATCGCAAGACCTACCTTCGATGCCTCAGTTTGACCGATGCTGTCGAAAAAGTCTCCGATTGCTCTGTTGGTCCCGTCTTTGCGGGCGATCGGAACGGCCCTGACTAGATCTGGTCCTGGTGTCTGGCTCCCGGGTCCGGCGCCAGGAGTTAGCGCAACCTCTAGCGCCAGTCTACCAACTCCACTCACGCAGGTGTTGCTTCCGGTGGCGGCCCGAGCAGGCGCAGCGCCATGGTCTTCAAGTTCTGCACGATGGCAGCGAGGTGGAACTCGTCGCGAGCGCCGGACAGACCGCGCAAGCGCATGCGCTCGAAGCCGTGATGGGTCTTCAGATGCGCGAACCGCATCTCGACG
>DASRRI010000009.1:0-8608 GCA_035695765.1 Dongiaceae bacterium
GCCACCGCGCGGACGACGGCCCAGATGGCAAATGCCGCCGCTGTCGCTTCGCCCAGCCCTTCATGGATCTCCGCAATGTCATTATGAAACCCGCCGGCCTCCGCAGCCTCCAGCGCAATGTCACCGAAAACATAGGTGACGATCGCGAACAGGCCGGCCAGCATGGCAAGGCCGGTCGAGACATTGCCGATGGCCCCGCGTCCGGTCACCGGAATGCCACGCAGCGTCGCGATCGTGTCCAGGACCGCAAGGGTCAGGAAGAACACGATCGGGAAATGCACGAGCATGGGATGGATATGGGCAATCGAGGTCATGTTTCCGCTTTCTCCCCGGGGTTGCGAACTGTTCCCCGATAGCGCGTGAAACATGACGGTGGACTGACCAAGGCAGGCGGAACTCAGGCAGGGGCTTCGGAGTTTCCTAAGCAGCAGCTTGGCTGGGAGACCATGTCCCATGACGGCAATGGTGTTTGACTTGGCAGGCGCCCGGCGCGCACGGCAAAACGGCGAACGCAACCTGCGTCATCCCTGGGTACCGAAATCCGGTCCTGTCGAGCTCGAGGATTTCCGTGTCGGCGACCGCGTGCAGTTCCGCGACGGCAGGGTCGGCATCATCCTCTGCTTCGGCGCCAGCAGCATCAGCGGCCCATTGATGGCTTTGGTCGCCGTCAATGGCCTCAACTACACCTGTCCGATCACCGAGTTGAGGTCGGCGAGCTAGGCCTTATTTTTGTAATAGACATCGAGGAACACGGCGGCCAGCAGCACCAGGCCCTTGATCACCTGCTGCAGATCGATCCCGACACCGAGGATCGACATGCCGTTGTTCATCACGCCCATCACGAAGGCGCCGATCACCGCGCCCACCACCTTGCCGACGCCGCCCGAAGCCGACGCGCCGCCGATGAAACAGGCGGCGATGACGTCGAGCTCGAAGCCGAGGCCTGCCTTCGGCGTCGCGGTGTTGAGGCGCGCGGCGAAGATGAGGCCGGCAAGACCCGCCAGCAACCCCATGTTCATGAAGGTGTAGAAGGTCAGGCGATGGGTCTTGATGCCCGACAGCCGCGCGGCCTTCTCATTGCCGCCGAGAGCATAGATGCGCCGGCCGATGGTCATGCTGGAGGTGACGAACGCATAGAGCACGATCAGCGCGAACATGACGATGAGCACGTTCGGCAGGCCCTTGTACGACGCCATCAGGTAGGAGAACAGCAGGAAGCCAGCGGCCACCAGCAGATTGCGGCCGACGAAAAAGACGAATGGCTCCTCCACCAGCCCATGCTCCTGCTGGCCGCGCCGCTCCTTGACGTTGAAATAGATCACCAAGGCGGTGACCGCGGCGCCGATCACGAACGACGTGATGTTGAAATGTCCGAACGCCTCAGGCATCGCATCCGGCAGGAAGCCGGAGCTCATGCGCTGGAACGGCACCGGGAACGGCCCGACCGATTGGCCCTTGAGGATATAGAGCGCCAGCCCCTTGAACACGAGCATGCCGGCCAGCGTCACGATGAAGGCCGGGATCTTCCAGAACGCGACGAAATAGCCTTGCACCGCGCCGATCGCCGCGCCGAGCACGAGGCAGAAGATGGTGACCAGGATCCAGTCGATGTGGAACTGGACGATGAGGACAGCGGCAACCGCGCCGACGAAGCCGCAGACCGATCCGACTGAGAGGTCGATGTGCCCCGCGACGATGATCAGCATCATGCCGAGCGCCATGATCACGATATAGGAGTTCTGCAGGATCAGGTTCGTGAGGTTGAGCGGCATCAGCAAGGTGCCGTTCGTCATGAACTGGAAGAACGCCATGATCAGGATCAGCGACACCAGCATGCCGTATTCGCGGATGTTGCTCTTCACGAAGCTGGCCAGGCTGCGGTGATGGCCCGGCTCTTCCGCCGCCAAAATCTGCTGTGTCATCTTAGTCTTCCTGCAACGCTCAATTATCCCAGGACTTCATGATCGTGCGCATGATCTTTTCCTGGCTCGCTTCCTTGGTCGGCATCTCGCCGACGATCCGGCCTTCGTTCATCACGTAGATCCGGTCGCTGATGCCGAGCAGCTCCGGCATCTCGGAGGAGATGACGATGATGCCTTTCCCCTCCTCCGCCAGGCGCGCAATGATGGTGTAGATCTCGTACTTCGCGCCGACATCGATGCCGCGCGTCGGCTCATCCAGGATCAGGATCTCCGGCCCGGTGAACAGCCACTTGCTGAGCACCACTTTCTGCTGGTTGCCGCCGCTCAGATTCACGGCCTGCTGATTCACGCCGGAGCAGCGGATGTTGAGGTCGCGGCGATATTTGTGGGCGACCGTCAGCTCCTTGTTGTCGTCGATCACGCCGTTGCTCGACACGCCGGGCAGGTTGGCGAGCGTGACGTTGTGCATGATGTCGGCGATCAGCACCAGGCCGTAATTCTTGCGGTCCTCGGTCGCATAGGCAATGCCAGCTTTCATCGCCTTGTTGATGGTGGAGACGTCGATCTCCTTGCCGTGCAGCGTCACCTGGCCGCTGATCTTCTGGCCATAGGAGCGGCCGAAGACGCTCATCGCCAATTCGGTCCGGCCGGAACCCATCAGGCCGGCGATTCCCACGATCTCGCCTTTGCGGACGTTGAGGTTGATGCCTTTGATGACCTGCCGGTCGGCATGTTCCTTGTGATAGACGACCCAGTTCTTCACTTCGAAGATCGGATCGCCGATGCGCGGGTTGCGCTTCGGGTAGCGGTCCGCCAGCTCGCGCCCAACCATGCTTCGGATGATGCGGTCCTCGTCCACCTTCTGCGCGTGGCAGTCGAGATAATCGACCGTCGCGCCATCGCGCAGGATGGTGATGGAATCGGCGACCTTCAGGATCTCGTTGAGCTTGTGCGAGATGAGGATCGAGGAGATGCCATGGGCGCGGAATTCCTTCAGCAGCGCCAGCAAAGCGTCGCTGTCGCTTTCATTGAGGCTCGCGGTCGGCTCGTCCAGGATCAGCAGCTTCACTTCCTTGGAGAGGGCCTTGGCGATCTCCACCAGCTGCTGCTTCCCGACACCGAGATCGGTGATGAGGGTGTTGGGCGATTCCTTGAGGCCGACCTTCTTCAGGAGGTCCCGCGTCTTGGCGAACGCTTTGTACCAATCGATGATGCCGTTCTTCGCCAGCTCGTTGCCGAGAAAGATGTTCTCTGCGATCGAGAGCAGCGGCACCAGCGCCAGCTCCTGGTGGATGATGACGATGCCGGCCTTCTCGCTGTCCGCGATGTCGCGGAACTTGCATTCCTGGCCCAGGAAATAGATGTCGCCGGAATAATCGCCGTGCGGATAGACCCCGCTCAGCACCTTCATCAGCGTCGACTTGCCGGCGCCGTTCTCGCCCACGATTGCGTGGATCTCGCCGGCGCGCACCGCGAGGTTGACATTGTCCAGCGCGTTCACGCCGGGAAAGGTCTTGGTGATGCCGCGCATCTCCAGGATGGTGTTGGCGCCCGCGCCCGGGATCTCGCCGCTGCGCGGATCCTGTGTCATTGCCAGGGTCAAAAGGGGACCTCCGTATTCACTCTATCTTGCTCCCGTCAGGCGGCCCGTGAAAACAAAAAAGCCGGCCATCCTTGCCGGTGGGGTCGCGACGGAGAGTTGGCCCCGCCGTCGCCGGCGGGGCCAATCAGCCACGAGTATTTACTGCGTGATCTGCTCTTCCTTGTAATAGCCGCTCTTGATCAGGATGTCCTTCCAGTTGTCGCGAGTCACAAGGACCGGCTTCAACAGATAAGACGGAACGACCTTGATGCCGTTATTGTAGGTCTTGGTGTCGTTGACCTCCGGCTCCTTGCCGCTCAACACAGCGTCCACCATCTTGGCCGTGACCTTGGCAAGGTCGCGGGTGTCCTTGAACACGGTGGAATACTGCTCGCCCGCGATCATGGACTTGACCGACGGAACTTCGGCGTCCTGGCCGGTCACGATCGGCATCGGCTGATCGGCGCTGCCATAGCCGACGCCCTTCAGCGACGACAGGATGCCGATGGAGAGGCCGTCATAGGGCGACAGCACGGCATCGACCTTCTTGTCGCCATAGAACGCGCTCAAGAGATTGTCCATGCGGGCCTGCGCCACCGCGCCGTCCCAGCGCAGGGTGCCGACCTTGTCCATGCCCATCTGGCCGCTCTGCACCACCAGCTTCTTGCTGTCGATGTATGGCTGCAGGACAGACATGGCGCCGTCATAGAAGAAGAAGGCGTTGTTGTCGTCCGGCGAACCGCCGAACAGCTCGACATTGAACGGACCCTTGCCGTCCTTGAGGCCGAGGCCGTCGACGATGGAGCTGGCCTGGATCACGCCGACCTGGAAATTGTCGAAGGTCGCATAGTAATCGACATTGGGCGTGTCGCGGATCAGGCGGTCATAGGCGATGACCTTGACGCCGCTGTCGTGCGCCTGCTGCAGGATCGCCGACAAGGTGGTGCCGTCGATCGCGGCGATCACCAGGACTTTCACGCCCTTGGTGACCATGTTCTCGATCTGCGCCAGCTGGTTCGGAATATCATCTTCGGCGTACTGCAGATCGGTGCCGTAGCCGAGCTCGGTGAACACCTTCACCATGTTGTCGCCGTCCGCGATCCAGCGGGCCGAGGACTTGGTCGGCATGGAGATGCCGATGGTGCCCTTGTCGGCCGCCATCGCCTGCGACGACAAGGCAAGCATGCCCGCCGTCAGCATGGTCATGAATGTCTTAGTCAGTTTCACGTCGTTCCTCCCACGTTGCGATTTCTAAGAACTGCGGTTGAGTACCGAATGCGACTAGTCAGATGCGCCGGAAATGCGACACAAGGCGCAATGATAGCTTGCGCACTTGGCCTTGTCTGCGCGCCGGAAGGCGCCTCGCGGCAATGTCCATCTGAATTGGGTTCCTCCTGCCTTGCGCACCCCTTGCCACTCTCAGGCGGGCTGCGGCGAATTTCTTTGAGCCGGCTTTTATCATATAAAATAGTTGGCGGCAATAATCGTTTGTATGATAAATGACGCCAAAACTGGGAGGGGAAGGCCGTCGGATGAAGCCTCACAAGAGCGCATCCAAGGCGTTGCGGGGGTCCAGCAAAACGCCCCAGAAATCACCGAGGAGCAGCCTGCACCGCAGCGTCGCGCAGGATATCGGGGCGCGCATCCTCAATGGTGAGTTCGCGCCCGGCACCCTGCTGCCCAACGAGGCGGAATGGTGCAAGAGCTTCGGCGTCAGCCGCACCGCCGTGCGCGAGGCGATCAAGATGCTGATGGGCAAGGGGCTTATCATCTCGCGCCCGCGCATCGGCTCGCGGGTGCAGCCGCGCGAGCAATGGAACCTGCTCGACCGCGACGTCCTCGCCTGGTATTGCGCCGCGGCAAAGCAGTCGCATTTCCTTGCGCACATGCAGCAGGTGCGCGAGATCCTGGAGCCGGAAACCGCCGCCCTCGCCGCCGCCAACCACACCGCGGAACAGATGCGGGCGATCGAGGATGCCTATGAGGAGATGGCTGCGGCCAAGACCCTCGCCGCCTGGAACGACGCCGACGTGCGCTTCCACTTCGCGATCCTGCAGGCCGCCGGCAATGAGCTCCTGGTGCCGCTCGGCCTCGTCATCGAATCCGCGCTCGGCAGCATGTTCAACTACACCGCGCGTCAGAAGGGCGATGTCGGCCGCACCCTGCCCGGCCACGCGCGTATCCTCAGCGCCATCCGCGCCCGCCGCCCCAACGCCGCCCGCCTCGCCGTGCGCAAGCTGCTCGGCGATACCAGCAGGATCGTGGGCCAGGTGATCCAGGCGGCGGGGAAGAAGCAGAGGGTGGTGCGGGCTTAAAGGCCGACCTCGGCGCAGCACGCTGCTTGATAGCGGCATTGATACTATGCAAGGCTGGGCCTTTCAGCACGAGGTCGCCCATGTGCCGGAATATTCGCACGCTCTACAATTTCAAGCCGCCTGCAACCGAGGAAGAGATCCGCGCATCCGCGCTTCAATTCGTCCGGAAGCTGAGCGGATCTACGCACCCGTCCAAGGCAAACGAGCCTGCGTTCAACCACGCGGTTGATGAGGTGGCGGACGCCGCACGCCGGCTGCTGGAATCGCTCGTCACGAATGCGGCGCCGCGTGACCGCGAGATCGAGGCCGCCAAGGCCCGCGCGCGCGGTGCGGTCCGCTTCCGCGGTTCGAATGCAGGCGGCACCACCTAGCCGGGCGCGGGAGCAGGCGGTGGCGTCCGGCGCGCAAGAGATCGTCCTGACGTTCGATGCCACGCGCCGCGTCTCGGCCCTGCTTATTTCGCCGCCGCGCGCCTTTGCATGCTACGTGCTGGCGCACGGGGCCGGCGCGGGCATGACGCATCCCTCCATGGAAACAGTTGCGGTCGAGCTTGGCCAGCGCGGTTTAGCCACGCTGCGCTATCAATTTCCCTACATGGAGCAAGGCACGAAGCGGCCGGATCCGCCCGCTTTATGCCACGCGACCGTGCGGGCCGCAGTGGCGAAGGCTGGTGAACTGAAGCTTCCGCTCATCGCAGGCGGCCGTTCCTTCGGCGGCCGTATGACGTCCCAAGCGCAAGCCAAGTCGCCGCTGCCAGGCGTTGGCGGACTTGCGTTTCTCGCATTCCCGCTGCATCCGGCCGGAAAGCCATCGGATGAGCGCGCCGAGCATCTGTTCGACGTGCAGATCCCGATGCTGTTCCTGCAGGGCACGCGAGACGCCCTGGGCGAGCTCTCGCTGCTTGAGCCGCTGATAAAGCGGCTTGGCAAGCGCGCCACCCTGACGCTGTTCGAGGATGCCGATCACTCGTTCCATGTGCCGGCGAAGACCGGACGCAAGGACGCTGAGGTCAGGAGCGAAATACTGGATGCGCTGGCGGCCTGGACCAAGAAGGTCGTGGCACGCTGATCCTGGCCACTGGTGTCGGCGGAAGAGCCCTCGCGCTACTGCCCCGCCGACTTGACGATCGACTTGATCGGCCCGCGCGGCCGGCCCGACTTCTCAGCGATCTCACGGTCCTGGGCTTCGATGGTCGCCTTGACCCGCGCCTCGAAATCCTGCTCGTACGGCTCGGCGGCCGGGACCTTGCGGTGCGAGGTGCGGGTGCCGTCCTGGTAGAACACGTCGAACATCACGTAGTTGACAACGGGTTGTTTCTTGCGGGCCATGGCGGCGCTCCTGTTTTCTTGGCGTGAGACGCCCTCCTGCGCCCGGGCTTCGGAGGGCATCCTGGTTCGCCCGTCTGTCGGGACTTGTCCTGCCAGCGCGACGCGCGAAGCAGGCTGGCGGAGAGGGTGGGATTCGAACCCACGGTACCCGCGAGGGTACAACGGTTTTCGAGACCGCCCCGATCGACCACTCTGGCACCTCTCCGCACGAATTGATGTGGCCTGGTCGAAGGCGGGCCGGACAATAGCGACGGCAGCCCCGTCCCGCAAGCCCGGCGAAAGCGCCCCTGAACACCGGTTTTCCGCCCGCCCGCCGGGACTTGGCAGTCACCGTCGCATCTGTGGCATAGTTGCCGGATGTGAGACGTGGGCGCGGCGTCCTTCCGCCCGCCGCACTTGGGAGGGAGCTCGATTCATGGCCGCATCGAAACTGGATCGCCGCCTGCGCTGGGGCATCATCAGCACAGCGGATATCGGCCTCAAGAAAGTGATTCCCGGCATCCAGCGTTCGCCCCATTCGGAGGTGGTCGCCATCGGCTCGCGCGATCTGAAGCGCGCGCAGGCGGCGGCGGCCAAGCTCGGCATTCCGAAGGCCTATGGCACCTATGAGGAGCTGCTGGCCGATCCCAATGTCGACGCGATCTACAACCCCCTGCCCAACCATCTGCATGTGCCGTTGACGCTGCAGGCGACCAGGGCCGGCAAGCATGTGCTGTGCGAGAAGCCGATCGCCCTGACCACCGCCGAGGCGCAGACATTGGCCGACGCTGCCAAGCAGCACCCGCAGCTGAAGGTGATGGAGGCGTTTATGTACCGCCATCACCCGCAGTGGCAGCGCGCGCGCCAGATCGTCGGCGCGGGCGGCATTGGCGCGCTGCGCACGATCCACTCGTTCTTCTCCTACTATAACGACGACCCCGGCAATATTCGCAACCAGGCCGATATCGGCGGCGGCGGCCTGATGGATATCGGCTGCTACAACATTTCGATCTCGCGCTTCATTTTCGATGCCGAGCCACAGCGCGTCTGCGGCATCGTCGAGTACGATCCGCAGCTCAAGACCGACCGGCTGGCCTCGGGCGTGCTGGATTTCGGTCGCGGCACGGCCACGTTCACCTGCTCGACCCAGCTGGCATCGTACCAGCGCGTGAATATCTTTGGTGATGCCGGCCGGATCGAGATCGAGATTCCCTTCAACGCGCCGCCCGACCAGCCATGCAAGATCTGGCGCCAACATGCCGGCGGCACCGATGAGATCGTGTTCGATGTCTGCGATCAGTATACGCTCCAGGGCGATGCGCTGGCGCGCGCGATCCTGGACGACACGCCTGTGCCGACGCCGATCGAGGATGCGGTTGCGAATATGGCGGTGATCGAGGCGCTGGTGCGCAGCTCGAAGAGCGGGACGTGGGTATGAGGCGCCTTCGGCGCGGGGATGGGGGATGGGGGATGGGGGTTGGG
>DASRRI010000010.1:0-34875 GCA_035695765.1 Dongiaceae bacterium
CGTCGAGATGCGGTTCGCGCATCTGAAGACCCATCACGGCTTCGAGCGCATGCGCTTGCGCGGTCTGTCCGGCGCTCGCGACGAGTTCCACCTCGCTGCCATCGTGCAGAACTTGAAGACCATGGCGCTGCGCCTGCTCGGACCGCCACCGGAAGCAACACCTGCGTGAGTGGAGTTGGTGGACTGGCGCCAGGAGTTGCGCCAACCTCTTGCGCCGGCCTGGGGGCCAGACATCAGGACCAGATCCAGTCAGGGCCATTCCGATCGCCTCGCAAAGACAAGGCCAACAGAGCAATCGGAACCTTTTTCGACAGCATCGACCCATAGCGGTCATCAAGCTGCGGGCTGTCTATGAATGCACTCGATGTTGCCTGCCACTGAGGGGGCAGCCATATGGCCTAACAGCAGTTACGCCGTCGGCGTCGAACCGCCACCGATGCGGGATATCTTGCCGCGTGTGCATGCAGCGGGGCCGGGACAAGGCGGGGCGAGAGTGTCAAACAACGTCAAATGACTGCAAGCCATGAGAGCAGCCGTCGTACGCGACGGCTGCCAATAGGCGGGGACCGGCGTTCGGTGCCAAAGCCGCAGACGTGCTGGCGGCTTCAGGGAAAAGCGCCTATCCTCCATCGTCGATCACGATCGACCGGAAGAGTTTGCAAGATCGCAGCCAATGGTGAATCTGTCCGGTATGGCCAAGCGACGTACACAAAAGTCGCCGGCAACACTGGGCGACGTGCTGTATGCCAAGTCCAAACCTCCGGCGCTGGAGCAGGACTGGGCGACACTCGTCCAATCGATTGCGGCGGGCGACCAGCTCGCGCTGCATGCGCTCTACGAGATGGCCCATCGCCCCGTCTTCACTTTGACCCTGCGACTCACGGCCAACCGAGAGACCGCTGAAGAGCTCACCGTTGACGTCTTCCATGACGTCTGGCGGCGCGCGTCGGGATACGACCCCGCGAACGGCACGGTGCTCGGCTGGATCATGAACCTGGCGCGCTCGCGGGCGATCGACCGCTTGCGCTTCGAGAGCCGGAAGAAGCGCAGCCACGGCGGCGATGTCCAGCCGCCGGCCGATGTGGCTGCCGATCCGCGCGACGTGCTCGAGCTGCGCGAGCAGGACGAGTCCCTGCGCGCGGCATTGGCAGCGCTCACGCCGGACGAGCGCCAAGCGATCGAAGTGACGTTCTTTGCCGGGCTGACGCATGCCGAAGCCGCGGCGCGGCTGAATCTGCCGCTCGGCACGATCAAGACGCGCATTCGTTCGGGACTGCACAAGCTGCGGCACGCGCTAACCGCGGAAGCGGGGAAGCCATGATTACATTCCATAGGAATCACTGCGAGCAGAGCGAAGTGACGTGCGCCTACGCTCTGCAGGCCCTGCCGACGAGCGAGCTTGCGGCGGCCGAAGCGCATATCGCGTCGTGCCCGGATTGCCAGCGCGAGGTGGAGAGCCTCCGCCCGGTGGTCGACCGATTCGCCTCCTGGCCCACCGACGTGCTGCGACCGACGACATCGCTGCAGGCGCGCCTTGCGCGCCGCATCGCTGAGGAAACCGGGAAAGAGCCGGTGCCGCCGCCGGCGCGGCAGTGGTCCGAGCCGGAGTGGGAACAGGTCGCGCCGGGGATCGAATGCAAGCTGCTCGCGACCGACACGGAAAGGCACCGGGTCAGCATGCTGGTGCGCCTGGCGCCCGGCGCGAGCTACCCGCCGCATACGCATGCGGGCGTGGAAGAGCTGCATCTCCTCGACGGTGAGCTGTGGATCGACGAGCGCAAGCTCGTCCCGGGCGACTACAATTACGGTGCGCCTGGCGCGGGCGACGATCGCGTCTGGAGCGAGACAGGCTGTACCTGCGTTCTCATCACCAGCACCAGGGATATCCTTCGCTGAAACGCCTTGGTTGAAAGGCTGGAGGGCGCTTGCTGCGCCCGCGGCGAGCACCCGTGCATGTCCACCTGTAAGAAGTCCTTCGGCACCTCGGCATCGTGTGCTCCTTTCGCCTCGCCACCACTTCGGACCAATCCAAGAGCTCGCGTTTGACGTTTTAGGAGTATGCAAACCTCGCATTCCGCCTACATCGCCTCGCATTCCGCCTACATCGGGCAATCGCTAAACTCGATCGCGGTGAAATTGGGGCAGGCCGCAGCCGAATTCGTGAGCAATGGAAAGCACTTAGCCGTTCCCCTAAGCACAGCCCGGGCGTATCCGGCCATAGGACAATGAGCCCGAGCCCAGTTCTGAACCGTTGCGAAAAGGCCGAGCGGGCATGCGCCTATGCCCTGCGGGTCCTGCCGACGAGCGAGCTTACGGCGGCCGAAGCGCATATCGCGTCGTGCCCGGATTGCCGGCGCGAGGTGGAGAGCCTCCGCCCGGTGGTCGACCGATTCGTCTCCTGGCCCACCGACGTGCTGCGACCGACGACATCGCTGCAGGCCCGCCTTGCGCGTCGCATCGCGGAAGAGACGGGGAAAGAGCCGGTGCCGCCGCCGGCGCGGCAGTGGTCCGAGCCGGAGTGGGAACAGGTCGCGTCCGGGATCGAATGCAAGTTGCTCGCGACCGACACGGAACGGCACCGGGTGAGCATGCTGGTACGCCTCGCACCCGGCGCGAGCTACCCGCCGCACACGCATGCGGGCGTGGAAGAGCTGCATCTCCTCGACGGTGAGCTGTGGATCGACGAGCGCAAGCTCGTCCCGGGCGACTACAACTACGGTGCGCCCGGAACATGTGACGATCGCGTCTGGAGCGAGACAGGCTGCACCTGCGTTCTCGTCACCAGCACCAAGGATACTCTGCGATGACCGTGGCGAATCTCTCCCATGTCACGCATTGCGGGTTGCCGGAGATCGATCGCGTCTTTGCTGGGTGTGCGCCTCCCATGTCTATGACAGCCGCAACCAGCTCGTTGCGTCGCTGGCGCTTCCCAAGAGCCTCGAACAGCAAGTCAGGAGCCACTTATGAACTTAGTGCATCAGGGCGAAGACAACCTGACCAGCAACAGCTTCGTGGCGCTTGCGACATTGGACCAGGCGGCGCTGGACGCTCTGCCGGCAGCAGTCTATCTGTGCGCCGCAGACGGCAGAGTGGTCCGTTTCAACCGAAGAGCCGCCGAGGAGTGGGGGCGATCCCCGAAGGCGGGAGATCCATACGAGCGATTCTGCGGCAGTTATCGGCTCTATCGAACCGACGGCGCTCCGCTGCCCCATGATCAGTGCCCGATGGCCACGGCGCTGCAGACCGGCAAGTCCTTCCGCAACCAGGAAGTCGTGGTCGAGCAGCCGAGCGGACGGCGGCGGACGGTGCTTGTCAACATCGACGCTCTCAAGGATCAAGCGGGTCGCATCAACGGCGCCATCAATTGCTTCCAGGATATCACCGAGCGCAAGCAGAGCGAGCGCCGCTTCCGCGAGATGATCGATTCACTGCCGGCAGCGATCTACACAACTGATGCAGAGGGCCGCATCACGCATTTCAACCCGGCCGCCGCCGCCTTCGCTGGGCGTGTGCCGGAACTAGGAACAGACGAATGGTGTGTGACGTGGAAGCTCTATCATCCCGATGGCGCGCCAATGCCGCACGATCAGTGCCCCATGGCCCTTACCCTGAAGGAGGGCCGCCCGGTACAAGGCGCTGAAGCCATCGCCGAGCGGCCCGATGGAACGCGCGTGTGGTTCACGCCCTATCCGACACCACTGCGCGACGATGCCGGCCGGATCGTAGGTGCGATCAACATGCTGGTGGACATAACCGAGCGCAAGCGGGCCGAACAGCATATGTGGCTACTCACCCGCGAGCTCGAGCATCGCGTGAAGAATATCCTCACCACGGTGATCGCTCTCACGCGACTGACCAAGGCCAACACGACGAAGGATTTCGCTCAGGCCCTCATCGGTCGCCTGCAGGCGCTCGCTTGCGCGCAATCACTGCTTGCTGCGAGCCGATGGCACGGCGCCAGCCTGCAACGGCTGATCGAAGAGGAGCTGGCTGCGTTCATCAACGTCGAAAATCGCGTTGCAGTTTCGGGGCCGGCGTTGGAACTCGCGCCAGACGCGGCTCAGACGGTTGCCTTGATCCTACATGAACTGACGACAAATGCGACCAAGTATGGAGCGCTCTCGAAGCAAACCGGCCGGATAACAGTGGAATGGAATCTCAATCGAGAGCACTTGAGCCTGCGCTGGCGTGAAACAGGCGGACCGGCCGTGAAGCGGCCGGCTGACACGGGTTTTGGGAGCCAACTGATCGAGACCACGTTGCCAACTCTGAACGGCGAGATTGACTATGACTGGAACACGGAGGGCTTGGCCTGTACCATTCGCATTCCGGTGGACAGACTGCGATGATAAGCGCGTCTTCGAACCCCAGGGAGGTAGCACCGTGACGTTTGACGCACTTGAGCCGCGGAAATCGGTGGAAGCCGGCGCGCGGAGCATAGTTGCAGCAAACAAGAGCTACCACTGCTATTCACCGACGTCGATGATCGAATCCAATCGTATAGCGCGGATGCTCGAGACGAAAAATTTCACAGACGACCAAGGCAAGCGCGAGAGCTCTAGGGCGCAACAGACAAGTACACTCACGACATTTGTCCCATCCGATCTGCAAGCATGCCACTGGCATGCAGTAGTTCCGGAACGGGTCGCGCCTACATGCCGAGCAGCTCATCATGAAGGCGCCGAGAGCGGAACCATTCCACCAGATTGTCATTCTAAAACATATGTCCAGCGACGCTACTGACTCGGCGTTTTGGGACGTGGCACTAGGAGCCTCACGCTATGATCAAGCAAGACATACTCGACCGGGTATTTGGACAGTCCTTCGCACCCCGCGAACCACAGCAACCAAACGAGTTCACTTTGGCGCGGGAGCGAGAACTGGCAGAGAAGGCCAAGAGAATTGAAGCGCTTCGCAAAACTCGCATTGACCGAGACGCAAAGCACTGAACTGACCTGGGGGTCGGAACCTGTTCGGACTGGCCCCCCGTTGATCCCAGGGCTATCGCATATGAGCCAAGGCATTGAGCAGGAAGGTTTCGTTCCATCTGGCGTGCAGCATTTTGTGACGCATCCGTTGGGGTCCTGGCGTTGTCTGCAGGATGTTGATGGCGAGCTTGCGCAGGACGGCGAGGTTCTCTGGCGCATGGTCCTTGCGGCTGCGGCAGGCATCCTCGGCGAACAGAACGTCGAGGACCCAATGGAGATTGTTCTCGATGCTCCAGTGGGCGCGCGCGATCTCGAGAAGCTGCTTGGCGGAGAGCTTGCGGGACAGGAGGAAGAAGCGAATCTTGGGCTTCTTCGGCGTGGCGTCGCTGGTGCTGCGCCAGCTCTCGATGCATCCGATGGCAACGGCATCGGGAAAGCCATGCTGTTGGGCAAGTTCCTTTGCCGGGGCGACCATGGCCCGCCGTCGCTCGATCCGACCGTGGGCGCGGACTGGGCGCTGGGTTGCGCGAGAAGAAATCCTGCCTGTGGCAGTAACGAGAGCCTCGGCAGCTTTGAACAGATTGCCGCGGTTCTTCTTGAGGGCCAGAACGTAGTGGCCTTTGCGGTTCCGGATAGCCTGCGCGATGTCGGGCCGACAATGCAAAGCATCGGCGGTGACAATCGCCCCATCGAGATCGAGCAGGGCAAGCAGTTCGAGCGCTCCGGCGATCTCGTTGCGATTGGGCGCCTTCCGTTGGGCCAGCGCCATGCGGGTGCCGGCAGCCCAGAGGTTGACCATGTGATGAGGCACCGAACGCTTGCCACGCGCGAAGGCCCCGCGCAGCGCCTTGCCATCCAGGCTGACCACGCCCTGGCTGCCGAAGCCCTTGCTGAACTTGCGCAAAACCGCTTCCAGAGCCTGCGGATCCAAGGCGCGCAGGAGCGTACTGAAGGTGTCGTGGCTGGGCACGCCATGCTCCAGACCCAGGAACCGCCGCAGCACATCCTCTCGTGCCAGGGCAAATTGCTCGAAATCGGTGCAGGCCGTAGCACCCGCCAAAGTCGCGGCCAGAGCGATGAAGAGGATCTCCAGCAGATCGTGGCGGGTGTTGCTGGCGCGGGGGTCTTTGAGCCGACGAAACATGCGCTTGAACCTGCGCATTCCTGTCTCCCTTTGTGGTTGGGAGACAACCAAAGAATCCATCCCGAATTGATTCGCAACACCCTCCAAAATCCATATGCGATTCCCCTAGGCCAAAAGGGGAGGAGCCTGAGGGTTCCAGAACACGCGTTCAAAGAGCAAAAGCCAAAACATAAAACGACAAGAGGAGGAAACGGCACATGCTTTCAACGACACGCAGAATTCTGCTCTCCACCGCCGCAGCGGCGGTGGCGTGGGGACTCGGGATCAACCTGGGGATCAATGCAGCGGCAGCGGCCGGCGACACGATCAAGGTCGGCGTGCTGGCGACCCTGGAAGGCGCCTTCACCGTGCTGGGCGAGGACAGCATGCGAGGCGCCGACCTTGCCTTCAAGCAGCACAACATGATGGCGGGCGGCAAGAAGATCGAGATCGTCAAGGGCTCGTCCGACGCTTCGCCGGACAGCGCCATCGCGGCCGCGCGCAAACTGGTGGAACAGGACAAGGTCGATGTCCTGATAGGGCCCTTGTCCGGCTCCGAGGGCTTGGCAGTGAAGGATTACGCCAAGACCCAGCCGCAGGTGACCTTCATCAACGGCACCTCGGCGGCGCAGGACACCACCTTGCGCGATCCGGCGCCTAATTTCTTCCGCTTCACCACCGACGGCGTGCAATGGCAGGCCGGTCTCGGCGAATACACCTTCAAGGAAAAAGGCTACAAGAAGATGGTGGTGGTGGCCGAGGATTACTCCTTTCCCTATTCGCAGGTCATGGGCTTCATGCTGCCCTACTGCCAATTGGGCGGTCACGTGGTCGACAAGTTCTGGGTGCCGATCGGCAACAAGGACTTCTCCTCGATCGTCGCCTCGATTCCCGACGACATCGACGCGGTCTATGTCGCGCTCGGCGGCGCCGATGCTGTCAACTTCCTGTCGCAGTATCAGCAGGCCGGCGGCGACAAGCCGATGGTTGGAGGCTCGATCACCGTCGACCAGACCGTCCTCGGATCCGAAGGCAAGCGCAAGGATTACATGCTGGGCACGCCGTCCGCCGGTCCGATCGCCGATTCCTGGGATAATGCTGCCTGGAAGAAGTTCGTGGACGATTACAAGGCGGAATACCCAAAGGGCTTCCCGTCTCCGTCCTTGTTCGCACATGGCTACTATGTCGAGACCGTGGCCTTGCTGACCGCACTCGACAAGGTCAACGGCGATCTTAGCGACAATCAGGCGAAGTTGCGCGAGACACTGGCGAGTCTCGATCTCGACACGCCAACCGGCAAGGTGAAGCTCGACAAGAACCGGAACGGCGTTGCCGACATCTTCCTCACCGAAGTGGCGGAAGGCAGCGACGGCAAGCTCTACAACAAGGTGGTCAAGGTTATCCCCCAGGTGAACCAGACGATGGGGATGGACGAAGCCAAGTTCATGGCACTGGGTCCGGTGTCGCGCGACAATCCGGACTGCAAGTAAGGTGCCGGATTTGGGACCTTTGGTCAGCGAGGCGGTTCACCGCATCGCGCGTGCGGGCGCCGGGAATGCTCTCGAGCTTCGCGGCGTCCGCCGCACCTTCGGCGCTTTGGTGGCGCTCGACGGCATCGATCTCACGATCCGTGCCGGAGAGCGCCGCGCCATCCTCGGCACCAATGGCGCAGGCAAGACCACGTTGTTCAACGCCATCACCGGCGATTTTCTGCCGACTGCCGGGACCGTGCGGTTCTTCGGCGAGGACATCACAACTTTGCCGCCGCATGAGCGTATCCGACGCGGCTTGCGGCGGACCTACCAGATCTCGCTTCTGTTCCGCAATCTCACGGTGTTCGACAACCTCTATCTCGCGGTGCGTGGTGTCAGCCGCGGCCGCTTTTCCTTCGTGCGCCAGCGCGACAACGATCCAGCCTCGCACGCCGCGCATGAGCTGATGCACGCGGTGCATCTGGAGCATATTGCGGATGTGCCGGTCGCCAATCTGGCTCACGGGCAACAACGCCAGCTGGAGATTGGCATGGCGCTGGCCGGTGCGCCGCGCTGTATCCTGTTCGACGAGCCCGCTGCCGGATTGTCGCCGGCGGAGCGGCGCGAGCTGATCCAGATCCTGGGCGCGCTGCCGGCTCACATCGGCTACATCATCATCGAGCATGACCTCGACGTCGCCTTGCGTGTGGTCGAATCCGTGACGGTCATGCATAACGGCATGCTGTTCAAGGAGGGCAAGCCCGAAGAGATCCAGAACGATCCCGACGTGCAGCGCATCTATCTCGGAGGCGGCCATGGCTGATGAGTCCACGGCTGCTCTCGACGTCACCGACCTCCATGTCCATTACGGCCATTCGCACGCTCTGCAGGGTGTGAACCTGCGGCTCGATCAGGGGGTATTCGCGATCCTCGGCCGTAACGGCATGGGCAAGACGACGCTTTGCCGCGCCATCATGGGATTGATCCCGGTCAGCAGCGGCAGCATCCGCGTCCGTGGGCGAGAGCTATTAGGATTGAAGCCGAACGAGATCGTCGCCGCCGGTGTCGGCTATGTGCCGCAAGGGCGGCGTGTCTGGCCATCCTTGACGCTCGACGAGCATCTGCGCCTAGCGGCGCGCTCCGGCCGCAAGGGCAAGTGGAGTATCGAGCGGGTCTACGAAGCCTTTCCGCGCCTGGCGGAGCGCAAGTCGAATGGCGGCGCGCAATTGTCGGGCGGCGAGCAGCAGATGCTGGCGATCGGCCGCGCCTTGCTCGCCAATCCCTCGCTGCTGGTGATGGATGAGCCGACAGAAGGCTTGGCTCCTATGATCGTGGAGCAGGTCGAGCGCATGCTGCGCCGCCTCGCCGAAGAGGGCGAGATCGCGGTCCTCCTGATCGAGCAGAATATCGGCGTCGCCACCCGTGCCGCCCGTAACGTCGGCATCATGATGAATGGCCGCCTGGTGCGCGAGATGGCCTGTGCCGAGCTGGCGCATGATATCGCCCTGCAGCAGCGATTGCTCGGCGTCGGCACGCATGAGGAGGTGGTCGAGGACGTGGCGGCACCAGAGGCGGTGCCCGCGCCGACCATGGTGTTCCGCGTCCGCCGCCAGGAGGGTACGCCGGAGATGGACAGCGGGCCGTTGCCGGAAACCGCGTTCTCCACCACGCGCGCGCCGACGCGCTGGTCCGCGGGCAATCCCCTCATGAAGGAGCCGGCGGCCGAACCCGTTTCCGCTATGGCCGAAGAGCCGGTGGAGCTTCCCGCCTCGGTCGCGCAAGTGCCGGTGGCGAAACTGGTCGGACGCGCCGCCTATGTCGCCGGCACCTTCGACACCAAGGGGCGCGAACTGCGGTTCCTCGCCAACAAGCTGCAGGCCCTGGGCCTGCGCGTCGTCACGGTCGACCTCTCCACCAGCCAGCGTCCATCGGTGGCGGATGTGAGCCCGGGAGAAGTGGCCCGCCATCATCCGCAAGGTGCGCGCGCGGTCTTCACCGGGGACCGCGGCGCGGCGGTCGGCGCGATGGCGGAGGCGTTCCAGCGTTACATCCTGACTTGCCGCGACCTGGGCGGCATCGTCTCGGCGGGCGGTTCGGGTGGCACCGCGCTGGCAACGCCGGCGATGCGTGCACTGCCGGTCGGCGTGCCGAAGGTGATGGTCTCGACCGTCGCGTCGGGCGACGTGAAGCGCTATGTCGGGCCATCCGACATCTGCATGATCTATTCCGTCACCGATGTGCAGGGCATCAACCGCATCTCGGAGCAGGTGCTGTCGAATGCAGCCCATGCCCTCGCCGGCATGATCGCGCACCGTCCCGATCACGCGCAGACCAGCGCTGCAAAGCCAGCCATCGGCCTCACCATGTTCGGCGTCACCACGCCCTGCGTGCAGATGGTGACCAAGGCGCTGGAAGACCGCTTCGATTGCCTGGTGTTCCATGCCACCGGCACGGGCGGGCAGTCGATGGAGAAGCTGGCGGACTCGCATCTGCTGGCCGGCCTCATCGATGTGACGACAACGGAGATCGCGGACCTCTTCATGAACGGCGTTTTCTCCGCTGGCGAGGATCGCCTCGGCGCCGTCATCCGCACGCGCTTGCCTTATGTCGGCTCGGTCGGCGCTTTGGATATGGTGAATTGGGGACCGATCGATACCGTTCCCGCGCAGTTCAAGGGGCGCAAGCTCCACGTCCACAATCCCAACGTCACCTTGATGCGCACCACGGCGGAAGAGAATGCGCGCATGGGCAAGTGGATCGCGGACAAGCTCAATCGCTGCGAAGGTCCGGTGCGGTTCCTCATCCCCGAAGGAGGCGTGTCGCTGCTCGATGCGCCGGGCCAGCCCTTCTGGGACCCCGAAGCCGACCGCGCCTTGTTCAACGCCATCGGCGCCACCTTCCGTACCGGCGGCGACCGGCGGCTGATCCGGCTGCCCTACAACATCAACGAGCCGCCTTTCGCTGCCGCCCTGGTCGACAATTTCCTGGATCTGGTCGGGCGCGCCGAGCGCCGCCGCGCCATCTGAGGAACCAAGGAAAAGGAATGCCAAGTCACGATCGACAAAGCCTGATGAAGAAATTCCACGCCATGGCGAAGGCAGGCCAGCCCATCATCGGCGGCGGCGCGGGTACGGGCCTGTCCGCCAAGTGCGAAGAGGCGGGCGGCATCGACCTCATCGTCATCTACAATTCCGGGCGTTACCGTATGGCGGGGCGTGGCTCGCTCGCGGGCATGCTGGCCTACGGCAATGCCAATGACATTGTGGTCGAGATGGCGCGCGAAGTCTTGCCGGTGGTGAAGTCGACGCCGGTCCTGGCCGGTGTCAATGGCACCGACCCGTTCTGCCTGTTTGATCATTTCCTCGACCAGTTGAAGGCAATGGGCTTTGCCGGCGTGCAGAACTTCCCGACGGTCGGACTGATCGACGGCACCTTCCGCGCCAATCTCGAGGAGACCGGCATGGGTTATGGGCCGGAGGTCGAGATGATTGCATTGGCGCACGAGAAGGATCTGCTGACCACGCCCTATGTGTTCAGCGAAGCCGATGCCAGGGCGATGGCCAAGGCCGGCGCCGACATCATCGTCTGCCACATGGGCCTGACGACGGGCGGCACCATCGGCGCGGAAACATCGCTCACGCTGAAAGACTGCGTGCCGGCCATCAACGAATGGGCGGCGGCCGCGAGGTCCGTGCGCAAGGACGTACTGGTCCTGTGCCACGGCGGGCCGATCGCGACGCCCGACGATGCGTCCTACATCCTGCATAACTGTCCCGATTGCCACGGCTTCTACGGCGCCTCCTCCATGGAACGGCTGCCGACGGAGAAGGCCCTGGTGGAACAGACCCGCACATTCAAGGCCATCACGCGCGGCAGCGTGCAGAAGGCCGTCAGCTCGAGAGGGAGACTCACATGACCGGAGCTATTGTTGGCTGGATCGTGGTTGCGATCGTCGTCCTGGCGATCGTCGTCGCGTTCGGCATCTGGGTGATGAACCGGCTGTATCGCCGTTCATCCAAGGAGACCTCGTTCGTCCGCACGGGACTGGGCGGGCAGAAAGTCGTCATGAATGGCGGCGCCTTCGTGCTGCCGATCGTGCACGAGGTGATCCCGGTCAACATGAACACGCTGCGCCTCGAAGTACGGCGCGGCCGGGAAAGCGCCCTCATCACCAAGGACCGCATGCGGGTGGACGTGGTGGCGGAATTCTATGTGCGCGTGCAGGCCGCCGCCTCCGCGATCGCCGCCGCGGCGCAAACCTTGGGACGCCGCACCATGCAGCCGGAAGCGCTGCGCGAGCTGCTCGAAGGCAAGTTCGTCGATGCGCTGCGCTCTTGCGCCGCTGCAACCACCATGGAGCAAATGCACGAGCGGCGCGGCGAGTATGTGAAACGGGTGCGCGATGGCGTCGCGGAAGATCTGCTGAAGAATGGATTGGAGCTCGAAAGCGTGTCGCTCACCGGCCTCGACCAGACCAACATGGAGTTCTTCAATCCCTCCAACGCCTTCGACGCGGAAGGCCTGACGCGCCTGACCGAGGAGATCGAACGGCGCAAGAAGATCCGCAACGACATCGAGCAGGACACGCTGATCCAGATCCGCAACAAGAACCTGGAAGCGGAGCGCGTTCAGCTCGATATCGACCGCGAAAGCGAGTATGCGAGGCTGCGCCAGGAGAACGAGGTGGAGACACGCCGGGCTGCGCAGCAGGCGGACCTCGCCCGCGAGCGGGCGGTGCGCGAGCGCGAGGCGGAGGAAGCGCGCATCTCGTCACGCCTGGAGATCGAGAAGGCCAAGATCGCGCAGGAACGCGCCTTGGATGAGGAGCGGATCGGGCGCGAGCGCGAGATTCAGCGCCTGGAAGTCGATCGGCGCAAGTCACTGGAGCTGGCGGAACAGGAGCGTTCCATCGCGATCGCGGCCAAATCCAAGGCGCAGTCGGAGGCCCAGGCCGAGGCCGAGCTGGCGCGTGCCAAGGCTGTCGCCGCGGAGGAGAAAGTCTTCTCCGCCCGCGAGACCGAGATCGCCGAGCGGCGCAAGCAGATCGACCTGATCGGCGCGCGCCAGGAGGCGGAGCGCGAAGCCATCCGCATCAGGGTCATGGCGGAGAGCGAGAAATCGGCGGCGGTCGACCGGGCGGCTGCGACCCGAACCAATGCCGAAGCCGAAGCCGAGGCCGACAAGATTCGCTCTCTGGCCTCGCGGCTTCGTTATGAGATCGAATCCGAAGGCAGGCGGCAGATGAACGAAGCCGCCAATATCCTCTCGCCGGAATCGCGTGCTAGCGAGGCTCGGTTGCGTCTGATTGAAAAGCTCGAAGCGATTATCCGCGAAAGCGTCAAGCCAATGGAAAGGATCGAGGGCATCAAGATCCTGCACGTTGAAGGGTTAGGCGGTGGCGGTGGCGGGCAGTTGAGCGGGCCGCAGGGCGGCGGGTCTTTCGCCGACACGGTCGTGAACTCCGCCCTGCGCTATCGCGCTCAGGCGCCGCTGATTGACAATTTGTTGCGGGAGATCGGCCTCAGCGGCGATGACATCGGTAAGGTGTCCAATGTATTGGAGGGACTGGCGACCAAGAGCGAGAAGTAACGACCCATGGTCAAAGTCTATACATCGAGCGTGATCGACGCGCCGGCTTCGCGCATCTGGGAACTGGTACGCGATTTCAATGGGCTGCCCAGCTGGCATCCTGGGATCGCCGACAGTCGCATCGAGGGCAACCAGCCGGCAGACAGGGTCGGCTGCATCCGCAATTTCAACCTGAAGGGCGGGGGCAACATCCGGGAGCAGCTTTTGTCGCTGTCGGACTATGACTATGCTTGCTCCTATTCCATCCTGGTCTCGCCGATGGGGGTGGAGAATTACATCGCCACTCTCAAGGTTACGCCGATCACCGATGGTGACCGCACCTTTGCCGAATGGTCGGCGGAATTCGACTGCGCGCCGGAGCGCGAGGCGGAGCTGGCGCGCCTGATCGGACAGGATGTGTTCCAGGGCGGCTTCAATGCGCTGAAGCAGCGCTTTGCCGCAGCGCCGGCTTCGGCCATGCGCCGCTAGCGATGGTTAGAGTCCGCCGCTCGACCGTCATCGATGCACCGGTGGACGAGGTCTGGCGGTTCCTGCGCGACTTCAATGCACATGAGACCTGGCATCCGGCGGTGGCGGAGAGTCGGATCGAAGAAGGGCGGCCGGTCGACGCGATCGGCGCTGTCCGGCGATTCCGCCTGC
Source organism: Dongiaceae bacterium (assembly GCA_035695765.1). GTDB lineage: Bacteria > Pseudomonadota > Alphaproteobacteria > Dongiales > Dongiaceae > Dongia_A. Next base: position 13,752 of record DASRRI010000010.1, read on the forward strand.
GCGAGGGCGGGCAGCTGCGCGAGCAATTGCTGGCCTTGTCCGACCGCGATCGGCGGCTCACCTATTGCATCCTCGATTCGCCGCTGCCGCTGATCGATTATGTCGCCAGCTTCGAGTTGAGGCCCGTCACCGACGGTCGCCGCACATTCTGGGACTGGCGCTCGGAGTTCCGCGCACCACCGGGCCAGGAGCAGGCGCTGGCGGCGTTGGTTGGCGAGCAGATCTATGAAGCCGGCTTCGACGCGGTGAAGCGCCATTTCGGCCAAGCGCCGGGTGTCAGGCATCGCCCAAGCGGGGGCAGCGCGGCGATGCAGGCGCAGGCGATCTTCCTGGCGCGCTATGGCGGGCCTGAATAGCTGATCTGGCGAAGCATGATCGTGCCGCCGCCAGGGCCGAATGAAATCCGGGTGCGTCATGCGGCGATCGGCGTCAATTTCATCGATGTCTATTGCCGCACCGGCTATTTCCGCATGGTCGAACCGCCGGCGCCCATCGGCATGGAAGCGGCGGGCATCGTGCTGGACGTCGGTGCCGATGTCGTCGGGTTTGCGCCCGGCGATCGTGTTGCTTACGCGTGCCCTCCCATCGGTGCCTACGCGGAGGTGCGGAACCTGCCGGCCGACCTGGTGGTGCTGCTGCCTGACTTCATCGACGACGAAACAGCGGCCGCGGTGATGCTGAAAGGGCTGACTGCCGAATTCCTGCTCCACCGCGTGCGTGCAGTCAGAGAGGGAGAGACGATCCTGGTTCATGCCGCGGCCGGTGGCGTCGGCCATCTGCTGTGCCAATGGGCGCGGCATCTGGGCTGCGAAGTGATCGGGACAGTCGGCAGCCGCGAAAAAGCGCAGCGCGCCCTCGCCGTCGGTTGCTCCCATGTGATCCTGAGCACCGAGGATCTGGCCGCGCGCGTCGATGCCATCACTGGCGGGCGGGGCTGCGACGTGATCTATGACGCGATCGGCGGCGACAGCCTGGCGCGCAGCTTTCCGGCGCTGGCGGAGCGTGGGCATATCGTCTCGTTCGGCCAGGCAGCGCGGCCGCTCGATCCACTCGATGTGGCAGGCCTGGCTGCGAAATCGGCGACCGTGTCGCGGCCCAATTACGGGCACTATGCGGGAACGGCCAAGGACGTACGCGCCGGCAGTGCGGGCCTGTTCGCGGCGCTGGAGCGCGGCATCCTGAAGCCGGAGATCGGCTTGCGCCTGCCGCTGCGCGATGCGGCAGAAGCGCATCGCCGCCTGGAATCGCGCGCGACCATGGGCGCGACGATCCTGATTCCCTAAACCTGCCGCCATTCTGTCAGCGGCGGCAGGTCGCGGACGAATTGCGGCCGGCGCTGCGGCAGGCCGCTCAGCTCGAGAATCAGCGCAACGATCCGCTCCAACCCGGCGCCGCTGCGCATGTTGGCGAAGACCACCGGCTTGTCGCCACGCTTGATCGCGGCATCGTGCGCCATGAGATCGAGGTCGGCATGGACGAGCGGCGCGAGGTCGGTCTTGTTGACGATGAGAATGTCAGAGCGCGTGACGCCCGGCCCGCCCTTGCGCGGGATCTTGTCGCCGGCCGACACGTCGATGACATAGAGCGTGATGTCGGCGAGCTCGGGCGAAAAGGTGGCGCTCAAGTTGTCGCCGCCCGATTCCACGAACAGCAGCTCGAGTTGCGGGAACCTGCCGCACATGTCGTCGACCGCGGCAAGGTTGATCGAAGCATCTTCGCGGATCGCGGTATGCGGGCAGCCGCCGGTCTCGACGCCGGCGATGCGCTCGATCGGCAGCGCGCCCGACTTGGTCAGGAACTTCGCATCCTCGCTGGTATAGATGTCGTTGGTGATGACGGCGATCTCGTAGCTGTCGGCGAGGCACCGGCACAGCCGCTCCAGCAGGGCGGTCTTGCCGGAGCCGACCGGGCCGCCGACGCCGATGCGAACGGGAAGAGTCATGACCTGAACAACCTTGTTTCCTGGGTTTCGTGTTTCATGCTGCACCAATCAACCATCAGGGACGCGGAGCCGACGGCGTCGAACGGCGCACCGCGCAATCGTTCCACCTGGGCGGCAATCTCGGGCTCCAGCGTTGCAGCCACCGCGACGCCGTCGCTCTGGCCGATCGGCGCCAGGCGTAAGGCAGCGGAAATGAGGTTGCCGCAGAAAGCGGTGAGATAGGCCTGCAGGACAGGCTCTTCCGTGATGGCGGCCAGGGCGGAAACCGCGCCGACCGTAATCGGATAGGCGGTGGAATGACCGAAGGCACGCAGGATTGGCGCCTGTGCAAGATGTGGCCACCCGCTGCCGATCGCCTTCAGGAAAGCGGCGCCCTGCGCTGTCGATTCCAGCGCCAGCTCTGTACTGCCGCGCATGGCGGCCGCCAACTCCGCAACTCGCTCCAGACGATCCTGGTCTGAAGCCACCGCTGCGCGATGCGCTTCGAGCAGGCACATGCCATCCAGCCGGCCAGCGCCGAAACGCACAACGCCTTCGATCCACGTTATCAGCGTCGAGCGATCGGAGACAAAGCCGGCTTCGACCGCCTGCTCCAGCCCGTGGGAATAGCTGTAGGCGCCGACCGGAAAGGACGGCGACAGCCAGGTCAGAAGCCGCGCGGCCGCATCCGCCGAACTGATTGCGCGATTAATCGTGTCCATGATGATGCCCCACCGCCAGCGAGGCATAGGCGCCACCTTCGGGATGGAAGGGCGCCGTGATCGCCTGCGTGTCGGCGCCGAGACCGCGCAGCATATCCCGCAGCACGGCATCATGGGTGATACGCAACCGGTGCTCATCGACGATCTCGGCCGGCACGTGCCGGTTGCCGACATGCCAGGCAAGGCGCGCCAGGTGTTTCGCATCCGTCGCTGTGGCTTCGACCAGCGGCTCCGCTGCAGCGATGACGCGGATGATGCCGCCATCGGCCAGGGCCAACCCGTCGCCATCGGCCAGACGCGCCGGCCGTGCAAGATCGAGCAGGAACGCCATGCCGGAATCGTCCATCAGGCGCACGCGGCGCCGGCAACGGTCGGCATAGGTCAACGTGACCGTGCCGCGTTCCAAGCGCGCCGGCCATTCGCCGGCGGCGATCAATTGAGCGGCGTGTCGCAACGTATCCATGGCATCAGAACAGGAAATAGCGTTGCGCCATCGGCAGTTCCACCGCCGGTTCGCAGGTCAGCAAGCGCCCATCGGCGCGCACTTCATAGGTCTCCGGATCGACCTCGATCGCGGGCATGGCGGCATTATGCACCATGTCCCGCTTGTGGATCGAGCGTGTTCCGGCGACGGCAACTAGTTGCCGCGTGAGGCCAAGCTCCCGTCCGATGTCGCGCTGCAGAGCCGCGGCGCTGGTGAAGGTGACGGCGCTCACCGCCGGCGCGCCGCCGAAGCTCGCAAACATCGGGCGGTAATGCTGCGGCTGCGGTGTCGGGATCGAGGCATTGGGGTCGCCCATCGGCGCGGCGGCGATCATGCCGCATTTCAGCACGAGATCTGGCTTCACGCCGAAGAAAGCCGGCCTCCACAGCACGAGGTCGGCAAGCTTCCCCACTTCGACCGATCCCACATCCGCGGCCATGCCTTGGGTCAGGGCCGGATTGATGGTGTATTTGGCGACGTAGCGCTTGACGCGCAGATTGTCGTGCTCGGCCGGATCGCTGGCGAGGCTGCCGAACTGCGCCTTCATCTTGTGCGCGGTCTGCCAGGTGCGGATGATCACCTCGCCCACGCGGCCCATGGCCTGGCTGTCAGAGGAGATCATGCTGATCGCGCCGAGATCATGCAGCAGGTCCTCCGCCGCGATGGTCTCCCGCCGAATCCGGCTTTCCGCGAAGGCGACGTCCTCCGGGATGCGCGCATCCAGATGGTGGCATACCATCAACATGTCGAGATGCTCTTCCAGCGTATTGACCGTGAAAGGCCGCGTCGGGTTGGTGGACGAGGGCAGCACGTTCGGCAGGCTGCAGACCTTGAGGATGTCCGGGGCATGGCCGCCGCCGGCGCCTTCGGTGTGATAGGCGTGGATGACGCGGTCCTTGAAGGCGGCGATGGTGCGCTCGACAAATCCGGATTCGTTCAGCGTGTCGGTGTGGATGGCGACCTGCACATCCATCTCTTCGGCGACCGACAGGCAGCAATCGATGGCGCTGGGCGTGGTGCCCCAATCCTCATGCAGCTTCAGCCCGCAGGCGCCGGCCGCGACCATCTCCATGAGGGCGGCGGGACGCGACGCGTTGCCCTTTCCCAGCAGCCCGACATTGACCGGAAGGCCTTCGATCGCGCGCAGCATGCGCCCGATGTGCCAAGGGCCGGGTGTGCAGGTGGTGGCGCTGGTCCCTTCCGCCGGTCCTGTCCCGCCGCCGATCATCGTGGTCACGCCGGAATAGATCGCCTCATCCGCCTGCTGCGGGGAGATCCAGTGGATGTGCGCGTCGATGCCGCCGGCGGTCAGCAGGCGTCCTTCACCCGCGATGATCTCGGTGCCGGGTCCTATCAGGATATCGATGCCCGGCTGCGTGTCCGGGTTGCCGGCTTTGCCGATCGCGGCGATGCGGCCGTCCTTCAATCCGACGTCGGCCTTCACGATGCCCCAATGATCGACGATCACGGCATTGGTAATGACAGTGTCGACCGCGCCCTCTGCCCGGCTGCGCTGCGACTGGCCCATGCCGTCGCGGATGCTCTTGCCGCCGCCGAACTTCACCTCCTCGCCGGGGATCGCGAGATCCTTCTCCACCTGGATGACCAGATTCGTATCGGCGAGGCGGATGCGATCGCCGGTGGTCGGGCCGTAGGTGAGGGCATAGGCCCCGCGTTCCATCCGGTAAGCCATGCGCTAGTTCTCCAAAGGACCGTTTTCGGTGCCGGAGAAGCCGCAGATCACGCGGTCTCCGCCGATCGCCACCAAGGTCACATTGCGGCTCTGCCCCGGTTCGAAACGGACCGCCGAGCCGGCGGGAATGTCCAGCCGATAGCCGCGCGTCGCTTGGCGGTCAAAGAACAAGGCCTCGTTGGTTTCAAAGAAATGATAATGGCTGCCCACTTGGACAGGCCGGTCGCCGGTATTGGAGACGCGCAGGGCGATGGTCGGACGCCCCTCGTTCAAGACGATCTCGCCCGGCCGCACGAACAATTCGCCTGGGATCATCGGTCGCTCCTAGCGGATCGGGTTATGGACGGTGACCAGCTTGGTTCCGTCGGGAAAGGTTGCTTCGACCTGCACCTCGTGCAGCATCTCCGGAATCCCTTCCATCACCTGCTCGCGGCGGAGGACGGTGGCGCCGTCGCGCATCAGATCGGAGACCTTGCGCCCGTCGCGTGCGCCTTCCACGATGAAGTCGGAGATGAGCGCGATGGCTTCGGGATGATTCAGTTTGACTCCACGCTCGAGCCGCCGGCGCGCGACGTTGGCGGCCATGGCGATCAACAGCTTGTCCTTTTCCCGCGGCGTCAGGCGCATGGGCGATCTCTCTCAATGATGCCAGAAGGTCGGCAGAGTGGGCGCGAGGTTCCGGGCCGCGGCGCGCAAGGCAGTCCACACACGTGCGAAACTCGGCCGGATATCGATCGATTCGTCGGCGAGCCAGCGCACCAGCAGGATGCCGTTCACGCAGGTGGCCGCGCACTTCACCGGCGCATTGGTCGTCGCGAGCAGATTGCGGATGAGGTCGAGGCGCGCTGCCGCATTGGGTCCGGCATGGACCAGCAGAGCGCTGGCACCCGCATTGTCGAGCCCGGCCGGGTGCCGCAAAGCGCTGGCAAGATCATCGCCTTCGCCGAAGAAGGAATCCGCCCAGGCGAGCGCACCTTCGACGCGGATCCGCCACTGATCATGGATGAGGCCATAATCGATCCGCTCGCCGCGCGCGCGACGGCCGAACACCAGCAGATCGCCCGCCAGGATTTCGGCCCCTTCCGCCAGCGTGATCTCGACCCGGCGCTTGAGGCGCGCGCCGTTGAACAGGATCGATTCCTGCGGCAGCCATTCCAGCCAGCTGCCGGCTCCGGCAGCGAGCAGGACGGTGATCTCAGTATCGGCGCCGGTCGATCGATAGAATTTCTCCGCGGCCTGGGCTGTGCCCATGGCGTTGGCCTTCGCTCCGACCTGGAGCGAGATGGCCATGCGGTCGCCGCCCGCGAAACCGCCGGAGGTGCTGGTGGTCACGACAACCGGCAGATCCATGCCGGTGCACAACGGGAACAAGGCGCGCAGCGGCGCTTGCTGATACAGATGCGCCAGGCGCGTCTGGCCTGACCGCGGGCAGGCATCGAAGCCGATTTCGAGACCGCCATTCATTGTCGCTGGTGACCTGATCTTCGTTCCTGTCAATCAAAGCAAGAGCGATGCCATCATCGCCGCCGACCGGCAGGTGCTGATTCCTGAAAGAGTCCGCAGGTCTTGACGTATTGGCGGGCAGGATCGCCTGAGGCCGTGGCGCGAGAACCAGCATCGCGACGGCACTTGCCCAAAATATAGCCAAGTTTCTTGCGGCGATCTATCCGGCAAATTGCTGGGTCGGCAGGCCGGTGGTTCCTGGGTCGATTTCGAACAGGCCGCCCGCCAATGGTTCCTTGGCCAGCTGGGCCTCCGTGAGGCCGATGCGGGCGGAGGTCACAAACATCCGATCGAGCCTGTCGCCGCCGAAGGTGCAGGACGTCACCTGCGAGACCGGGAAGCGGATCACGCGCTCGCGCGTGCCATCGGGGCGGAATCGGGTGATGCGCGATCCACCCCAATGCGCCACCCACAGGCAGCCGTCACGGTCAGTCGTCATGCCGTCGGGATAGCCCTCTTCCTCGGTGAAGCGCGCGAACACCCGCTTGCCGTCCAGGCTGCCATCGGCGCGCACATCGAAGCGGTAGATTTCACGGGCGCTGCTGTCGGTGTGATACACGATCCCGCCGTCGGGGCTGAAGGTCGGGCCGTTGGCGACGATGTAGCCGCGATCGACCGGATGGACGGAAAAGTCCGGATCCAGGCGATAGAAGGAGCCGGAATTCTCCAGCTCGCGGTCATGCATGGTGCCGAACCAGATACGGCCCGCCGGATCGACCTTCGCGTCGTTCAGGCGATTGCCCGGCTTGTCAGTCTCGATCTTGCAGCGCTGGACGATCTTGAATGGATCGAGCGTGACCTCGACGATGGCATGGGCGAGGCCAACCACAAAGCCGGGCCGGTTTCGCCGCTCGACAGCCCACCCGATTGTCGCCGGCATGTCCCAGCTTTGGGTGGCGCCGTCGGCCAGGCGATAGCGGTTCAGCTTCCTGGCCTTGATGTCGGTCCAGTAGATCGCCTGGTCGCGCGCGGACCAGAGCGGCCCTTCGCCCAGATTCGCTTTCGCATCGAGCAGAAGTCGCGGTGCGCTCATGCCCAGCCTCCATCGATTGTGAATTCCTGGGCGCTGCACATGCGGGCGTCGTCGGACGCCAGGAACAGGACCATGCGCGCCACATCGATCGGCTCTATCCTGCCTTTCAGGCATTGCTCCTGATCAAGCAGTTTTTCACCGGCTTCATCCAGCCACAGCTTCTTCTGCCGCTCGGTCATGATCCAGCCCGGCAGGACCGTATTCACGCGGATGCTGTCCTGCCCCAGGTCGCGTGCCATGCCCCGTGTCAGGCCGTGGATGGCAGCCTTGGCCGTGGTGTAGGCGGCAGCGCCGCCCATCCTCACCTTCCAGCTGATCGATCCGAAATTGATGATGGAGCCGCCGCCCAGCCGCTTCATCTGCGGCACGACCGACTGGATCGCAAAGAACACCGGGCGCAGATTGATGTTCATCCGTTCGTCCCAGTAATCCGGCGTCACCTTGCTCCAATCGTGGCGCATGTCGTTGGCGGCGTTATTCACCAGCACACCGATATCGCCGAGGTCGCGGCTTGTCTTGTCGATAGCAGCCTGCAAGGCAGCGATGTCGGTGATGTCGCAGCGGGTGAAATGCGGCGCTATGCCATATTGCGCGCGCAGGGAGTCGCACAGAGCACCGCTCGTCGCCTCATCGATATCGACGAACGCGACACGCGCACCTTGATCGACAAAGCTCTCCACGATGGCTGCGCCAATGCCGGAACCGCCGCCGGTGACGAAGATGGTCGTGCCGCGCAAGCTGGGGAATTTTCCGAAGTTGGTCAGATCCATGGATGCAAACTTTTTTGAACATATGATCGCGAGGCGGGAATCAAAATCACAGCCCGCCCTGCCTTGCAAGGTCAGCGCTTGAAAGACTTACGCTGGGCGCTTCCTGATTTCGCTCTTTATCTTGGGTATCGTGCGGGACTTGCGCGATTCACCGATGACGCCGCTGGTATCCTCCAGCAAGACGCGAGCCGCGCGGCGCGCCGCCCCCGGACTGTGCCGCCGGATAGCGATCAGGATGGCCTCGTGCAAAGGCAGCGCCTTGCGCACATCCTCGTTGTGGGAGGCGGTGAATTCGAACATGTTGCTGAGCGCCGATTCGATCATGAAGCCGAGTGGCACCAGCAGCTCGTTGCCCGCCGCGCCCAGGATCGCCAGGTGGAACTTGACGTCGTAGGTGTTCCAGTCGGTGATATTGGTCGAATCGACCATGCCGACGTAGGCGGCCTCGATCGCGGCCAATTGCGGCGGCGTGTGGTTGAGCGCGGCGAGCGCCGCCACTTCCGGTTCCAGCATCTCGCGCATCTGCTGCACGTTGCTGAGGAAATGATGCTGGTCCGACGCCGCCCAGTACCAGGCGAGCACATCGCGGTCGAGCAGGTTCCACGCCTCGCGCGGCCGGACGCGCGAGCCGATCTTGGGCCGCGAGACGATCAGCCCCTTGGCCGCCAGCATCTTGATCGCCTCACGCACCGCCGTGCGGCTGACGCCATAGACGTCGCACCACTCCGCTTCATTGGGCAGCAGCGAACCAGGCGCGAATTCCCCTCGGAGAATCCGCGCGCCGATATCCTGCGCCAAAGTGTGATGAAGGCGCTCTCCCCTGGCCTTTGCGGCTTTTTTTAATTTCCTCATGGTCTGTGCCGATTATATGGCAGTAATGACAGACTAGCACAATTCGTCTTATTTTGTAATACAAATATTGGCATGCCAGCCATTCCCGCTCATGCGGCTTTTTCCCGTTTTCCCGAAACGATGAGCTCCAGCACCTCGTGCTCGCTCGTGTGCTTGATATGGCGCTCGCCGACATTCTCGCCGCGTTTCAGGACCATTACCCGGTCGCCGACCGCGAAGATGTCCTGCAGCCGGTGGGAAATGATGATCTGCGCGACATTATGCTTCTTCAGCTCGAGCATCGTTTCCAGCAGCCGCTCGGTCGCCATGACCGATAGGTTGGCAGTCGGCTCGTCAAGGATGACGACGCGCGGCTCGAACGAGATCGCGCGCGCGATCGCGACTGATTGCTGGCGTCCGCCGGACAGGCTTTCGACCCGCTGGTAGACGGAGTTGACGTCCACTTTCAGGCGCTTGAGGACGACATCGGCCTCGCGGTACATCGCCTTGCGGTCGACGAAGAGCCCCTTGCGCGGCCAGCGGCCGAGGAAAATGTTCTGGCCAACGTCCATGTTTCCGCACAGGGCGAAGTCCTGATAGATCATCTCGATGCCGGCGGCGCGGCTTTCATGCGGGCTTTTGAAATGTGCGGGCGCGCCGCCGACCAGGACTTCGCCCGCATCGCGGTGGTAGGCACCGGTCAGGATCTTCATGAGCGTCGATTTGCCGGCAGAGTTATCGCCGACCAGGCCCATGACCTCGCCTGGATAGAGCCGGAGGTCGACATCGCTCAGGGCTCGAACGGCGCCGAACGCCTTGCTGATATGGCGCATTTCGATGATCGGTGCTGACGGGGATTGGGTCTCAGGCATGTTCGGGCTCCGATTTGGCGCCGGCCATGCGCGCCACGCGCAGGCGCCACGTGGTCAGGATCTTGGCCTGTCGCAGCCAGATGTCGATCAGGACCGCGACGATCAGGATGAGGCCGGTGAAGACATTGACCCAGTGCTGCGGCATGACGAAGGAGCCGCCACCGGGCATGATGATATTGAGCTGCAGCAGCGCGCGGATGAGCGTGATGACGGCAGCGCCGGCCAGCGCCCCGATCATGGTGCCGTAGCCGCCGAAGATCGAACCGCCGCCGATGATGACGGCGGCGATGGCGTCGAGCTCGCGGAACTGCCCCGCGGTCGGGTTGAAGCTGCGGAAGAACGCGGTGTAGATGATGCCCGCCATGGTCGCGCACAAGGCGGAGAACATCAGCGAGATGAAGCGCACGCGCCGGGTATTGATCCCGGCATAGTCGGCGGCGCGGCGGTTGCCGCCGGTCGCATAGATCATCTGGCCGAACGGCGTATAGCCAAGGATGATGCCGGCGATGATCGCGATCACGATCATCCACAGCGTCTGGATGCTGATGGCCTCACTGACCGCGCGCAGCAATCCTGACCCGACGTCGATGCCGAAATGATCGAGGATGTCGCCAACCTTGCGGCCCAGCAGGTTGAAGCTTTCGGGGAATCCCGTCAGCTGCTTGCCGGCAACGATCCAGGCAGCGAGGCCGCGGGCGATATAGAACATGCCGAGCGTTGCGATGAAGGAAGGCAGGTTGAACCCGACCGTCATCATCGCATTGACGAGGCCCGCCGCGCTGCCTGCCAGCAATCCCATCAGGACGGCAGTCCAGGGGTCGAATCCCATGACCTTCATGCAGTAGGCGGTCGCAGCGCCCGCCAGCGCGAGAACGGCGCCAACCGACAGATCGATGTCACCGCATGCGATGACATAGGTGAGCCCGATGGAGAGCAGCGCCATCTCGGTATAGTTCAGCAGGATCGCGAAGCTGTTCTGCAGGTTCCACCAATAGTCAGGTCGCAGCCAGAGCCCGATCAGCCAGAGCATGATGGTGAGGATGATGGCGAGGGCGTCGCGGCGCGCCAGGAGCTTGCCGATTCCATGCGCGGTCAGGGCCCTGTCGGTCGCCATCGTGCTCTTGGTCTGCACGCCTTCGATCGCAATTCCGGTTGCCTCGATGATCAGAGGCGGCTCCTTCTTCCGCAGCCAGGCCCAGAAGCGGCCGATCAGGCGGCGGCGCAGCACATAGGGTTCGATCAGGACAGCGAACAGGAGCAGCGCGCCGAGCAAGGCGGGGACAGCGCCGACCGGAAGCTGGGCGATGGCCGAGACCTCGACATCCTGGCCGTCGATCTGGACGATGCGCGTGGTCGGCCAGCCCTCGCGCAGCACCTTGTCGATGACGACGGTCAGTGTGGCGCCGAGGCATGCGCCGATCACCCGGCCACGACCGCCGAGGATCGAGGCTCCGCCGATGATGACGGCGGCGATGACGATCAGCTCCGACGACAGGCCTGCCTGCGCGGTCACGCCCTTGTCCTGGGTCATGGACATGAGACCGGCGACGGTCGCGCAGATCGAAGACAGCAGATAGGCGCGGATGCGCACCCAGCGCGTCGGGATGCCGGCATAGGCGGCAGCCTGCTCGTTGCCGCCGGTCGCGAAGGTCTCGTAGCCCCAGCGCGTCTTGGCGAGCACGATGGCGCCGATCACCACGATCACCAGCGCAATCGGTATCTGGTTGTTGAAGCCGAGCGCGTTGGTTTCTCCGAGGTGGAAGAACCATGGGTAGTCGCGCGCCTTCACCGCATAGCCGATCGACCGTCCGCCCGTGAGGCCAAGGATGATGCCGCGCCCGATCAGCAGCATGGTGAGGGTGGCGATGAAGGACGGCACCTTGAGTATGGTGACCAGCACGCCGTTGATGAGGCCTATTGTCGTGCCGAGCACCAGGCAGAAAATGGTGGCGCCGATCGGCCCCCAATCGTTGAACTGAGGCGCGAACAGGATGGAAAAGGCGACGCCGACCAGTCCGTTGGTCGATCCGACCGACAGGTCGAGGTCCTTGTTGATGATGACGAAGGTCATGCCGACCGCCACGACGGCATAGCGTGCCGTGTCGCGCAGGATGGCATGAATGGCATCGCCGCTCAGGAAGAAGGCTGGATTGATGAGCGCGCCGCCGGCGAACAGGATCGCCATCAGGACGAGCAGCCCAAATTCCCATCCGCCGACCAGTTGGGCGGGCGGCCGCCCCAGTCGCAGTTCCGTATTGTCAGACATGGACAATCAAGGGCTCATGAGCGGGTGACAAGATTAGCACGATCGCGGGAGGGAATGGTCCCTCCCGCGATGCGCGGTCCGCCGCGACTGCGACGGGTTCAGTTTTCGTAGCGCTTGCCGACCTTCTCGATCGAATCCTTGGTCACCAGCTGCGCCCGCGTGTCCAGGTTCGACGCGGAAATGCCACGGTCGATCTGGAGATAGAGCTGCATCACCGGCCAGAACCCCTGCAGGAAAGGCTGCTGCCCCAGCGATCCGGTCAGGTCGCCGCTGCGGATGGCGTCCTGTTGCGCCGGGCCAAGGTCGAAGCCATAGGCGCAGATCTGCCCCGTCTTGCCCATCTGTGCGACCGCTTTGGCGAGCGCTGGCGTAAACACGTTATTGGCGGTGAAGGCGCCGACCACGTCGCCGCGCGATTCGAACAGCGACACGATGGAGTTCACCGGGTCCTGCGGATTGGCATCGACACCAACATTCTCCGGCCCCGCATCGACCTTGAAGTTCTCCAGCTTGCCGGCATCCTTCAGCGTCTTGACGACGGCATTGAAAGCCGCCGTCACGCGATTGTTGACCTCGATATTTCCCATCGCGGTCGAGGAGGGCAGGATGATCGAGCCCTTATCGACGCCTTTCGCCAGCACGCACTTGGCCAGGGCTTCGCCGCCGATCGCCGCGGCGGAGGCGTCCTGGCCGGTGTGGCTGATGGCACTACGGTCGAGGATCGATCCATCGAACGAGTTGGTGGTGGCGATCAGAATGCCGCTCTTTTCCGCCGCCTTGACGATGTCGTTATAGGCGCCGACCTGTGGTGTGGTCATGATGAGGCCGTCGATGGTCGGGTCCTGCACGATCTGATTCAGGATCTCGATCTCGCGCTGCGGATCGTCGGTCGGAGATTCGGAGCCGAGCAGCAATATCTTCGCGCCGATCATGTTGCCGGCGACGGTCGCGCCGACATAGACCGGATCGAAGAAGCCGTTGCCGGCAGTGTGCGTGATGACGGCAAAGGTCAGATGTCCGTCGGCGGAGTGGAAATTCTTGGTGTCCTTGTTTTCCTTCGCCGCTTCTTCGAAAGTATAGCCGCCCACCGCTTTCGCGACCGTCCCTTCTTGAGCGTATGCACCGGCGGACAACAGCGCCGCCATAATGCCGATGCTTGCCGAGGCAAGTAATTTGCGCATGTGTTTCCTCCCGTACTTTGTTTGGGCACATTTATCGGACAATTGTGCCAACCGAACTATAGGCCACCCTGCCTGCTATCGCAATTTGCAGAACGGGGGATACTGCCTCTCTATTGCGATTAACTCTTGCCATCAATTTCCATCGGCGGTCTTCTCTGAGAGGAAAGATCCCGCGTTGCCGGTTTTTGAGTTTGTATGATAAAAGACCGGCCATTCGTTGCAGAAGGTGGCACATGCGTCTCATCCAATACCTGACCGACAAGGGCGCGCGGGGCGTCGCGCGTATCGATGGCAGCCGCGCGATCGTGGTGACGGGCACTGCCAGCATGATTTCTCTGGCGCAGCAGGCCATCGCCGCGCGGCGCAGCTTGGATGAGGCCGTCAAGGCTGCCGGCGACGGCGCGGCGCTGGATTACGGCGCGCTCCTGGCGGAAGGGCGCGTCCTGGCGCCGGTCGATCATCCCGATGCCGCGCACTGCCTCGTCACCGGTACGGGCCTGACGCACCTTGGCAGCGCCGACACGCGCGACAAGATGCACAAGAAGATCGCGGGCGATGTCGAGAGCCTGAGCGATTCCATGAAGATGTTCCGCATGGGGCTCGAAGGCGGCAAGCCGCAGCTGCCAGGACCCGGCGTCCAGCCGGAATGGTTCTACAAAGGCGACGGCAGCTCCATCGTGCGGCCGGGCGCCGACCTGCCGATGCCGGACTTTGCGCTCGATGGCGGCGAGGAGCCGGAGATCGCCGGACTCTACCTGATCGATGCTAACGGCAAGCCCTGGCGCCTCGGCTTCGCGCTCGGCAATGAATATTCCGATCACGTGATGGAGCGGCAGAACTACCTCTATCTCGCCCATTCCAAGTTGCGCGCCTGCGCCATCGGCCCGGAGCTGCGTACTGGCGCACTGCCCAACAAGCTGGAAGGCGAGAGCCGCGTCTCACGCAAGGGCGCCGTGATCTGGCGCAAGCCGTTCCTGAGCGGCGAGGGCAACATGTCGCACACCATCGCCAACCTCGAGTACCATCATTTCAAATACGGATTGTTCCGTCGGCCCGGCGACGTTCACGTGCACTACTTCGGCACCGCGACCTTGAGCTTCGGCGACGGAATCCGCACCGAGCCGGGCGACGTATTCGAGATCGAGATGGCCGAGTTCGGCGCGCCCTTGCGCAACCGCTTGGCGCCGGCCGTCAGCGACTTTGCCTATGGTGGGGTCGCGGCTCTATAGACTTGAGCATGTCCTATACCTGCATTGCTGTCGATTGGGGCACCACCAACCGGCGGGCTTGGGCTCTCGGGCCGGATGGCCGCGCCGGGGCGGAGCGCGCCGATTCCGCCGGCTTGCTCGCGGTGCAGGATCGGCGCTTCGCGGAATCGCTGGCATCGTTCCTGGGCGACTGGGTTGCGGGCAACGTTCCGATCGTGATCGCCGGCATGGCGGGCAGCCGCCTCGGTTGGGTGGAGGTGCCCTATGTGCCGGCGCCGGCGCCGCTGTCGGATCTGGCGCAGAGCCTGATGAAGGCCGGGCAGACCGGCGGCAGCGATTGCTGGATTGTCCCCGGCATGAGCCTGGACAGCGCCACCCAGCCCGAGGTGATGCGCGGCGAGGAATGCCAGATCCTCGGTGCGCTGCTGACACAGCACCGATCCGATGGCGTTTTCCTGCTGCCCGGCACGCATTCGAAGTGGGCGCGCGTCTCCGGCGAACGACTGATCGAGTTCCGCACCTACATTACCGGCGAAATGTTCAACCTGCTGCGCCAGTCCGGCACCTTGGCGCAGTTGATGACGGGCGATGCGGAAGACAAAGGTGCCTTTGCGCGCGGTGTGCTGGCGACAGGGCGCGATACCGAACTTCTCAACCGCCTGTTCAGCGCGCGTTCGCTCGCCTTGTTCAACCGGCTGGAGGCCGGCGCGCTGGCCAGCTATGTCTCCGGGATGCTGGTGGCGACCGAAATGCGCGATGCGCTCGCTGCCTGGCCCGATCTCGTCCGGACCGGCGCGATCTGCATCGGGTCCTCGGGCATGCTGGCGCGCTATGGCGCCTGCGCCGCGCTGCTGGGCCTCGCGTTGCAAGGCGTCGACAACAAGGATGTCCTGCCCGCAGCATTGTTCTGGATCGCGCAACAGGCTGGATTGATCACATGACGGATATTCTTCGCGAGAGCCTCGCTTGCCTGCCGCTGATTGCCATTATGCGCGGCATGAAGCCGGAAGAAGCGCCGTGGGTGCTCGAGACCCTGATTGCCGCGGGCTTTCAGATCCTTGAAGTGCCGCTGAACTCGCCGCGACGGTTCGAGAGCCTGGCCTATCTCGTACGGCACGCACCGGCCGGTACTTTGATCGGCGCGGGCACCGTCCTCAGCGAGGCTGAGGTCGATGAAGTGGCGGCCACCGGGGCCAAGCTGATGATCGCACCCAATTGCGCCCCGCCGGTGATCGCCGCCGCCAAGGCGCGTGGGCTGATCGCGCTGCCTGGTGTCGCAACGCCAACCGAGGCATTCGCAGCGCTCGCTGCCGGCGCGGACGGATTGAAGATGTTTCCCGGCGAGCTGTTGCCGCCCGCCGCGGTGAAGGCCTGGCGGGCTGTGCTGCCGAAGGACACGCTGCTGGTGCCGACCGGCGGCGTGACGCCGGACAATATCGCGGCCTATCGAGCGGCGGGCGCCGATGGTTTCGGCATCGGCTCGGCGCTTTATCGGCCTGGCATGTCGCCGGAGGATCTGGCCGAAAGAGCGGCTTCATTTGTCGCTGCCCTTCGCTAGATGAATGGCCAATCAATATAGCTAACCATTCCTTAATGCGGTCTGTCTTATCCAGTCAGGTTGAGACAAGGCGAGACCCGCGAGAATGGCCGAGACCTGGGATCTCTCTCTGCTGATCGACACGTCGACCAGGATCTACGATGCGCGCGGCATGACCGGGCAGCATCTGGGCCTGGAAGCGCGGTTCATGCCCGACCGTCTGTTCATCGATTTCGTCGATCCCGGCAATCGCGGCGCCTTCCGCCGCCGGCTGGTCAAGATGGCGGCTGGCAAGCTCGACATCGTGCGCGTGCGTGTCATCACCGCCGCCGAAGGGTCACAGGAATTCTTCGCTGCGCTCCGACGCTCCACCACCGAAGAGCAATGGTGGCTGATGCTGACGGCGAGCCTGCGCGACGAGACACCGGCGCTGGCCGCGCTGGAGCGGACAGGCCTCGCAGACGGCGATGAATTCATGATGCTGGTCGAGAGTGCCGCGCGTCAGCTCAACGGCGAGGTTGATCTGATGCAAGTGCGCGCCGAGGTGCTGACGGAAGAGGGCGCCGCAGCCTCCAACACCCCGCCGCATGTCCGCGAGCGCCTGGAGAGCGAGTTCAACGACATCGTCGCTGAACATGCCTACGACAATATCGCGACGCGCCCGCAGCCCGGCGAATACCTGATGCTGAAGGATCGCACGAAGCCGGCCGAGGAGGTGCTGAACAAGCTAGGCGCCGCGGCGGAACGCATGTCCATTCCCTCGGCCGATCTCGGTCTCGGCGCAAAAACGGTGCCGATGGAAACCTTGGGTGGCGATTTCAGCCCGGCCAGCATCAACGGCGTGGTCTTCGACTTGCGGCACGACTCAAGCAGACCCGTGCAGGAATGGGAGCCGGAGCCGCAATCCTGGATCAAGCCCGTTATCCGCAGCGCCACGGCGGCAATATCGAGCCTGCTGCCGGCAGGTGGCTCGCGACCGCCTAAAACAGGTCGGTAAGCTCTTTCAGGCGCGGCCATTGCTGGTCGCGCGCCGAGAGCTTCGCCCTGGCTCGCAATTCCACCGGCCAGGCGATCGCCAGATCGGGATCGTCCCACGCGATGCCGCGCTCGGATTTAGGCTCATAGTGGCAGGTCACCTTGTAGGCGACCATCGAATCCGGCTCCAATGTCATGAAGCCGTGCGCGTAGCCCTCCGGAACGAACACCTGCCTGCCGTCGCCCGCCGCGAGCTCGACTGAGACGTGCTGTCCAAAGGTGGGCGAATTGCGGCGCACATCGACGGCGACATCGAGGATCCGTCCGCGCAGCACCTGTACCAGCTTGGCCTGCGCAAAAGGCGGCATCTGGTAGTGCAGCCCGCGCACCGTGCCGATCTCCTTGGAAAGGGATTGGTTGTCCTGGATAAAGGGCCGGTCGCCCAGGATCGGCCGCCAATCCGGCTCCTTGAAGGATTCCATGAAGAATCCCCTGCCATCGCCATGCACCTTGACTTGCACGAGCTTGACGTCAGGCAGGGCGAGGCTGGTGATCTGCACGCGGTCGTTTCCCTCATGGCCGTTGCCCGTGATTAGTCGACCGCGTCCGGGCGCACAAGCGGGAAACTGATCGCGGGAAGCGGGAAACAGAGCACTTGGCGGCCCATCAGTCAGCTTGTATTGAAAAGCGGGGTTTCATACGGGATGCATTTCGATGGGCTTCGGCCGCTTTCGCAGACTGTTCCGGCGTGAGCCGACGCGGCAGGAGCTTTATCTGCAGCTGACGCGAGGCCTCAACATCGAACGCGGCTACCAGGCCTGGATCGATCTGTGGGAGCAATATGGCCCAGCTGGAGAGCACGCCGGCCCGAGCTTGCCGCTGACGATCCTGCTTGCCGGCGAGGGTTCTGACAGCGACAGCGCTTATTGGCATCGCCCTGGAGGCGAGCAGGGACTCCATATCATCGTTACAGTCGGTTTTTCCGCCGGATGGCAGTTCAAGGATGGCTTGGCCGGCGCTCTTGAGCACGCGCGCGACTACGTCGCCGTGCTGCACCCCTCCGATCGGCTGGCCAAGTCGGCCCTGCAACGGCTCGGAGCCGCCGCCGAGGCGGTACCGGACGCGCCGCTTATCTTTGGTGACGAGGACCAGATCGATGCGAATGGCCGCCGCTTCGCGCCGTGGTTCAAGCCGGATTTCGGCGATGACCTGTTTCTGTGCCAGAACGGATTCGGCCGCGCGGTCTTCTTCAGCAAGGCCGTGCTGCAAGGCTTGAGCTTGCCGAGTGCTGCCGGTCTGGACGATGGAATCTACGCAGCGGCGCTGGAAGCGACCCTGTCCTCTGGCCGTGATCCGCTGCATTGCCCCGGTATCCTGGTACATGTCGGTGGCGATCCGGCAGTTTCGCCGAAGGCGCGCAGTTTGTATCTCGCCGGCAGCACGCGGCGCGCAGCCGTGGCGAGTTTCGTTGCGCGGCGACCGTCGTTGGCCGGCACAACGGTCGAAGGGCCGAATGCGCATGGGTTCTTGCGTCTTCGTCATCCGTTGCCGGACCCGCTGCCGCTGGTCTCCATCGTCATCCCCACGCGCGACCGCAAGGACCTGCTGGAGCTCTGCATCGACAGCCTCGACCGAGCGACGGACTATCCCAAAAAGGAAATCATCATCCTGGACAATGACAGCCAGGAAGAGGTCACCAAGGCCTATTTCGCGCGCCTGTCGCAACGCACCGACGTGCGCATCATTCCGGCGCCCGGTCCCTTCAATTATCCGCGGCTGATCAATCTCGGCGCATCGCAGGCGCGTGGCGATATCCTGATGACCCTCAACAACGATATCGAGGCGTTCGAGCCCGGCTGGCTGAAGGAGATGGTGAGCCAGGCGCTGCGCCCGGACGTGGGCCTCGTCGGTTGCCTGCTGCTCTATCCCGACCGAAGCGTGCAGCATGCCGGCGTCATCATCGGCCTCAGCGGCGTCGCGGGCCACATGTACGCCGATGCCGCGCCGGACGATCCCGGACATGCCGGGCGCATCCTGGTGACGCAGGATCTGAGCGCCGTCACCGGTGCCTGCCACGTGATGCGGCGCTCCCTCTTCGAGCAGCTGGGCGGGCTGGACGAGCGCCATCTTGCAGTCGCCTACAACGATATCGATTTCTGTCTGCGCGTGCGGGAAGCGGGCCTGCGCGTTATCTACACGCCACATGCGCGCCTGCTGCACAGCCATTCCGCCAGCCGCGGTTCCGACATCCGTCCCGATCGCCTCGCCAGCTATACCTGGGAGCGCGAATATATGCGCACCCGCTGGTCGCGGCTGATCTTCGACGACCCGTTCTTCAACCCGAACATGTCGTTGTCCGGCAAGCGCGGCCGCCTCGCGACCGCGCCGCGACCCCGGATTTTCAAAAGGCGTTAGACTACGCGAGCAGCGCCTTCAGATACTGGCCGTAGGTCGAAGCCCGCATTTCATGGGCCAGCCGGTCGAGCTGCTCGGCATTGATGAAGTTGTTGCGATAAGCCACTTCCTCGAGGCAGCCAATCATCTGGCCCTGGCGGTGAAAAATCGTCTGCACGTAGTGGCAGGCCTCGAGCCAGGAATCGTGCGTGCCGGTATCGAGCCAGGCGTTGCCGGTCCCGAGCTTCTCGATCTGCAGCTGGCCTTGATCCAGGTAGCGCTGATTGAGGTCGGTGATCTCCAGCTCGCCCCGCACCGAAGGTTTCAGCTCCGTGGCCAAGTCCGGCGCGCGCTGGTCATAGACATAGAGCCCGATGACGGCCCAGTTGGATTTGGGCTTTTTCGGCTTCTCGACCAGGCGCTGTGGGCGGCCGTTCGCGTCGAACTCCACGATGCCATAGCGTTCCGGATCGGAAACGCGATAAGCGAAGTTGATCGCGCCGGTGGTAAGGGTGCGGGCGCGCGTCAGGCTCTGGGTCAGACCTTCGCCGTAGATGAAATTGTCGCCGAGGATAAGCGCAATCGGCGCGCCATCGATGAAATCGCGCCCGAGGAGCAGCGCCTGTGCGATGCCTTCGGGCCGCGGCTGGCGGCAATAAGAGATGCTGATGCCCCACTGCGCGCCATCGCGCAGCAAATGACGATAGCGCTCCTCGTCCTCCGGCGTGGTGACGACCAGGATCTCGCGAATCCCCATCTGCATGAGAGTAGCGAGGGGATAATAGACCATCGGCTTGTCGTAGAGCGGGATAAGCTGCTTCGACACCGCCTTGGTCGCCGGATAGAGGCGCGTGCCGCGCCCGCCGGACAGGACAATTCCCTTCATGATCGGATCTCTAGGCTCCCGTTACCTGTGGCCGCTGTTGGTGCGCGTCGAGGCCCAGGCGTTCCCCGCCATAGCGCCCGGACTGGAAGATGTCTTCCCACCATTCCTTATGATCGATGTACCAGCGCACCGTGGCTTCCAGGCCTTCCGCCAGCGAGCGCACCGGTCGCCAGCCGATCTCGGCGCGCAGCTTCGAGGAATCGATGGCATAGCGGTGATCGTGCCCCGGCCGATCGGTCACATGCTTCATGAGCGAACGGCTCGGTTGATTGCGCGGCACGATGTGGTCGATCAGTCCGCAGATCATCTCCGCCATGTCGAGGTTCCGGCGCTGCTCTTCCGCGCCGATCAGATATTTGCCGCCGACCGCGCCGAACGCAAGAACCCCCAGCAGGGCGCGCGCATGGTCCTCGACGTGGATCCAATCGCGCACGTTGGTGCCGCCGCCGTAAATCGGCAATTCCTGCCCTTTCAAGCCGCGGATGATCAGGGTCGGAATGAACTTCTCCGGAAACTGGAACGGCCCGTAATTATTCCCGCAATTGGTGATAATGGTCGGAACGCCGAAGGTATGGCGCCACGCGGCAGCCAGATGATCGGACGCCGCCTTGCTGGCGGAATAAGGCGAACGGGGATCGTACGAGCTGTTCTCATCGAACTGGCCGCTGTCGCCGAGCGAGCCGTACACCTCGTCGGTCGAAACATGCACCAGGCGGAAATCCCCGCGAGCACTCTCCGGCAAGGCCGCCAGGTGAGTGCGGCAAGCCTCCAGCAGATTGAAGGTCCCAACGACGTTGCTCATGATGAAAGCCTGCGGCCCATCGATCGACCGGTCGACGTGCGACTCC
>DASRRI010000011.1:0-8526 GCA_035695765.1 Dongiaceae bacterium
GTCAGCGCGCCGACCGGGTCCTCTTCCAGCCCTTCGCTGAACAGCAGATAGAAAATGAGCTCGCTGTCCGTGGTGCCGACGCGGTGGCTGTAGAAGCGGTCGTCGATCATGGCTTCCATGCGGCGTCGCACGCGCTCATAGCCGGCGACCTGGCCGTTATGCATGAACAGCCATTTGCCATGGGCGAAGGGGTGGCAATTGGCCCGCGCGGTTGCCGTCCCGGTCGAGGCGCGCACATGCGCCAGGAACAGGCCGGAGCGGATCTGGTGCGCCAGGCTCTTCAGGTTCTGGTCGTTCCAGGCCGGCAGGATGTCGCGGTAGACGCCGGGGGCCGGCCGGCCGCCGTACCAGCCGATTCCGAAGCCATCGCCGTTGGTCGTCACGTGGCTGTGGCGGGCCCGGAGGCTCTGGCTGATCAGGGAGTTGCGCGGCTCGAACAGGACCTTGTCGAGATAGATCGGATCGCCGCAATAGGTGAGCCACCGGCACATAAATTACTTCCTTCGGGCGCGGCCGAATCACCCTGTCGGTTCAAGGAGATACCCGGCGCCTCTGTTAACCACGTCCATATGAGCCTACAAGGATTAACGAATGTGAAATGTGAAATGGATCACCCTGCCTCCTGGCATATCGCTTGCTTCGTAACGCTGTGATGACGAAGAACCCTGCACTTCTTGCCGCTTTTGCGGCTCTGGCCCTCGGCGCCTGCACGCCTGCTTCCAAGGTGGCGGAGCCGGATATCGTCATGAAATCGCCGGTGATGCCGGAGATCCTGGCACCGTGCCTCGCCTACAAGCTCGGCCAGCAGTTCCGCGACCAGCGGCCGACCGTCGACGTCTATCGCGGCATCCACGAGATCACGATCGATTCCCAGCGCGGGGAAAAGCTTGCCTTCGTGGAGGTCGAGTCCGACTACGCCGGCGGCTCCTTCGTGCGGTTCTGGAACGGTGAACTCTATTGGCCCAACCACACGGTCAGCGGCGTCTGGCCCGACGCGATGCGCGACAATTGGCACCGGTTCGAGGCGGCGGAGAATGCCTGCCAGCCTCAGCCGGTGGCCGCAAAGCCTGTGGCAGCGAAGGCCGAGTTGGCCCCGCCTCCCAAGGCCGTACCGGTCAAATCCGTCTTCAAGGCGAAGCCGTTGAAGCCCCTCGCCACCAAGGCTCCCGCTGCGGCACCGGCCGCCAAGCCTGGGGCGCCACGCAGCCTCACCCCGTAACGCAGCGGAATTTCTGGCTTTTTCTGGACGGCTCGCGCCACGGCAAGGCTGTGCGGCGGGTTTTGCGCTTGCTTTTTGGCCGGGATTTTGGGAAGCCCTTGCCGGCCCCGGCGAACCTACCTCCGGCGGCCATGTGTGGGCCCGTAGCTCAGTCGGTAGAGCAAGCGACTTTTAATCGAGAGGTCGCGGGTTCGAGTCCCGCCGGGCCCACCAGCCTTCGCTCGCGAAGCGAGAGAAGGCTGCCGCGCCGAAGCCCAACGGGCGAAGGCGGGCTTCTTCCCCCGCGAGCTACGGCTGGCAAGCCCTACCAATACGAACGGCCGTTTTCTCGCGAGCCGCTGCAGAATGACCTTTATAACAATTGCGTGTATGGTCTCCAGCTTCTTCGCCACTTGCCTAAGGTCCATGGTCTACGTCTATATCCTCCGAAGCTTGGAGCACGCTGATCGTTACTACGTTGGCATCACGGGTCCCGCCTGAAGAAACACAACGCAGGCGAAGTCTCGCACACCTCAAAACTCGCACCGTGGGCAATCAAGACCTACGTTGCTTTCTCAGATGAGCGCCAAGCCTTCTCGTTCGAGAAGTATCTCAAGTCACCGTCAGGAAGAGCTTTCGCAAAAAAGCGACTCTGAGTCCTTGCTCAGTTGCCAGGGTTGCGTCCTCCGCCACAATCCAGCGCGCCGGCTGTTGGCATAGAAAGAGAACTATGCCGGCAGGTCTTCGATGATCACGCTCATGATCCTGTTCCTGATTGCCTTGGCGCTCGCAGCCGGGCTGTTCTTCTTCCTTGCTCACTGATCGGCGCGAAGCGGCGTGGCGGCACCAATACAATCTGCCGGCGCGCGCGGAGGATGATCATGGCGGTGAGCGCAATGCTCCAGTACAGGAGCGCGCCGCGAAGATTGCCATCCGCGTCACGCACGAGCGACATCACCGGTTCCCAATTGCCGGGCAGCAACGTAATACGACCATCGCTTCTCGGCTCTCGGGCTGTTTGCGAAGCCATGGAAAACAAGCGACGACGAGGTCCGTTGCCGCGCTGCCGTGTGCTTACCCTATACCCAGCGAAACACGACAAACGCATAGACCAGCGCGATGCCGAGCGGCGCCCAGAGCGGAAGGCCGAAGAATCCCAGCCACGCCAGGAAAATGAAGGCGCTGCCCAGCAGCGAAATGAAAAGGCGATCGCCGCGCGTGGTGTCGAGGCCGAGAATGCCGTGCCGCGGCGCGCCGCCGGGCGAATAGCTCTCCCACATCGACATGCCGATCAGGCAGAGGATGATGAAGCCGAAGAAGGCCGCGGTCTGCCAGGTCCAGGCCATCCAGGAGATGAGTGAGGTTCCTTCCATCGCGGCGGCTCCGTCAGACGCGGCCGAGGGCAAAGCCCTTGGCGATGTAGTTGCGCACGAAATAGATCACGACCGCGCCGGGGATCAAGGTCAGCGATCCGGCGGCTGCCAGCAGGCCGAGCTGATAGCCCGACGTGCTCGCGGTCTTGGTCATCAGGGCCGCGATCGGCTTGGCGGCGACCGAGGTCAGGGTCTTCGCCAAGAGCAGCTCCACCCACGAGAACATGAAGCAGAAGAAGCAGGCGACACCGATCCCGGCCGCAATGGTCGGCATGAAGATCCGGAAAAAGAATCGCCAGAAAGAATAGCCGTCGACATAGGCGGTCTCGTCCAGCTCCTTCGGCACGCCCGACATGAAGCCTTCCAGGATCCACACCGCCAGCGGGATGTTGAACAAGGTGTGCGCGAGCGCGACCGCCCAGGGCGTATCAAACAGGTTGACTGCCGAATAGAGCTGATAGAACGGCAGGGCGAACACCGCCGGCGGCGCCATCCGGTTGGTCAGCAGCCAGAAGAACAAATGCTTGTCGCCCAGGAACCGGTAGCGCGAGAACGCATAGGCGGCAGGCAGCGCCACGGCCACCGACAAGATGGTGTTGATCACGACGTACTCGATCGACGCGATATAGCCGTTATACCAGGTGGAATCGGTGAAAATAACGGCGTAATTGGCGAGCGTAAAATCGCGCGGCCACAAGGTGAAGCCGCCCAGGATCTCGTTGGTCGACTTGAACGACATCGTGACCAGCCAATAGATCGGCAGCAACAGGAAGATGACATAGATGGTTGGAATGAGAGAGCGCTTGCGCATCACTGTGCCTCGTTCCGGGTCATGAGCGTGTAGAACAGCCAGCTCAGGAGCAGGATGATCAGGAAATAGATCAGCGACATGGCCGCCGCCGGGCCCAGGTCGAACTGCCCGAGCGCGGTCTTCACCAGGTCGATGGACAGGAAGGTGGTCGAGTTGCCCGGCCCGCCGCCGGTCAGCACGATCACCTCGGTGTAGATCATGAAGGAATCCATGAAGCGCAGCAGGATCGCGATGGTGAGGACGCGCCGCAGCTTCGGCAGCTGGATGAAGCGGAACACCGACCAGGCACTCGCCCCGTCGATCTTGGCGGCCTGATAGTAGTCGTTGGGGATCGAGACCAGGCCGGCATAGCACAGTAGGACAACCAGCGAGGTCCAGTGCCAGACGTCCATCAGGACGACGGTGAACCAGGCGCTGAACGGCTGCCGCGTATAATTGAAATCGATGCCGAGATTATTGAGGCCCTTCCCCATCAGGCCGATATCCGGCAGCGCGAAGATGTTCCACATCGCGCCCACCACGTTCCAGGGGATCAGCAACGGCAGCGCCATGGTGACGAGGCAGACGGAGACCCACGGCCCCTTGCGCGGCATGGCGAGCGCGACGATGAGGCCGAGCGGCACCTCGACGAACAGCACCAGGGCGGTGAACAGGATCTGCCGCAGCAGCGCGTCGTGGAAGCGGCCCGAATGCAGGATCTGCTCGAACCACTGCACGCCGGCCCAGACGAACACGTTGTCGCCAAAAGTCTCCTGGACGGAGTAGTTCACCACGGTCATCAGCGGGATGATGGCGTTGAAGGCCACCAGCGCCACCACCGGCAGGACCAGAAACCAGGCTTTTTGATTGAGCTGCTTGTACATCCCCGGTTCCTCAGTTCACCAGCCAGCCGTCGCGATAGACGTGGGTATGTTTGGGATCGAACCGCACGTGTGCGGTACCGGACGGCATCGCCTGCCCTTCCGGCACCAGCAGACGAATGCGATGCTCGCCGTGCCGCGTCTCGACGATCCGGAAGCGGCCGACGTCGGCGGCCTTGACGATCTCGACCGGGATGCCGCTGGACTCGAAGTGCGTGAATTCCGGCCGCACGCCGAGTTCGAATTTGCCGCTGCCGTTGGCGAGGCTCACCGATCCCGTTGTATCGACCGGCTGGCCGAGGAATCCGACCCTGCCCCCATCGAGGCTGCAAGGCAGCACGTTCATGCCGGGTGAGCCGATGAAGTGTCCGACGAAGGTGTGGGCCGGCCGCTCGAACAACTCGATCGGCGTTCCGACCTGCACCACCTCGCCATTGTTCATGACGACGACCTGGTCGGCGAAGGTCAGCGCCTCGGTCTGGTCATGCGTTACATAGATCATTGTGCGCTTGATGCGGTGATGCAGCTCCTTGAGCTTGGAGCGCAGGATCCATTTGAGATGCGGATCGATCACCGTCAGCGGCTCGTCGAACATGATGACATTGACGTCCGAACGCACCAACCCTCGCCCGAGGGAGATCTTCTGCTTGCCGTCCGCCGTGAGGCCCGAAGCGCGCTTGTTCAGCATGTGGCCAAGGTCCAGCATCGCGCCCACTTCGCGCACGCGTTTGTCGACCTCCGCCGCCGGCACACCACGGTTGCGCAGCGGAAAGGCCAGATTGTCATAGACGGTCATGGTGTCGTAGATGACCGGAAACTGGAACACCTGCGCGATGTTGCGCTGCTCCGGCGTCGCTTCCGTGATGTCCTTGCCGTCGAACAGGATGCGGCCATGGCTCGGCCGCAGCAGGCCGGAGATCAAGTTCAGCAAAGTCGTCTTGCCGCAGCCCGACGGCCCGAGCAGCGCATAGGCGCCGCCGTCCCTCAGCTCCTGGCTCATTTCCTTCAGCGCCCAATCATCCGGGCGCTGCGGATTCGGCATGTAGCTGTGGCGAAGCTGGTCGAGGGTGATCTTGGCCATTACGCGTGCCCTCCCACCAACTGGCCGTCAGGCCCGAACAGGAAGGAGCGGCCGACATCGACGTAAAGCTTGGCTGTGCCACCCACTTCGTACGGATGCACGCCGTGAGATTGCGAGATCCAGGTCCGGCCACCGCGGTCGAAATGCAGCACGCTCTCCGATCCGCTCAGCTCGGCCACCAGCACGCGGCCCTCGACCATGACCGTCCCGCCATTCTGCGGGAATGGCGTGATGTGGTGGGCGCGGATCGCGAGCATGTACTGGCCGTCCGGCGCGTTCGCGACCGATGCCGGCGTCGGCCAGTTGGTGCCATCATCAAGCTGGATGCGGCCGTTGGCTTTGGTCACCGGAGCGGTATTGATCGGCGGGTCCGAGAACACCTGCGCGCTGGTAAGATCGTTGGGCTGGCGATAGATCGCAGCGGTCGGGCCGAATTGCGTCACGCGCCCCTCATGCAGGGTCGCAGTATTGCCGCCGAACAGCAGAGCCTCGATCGGCTCGGTCGTCGCATAGGCTACGATGCAGTGCCGGTCCGCGAACAGGCGCGGCAGCTCGTCGCGCAATTCCTCGCGCAGCTTGTAGTCAAGATTGGCGAGCGGCTCGTCCAGCAGGATGATGTCGGAATCCTTGACCAGGGCGCGCGCGATCGCTGTGCGCTGCTGCTGGCCGCCGGACAGCTCGGCGGGCTTGCGCTGCAGCATCGGCGCCAGGCGCAGCAGCTCCGCCACCTTGCCCACCCGCTCCTTGATCTTGGCATCCTCGACACCGATCACGCGCAACGGCG
Source organism: Dongiaceae bacterium (assembly GCA_035695765.1). Lineage (GTDB taxonomy): Bacteria > Pseudomonadota > Alphaproteobacteria > Dongiales > Dongiaceae > Dongia_A. The sequence continues at coordinate 6,108 of DASRRI010000011.1, forward strand.
AAGCGATGTTCTCATAGACCGTGAGATGCGGATAGTTGATGAATTGTTGGTAGACCATCGAGACGTTGCGCTTCTGCACCGCGATGCCCGTGACGTTCTGTCCGCGGAACCAGATCTCGCCGCTGCTGGGCTTGTCGAGCCCAGCCATCAGCTGCATCAACGTGGTCTTGCCGGACAGAGTGGTGCCGAGCAGGACGTTGAACGTCCCCTCTTCCAGCGTCAGGTTGGTCTCGTGGATGTGCACGTTCCCAGCCACGCTCTTGGCCACGTGCCGTAGTTCGAGGGTCATTCTAGCCGCGCACCGTTGACTTGATTTCCCCGCCAGCAAGCCCCGGGGGCGAAAACCCCCGGGGATGCCGGTTCAGGACACTAACACATTCGAAAAACGGCGTCCGTTACTTGGTCCACCGCTTGATCAGCTCATCATAGGCGATGGTTTCGCCTTTGGGCTTCTCGTCGACCTTGGCGTGCGGGCCATTCGGCTTACCGAGCCATTCCGAGGGATCCTTTTCCTCGTTCAAGCGCGGACCGCAGCCGCCATAGGTCTTGTTCGCCTCGTCGGCTGCCTGCATGCGGCCCATGATGTCATCCATCTGTTCCGCCAGGCGATCCATGGCTTCCTGCGGCGTGAACGCACCCGAGTTCACGTCACCGATATTCTCCCACCACAACTGGGCGAGCTTCGGATAGTCGGGCACGTTGATGCCGGTCGGAGTCCAGTTCACGCGGTCCGGGGACCGATAGAACTCGACCAGGCCGCCGAGCTTTGGCGCACGCTCTGTGAACGACTTGTGCCGGATGGTGCTGTCACGAATGACCGTCAGGCCGACATGGCTCTTCTTCACATCCACCGTCTTGGAGACGACGAACTGGGCATAGAGCCAGGCTGCCTTGCGGCGGTCGATCGGGGTCGATTTGAACAGGGTCCAGGAGCCGGCGTCCTGATAGCCGAGCTTCTGGCCTTCCTTCCAGTACGGGCCGTGCGGCGACGGAGCCATACGCCACAGCGGGTTGCCGTTGTCGTCCACGGTGTTGTTGCCGTCCTTCTTCGGGGCCACCATCGACGCGGTGAAGGCGGTGTACCAGAAGATCTGCTGCGCAACGTTGCCTTGGCTGAGGGCCGGCAGCGACTGGTAGAAGTCGTAGTCGGCAGCGCCCGGAGGCGCATATTTCCGCAGCCATTCGTCCCACTTCGCGATCGCGTAGACCGAAGCTGGGCCGTTGGTCTCGCCACCGCGGCTCACTGAGGCACCTGCCGGATTGCAGGAATCCTTCTCCATCCGGATGCCCCATTCGTCGATCGGCCGGCCATTCGGCAGGCCCGGTGAGCTCGCGCCCGCCATCGACAGCCACGCGTCGGTCATGCGCCAGCCGAGGTCCGGTGCGCGCTTGCCGTAGTCCATGTGACCATAGACGCGGACCCCGTCGACTTCCTTCACGTCGTTGGTGAAGAAGTCGGCGATGTCCTCATAGGCCGACCAGTTGACCGGAACGCCAAGCTCATAGCCGTACTTCTTCTTGAAGGCGGCCTTCAGGTCCTTGCGGTCGAACCAGTCCTTGCGGAACCAATAGAGGTTCGCGAACTGCTGGTCGGGCAATTGCCACAGCTTGCCGTCCGGGCCGGTGGTGAACGACTTGCCGATAAAGTCGTCAACGTCGAGCATCGGGTCGGTCACGTCCTTGCCGTCGCCCGCCATCCAGTCGGTCAGGTTGACCGCGCTCTGCAAGCGGGAGTGGGTGCCGATCAGGTCCGAGTCATTGATATAGGCGTCGTAGAGGTTGCGGTTGGTCTGCATCTGCGTTTGGACCGCCTGTACAACCTCGCCTTCACCGAGCAGCTGGTGGTTGACCTTGATGCCGGTGATTTCCTCGAACGCCTTGGTCAGGGTCTTGGATTCATATTCGTGGGTCGGAATGGTCTCCGACAGCACGTTGATCTCCATGCCCTGGAACGGTTTCGCGGCGTCAATGAACCATTTCATCTCCTTCATCTGCTCGTCTTTCGACAGCGTCGAAGGCTGGAACTCGTCATTGACCCATTTCTTTGCCGCCGCCTCGTCCGCGTGCGCCGGTAACATCCCCGACGCCAGCATCAGGACAGCTAACGACACGGATCTACGCATCGCCATGATCGCTTCCTCCTCAAGTGCGCCTTTGCTGTTTCGCCTTCGACCAGTGCGCACACGTCCGGTCGATTTGCGTTTGGTACGCTCCCACGTGCGATCCGCGCTCGCACCCAGCGCGGGCCGATTTGCCAGTTCTCTGGCGAATTCCGGTGCGATCCAGATTCCGTTTCACGATGTTGCTCCGGCCACCGCCTGCCGCGGCGCTGCGTTGCGCCGGAGCGCGGACATCGCGGCATCGATCGCGGCAGCCTGCTCGGCGCTGAGCCTCAGGCCCAACTTGCTGCGCCGCCACA
>DASRRI010000012.1:0-58660 GCA_035695765.1 Dongiaceae bacterium
GCCGCTTGAGCCGCTGTCGCCGGAGGGAGGGCCGGCTTTCAGCAACAAGACCTCGCCCCTCACCGCCATTTGCCACGAAGTGGAGCCGCGGCGCGGCGAACCGGTCCTCTTCAAGAACGATGCCAGCGCCTTCTGCGAGGGCGAGCTTGAGCCGTTGCTGCGGGATGCCGCTGTCGAATCGCTGATCGTCGCGGGTGTGTGGACCGAAGCCTGCGTGGCCGCAACGGTGCGCGATGCGATCGCGCGCGGTATCCGCGTCTTGCTGGTCAAGGACGCATGCGGCAGCGGCACGGTCGCGATGCACCAGACCGGGATCCTCAACCTGGCAAACCGGCTCAGCGGTGGCGCAGTCGCCAGCACAGCGGCTGCCGTGCGGTTGATCGATGGCGCGGAGGCCGATGTGTGGCTGCCGGAACGGCCGGTGCCCATCCTGTTCGGATATGACGATGCTGCGAAGTTCTACGAAGCGCTATAGCGCCGCCGATCTTGCGGACGGTGGATCGCTGCGATGGGGTAGCGGAGCGAAAGCCATGGAGAGTGGACCTTACGAGACGCTGATCGACCGGGATATCTGGGCATTCATTGACCGGACCAGCGACTGGTATCCGCCGGACACGACCAGCCTTCCCATCGAGAAACAGCGGGAAATTTATAACGCGATGTGCCGTGCGTTTCGCAGTGCCTATCCTGTGGGGGTGCGTGCGCTCGACACGGTGATCCAGGCTGCTGGTCATTCGCTTCCCGTGCGGCACTATCAAGTAGAAGGCAAGGCTGCGGCGGCCGCGATCGTCTATTATCACGGCGGCGGCTTCGCGCTGGGCGGGCTCGACAGCCACGACGATATCTGTGCCGAGCTGTGCGCCGGCACCGGCTACGATGTGATGTCTGTCGACTATCGACTCGCACCCGAGCATGTGCATCCGGCCGCATTCGACGACGCCTGTACGATCTTCGACTGGGTGGCAGCGACGCTCGACTTGCCGATCGTGCTGTGCGGCGAGAGCGCGGGCGGCAATCTCGCGGCCGCCGTCGCGCATGCCAGACGAAGCCACCGCCGCGCTGCGGTCGGCCAGGTCCTGATCTATCCCGACCTTGGCGGCGACATCGCTGGCCCATCCTATCGGGCGCACGAGCAAGCGCCGATGCTGACATTGCGTGACGTCCTGTTCTACCGCGCCGTCCGGGCGGGAGGTCAGGCTGATGATCCGACCGTGGCGCCGCTCGGCGACAGCGATTTTTCCAACCTTCCGCCAACCATCATCGTTACCGCGCAGTGCGACCCGCTGTCCTCGGATGGCGCGGTCTATTGCGACCGGATCGTCGCCGCCGGCGGGCGAGCCTGGTGGCGTGAGGAGCCTGGCCTTGTGCACAGCTTTGTACGCGCCCGGCACAGTGCCAAGCGGGCGGGCGAGAGCTTCGCGTGGATCGCCGCCGCCGTCGCTGCGCTCGGCAAGGGCGCGTGGCCGTACTGAACAAGCCTGAAGGTTCGGACAACGAACTGCCCATATCCGACAGAGGAGGTAACCATGACCAAGATGATGCTCACCGATCGGCCCCTGCATCCGATGGCGACGTCGATCGCCGATGGCTTCCGGCAGGGCCGGACGAGCAGGCGTGAATTCCTCGCAACCATGGCGGCACTTGGCGTCAGCGCCGCGGGTGCGCTCGCCTTGGGCGGCCTCACGTCCACGCCGGCACGGGCGGCGGAGCCGAAGCGCGGTGGCGTTCTGCGCGTCGCGATGAATGTGAAGGCATGGCGAGATCCACGCACGTTCGACGGCGTCGAGATGTCCAACATCGCGCGCCAGTGCAACGAATACCTCGTGCGCTGGAATCCGGACTTCACATTCGAGCCCTGGCTGCTCGAAAGTTGGGAGTCGAGCGACGACGCCAAGATCCTGACGCTGAACATCCGGAAGGGAATCACCTGGTCGAACAGCGATGCCTTCAATGCCGACGACATGATCCACAATCTCACCCGCTGGTGCGATGCGAGCGTTGATGCCAACTCGGTCGCCACCCGCATGGGGGCGTTGGTCAATCCCGACACCAAGAAGGCGGTCGAGGGCGCGATCGAGCGCGTCGATGACTACAAGGTCCGGCTCAACCTGCCCAAGCCAGACATTTCCCTGATCGCCGGAATGGCAGACTATCCGGCCCTCATCATGCACCGGAGCTATGACGGCAGCACCGATCCGCTGAAGAGTCTTGCGATCACCACTGGACCCTGCGAGCTGGTGAGCTGGGATCCCCAGGTGTCGGCGGAAGTGCGCCGCAAGGACCAGCCATGGTGGAAAGGCGAATTCTGGCTGGACGGTGTCAAATGGACCGACTACAGCGCCGATCCCGTCGCCATGATTGCCGGCTTCGAGTCCGGCGACGTCGATACCGATCATGAAACCGCGGCCGATTCGCTCGAGCAGCTGGCTGCCTTGGGCCTGACCAATTCGGAGATCGCCACCGGCTCCACCATCGTCGCGCGCTTCAACGTCAACAACGACCCGTACAAGGACGTCAAGGTGAGGCGCGCCGCGCAGCTGGCCGTCGACAACAAGGTGGTGCTGGATATCGGCCTCAGCGGCAAGGGCAAGCCGGCCGACAATCACCATGTCGGCCCGATGCACATCGAGTTCGCCGATGTCGGCCCGCACAAGCGCGATGTCGAACAGGCCAAGGCCTTGCTGGCGGAGGCGAAGCAATCCGATCACGCATTCGAGCTGATCTCCCTTGACGACGATTGGCAGAAATCGACGGCGGACGCCATCGCCGGCCAGATGCGCGATGCCGGTCTCAAGGTCAGCCGCAAGGTCATTGCGGCGGCGACCTTCTGGAACGACTGGAACAAGTATCCATTCTCCTGCACGGAATGGCTCGGCCGGCCGTTGGGCGTCCAGGTGCTGGGCCTTGCCTACAAGTCCGGCGTGCCGTGGAACGAGACGGGATATTCCGATCCCAAGTTCGATGCCTTGCTCGAGAAGGCGCTTGCCACGCCGGACCCGGACGCCCGCCGTGTCATCATGGCTGATCTCGAGAAGACGCTGCGCAATTCCGGCATCATCATCCAGCCCTATTGGCGCTCGGTCTATCGCAGCTATCGCAAGGGCGTGAATGGCTGCGAGCAGCACCAGGCGCTCGAGCAGCATCTCGACAAGGTCTGGATTGAAAGCTGATTGGCGGCGAGCGGGGCGGAACGCGCATCCGCCCCGTCCGCCACATCGCCCGGAAGCGACATGACACGGTTCATGCTCCATCGTCTGACGGTCATGGCGCTGACCGCGTTGTGCCTGACCTTCGTTGTTTTCTTCCTGACCAATCTCCATCCCAACCTGGAGAAGATGGCCAAGACGCAGGTCAATACGCGCATGAGCGATGAAGAGGTCGAGCGCTGGCTGGGTCAGAACGGCTACAGCCAGGGAATGCTGCGGCGCTATGGCGAGTGGCTGGGCGTGATGCCGGGCTGGACCGGGACCGATACGAACGGCAAGCGGATCGGGCGCTGCGTCGATCCGGACGCTCCGCCCGAAGCAACGCCGCGCTTCTGCGGCATCCTGCAGGGTAATTTCGGATATTCGACAGTGTTCCGCGCGCCGGTGGGAAGCATCATCGCCACGCGCCTTTCCTTGACTGGATGGCTGATGCTGTGGGTCATGATCGTCATGGTGCCGATGGCGCTGGCGATTGGCGTGCTGGCCGGCATGAAGGAAGGATCGCGGCTCGACCGGGTGCTATCCATTTTCTCCATCGCGACCACGGCAACGCCCGAATATGTCTCCGGCGTCGTCTTCATCGCGGTGTTCGCGAGTGCAAGCGTCGGATTGAAATGGTTCAAGGGCTCCGCCGCCTCAGCGATGGACGACATGACCTTCGAGAACTTCGCCCTGCCGGTCCTGACCATGGCGCTCTACGGCATGGGCTACATCGCCAGGATGACCCGCGCCTCGATGGCGGAAGTGATGACGGCCCAATTCATCCGCACGGCCCGTCTCAAGGGACTGAGTTTCGGCGTCGTCGTCGCCCGGCATGCGCTGCGCAACGCGCTGATCGCGCCGTTCACGGTCATCATGCTGCAGTTTCCCTGGCTGCTGACCGGGGTGGTAATCGTGGAATCGCTCTTCACCTACAAGGGATTCGGCTGGACGCTGGTCCGGGCCGCCGACAACAACGACATCGAACTGCTGCTGTCCTGCTCCATCGTCGCGGTCGTGGTGGTGCTCCTGACGCAGCTCATCTCGGACATCGGCTATGTCTATCTCAACCCACGCGTACGGGTGGGTAGGGCGAGATGAGCGCGCTTCAGATCGCCAGCCGGATCCTCCTCGACTTCACACCGGTCTGGATCGGGCTGGCGGCGATATTCGCGCTGTCGATCGGCCTGCAGCGTCGCCTTGGCCTCTATGGCCGCCTGATGGGCAGCACCGTCGGCAAGATCGGCCTCGGCATTGTCCTGTTCTGGCTGCTGACGGCACTGTTCGCGGACGCGATCGTCACCATGAGCCCGCTGGACCAGATCGCCGCCATGAAGAACAAGCTGCCCGGCACGCCGGTGCCGGGTGTCGCGGGCCGGTATTATCTGCTGGGCGGCGACAATCTGGCCCGCGATGTCTTCAGCCGGATGGTGATGGGAAGCCGGACTGTCCTGTCGATCGCACCCCCAGCGACCTTGTTCGCCTACATGGCGGGAATCACCCTCGGCCTGCCTGCCGGCTATTTCGGCGGCCGGTTCGATACGGCTTTGAGCTTCGTCGCGAACCTCATCCTCGCATTCCCGGTCATCCTTCTGTTCTATCTGCTGGTGACGCCGGAAATCCAGGAGACCGGCATACCCGTCATCGCCGCGGCGATCCTGTTCCTGTTTCCGATCCTGTTCTTCGTGATCCTGGTCTGGTCGCGCTTCAACACGCAACCGGCGAGGATGTGGGTCTATCTGGCGATCACCCTTGCGCTCGGCCTTTGGGCCTATTCGGGGTTAGCGTTCAATGCCGACCCTCTCGGCCTGTTTGCCATGGACTCGAACCTGCTCAACATCTTCGTTTCGGTCGTGTTCGTGAATTCGCCAGTGGTGTTCCGGATCGTGCGCGGGCTCACCATCGACATCCGAACGCGCGACTATGTGGCGGCGGCGCAGACGCGCGGGGAAAGTCCCTGGTACATCATGCTGTGGGAGATCCTACCGAATGCGCGCGGACCCCTGATCGTCGATTTCTGCCTGCGCATCGGATACACGACCATCCTGCTCGGCACGCTCGGCTTCTTCGGGCTGGGTGTCAGCCCGGAAAGTCCCGATTGGGGCATGACGATCAATGAAGGGCGCAAGCTGCTGTCGATCTATCCCCATCCTGCGTTGCCCCCGGCCTTGGCGCTGATGTCCCTGGTCCTCGGCCTCAACCTGCTCGCGGATAGCCTGCGCGAGCAATCGCTGTTGGATTGAGAGGTGATGGATTTCTCTTGCAGCATCATGCCGGGAGAGGCGACGCGTCAAACATGGACCCGGCTTCGGCCGATTTTGGTCCCAACCTCGGCCGAGGGCTTGGATCGAGGCTCGGCCATTGGGAATTTCGATGGTGGTGCTGCAGCTTCCAACGCACCGAATGGATCAATGCTTCCGGCTTGGCCGGCGGGTTTCGAGTGCGGCTTCCCTCGCCAATCTAGTTAACAAGCTGGCTGCCGCCATTCGGCGAAACTGTCGCCCCCAAAGCAGCCATCCCGCGCCGAGCGCAGGCAGCACGATCGGATTTCGATCCTTCGGCCAAGGAGATGTGAACGCCGTTGCGTTACAATTAAAGTGGTTCCAAAATGTCATACAGAGACACTGCGGAACCTCGTGGGCTGGATTGGTGTCCTCGCGTGGAAAGTTGGGCCACCAAGTCCGGCGGATACACGTCCTGGGAGGAGCCGGTTATGAACATGGAACTCTCGCGACGCACCCTGCTCAAGGGTGCGGGCGTGGGGTTGGCCGGAACGGCGCTCGGTGCGTTCGGCTTTGGCGGTATCGAGGCCGCTCATGCCGATGCGATCCGGGCGTTCAAGCTGGCCGGCACCACCGAAACCCGCAACACATGCCCCTACTGTTCCGTCGCCTGCGGCGTCATCATGTATTCCAAGGGCGACCTGACGAAAGGCGAGACGGCGGAGATCACCCATATCGAGGGTGATGCCGACCATCCGACCAATCGCGGCACGCTATGCCCGAAGGGCGCGGCGCTGCTCGACTTCGTCCATTCCGAGACGCGCCTTACCAAGCCGCGCATCCGCAGGCCGGGCGCGCATACGTTCGAGGAACTCCCCTGGGAGGAAGCACTCGATCGCATCGCGCAGCACCTCAAGGATGATCGCGACAAGAACTTCGTGGCCCGCAATCAGGATGGCGTGACGGTCAACCGGTGGATCACCACCGGCTTCCTTGCGGCATCGGCGACCACCAACGAAACGGCGTTCCTGACCTACAAGGTGGTCCGCAGCGCCGGGATGCTGGTATTCGACAACCAAGCGCGGGTTTGACACGGCCCAACGGTGGCGAGTCTCGCCCCAACATTCGGCCGTGGCGCGATGACGAATTCCTGGACCGACATCCGGAATACGGATCTCGTCGTCATCATGGGCGGCAATGCCGCTGAAGCGCACCCCTGCGGCTTCAAGTGGGTCACGGAGGCCAAGGCCAACCGCGGCGCCAAGCTGATCGTGGTCGATCCGCGCTTCACGCGTTCGGCCTCGGTGGCGGACGTCTACGCGCCGATCCGGCAAGGCACCGACATCGCATTCCTGCTCGGGCTCATCAACTACTGCATCCAGAATGACAAGATCCACTGGGACTATGTGAAGGCGTTCACCAATGCGCCCTATCTGGTGAAGGACGGGTTCGCCTATCAGGACGGCCTGTTCTCCGGCTATGACGAGGCGAAGCGCGAATATGACAAGACGAGCTGGGACTACCAGCTTGGCGAAGATGGCTTCGTCATGGTGGACGACACGCTAACCAACCCGCGCTGCGTCTGGAATCTCCTGAAGCAGCATGTCTCGGTCTACACGCCCGAGATGGTGGAACGCATCTGCGGCACGCCCAAGGACAAGTACCTGAAGGTCGCCGCCATGGTGGCGGAAACCTCTTCGCCGACCAAGACCATGACCTCGATGTATGCGCTCGGCTGGACCCAGCATTCCAAGGGCTCGCAGAACATCCGGGCCATGGCCATGCTGCAGCTGCTCCTCGGCAATATTGGCATGCGCGGCGGCGGTATGAATGCGCTCCGCGGCCATTCCAACATCCAGGGGCTGACGGATATCGGGCTGATGTCGAACCTTCTGCCCGGCTATATGACCTTGCCCACCCAGAAGGAAGTGGACCTCGCCACCTACATGTCGACCCGCGGCTTCAAGCCGCTGCGGCCGGACCAGATGAGCTATTGGCAGAACTACAAGAAGTTCTTCGTCAGCTTCCAGAAATCGATGTGGGGCGAGGCGGCGACGCCTGCCAACGACTTCGCCTATGACTGGCTGCCGAAGCTGGACGTGCCGGGCTACGACGTGCTGCGGGCGTTCGAACTGATGCATCAGGGCAAGATGAATGGCTACGTCTGCCAGGGCTTCAATCCGTTGCTCTCGGCGCCTAACCGCAAGAAGTGCACGGAAGCGCTGTCGAACCTCAAGTTCCTGGTCACCATGGATCCGCTCGATACGGAGACCTCGCGGTTCTGGGAGAACCACGGCCAATACAACGATGTCGATTCATCGAAGATCCAGACCGAGGTGATCCAGCTCCCCAGCACCTGCTTTGCGGAGGACGAAGGCTCGCTCGTGAATTCAGGGCGCTGGCTGCAGTGGCACTGGGCCGGCGGAACACCGCCGGGCGAGGCCAAGTCGGATAATTGGATTATGGCGCAGATCTGGCGGCGGCTGAAAGCGCTCTATGAGAAGGAGGGCGGAGCGCTGCCGGACCCGATCCTCAAACTGCGCTGGCCGTACGCCAACCCCGACGAGCCGAAGGCCGACGAACTCGCACGCGAGCTCAACGGCTATGCCATCGAGGCGGTCTACGATCCGGCCGATCCGACCAAGGTGCTGGCGGAAAAGGGCAAGCAGTTGCTGGGATTCGCCCAGCTTCGCGACGACGGCACGACCTCGTGCGGTTGCTGGATCTATTCCGGTTGCTTCAACGAGAACGGCAACAATATGGCCCGCCGGGATAACTCCGATCCGGATGATGCCGGCTTCTACTCGAAGTGGGCCTTCTCCTGGCCGGCCAACCGGCGGATCCTCTACAACCGCGCCTCGGCGGACATGAACGGCCAGCCCTGGGATCCGAACCGCAAGGTGATCGCGTGGAATGGCCAGAAGTGGGAGGGCTACGACGTGCCCGACGTCGCCCCGACGGCGAAGCCGGACGTGGTCGGCCCCTTCATCATGAATCCGGAAGGGACAGCGCGTCTCTTCACCCGAACCATGATGAAGGACGGCCCATTCCCGGTGCATTACGAGCCGTTTGAATCGCCGATCACGAATCCGATCGCACCCAAGGTGCGCGGCAATCCCGCCGCACGCGTGTTCAAGGACGACATGGCGCAGTTCGGCGATGCGGAAAAGTTCCCCTACGCGGCCACGTCATACCGGCTGACCGAGCACTTCCATTTCTGGACCAAGCACGTCCAGCCGAACGCTGTCATGCAGCCCGAGTTCTTCGTGGAGATCTCGGAACAGCTCGCGGAGGAGAAGGGGATCAAGCCCGGCGGGTGGGTCAAGGTCATGTCCAACCGCGGAGAGGTGAGGGCGAAGGCCGTCGTCACCAAGCGGATCAAGCCACTGCAATGCGACGGCAAGACCGTGCACATCGTCGGCATCCCACTGCACTGGGGCTTCACCGGTGTGGCGAAAAAGGGCTTCGGCCCGAACACGCTGACGCCGTTCGTAGGCGATGCCAATATCGAGACGCCGGAATTCAAGGCGTTCCTGGTCGATATTGAAGCCATCGCCGAGCCGGTCGCGTAAGGGAGGCTGCCATGTATCCTCCACTTCCGAACCCCTCCGTCCAGCCTTCCGCCGCCGTGTATGGCGAGCAGGACCTGATCCGTCGCTCGGCCTCGAGCGTGCCGGCGCCGTCGCGTCAGCTCACCGAGGTGGCAAAGCTCATCGACGTCTCCAAGTGCATCGGCTGCAAGGCCTGTCAGGTCGCGTGCCTTGAATGGAATGACATGCGCGAGGAGGTGGGCGAGAACCGCGGTGTCTACGACAATCCGGAGGACTTGACGCCAGCGATGTTCACGCTGATGCGCTTCACCGAGTGGGTCAATCCGGAGAGCAACGATCTGGAATGGCTGATCCGCAAGGATGGCTGCATGCATTGCGCGGATCCGGGCTGCCTCAAGGCGTGCCCGGCGCCCGGCGCCATCGTGCAATATTCCAACGGCATCGTCGACTTCGTGCACGAGAACTGTATCGGCTGCGGCTATTGCGTGAAGGGCTGCCCGTTCAATATCCCGCGGATCTCCAAGGTCGATCACAAGGCCTACAAATGCACCCTCTGCTCGGACCGCGTGGCGGTCGGGCAGGGCCCGGCCTGCGCCAAAGCTTGCCCGACGCAGGCGATCGTGTTTGGCCCCAAAGAGGACATGAAGCAGCACGCGGCGAAACGGATCGAGGATCTGAAATCCCGCGGCTTCGCCAACGCCGGCCTCTATGATCCACCGGGCGTCGGCGGCACGCATGTCATGTATGTGCTGCACCACGCCGACAAGCCGGAGATCTATGCCGACCTGCCGAAGGATCCGAAGATCAGTCCAGTGGTGGAACTGTGGAAGGGCCTCACCAAATATGCGGGCCTGACCGCGATAGCGTCGTTCGTGGGTATCGGATTCCTGCACCATGTCGTCTCCGGCGCCAACCGCGTGTCCGATGAGGATGAGAGGAACGCCAAGCGCCTGACGGAAGATCAGACGGGAGGTCGGTGATGGAAAAGCCCTATGACGTCGGGCCGGGCGAACGGGTCCATCCCGGCGATCCGGTCACAGTGGATCGCTACACCACGGCCGCGCGCATCAATCACTGGATCACGGCAGCAAGCCTGGTGCTCCTTGCCCTGTCCGGTCTGTCGATGTTCCATCCCAGCCTGTTCTTCCTGAGCAAGCTGTTCGGCGGCGGGGAGAACACGCGGGCAATCCACCCCTGGATCGGCGTCGTGCTGTTCTTCGCATTTCTCGGCCTGTTCCTGCGCTTCTGGAAGGCCAATCTCTGGAAGCGGGAGGACGGCACCTGGATGGCCCGGCTGCGCGACGTGCTGACCAAGCACGATGAGAACCTGCCGGAGGTCGGAAAATACAACGCCGGCCAGAAGATGGTGTTCTGGCTGATGTCGATCCTGATCATAGTCCTGATTTCCAGCGGATTCGCGATCTGGGACGAGTATTTCTCCCAGTACACGACGCTTGACCAGAAGCGGATCGCGGTCCTGGTTCACTCGATCGCCGCGATCGTCATCATTTGCGTCTGGATCGTTCACGTCTATGCTGCGATCTGGGTGCGCGGTACTATTCGCGCCATGACCCGCGGGTGGGTCACCGGTGGCTGGGCCTGGCGGCATCACCGCAAGTGGCTCCGGGAACTGGTCACCGGCAAGAATGACGACAGCGGGGCGAAACGCGCCAGATAGGTGCAAGACAACTCTGACACGTGACCCGTGCGGTTCGTGAGGTGGAGTAATGGCAAAGACCGACGCGCCCCAGCGCGACATGACCGCCATCGGCGAGGTGGCAAGTCCCGTCTTTGTTCGCCTGCCAGACCCGGTCCAGCTCTTCAGCGCCCGTGCGGCGCGCTTCCGCTTCCTGGCCGAGGGCCACGACCTCAAGCCCTATCTTCTGTTTCTGGCTGGAATTGCCGAGGCGCAGCATCGGGCTCAGGACGGTTTGCCGGCGGCCGGCCTGCCGGACCTTGAGCACCTCAAGCGCGCACGAGAGTTCGCGATGCCGCCGCTCGATCGCGCGCATTTCATTCTCGATCCTGCGTTCGAGGCCACCTTGGCGCGGTTCCTTGCGTTAGCTGCGGACATCGAAATGCCGGAGAGCGCTGCCGCCGCATTGGGCCGGTTGAAAGAGGCGGACAGTGCCGCGCAGGCGGAGATGGTGCGATCAATCCTCGATCAGGCGTTTCCAATGGAGACGCTGGCCGAGCATCTCTATGTCGCCGCCGCTTTGCAGATCCATTTCGCCAGGCTGGCAGCGCGCCTTGACGCCAAGTCGCTGGTGCCGGTCGGCGATGGCGCATGCCCTGTGTGTGGTGGCCCGCCGGCATCGTCGATGGTGGTCGGCTGGCAGGGCGCGCATGGCACGCGCTATTGCGGATGCAGCCTCTGCGGCACGCTGTGGAACTATGTGCGCATCAAGTGCACGCTCTGCGGTTCCACCGCCGGCATCTCCTACCAGGAGATCGAAGGCGGGCCTGGAACCGTGAAGGCCGAGACCTGCCGGAGCTGCAACGGCTATGTGAAGATCCTGCATCAGCACCTGGATCCGGCCGTCGATGTGATCGCCGACGATGTCGCCAGCCTCGGACTCGATCTCCTGGTGCGCGAGACCGGGTTCAAGCGCGGCGGCGTCAACCCGTTCCTGGTCGGATATTGAGGGCGCCATGGCGTCGAGCCGCGAGACCGCCCAGATCAAGCGCCTGCCCTCGGTCGACGAGGTTCTGAGGACCGGGATTGCCGGCGTGGCGATCGGCAGCTTCGGCCGACCAGCCTTCGTTGCAGCGGTCCGCGATGCGCTTGCGACAGCACGCGCTGGCGGCGGAGCGGACGCGGAGGCTGTTGCTGAAACCGCGCGCTGGAAGCTGGAGGCGCAAGCGGTGCCGAGCCTGCGGCCGGTCTTCAACCTGACCGGGACAGTAATGCACACCAATCTGGGCCGGGCGCTGCTGGCCGAGGCGGCGATCGAGGCGGCGAGCGAGGCGATGCGCAGCGCCGTTGCGCTCGAGTTCGATCTCGAAACCGGCCGGCGCGGAGAACGCGACGATCATCTGCGCGGCCTGTTGTGCGAGCTGACCGGCGCCGAGGACGCGACCATCGTTAACAACAATGCGGCCGCCGTCCTGCTGGTGCTCAATACCCTGGCGAAGGGGCGCGAGGCGGTGGTCTCGCGCGGTGAGCTGATCGAGATCGGCGGCGCATTCCGCATGCCGGAGATCATGAGCCGCGCCGGAACGAAGCTGGCGGAAGTCGGCACTACCAACCGCACGCACCAAAGGGACTATGCCAATGCCATGGGCTCGAAGACGGGCCTTTTGCTGAAGGTGCATACCTCCAACTATCGTATCGAAGGCTTCACGAGCGAAGTCGCGGCTCGCGACGTCGCCGCGCTGGCGCGCGAACGCAATGTGCCCTTCGTCCATGATCTCGGCTCCGGCACGCTGGTCGATCTCGCGCGGTTCGGGCTGGCGCATGAACCGACCGTTGCCGAGGCGATCGATGACGGCGCAGATCTTGTCACCTTTTCCGGCGATAAGCTGCTGGGCGGACCCCAGGCCGGTTTCATCGTCGGCCGTAAGGATCTGCTGGCACGGATCAACCGCAACCCCATGAAGCGCGCGCTGCGCGTGGACAAGATCCGCCTGGCCGCGCTGGAAGCGACGCTGAGGCTTTATCGCGATCCCGACCGCCTGACCGCGCGTCTGCCGACGATCCGCTTGCTGGCGCGACCGAAAGCAGAGATCGAGGCGCTGGCCGGTCGCATCTCGCCGATGCTCGCGGCAAGGCTCGGCGAGGTCTATCAGGTGGAGATCGCACCTTGCGCCAGCCAGATCGGGTCGGGCGCCTTGCCTCTGGAGACGGTGCCGAGCACGGGAATCGCCATCCGCCCGTCGAAACCGCGCGGCCAGGGTCGCGCGCTCGCGGCCCTGGCAACTGCGATGCGCAACCTGCCGGTGCCCGTCATCGGGCGGATTGCCGAGGGTTGCCTGATCCTCGATCTGCGATGCCTGGAAGATGAAGCGGGGTTCACCGCAAATCTCAACGCGCTGGACCATACTGAGGGAAGCGATGCGCGCCCCTGACTCCGTCGCACAGAGCGACCTCGACACGGTCGCAAACCGGATGATGGCCGCTTACGAAGCGGCCGAAAGCGGCGACTACGCGCGGGCGCTGGAGATCTGGGGGCCGTTGGCTCACGCGGGCGTTGCACGGGCGCAAAGCAATATCGGCGCTTGTTTCGCGAATGGCCTTGGTGTTGTGCCAGATGGCGCACTGGCCTTGCGGTGGCTGACGCTGGCGGCGGAGGCGAGCGACGCGGTCGGTCAGCGCAATCTCGCGACGCTCTACCTCAAGGGCGAGTTGGTCGAAACGGATCCCGCTGCTGCCGCGCGCTGGTACCGCGCCGCCGCAGAGCAGGGCGATGCAGAGTCACAAGACATGCTGTCCTGGCTGCTGGTCGAAGGCGAGCTGCTGCCGCCGGACTACGAGGAGGCGCGGCGCTGGGCGCTGGCGGCAGCGGACCAGAATGTGGCAGCGGCGATGACGCGGCTCGGCATGCTACATCACAACGCTCTCGGGGTTGCTCGCGATCCTCCCGTGGCGGCCGAATGGTGGCGCAAGGCGGCCTTGCGCGGCGATGCGGTCGGCCAGGCAATGCTCGGCGCTGCCCATCATCTGGGTGCGGGCGTCGCGCGCGACCCGGTCGAGGCACTCACCTGGCTGCTGCGTGCCCAGCGCGGCGGCAGCAAGCTCTCCGAGCCATTCCTGCCGGCCGCAAGAGCGGCGTGCAATGACGATCAGCGGACGCAGGCCGAGGGCCGCGCTGCAATCCCGTTGTCGGCGGAGAGTTCCGCATGATTGTCGGAACCGCCGGCCACATCGATCACGGCAAGACGGCGCTGGTGCGAGCGCTCACCGGGATCGACGCCGACCGGCTGCCGGAAGAGAAAGCGCGCGGTATCACGCTCGATCTCGGCTTCGCCTATTGGCCGCGTCCTGACGGCGCCATCATCGGTTTCATCGACGTGCCTGGCCACGAAAAGCTGGTCCACAACATGCTGGCTGGCGCGACCGGCATCGATTGCGTGCTGTTGGTGGTGGCTGCGGACGATGGCATCATGCCGCAGACGCGTGAGCATCTGGCGATCCTCGACCTGCTCGGCCTATCGCGCGGCATCGTGGTTTTGACCAAGGCGGACCTGGCCGATGACGCGCGCCGTCTCAAGGTGCGCGGCGATATCGCGGCAGCGCTCGCTACGACAAACCTGGCGGGTGCGGAGATCCTGCCGGTTTCGGCGCTGACCGGTGAAGGGATTCCGACGCTGGCTGCCAGGCTCGACGGTCTGTGCGGCGCCACCGAGGCGCGCGGGGCGGACGGCCGGTTCCGGTTGGCGGTCGACCGTTCCTTCACCTTGATCGGCACGGGGACGGTCGTGACCGGGACCGTGCTGTCCGGTCGGGTCAAGGTCGGCGACGGCGTTATCGTCAGCCCGACGGGCCTCGAGGCGCGCGTGCGCTCGCTGCATGTGCAGAACCGCGCCGCCGAAGTGGGCCATGCGGGCGAGCGCTGCGCCCTCGCCCTGGCCGGGTCCGGCATCAGAAAGGAAGCTGTGCGGCGCGGCGACGTCGTGCTCGACCCATCGCTGCACGCGCCCACCGCTCGCATCGATGCGCGGCTTAGCGTGCTGCGGACGGAGCCGAAGCCGATCGGTCAATGGATGCCGGTGTGGCTGTATCATGCGGCTTGCGAGGTGGCGGCGCGCATCGTGGTACTGCGCGACGAGCCGATCGCGCCAGGCGAAACCGAGCTGGTTCAGCTTGTGCTCGATCAGCCGATTGCCGCCGCGGCTGGCGATCGATTCATCATCCGCGACACCTCCGCCAGCCGCACCATCGGCGGCGGTGTCATTCTCGATCTCCGTTCGCCGGAGCGCCGGCGGCGATCGCCGGCCCGGCGCGCGGAGCTGCAGGCCCTGGACGCTGCCGACACATTCGCTGCCTTGTCCGGTGCGTTGGATGGTCCGCGCGGCTTCGTCGACCTGCAGGCCTTCTTTCGCGACCGCGCCGCTGCGGTGGACTCCGTCGCCAAGGCGGTCGAAAGGCTCGATCTCGTGACGCTCGTGGCGTCCGGCCAAACCGTTGCCTTGCGGCGGGATGCCTGGAAAAAGTTTGCCGATGGCGCGGTCGCGGCGCTGGACCGGTTCCATGCCGATCGGCCCGACATGCAGGGCTTGGCACAGGAGCGGTTGCGTCTATCCCTGCAGCCGCGCCTGCCGACACCGCTGTTTGCCGCCGCCATCCATCATCTGGTCGGTGAGGGTGCGCTGATCGTCGACCGCGCGTGGCTGCGGCGGCCCTATCACGAAGTCCGCATGAGCGCGGATGAGGAAGCGATCTGGGCCCGGGTCATGCCACTGCTTGGTGAGTCCAATCGTTTTCGGCCGCCGCGCGTGCGTGATGTCGCGCACGAATTCGGCATCGATGAGAAGATCATGCGCCGCGTCTTTCGCCTGGCGGCACGCCGCGGGGAGGTGGACGAGGTGGCGCTGGACCACTTCTTCCTGGCCGATACGATCGCGGAGATGGCGGTCATCGCCACCGAAGTCGCTGCGGCGGGAGCGGTTGGCCGCTTCACCGCGGCAGCGTTCCGCGACCGGCTTGACAATGGACGCAAGGTCGCAATCCAGGTTCTGGAGTTCTTCGACCGGCAGGGCTTCACCATGCGCCGCGGCGACTGGCGGCGCATCAACCCCAACCGTGCCAATCTATTCGCGCGGGGCGCGGACAGCGGCGATACGGCGACGAGACTGGAGAGTTCGAGCCGGGAGAATATCGGAGGAGATGCGTCCCCGGTGGGGCGTCCGGACTTCAAATCCGGGAAGGGTCGCGAGACGGTCCTTGGTGGGTTCGACTCCCACTCTCTTCCGCCACGTACTCAGGGTGCACGCAGATGAGCCCGGTGGCGCCATTCCTCGACACGCTCGAAGCCGCCGCCAACCAGGCCGCCTCGACAGAGACTGAATTCCGCCGCCACGCCGCCCAGCGCATCGCCCAGCTGGAGCGCGACCGCAGCTTCGCGTTCCGTCGTCTCAGTATCATGCGGGCGGTCTCGGACGCAGTCTCTCGCGCCGAGAGCAAGGAACTCGCGGTGGCCGGAGCCGTCGCGATCCTGCGTTCCAAACTGGGCTGGTCGAATGACAGCGAGGCGAGGTCCGCAGTTCTGACGGAATTCGCTCGGGTGGCGGAGTCGATGTTCGCCGGCCAACAGCCCGAAGAGGCGCCGGCTGCCGACGTGCTCGATCTGTTGGCCGCCTTCGAGCGCTGGTACGACGAGACCCACCCCGCGCCGTTCTGGACTCTGTTCGAACAACCGATGCCGGAGACGCCGCTTGTCGACTTCTGATGCAGAGGAGACCGAGTTCGAGACCTGGATCGTCGAGGAATTCGCCGAACGCCGTGCCTTCACCGCTCTGGTGATCCTGGTCGAGATCGGCGAAACGGACGTAAGGCCGCTCTCCTCGACCTATTTCGCGGTGGTCGGCGATGATGTCGGATGGCCCGAGATCGCGGCGCTGTTTTCCGGCGCCGGAATCGCCTGGGACGGCGCCGCCTTCTTCGCAATCAGCGCGGCTGGAGGCGGCCCCCTCGATAATGCTGCCGCACGGGCGGAACTCGGCGAGCTGGAGCGGCGGGTGAAAGCTGACCGCCTCACGATCAACGAAGGCCATTTCTTCGACAAGCAGGGTCGGCGCGTGATGGTCGAAGAGGTTCCCCCGCAATGAATGCAGGGAGCTTCCGCGCGACATGAATCGCGATACCAATGTCCGTACCGACATCGTGCTGCTGGGTGGCGGCCATGCGCACGTGCATGTGTTGAAAGCCTTCGCCATGCGGCCCGAGCCGGGCGTGCGCCTGACCCTGGTCGCGCGCGATCTCGAGACACCCTATTCCGGTATGTTGCCCGGTGTTGTTGCCGGCCTCTACTCGGAGGAGGAGGCGCATATCGATCTGGTGCGGCTTTCCGCGGTGACCCGCACACGCCTCATTCATGCGGATGCCGTTGACCTGGACCGTGAACACAAGCGTGTTTTGCTCGATGGCCGCCCGCCGATCGCCTACGATCTGTTGTCCATCGATGTCGGCATCACGCCTGCGCTGGATCATATCGCCGGGGCGGCGGAGCATGGCATTGCGGTCAAGCCGATCGGCTCGTTCCTCGCCAAGTTCTCTGTGCTCCGCGAGCGCTGCCGGGCGCCGGACGGACCGCGCCGCATTGCAGTGATTGGCGGCGGCGCCGGCGGTGTGGAGCTGCTGTTGTCGGTACGCACCCACCTGTTGGCCGATGCACGGCGCGAAGGCCGGGATGCATCGGATTTCGTTTTCGCCCTCGTGACCGAAGGCGAAATCTTGCCGACTCATAATCCGCGCGTACGCGAAAGCTTTCGGCGGGCATTCGCCGAGCGCGGCATAGAACTCCATGAACACAGGCAAGCACGCGCTGTGACGGCGGCCGGGATCGAGCTGGAGACACGGGCGAGCGTTCCGGCGGACGCCATCCTGGTAACGACCGGCGCCGCTGCGCCGGCCTGGTTCCACAAAACCGGGCTTGCCCTGGACAAGAGCGGATTTCTCGCACTCGGCCCTACCTTGCAGGTTCTCAACGATCCGGATGTGTTCGGCGCCGGAGACTGCGCCACCCTGACCGAGACGCCGCGCGAGAAGGCCGGCGTTTTCGCCGTGCGAGCCGGCCACCCGCTGGCCAAGAATCTGCGGCGCCGAGCACGAGGAATGCAGCCCAGTGAGTGGCGCCCGCAGCGCCGGCACCTCGCGCTGATCTCAACCGGCGAACGTTATGCCGTCGCGTCGCGCAGCTGGTGGAAGGTTGAAGGGCGCTGGGTCTGGAGCTGGAAGGATTGGGTCGATCGCCGCTGGATGCGGATGTATCAGGATGCCGAAACGATGCTGGCGCGCATGCCGAGGGGGGCGGCGAACGGCGCGGTGGAGGAGATGCGTTGCGGCGGCTGCGCAGCGAAGATCGGGCCGGAGCCGCTGTCGCGTGCCTTGGCGCGCTTGGCGCCGCCCATCGTCGATGGCGTCGTTGTTGGCCTTGACGCGCCCGATGACGCGGCGATCGTGATGCCGCCGCGCTCCGGGTACCTTGTGCAGACGGTCGATTTCTTTCGGGCCTTCGTCGACGATCCTTTCATCTTCGGCGAGATTGCGGCCAACCATGCGCTGAACGACGTGTTCGCGATGGGCGGTGTGCCGCGTCACGCGCTCGCCACAGCAGTCGTGCCGGTCGGATCCGCGTCAAAGGTCGAAGAAATGCTCTTCCAGCTCCTGTCGGGCGCGCGGGCGTGCCTTGATCGCGAGCAGGTCACCCTGGTTGGCGGCCACTCCAGCGAAGGCATGGAGCTTTCCCTCGGCTTCTCCGTCATCGGCGAAGCGGCAGCGGACCAGATTGTGCGCAAGGGCGGCCTCAAGAAAGGCGACGTGTTGATCCTGACACGGCCGCTCGGCACCGGAATCCTGTTCGCGGCCGCGATGCGGGGACGAGCCGGCGCCGGATCAGTCGCCGCCGCGATCGCCGAGATGCGGCGGTCCAATCGCCAGGCATCCGAAATCCTGCGCCGGCATCGGGCAACAGCGATGACCGATGTGACGGGTTTCGGGCTGGTCGGTCACCTCGGCGAAATGCTGGCTGCAAGCGCCGCCGACGCCGAACTCGATCTTGCCGCACTGCCCATCTATGGCGGTGTGCGCGAGCTGGCGCGGGGAGGGGTGTCATCGACACTCTTGCCGGAAAACCTTGCCATGTCGCGGCTTCTGCGCGGCGATGTCGACGATCCAACCAAGGCCGTGCTGTTCGATCCGCAGACCTCTGGCGGGTTGCTTGCCGGTATCTCTGCAGGGCAAGCGACAGAATGCCTCCGCGACCTGCACTCGGCCGGCTATGAGCACGCCGTCGCCATCGGGCGTGTCAGGCGTGCCGGAGCAGATGACCAGGGCGGTGCGATCTACATGGCAGGGACTATATCGGACGTCGTCTCCAATGGAACTGTCAGCTCCGCGATGGCCGAAGTCTCCGGTGTCGCGCCGGCAGAAGCTTAGGGATCGAGAGGAATCATGAGATGGCGTCTGTTTCGGCGATCGGTGCGGGCACGGCAATCTGCATCCGCGCCAGATCCTCGACCGGGATGTGACAGCGAATGGCATGGCGCGCGCCGACCTTGGTGAGCGGCGGCTCCTGCTGCTCGCAGATCGCGCCGATCTTGCGCGGACACCGGGTATGAAAGACGCAGCCGGACGGCGGATCGACCGCACTCGGAATCTCGCCGGAAAGCCGGATGCGCTCGACATCGCCACCGCCGATGACGGGGATCGCCGACAGCAATGCTTCGGTATAGGGGTGATGGGGGCCGGCAAAGACCCGGTCGGCTGGACCGATCTCCATCAACCGGCCCAGATAAAGCACGGCGATGCGGTCCGACAGATATCTCACGACCCCAAGGTCGTGCGAAATGAAGACGTAGCTGACGTGCCGCCTGGTCTGAAGATCGACCAGCAGATTGAGGATCGCTGCCTGAACGGAAACGTCGAGCGCGGAGGTCGGCTCGTCACAGACGACGACGCGGGGCTCGCCGGCGAACGCGCGCGCAATGGCGATGCGTTGCTTGAGGCCGCCAGACAATTGCCGGGGCCGTGAAGTCAGATAGCGATCTGCCACGCGCACGGCGGCGATCAACTCAAGAAGCTTGGCGCCGATTGCGGCACCTGACGCACCGGAGAGCCGATGGATGGCTCGGCCGATGATGCGCCGGACCGAATGGGAGCGATTGAGCGCGGAATCGGGATTCTGAAAGATGATCTGAAGAGACTTGACGTCATTCAAGGTCCGGCCGGCCAGAAGCGGCTCCAGCGGCCTGCCATCCATTGCGATCTTGCCGCCAGTATCCGGCGGCGTCAGTCCCAACAGCAGGCGCGCGAACGTTGTCTTGCCACTGCCGGATTCACCAACCAGACCCAGGGTCTCGCCTGGCGCCAAGGCAAGATCAATCTCGCGCAACACCGGCAGCGCGTGTCCCTTGAGCTTGAAGGTCTTGGACAGATTCTCCACCGCAAGGATTGGGTGGCTGTCGCGCTGATCCGATCCCGCAGGTGCCGCAGCGGCAGTTTGTGGTGCCGATCGCGGGACCGGTCGGTCGTGATAGAAGCAACGGCTGTGATGGGCGCCCCCGAGATCGAAGAACGGTGGTGGCGATTCCCGGCAAGTGTCGTCCGCTAATGGACAGCGATCGGCGAATACGCATCCTTTGATCGAGGTTCCCGGGGAGGGCAGGGCTCCGTGGATAGTTTCCAGCGGACCGTCGCTCTTCCGGCGGCCGCGCGTCGGCAGGCAGCGCAGCAGACCGGCCGTGTAGGGATGGCGCGGATTGTCGAACAGTTCCCTCGCGGTGCTCTCTTCGACGAGGGTCCCGGCGTAGAGCACGCCCACCCGGTCGCAGACCTTCGCCACGACGGCAAGGTTGTGGCTGATGAACAGGATCGATGTCTGGAAATCGTCCCTCAGCTGCTGGATGAGATCAAGAACCTCCGCCTCGACGGTAACATCCAGCCCGGTTGTCGGCTCGTCGAGTATGAGGAGCGCCGGATTGATCGCCAGCGCCATCGCGATGCAGACGCGCTGCTGCATGCCGCCCGACAACTGATGGGGATAGCGTTGCATCACCTTCAACGGGTCGGCAATGCGCACGCTCTTCAGCATTGCGACCGATCGTTCAAAAGCCTCGGCGCGCGCGATCCGCGCAAACTCGAATACCTCTATCAGCTGCCGTCCGATCTTGATCGAGGGATTGAGTGCACGGCCGGGGTCCTGATAGACCATCGAAACGCTCGTCGCGCGCAGCTTCTGCAGCTCGGCCGGGCTCAGTTTCATCAGGTCGCGGCCGTCGACCAACACGCGTCCCGCGCTAATGACGCCGTTGCGGGGCAGATAACCGACGGCGGCAAGCGCCGCGGTTGATTTGCCGCATCCAGATTCCCCAACCAAGCCATAGGAGGCGGCGCGACCGATGCGCAGATCGATGCCGCGCAGAACGCGCCGCAACCGTCCGCGCACCCGGTAATCGACCTGCAGGCCTTCGATTGCCAAGGCGTCGGGCGGCGGCGCCGTGTCGGAGGGCCTACTCATCAAACCCGCCCTGAATGCCGTCAGCCACCAGATTAACCCCAACGACCAGGGAGGCGATGGACAGTCCATCGAACAAGACGGTCCACCAATAGCCGGCGCCGATGAGGCCGTAGTTCGAGGAGATCGACAATCCCCAATCGGGCGAAGGCGGCTGAATGCCGAATCCGATGAAGCTCAGGGTCGCCACCGCGAAGATTGCGTAGCCAAGCCGGATCGTCGCCTCAACCAGGATCGGCGGCAGCACATTGGGCAGGATTTCGACAAACATGATGTGAAAGGCGTTCTCGCGCCGAAGCTGCGCGGCCGACACATAGTCCAGCTCGCGTTCGGCCAGCACGCTGGCGCGGACGGTGCGCGCGATGATCGGGGTGAAGGTGAATCCGATTACCAGGACGACTGTCACGGACGAGGGGCCTAACGCCACCAGGGCAAGCAGCGCGACGATAACTGTCGGCAAGGCGAGCAATGCATCGACGATCCGGCTGATGGCCTCGTCGGCGATGCCTCGGAAATAGCCCATGGCGAGGCCGAGCGCCGCGCCGCAGATGGTGCTGAGCAGGGTCGCGAGCGGCGCCACGGTCAGGATGTCGCGTGCACCGACGATCACCCTCGAAAACACGTCGCGACCAAGCTGATCGGTGCCGAACCAATGCTCCTGCGATGGCGGCAGCAGGGCATTGAGCAGGTCATCCGCATAGGGATCGTACGGCACGATGGCGGTGCCAAAGATCGCGCAGAACACCCAGAACAGAACGATGACGAGCCCGGTCAGAAATGTGCCGGAACGAAGGATCTGCCGCAGGCGATCGCGGCGATCGCTTGCCTCTTCCGACAACACGGTCGGCGATGGCGCCGGCTGGTCGACCGCGCTCATCCTTCTCCTCCCAGGCGAACGCGCGGGTTGAGCAGCGCATACAGCAAGTCTGCGATGAGGCTCGCCAGCGTGAAGATGGCACCGACCGTGAGCACGCCGGCCTGCAGCGTCGGAAAATCCTTTTTGCTGGCGGCGGTGAAAATGAGGCCGCCGATTCCCTGGTAGTGGAACAGCGTCTCGATGATGACGAGGCCGCCGATCAGATATGCGGTCTGCGTTGCGATCACGCTGATGGTCGGAAGCAGGGCATTGCGCAGGACGTGCCGCCGGATCACGACGCGGCGGGGCAGCCCCTTGAGGATCGCGGTGCGCGTGTAGTCGGAATCGAGTGCCTCGATCATGCCGGCCCGCGTCATGCGCGCGATATAGCCGAAAAGCACCAGGACCAGCGGAATCGACGGCAGCAACAGGTAATAGAACTGTGTAGCCGCGCCGGCGCCGTTCGGCCAGGTGGCCGAGATGGGGAGCCATTTCAGCCAGACGCCGAAGATCAGGATGAGCACGATGCCGGAGACGAATTCCGGCACGATCGTGGCCGAAAGCCCGACGATCGTCAGGATGCGGTCAATCGGCCGGCCGAGATTCAAGGCAGCGACTATGCCGCCGAGAATGCCGAGGGGTACCACCAGAACAAAGGCCACCAGTGCGAGCTTTGCGGAATTGACCAATGCCGTCATCAGCAGCGGCGCGACGGGGGTCCGGTAGGCGTAGGATTTTCCCATGTCGCCAACTGCAAAGCGCGACACCCAGTCGGAATATTGAACGAGGATCGGCCGGTCGGTGCCCATTTCGTGGTTGAGCACGTCGACCGCCCGTTGGTCGGCAAACGGGCCGAGCATTGCGCGACCGATATCGCCCGGCAGGACTTGCGCGCCGGCGAACGCCATGACGCTGAGCAGCCATAAAGTCACCAGCGAGAGGCCAAGGCGTTTCAAGAGAAAGGCAATCATCGCCCAATCGTCTCTCGGTCGGGAGTGATGCAAGCATCAACCCACCGCTCCGATCGCCAAGGCCGATCAGGAGCGGCGGGTGGTCTACGATGAGGCGGGCGCTTAGATGGTCGCCTGACCAAGGAACAGATGCCCCATGGCTGTGGGCTGCACGCCGGCGGCGCCCTTCTTCGTCGCCGTCAGGAAATCATAGAAGTAGACGAACAGGACCGGCGTCTCGTCGAGCAGAAGAGTCTGGATCTTGCCAGCTGTCGCGCGCTGCGATTCCAGATCAAGCGAGGCGATGTAGCCGGTGACAAGCCTGTCATATTCGGCGTTCTTGAAATGCGCCGAGTTCCAGGTGCCATCGCTCTTGAGCGGCGCGGAGAGGAAGACGTTCGGCACGCCGCGGTGGCCGTAATCGGTGATCCCCATGTCCGAATCGAGCCACGGCGACTTGCCATAGACGGCATCGCCGTAATAGGCGCCCTGATCGAGCTGGTTGATCTTGATCTTGCCGCCGATCTCCTTCACCGCGTTCTGGACCAGCACGCCGAAGTCCGGAATCTCCAGATACTTCTCGACCGTCAGCGTCGTTTCGAAACCGCCTCCCATCCCGGCTGCTTCCATCAGCTGCTTGGCCTCCGCAATATTCTTCTCACGCTGAGGAACCTTTGGATCCGTGGAGGGGAAAGCGGAGGCGAATGGGCTGTCATTGCCGATCTTGGCCCGGCCCTTCATCAGGCCCTGCACGATCTTCGGCCGGTCCAGGCACAGCGCAATCGCGCGCCGCACGCGCTTGTCCTTGAAGGGGTCGAGGTCGGTCCGCATATGCACTTGCTGATGTGCGCTCGATGGCGTGCTGATGATGTCTACGTTCGGATCGTTCAGCAGCCCGACGCCCTGCAGAACCGGAATCTGCTGGATGATGTCGATCTGGCCACTTTGCAGCGCCAGGATCTGCGGCTGGTAATCGGCGTAGAAGCTCACCTCCACCCGGTCGGGGAGCGCCTTGCTGCCCCAATAGTCCGGATTGCGGACGAACGAGGCACCGACCTTCGCCGTGTATTTTTCGAGCTTGAACGGACCGGTGGCGATCATGTTCTGCTCGAAATCGCCGGCATAGTCGGCCGGCAGGATGACGGCGTTGTAGTTGTCGGTGGAAACGATGTAGGGAAAGTTGCCGTTGGCGGCGTCCAGATGGAAATCAACAGTGTAGTCATCGACCTTTCGCGTGCCTCCCTTCGACAATGTGCCCGACAGCGCTGAGAGCGCGTTCGAGCCATTGGCGGGATCCGCGAGCCGATCGAAAGTGGCGACCACGTCATCGGCCGACATAGCCTTGCCGTTGTGGAATTTGACGCCCTTGCGTAGCTTGAAGGTCCACACCGTGCCGTCCTTGTTCGGCGACCAGCTCTCGGCCAGCACCGGCTGCGCGGTCAGGTCGGCGCCCGACAGGACCAGGGTCTCGGCAACTTGCGACAGCACAGTGACGCCGCCGCCATCTGCGATTTTCGCGGGATCGATTGCTGCAGCCGGAACGGTCTGGGCCATGCGAATTGTGCCGCCAGGCGTTCCGGCGCGCGCGAAGCGCGGCGCGCTGACCAAGCCGACTGCCGTGGCGACGCTGCTCAGAAACGGCAGCGACAGGCCTAGTACCGAGCCGTGGCGCATGAATTCGCGCCGGCTGACGCGACCGGCCACGAATCCGTCAATCAGGTGGTTTTCATGTTCGCTGCGTCCAGATCGCAGCGCATCCAGACGTTTGAAGTTGATACGCATGTGAGAGTCTCCCTGTTGCCTGTGGTTTATTGGTTCGCGCTTATCAAGCGATTGCACGCAGCGCCGCGTGCTGTTCTTTGGGATTGGCCGAACGCCGGGCGGCCCGACCCTGCACCAGCGCGTTGATTGACCAGCCTTCGAGAAGGTTCCGATGCCTTCACTAGCCGACCCCTCGAGGGGGCCCGAAGATCAGAGATGCGATCGGCATCCGATCCTATGGATATTGCTGTGCACACCAACGCCGTACGCAGTGTGTTCGGTTCTCTGTATTTCTTCAAGGTGCAACGTGGCCCTCGTCTCTTGGGCGCGTCGGATTGCGCATCCCGGCCCATCGCCCCCTTGGTTTCAGTTTGGCCTGCCATAGAAACCAAGACGTTCCTCGGCGCTGAAAGCGACGCCGGGCCGATCGTAATAGGAGAAGATCGCGACGATCCGGTCCCGGTTGCCGGTGGGCGGGCTTACCCGGTGCAGCGTGTTCTTGCCCTTGAAGACGTTCAGCGTGCCGGGCTTGAGCGGCAGGATCCGGACGGCGCCATCCTCGCCGCGCAGCAGGCGCGCAACTCCTTCGTAGTTCGGATCGCTATCTGACCGCAGATCACTGCGATACTGGAATTCGCCGCCTGACTCGGCCGCCTGGATCAGCAACGTCGTGGTGAAGTGGGAACGATCGAAGTGCCAATTCAAGGCCTCGCCCGCCCGATACGCGATGACATTCACGGCAGCCAGCGGGTCATCCATGAGGTGGAGTTTTGGAATTTCCATCACCGCTGCGAGAAAATTGGCAAGTGGCTCCCATCGATAGATCTCGCCGGCGATGGTGTCCGCGATCTGATCGGCGCACAGTGTGTGATTGACGGTTTCGACCGGTCGAAGCGCTGGATGGTCGGGCGCCAATCCAGCGACGTTCCGAAGAAAATAGACGTTGTGGCTTCGCTTGTGCGTGTAGGACCGATGGTCGAGTAGGGGCTGCACCTCCGCGGCGCATCGCTCGATCATGCGCGGCCGCACGAATCCCTCCAGATTGAACATGCCGTCGGCGCGCAAGTCCGCCTTGCACCGAGCAAGCAATGTCCGCGCCTCCGCCGAGTCCGGTCGGTCAATCGGATAGCGCTCGAGGTCGAGAATGTGCCTCACGACCATTTCCTCGTGGAAACGGATGCCACAACGCAGAGCGCGGCCCTTGCAAACCTCTTCATGGCGGCGGCGCGGACGAGTCCGACATCATGCCGGCACCAAGCTTGCGATGAAGGTACTTGTAGAAGTCCCACGTCGATCCTTCCAGATCGGCGCGCGCGAGCGGTCCGGCCTGCTGGTACCGGGAATTCAGCCCCCGCATCAACTGGACCAGAACGGCCTTGTCCTCGGCCATCGTCCGTTGGAATAGGTCCACCGCCCAATCAATCCGGTCCTTCGGCCAATCGTCGCCGAAGAAGACCAGGCCCATCTTAACCCTTACACGATCGACCGTGTCGGGCAGAATGCAGAGGAACGAGCTATAGTCACCTGCGCACCCGACGACGAGGCTTGGTGGTACCGCGTACATGACGCAGTTGTCGACCTGCTCGTTACTCAATTCCGGATGGCCGCGCTGCGAGCGCGGCAGCGTCGGAGAGAAACCGGCATTATAGCCGAAATAGGCGTCTCCTGGGGCGAAGTGGCGACACAGCTTCGTCGGATTGACTGGATGGAGTGTCTCGCGATGCAGCGGCGTGAGATGGTAGCCCTCCATGAAATTCTCGACGAGGCACTTCCAATTTATGTCCCAGACTTCATCGGCCAGATAGTGGAGGGCCATCTGCTCCATGTGATATGGCGCGATCAGAGTTTCCAATCCGGCGAGCCGCGGCTCCAGTGCGGGCGGATTGGAGTCGAGCGAGACAAATACGAACCCCTGCCAGAGGGTGCAGGCAAACTCGGGGAGCCGGCAGTTGCCTCGGTCGAAATCTTCCCGTTCGTCGACTCCAGGCGCACCGACGAGACGCCCGAACGTGTCGTAGGTCCAATTGTGATAGGGGCAGACGAGGTGCTTTCGGTTGCCTCGGCCGCTGGCCACGAGTGTGCCACGATGACGGCACACGTTTGAGAAGGCGCGCACCTTTCCGTCCTTGCCGTGGACGATGACAATCGGTTCATCGCAGATCTGGACCGCGAAGAAGTCGCCGGGCTGTGACACCTCGTCGGAACGGCCGACGCACACCCATTCGCGAAGAAACAGATGCTCCTTCTCGAGCGCCAGCACCTGCGGGTCCGTGTAGAAGGCCCGCGGCATGGACCGGGCCCGCTCGTATGGCAGGCCGTTGTACCGGCCGAGGGTTTCGCCGAGCGCTCGGATCACATTGTCACGCATCGCAACCGCCCCAATCCTGACCAGCGGCCAATCCATCGCCAAAGCTATCGGCAGCTTTGACCAAGAGATTGCTTTTCTCAAGACAAGCAGAAGTTATCCTCGCTTAGAAAAGCTGTGGCTGGACGGCCTCGACTTGCCTTCGGCCCTCAATTATCGTCGCTGCGGCATTCCGCTCGACATCCGGAAAAAATTCGCATGGCACAGGACACGCTGAGGCTTTCACCTGGTGCGGCTCGGATGCTCATCCATGAGGCACTGACGGGCGCCGGCACGGCCGACAGGAATGCCGGCTATTTCGCCAACGCGATTCTCGATACCGAGCTGAGCGGGCTCGAGGGCCACGGTTTCTATTGGCTGCAGTACTACTGCGAGCATGTGCGCAGCGGCAAGGTCGATGGCCGCGCCAAGCCGAAAGTGAAAAAACTGTCGCCCGTGGCATTTCGCGTCGACGCCAGGCGCGGTTTCGCGCACCCGGCGATCGAGACGGGTTTTTCCAGGCTCGTTCCCGCGGCGAAAAAGCATGGCATCGCCGGCATGGCGGTGCACAATTCCTACAACGCTGCGACCCTCGGCTATCACACAGGCTACCTCGCAAGGCAGGGCCTTCTCGCCTTTGGCTTCACCAACTCCACCCCGGCGATCGCACCGATCGGCGGGAAGAAGCCGGTGATCGGGACCAATCCCCTCTCCTTCGCGGTTCCCGGCAAGCGAGGAAAGATTGCGTTCCTGATCGACCAATCCTCCTCGGCCGTCCCCTGGACTGCGGTGAAGCTTGCGGCCGATCAGGCGCGCGCGATCCCGCTGGGATGGGCGCTCGATGCAGACGGCATGCCCACCACCGATCCGGCGCGCGGCCTCGCCGGTTCCATGGCGCCGGCCGGCGGTCACAAGGGATTCGGCCAGGGCCTCATCGTCGAAGTGATGTGCGCGGCGCTGGCCGGCGCCAATCGTGGGCCGCAGATGGGATCCTTCATGGCGAATGATGGCAAGCCCATCGGCTGCGGCCAGTTCTTCATTGCCATCGATCCAGACGCCTTTTCCGGAGGCGCTTTCGCCAAGCAGGTGACGGCGCTCGTGAAATCCGTCACTGGCCAGGAGGGCGCGCGCATGCCGAACGCGCGGCGCACGGCCAACCAGAAGCGTCTTGCGAAGGAAGGTCTGCTGATCGACCGCGCGCTCTACGATCGGCTCAAGAGCTTCGCCTGAACGCGCCAGGACCTAGAAATCCGTGACCTCGCCCCCTTCGGTGACGCGTCGAGCGACAAAGGCGTCGATCTGCTCCGAGATCGCCGGATCAAGGTAGGGCTCGCGATATTCCGCAAGCGCCTGCTTCCATAGCGCGTTGGCTTTCTGCGCAGCTTGGGGCGATCCGGCGGCCTGCCATTGATTGAAGTTCCGCCAGTCCGAAATCATCGGCTGATAGAATGCGGTCGCATAACGCTCAAGGGTATGCTTGGCGCCGAAGAAATGACCGCCTGGGCCAACCTCCTGCATGGCATCGAGCGCCATGGCGCTGTCGTCCACGACGAGCGGCTTCAAGAATTCCTCGACCATCTGCAGCAAATCGGCGTCGAGGGCGAATTTCTCATAGGATGCGGTCAGACCTCCCTCCATCCAGCCAGCCGCATGCACGATCAGGTTGCCGCCACCCATGATGGCGGCCCACAGCGAGAAGACCGTTTCGTAGGCGGCCTGCGCATCGACGCTATTGGCGGCATTGGCGCTCGACGTCCGATAAGGCAGCCGGTAGCGTCGCGCCAATTGTCCGCCGACGATGCAGGCCTTCATGTACTCGGGCGTGCCGAAAGCGGGCGCGCCTGACTTCATGTCGACGTTCGACGTGAAACCGCCATAGACGAAGGGAGCGCCTGCGTTGGCTAGTTGCGAGAGCGCGAGGCAGGCCAGCGCCTCAGCATTCTGTTCCACCAAAGCGCCGGCCAACGTCACCGGCGCCATGGCACCCGCGAGCGTGAAGGGCGTGACCACACAGGCTTGATTGCGCCGCGCCATTTCGATGATGCCCATTGCCATTGGGGCATCGAGTTTGAACGGCGAATTGGTGTTGATCACCGTATAGGTCGACGGCTCGCGCAAGAATTGCTCCGTCGAAATCCCCCGCGCCATCCGAGCAATTTCGAGACTGTCGAGCAGCCGTGCTTTGCCGGTGGAGTATACAAACGGCACCTTGTCTGAATAGCGAACTTTGTTGCGCGTGATGTGCAGATGCCGGATCGACGCATGGATATCGAGCGCATCGACCGATCCGTCGCCAACCGTATGAATGCAGTTAAA
This sequence comes from Dongiaceae bacterium, assembly GCA_035695765.1. GTDB lineage: Bacteria > Pseudomonadota > Alphaproteobacteria > Dongiales > Dongiaceae > Dongia_A. The sequence goes on from DASRRI010000012.1 coordinate 29,359, forward strand.
GAACTGGCAAAGCTTCAGAAAGTTGCCGTTGTCGGCCAGCGTTCCGGGGCGCCTTCCCCGATCAAGGTCGGAGCAATTTGGCGGGCCGCCGACCGGCCCGAATGCAATCCACCTGCCGCCGATCCTGATATCAAAGGCGGGGTTGCGCGCATGTATGCTGAACTCCGCAGGAGCAGTCGTCAGCGCGTGTTCGACGATCTCGCGGCCGATCCGCACGCGCTCGCCATCCACGCGCGCGCCGGCGCGGGTGAGGATGTCCCGCGCCTCGGCGTCGAGAATGTCCATGCCGATATCCTCCAAAACGCGGAGCGACTGGCGGTGGATGGTCTCGATCTGATCGTCCGACAGTAAGCGCGCCGGCTCTAGCGTGAGTCGTGGCTGTGACCAGGGCAATTGGTTGATTGGCTGGTTCGCCGCACTGAGTCGCCGGCCACGCCGCCCCGTGTTCATCGTGCTTTCTCCCAACGAGCGAACGACGGCTGGCAGGACCAATCAACGAAGTGTCCAGCTGAGCCTCAGCAACCGTGAATCCATGCTTCATGAAGTAAAACCTTCCCACAAGGGGCAAAAATGTCATTCTAGCTAAGAAAAACTGAGCCTGGAAACGATGCCGCTTTCGCTGCCGCCGTTGAATGCGCTGCGAGCTTTCGAGGCCGCCGCGCGAGCCGGAAGCTATGTCGCTGCTGCCGAAGAGCTCGGGGTTTCGCCCGCAGCGGTCAGCCAGCAGGTGCGCAACCTGGAGGAATTCCTCGGCAAGAAGCTCTTCATGCGCTTCAACAATCGCGTCTCATTGACCGACGCGGGGCAGGTGGTCTTCGCTGGCGCGTCAGATGCGCTGCAGTCGATTTCGGCGCTCACCGAGCAGGTTACTTCCGGCGCAACGAGGTCCCGTCTCGTCGTCAGCGTGATTACCTCGGTCGCGGAACGGTGGCTTGAGCCGAGGCTGGCGGCCTTCGTGCTGCGCGAAAAAGCATTGCGCATCGAGCTGCGAGTCGAGAGCGATCCCGTCGACTTCGCTCGCCATAACATCGACCTGCGCATCTGCTACGGCACCAATCTCTATCCCGAAATGATCATGATCCCCCTGCTTCAGGACGAGGTGCTGCCGCTCTGCAGCCCGGCTTATCTGGAGCGGAATCAGAGCGCCAAGACCCATGGCATGGATGGCGTGCCGGACGATGACTTGATCCATACCAGCTGGGGTCCGAGTTTTGTGTCTCATCCGACCTGGCACGCATGGTTTGCGAAGTCGGGCATTGCCCGCCCGAACGACAGAAAGGGCTATCAGGTCGGTATGTCCAGCCTGGCGCTGGATTTGGCCCGGGATGGCGTGGGTGTGGCGCTGGGGCAGAAAATGATGGCGGGTGGCGATATGGCAGCCGGGCGCCTTGTGCCGATGTCCACCATTGCAATCGAACTCGGGCATCCCTACAGCCTTGTCCATCCGCGCAGCAAGTCGCGCAAGGCCGGACTGCAGTCGCTGATCGACTGGCTTACGAAAGACGCTGGATAGTAGCCTTCGCCGACTGTATTCGGGCGCTGCTACGCGATGAGATTCGTCCAAGAAGGCAGCTTCCCCCGCCAGCTCGAAAGCCGCACATCATGGCGGAGCGCTTTGCAAGCGTTGACGCTGGCCGATCAGCAATGGCCGTGAGAAGAGGCTGTGGCCGGCCGGGGCTGTTCCACGCCATCGACCTGAGCGCGTGTTCCCGAAGGTGACAGCCCTTGCCATCTCGACCGGTCTGACCGCCGTCGGACTGCGCTACGTCCTGGACCGGCAAGCGGCGGGCTATCTGCCGTTGAGCGTTGCGGCCAGTCATATCGAAAGAGGCGATATGAGACGGGTCGAAGGAGCGCCGGTATTTCTGCGGCCGGTCTATCTCGCATATCCGAGCAATGGCGGGAAAACGGGCGTGCTGGAGACCGCGCTGTCAGGATTGCGCGGCCTCGCCAGGAATTGGGCGCCGGCAGGGTCTTAGCGCGCGATCCGGCCGATCACAGATAGTCCAGCAGGTTGATCTTCTGCAGCATGGTCAAGACGTTGTAGGAGGCCTCCAGCTGCGCTTCGGTGGCGCTGAGTTCGGCCGTGATCTCGGCGACGTCGATATTTTGCAGATCATCCACCAGCGATTCGACATAGAGCTGGAAATCCACATGGGAATCCACGGCACGCTCGATGCTCTGCGACGTATCCGACAGTTGCGTGCGTGTCACCGAGATATCGTCGTTGGCGGCGCCGGCGAGCTGATAGGCGGCGGTCAGGGCAACGGTGTCGGCCGGATCTTCCGAGGCCGTGCGCGCGATATTGAGCGCGCGGATCAGTTGCTCGAATCCGGTGCTGTCAGCCGTCACGCCGTATGAGGTCGTCAGGTCAGGTCCCGCATCGAATGAAGCGATCTGGCCATCGCCGGTATAATAGGCCGTGTCGGCGGTGGAGGAAGATGGCGTGGCCGTCAGGGCATCGAGGTTGACGGGCGCGGTGTCGGTGCGCGATCCAGAGAACAGGTATCGGCCGGCCTGCTGGGTATTGAGGAGCGCAGCCACCTCTTCCAGGTAGGCCTGCGCCTGGTCGTTGACCCCCGCGACCTCGTCACCCGCGCCGGAAGTGACGCCGGAAAGCCAGGTCTGGATATCAGTGGCAAGATCGCCGAGCTGCGAGACGGCGCTGTACATCGTCTCCACGCGCGCGTTCACGATGGTCCCGTTGGTCACGTACCGGTCGGCGCGCTTCAGGTCGGACTCCAGATTGACAATCGTGCGTGCGTTCTGCGCGACGCCCTCGTAGGTGACAGACTTCTTGCCGGTGGCGATCTGAGTCTGCTGGGTGGCAGCCTTGCGTTGGACGTCAAGAGCCTGAGCGATGAGCTGGCGATGCTGACTGAAGGTGGAAATGCGTTCCATGGCGGCCTCCTCGCTGCTCACACCGTCTGCAGGAGCGCATCATAGAGCTCCTGGATGACAGAGATGATTCGCGCATTTGCCTGGTAGCTGGTCTCGAGGATCGAAAGCTCCGCCGTCTCTTCGTCGATGTTGACGCCGGTCTTGCTGGCAAGCGTGGCGGAAAGATCGTCCGCGGTCTGCGCTTGAATCTCCGCCTCGTCGCTGGCGTTGCTTGCGGTCAAGGCGGCCAGGCTGATGAAATCGGCGGCATATTCAGTCAGCGACCGACTGCGCGCACTCAAGTCGCCAGCCGCCGCAAAATCCTGATCCTCGGTAAGGGCCGCGGAGAGGGCGCTGGCGATGGTCGCACCGCCGGAACTGATCCCGACGTCGCCGGCCGTCGCGCCGGAATCGGTGGTCAGGCTGCCCAGCGCCAGCTTGCCGGGATCGGCGAGGATATCGGCGCGCAGCGCCAGATTCCCGCCTTGATCGACCGTCAAAAGGTCGTTGAGGCCGAAATATCCCGAGACGCTCTGCTCGGCGCTGCCCACTCCGCCCGAGATCTGGGCCAAACCGATGCCGCGATTTGGGTCCTCCGCGGCGACTACCAGGTGGCCATCGGTATCGATCGATGCGGAGACTCCAGAGATCGCATCCAACGCCGCCGCAAGATCGCCGACGGTGGCATAGGACGAGAGATCGATGTCCGCCATCGACTGGATTGCTCCGTCGTTATCCATGACAGCGATCCGCAACGTTCCGGTTGCGGACAGAGCATCGCCGGCGGCGACGACGGCGCTCCCGGTCAGCGTGTTTGGCGGCGGCAGCGATGTGCCCGCGTTATGTGCTTCGTTGAGGGCGCCGGCGAGCGCCGATGCAAGGGAGTCGAGCTCCGCCTGCCGGTCTACCAGGGTCTCATCGCGTAACTCCAGCAGGCCGCCGATCTTGCCGGTGCCGATGGCAGCGGTGATGTCCTTGCCGTTGACGGTCAGTCCGGAGGGGCCGGAGCCTGACCCGTCATAGAGGGCTCCGCTGTCGATGCTGCCGGCAGTGCTGAAGGACACCGTCGCGGCGTCGCTGCCGAGCAGCTGCACGCCGCCGGGCCCATAGACCTGCACGCGGCCCTGCGAATCGAAGTAATAGGACGTACCGATCAGGCCGGAAATGGTGCTGATCTCCTGCATCTGCTGATCGCGGATGTCGGCGGTGGACTGGCCGCGCGCGGTCGCGCGTACTGCCTCATCGTTGAAATCGGCGAGGCGCTGCAGGCTGGCATTGAGATTGGAGACGGCATCTCCGATCCCGGCATCCGCCGCTTCGCGCAGCGACTGAATAGTGTCGGATGTGCCGTTGATGGCGCTGATCGCAGTCTTGAGGCTCGAAACGACGGAGTTCGCGGCACTCTCGTTGTCGGGCAAGACCGCCAGCGTCTGCAGCGCCTCGAAGACGTTGTCCAGCGCATCGGCCAGCGAGCTGTCGTCGCTCGTGGAGCCGAGCGCGTCGGTCAGTTGCGTGAGGTATTGCGAGATCACATCCGCTTTGGCGCTCTTGCCGGTCGCGCTGTTGACTTGCCGCTCGAGCGCTTCGTCGACGACCGCGCGGATATCCGACACTTCGACGCCGGCGCCAATGCCGCTGGAGACCACGCTGGTCGCGACCGCCGTCTTGCGCGTATAGCCCGCCACATCCGCGTTCGCGATGTTGTTGGAAGTCGTGGCGATCGCGCTCTGTGTCGCGCGCAATCCGCTGCCGGCGATCGATAGGCTGGTGCTGAGGGACACTGGCTACGGCTCCTCAGGCTTTGGTTGGCGCGAGGTCGCGGCGATCGGACCATCGGCCGGCGGCGCGCGCCTGGCCATCCGGCCCATAGACCAGGACGGCGCCTTTGGTGTGTTGGCGCGCCTGCAAGATCGATTGGATGCGCTGCTGCCCCGCCGACCTCGCCGCCGCGATCGACCGCTGGTTGACGTGCAGCGCCCCGAGCGCTTCCTGGCACTGAGCAAGCAGGCAGTCCCGTTTCGCTTCTTCGATCGTCATGACGGCGCGCTGCGCGGCCCGGACCGTGCGGGTCGCGTCACGCAGCAGCTGCGCGATCGCGCTGCGCTGCGGCTGCAAGGCAGGCAGCGCGTCATGGTCGTGCGCGCGCACGGCGGTGGTCTCGGTCTCGATCAGATGCTTCAGGCTGGCAAGCTGATCGGCCAGGGCCTCAATCGTTGCCTCCAGGATCGCAGGCTCTGGCGCCGGCGCGGGTGCCGCGGCCGCCAGGTGAATACGGCGATTCGCCGTCCGGTTCTTCGCGGTGGTCTTTTTCATCTCTTTCCTCCATATGCCCGGGCATAAGCGCGCCGGGCGCGCCCGGCATGGGCCAGGACGAGCAATCGCATGGCCGCATCCGACCTCGCGCGCTGCAACGGACCCAGGGCGACCGAAATCTCCAGCAACGCAAGTCGCCGGCCGGTATCATCGGCGGTCTCTGCCAGGGCCGCTTCAGCGCTTTTTTCGGTGCGCCGCATTGCGGCGAGTAGCCGTTCGGCGGCCCGGCGCGGCAGCGGCGTTGCATCCTGCCCGCAGCACGGCATCGGCGCCGGTTCTTCCTGGCAGGGCAGCAATTGCAGATCGCACATCAGCATGGCTCAGCGCACCGCATTGATGAGAGTGTCCATCATCTCGTTGGCGGTGCTGACCACCTTCGAAGCGGCGGAATAGGCCTGCTGCGCGACGATCATCTTGCTGAATTCGTCGGCGATGTCGACGGTGGATGATTCGAGCGCTGAGGATTGGATGGTTGCCGTCGATCCGACGCCGGCCGTCTTCAGCAGATAGTCGCCGGAATCGCCGGTTGGCAGATAGAGATTGCCGGAAAGGGCCTGCAATCCGTCAGGATTGGCGAACACCGCGACCGGGATGCGGTAGATCGGCCGGCTGAGGCCATTCTCGAAGTTCGCCGTCACCAGGCCGTCCTCGCCGATGGAGACGTCAACCAGCGTGCCGTAGCGCGCGCCGTCCGCCTCCAGCGTGTCGATCTCGACATCCGGTTCATCCTCGCCCGAGGCATACTGCGTGAGACCGGTCGCGGAGTCTGCTTCGCCAAGATCGAAAGCGATGGTGCTGTCCGCCGCTCCGGTGGTCCAGCCAGTGATGGTGAGCTCTGCGCCGGCGGGGGAGAGGCCGGCCAGTGTGCCGTCGGAATTGAAATTGATGGTGATGGGGCCGCCGCTGCTTGTGCCGGTCACGGCCGAACTGTCGCCGGATGCGGTCGGGTTGCTGAACGACAATTCCCAGCTGTTCGCAGCCGTCTTGTTCCAAGTCAAGGTGACATCGTGCGACAGGCCGAGCGAATCGAAGATCTCGACATCGGTCGTAAAGCTGTCACCGACCTCGGCATCGGCCGGCAGGTTGGCGGCAAGCGTGACGTTGGCGGTCGCCTCCGCCGTGCCGCCGATGCTGTCGAGATCGATCGGCTCCAGGTCAGTCACATAGTTGACGCTGCCCGCCAGGGCATCGCCGTTCTCGTCGACTGGATAACCCATCAGAAGATAGCCGGCGGCGTTTGCCAATTGGCCATCCTCATTGGTGCTGAACTGCCCGTCGCGGGTATAGGCGTAGTTGACCTTGCCGCTGTCGCTGATCTCGGCGACGACGAACAGGCCGCTGCCGTCGAGTGCGAGCGACGTGCTGGACGAAGCGCTCTGGATCAGGCCCTGCTGGCCGACATTGCGCTGCGAGCTGACGGACACGCCGCCCGAGGCGTAGCCGACACTGCCATATTGCTGGGTGACCAGGGCGGAAAAATTGGCGGCGCTCGACTTATAGCCGACCGTGCTGCTGTTCGAGATGTTGTCGGAGATCATCGCAAGCGCCTGGCTCTGCGCATTCAGGGCCGAGACGGCCGAATTGATAGCTCCCCCAAGACTCATGACACTGCACCTTCCATAGGATCTGGATTGGACAAGAGCGCGCTGCCCGCGCTCACGACCGGATCGAAACGATGTCGTCGATATCGAGGCTGATGTCGCCGATCTGCAGACTGATCTCGCCGTCCTCGGTGGAGACCTTGGTCACCTTGCCGAACGACGTGATGTCGGTGGAGATATCGTTGCCGTCACCATCCGCTGCAACCACCTCCAGCCGATAGGGGCCGTCTTCGAGCTGATTGCCGTCGGCATCCATGCCGTCCCACTCGAAGGTGTGAGCCCCGGCGCCGGTTTCGCCATCCGCCTCGTAGACCGTGTTGCCGTCCTGATCGATGACCTTGAGCGTCACGCTGTCCGCATCGTCTTCCAAATTGTAGCTCCAGCTCGCTTGCCCTTCCTGCAAGGCGGCATAGTCGCTGTCGATCTCCACCGTCTTGCCCACGTAGCTCAGCGCCAGCGTGTTGATCGAAGAGGAAGTGAGATCGCGGATCTCGCCGAGGACGTCGTTGGTTTCCATCTGCTGCTCGACGCTGGCGTACTGAACCAGCTGATTGGTGAACTCGCTGGTATCCATCGGATTCAGCGGATCCTGATTCTTGATCTGCGTGGTCAGCAAGGTGAGGAAGGTTTCGTAATTGTCGAACAGCTGCTTCGTGGCGCTCGAGCTGCTGCTCGATGTCGCCGAAGCGTTGGTGAGAGAGGAAAGGCTCGTAACAGTCATGGTCGCCCCCTGTCGTGTCGGGTCACGGCTATTAGAACGGGGCAACTGCGCATTCCGGGCGCATTAACCATCATTTTTCTTTGCGGCACGGGGCGAAAGAAAGTGCGCCCGTTTCCGTGCGCTCGGCCGTTGAAAGAAGCAGTCAGGGTTCCGCTGCGCACCGATTCACGCATCGATGCGACAGTTGACCTGGCGGCAACCCTAGAAGAACAGGAGAGTCTCGATGCCCGTCATCGGCACCAACACCGCGGCCAACAGCGCCGTTCGATACCTCAATCTGAATTCGAGCGCGGAATCGAGTTCGGTCGCCAAGCTCGCCAGCGGCTCGCGCATTACCAAGGCGTCGGATGACGCGTCTGGCCTCGCGGTCGGCACCAAGCTGCAGAGCGACGTTGCGATCCTGCAACAGGCCTCCACTAACGCAGCACACGGCTCCGCCGTGCTGCAGACGGCTGACGGCGGGGCCTCCAAGATCGCCGACATCCTGGAGCGCATGAAGTCGCTGTCTGCACAGTCTCTGTCGGGCGCGGTGACCGACACCGAGCGCGGGTACATCAACGCGGAATACACCCAGCTCATCTCGGAAGTCGACAGCATCGCGGCCGGCACGCGCTTCAACGGCGAGTCGCTGCTCGACGGCACCAGCGACTTCGCGACCGGCGTTGACTTCCTGCTCGGCACCGATGCCGCGACGGACTCGCTGACGGTCACGATCAACGACATCGACTCGACGGCTTTGGGACTGAACGCGACAACCGTCGACACGCAGACCAATGCAGACGCCGCTGCGACCGCGCTCGATACCGCGATCAACCGGGTGCTGACGGCACGCGCAAATTTGGGCGCCCAGATGTCACGGTTCGACTACCGGGGCGAAATGCTCGACACCTCGATCGAGAATCTGGATGCGGCGCAGTCCGTCATCATGGATACCGACATCGCCGCCGAGCAGACCAAGCTCACCAACTCCGAGGTGCTGACGGACGCCAGCGTCGCGGCTCTGTCGCATGCCAACGAAATGGCGCAGCGGCTGAAGCAGCTTTTTCAGTGACCGCAAGCCGTAGGGCCGCCGCAGAGCCGCGGCGGCCCACGGCCGGGACGGCGGGGAACATGGGGGCATCATCATGGCGGTAAGCAGCATTTCCAGCACAGGCAGCAGCTATACCAGTCAGATCTCGGGGTTTGACAGCGCTGCGCTGATCGAGGCCGCCGTCAACCAGAAGCTCCAGCCCGCCGACCGCATCGAAACGAACATCACAGAGGAGCAAGCGCGGCTCGCCGCGTACCAGACCCTCAAATCCCTGCTCGACACGCTTTCGACGTCCCTCGACGCGCTGCGCAATAGAGGCGGCAGCGAATCGGATGCATTCGAAGGGCGCTCGGTCTATCTGAGCGCCAGCGGCGACAGTGCGGCGAGCGACGTGATTGGCGCCACGGTCGATTCCAGCGCCGCCATCGGCAGCCACCAGATCGAGATCACGCAGATCGCGACCGCCCACAAGATCGGATCGGCGGACCTCGCTGCGCGCGACACGGCGCTCGGCTATGACGGAACCTTCACGATCGCCGCCGGCGATCGCGACGCAGTCGAAATCGCAGTGACCGATGATATGACGCTCAATGACATTGCTGCCGCGATCAACGCGACGACGGAAGAAAGTGGCGTTTCGGCGAGCATCCTCAAGGTCAGCGATGACGATTACATCATGGTCATCTCCGGCACGGAAACCGGAGAGACCATGTCGCTGGCGGACGAGACCGGCTCGGCGCTGGCGGATCTCGGCATCCTGGACACCAGCGGAGCCATCGCCGGCGAGCTCCAGGCGGCCCAGGATGCGATCCTGACGGTCGACGGCGTCGAAGTGACACGCAGCAGCAACGAGATCGACGATCTGATCGACGGCGTCGACCTCTATCTCTACGCCGCGGACGAGGGCAACACCATCACGATCGAGGTGGGCCAAGACCTTGACGGCATCAAGTCGGCCATCGAGGACTTCGTCACGGCCTACAATGCGGTTCGCGATTTCGTCCTGCAGCAACAAACAGTCGAAACCGATGGCGGCGCAGATGACGATGCGGTCCTGTTCGGCGACAGCCTGCTGCGCTCCCTCAGCAGCGACCTGCAAGCACTGCTGTCATCAGCCAGCACGGAGGATGGGCGGACCCTCGTCTCGAGCGGTCTCAGCTTTGATTCCGACAACAAGCTCAGCCTGGACTCCGATGCACTGGACACCGCCCTGCTGCAGGATCCGGCGGGCATCGCCGCCTTGTTCGAATTCCAAGCGGAGACGTCGTCATCCGATCTGCAGGTACTGCGCAACGGCACCGGCGATGCCAGCCAGGATTTCACCATCGACATCACGATCGGTTCGGATGGCGCGATCAGTGCGGCATCGGTCGGCGGCGACAGCTCGCTTTTCACGATCTCCGGATCGCGCCTCATCGGCGCCGAGGGCACGGCCTATGAAGGCATGGTGCTGGTCTTCGCCGGGAGCCAGTCCACCTCGATCGACGTCGGCATCACGCGCGGTGTGGCCGAGCTGTTGAGCACCGCCGTCAGCAAGTACATCGACGATAATGCGGGCACGCTCGATGCCGCGATCGACACGTCGACGGCCCGGATTTCCGACATGGAGAACAAGATCTCGGAGATCGAGCAGAGGGCCGACGATTACAAGACGTGGTTAACAAATTATTACGGACAGATCGAAGCCAAGATCACGCGCTTCAGTCTGCTGAAAGATCAGCTCGAGGCGCTGCTGAACGGCAGCAATGACGACAACTAAAACCGATTGAGCGGAGCCAATATGTCACAGATGCACGACCGTGCCGCAAAAGCCTATCGCTCGGCCATCGCATCCTCATCTTCATCCTTGCACACGCTGCTGTTTTTATATGACATGATGATCGCACATCTCCTGAGGGCCAGGGACGGGCAGGAGCGGGGACAATTGGATACGTGTTTTTGCGCGCTTCGAGATGCGTCGCGCATTGCGCTGGCGCTGCCGACCACGTTGGACCGCGCGCGCGCCGGACGATTGGGCCCCATCCTGGAGCGGTTCTATCTCGCTCTCTCCTATCGCATCATCAGGCTGTCGCGACGCGGTCAGGCGCTCGCGCAATTCGACCGCGTGATCGACGAATTGCGCAGCGTGCGCGCCACCTGGCAGGAAGTGAGCCGGCTGACCAGCGGCAGGGTCGATATCGCCAGTACGGTTGCTGATAGGCCCGATGGTTCGTTCAAGGCCGTCAATGGCTAGTCCCGATCCGAGCGCGGAGCTGACAGTTCAGGGGCAAGCCGTGGCGGACGATCCAGGTGCGGTGGCGTCGGTCTCGCTCGAGCAGCTTGCCGATGAAGAGCTGATGAGGCGGATCCGCGCGGATGACGAGGCCGCGTATCGGGTGCTGCTGCTGCGCCACGTCTACCGCGCTCAACGGCTGGCGCTGCGCCTGCTCGGCGATCGCGCCGCGGCGGAAGATGCCATTCAAGACGTTTTCCTGCAGATCTGGATCCGGCGTGCCGACTGGCAAAGCCAAGACGCCAAGTTCACCTCCTGGCTCTACCGGGTGGTCTATAACCGGAGCCTCGATATCAAGCGAAAGCGCCGCGAAGCGCAGATCGACGAAGCCTATGATCCGCCGGACGAGGCACCGGATGCAGTGACCCGGATCTATCGCAGCCAAGTGCTGCAGCGCCTCCGGGGCGCTCTCTCACAACTTCCTGAACAGCAGTATCTCACGTTGTTTCTGCATTACCATGAAGGCTATAGTGCCCGGGAGTCAGCGGAAGCGCTCGGCATCACGCTGCAGGCTGTGGAATCACTGCTCAAGCGCGGGCGCCGCAACCTCCGCGAGAGCCTCAAGAAAGAGCAATTAAATGTCCAGCAAGCCTTTCCAGACGACTAGGGATTTTGCAGACGCGCTGGACGCGTTCGGCGCCGATCTGGCGCGCTGGCCGGAGGATCTGCGCCAGGAAGGCAGCTCGATGCTTGACCGCTCGACCGAGGCGCGCAAGCTGCTGCGGGAGGCGCTGCTCGTTCACCGGGTGTTGTCGGAGCGGCTCACGGTTTCGACCGACAACCATCTGGTCAAGGCGATCCTGGAGCGCAAAGCGTCGCTGGATCAAGAGAGCAAGCGCCTCAACGCCAAGGAGGCTGCGAAGGGCGTGGCTGTGGTCCGCAGCGCAATGCTCAAGAGAGGAATCGCCGCTGCCATATTGGTAGGCGGCGGCATGCTGGCCGGATCACTGCTCTCTCAAGCCGGCGGCGGCGAAGCCGCAGGACAATCGACCACACTCAACGACATCACCAGCTATGCGGAATCCTTCTATCTCTAGTCGCTTTCGTCTGGCCGCTACATGATCGACTTCAAGGGCATCAAAAGCTGGCTGCTGGCCTCGCTGGCGGTCAACCTGTTTCTGCTCGGATATGTGGTATCCGGGCTGCTGCAGCCGAAAGACATGCCGCCTCCGCCGCCATCGCCCGTTTCGATGCTGGATCGGATGAGCGAGAACCTGTCACCCGCGGGACAGGCGGTGCTGCGCGACCTGGTCGCGACCAATGGCGCCAAGCTCGAGGAACTGCATGGCGCGATGATGGCCGCCAGGATGCGCGTGCGCGACGTGTTCGCCAAGGAGCCGTTCGATTCTGCCGCGTTCCAGGCCGCACAGAGCGAGGCCTTCGCAGCCGCGCAGGCATTCTTCCAGGCCCTGGGCGAGGTCATCGGCGAGACGGGCGTGCGCCTGTCAGCAGAGGACCGGCAGCGATTGCGGCCCTTCAACCCGCCGTCGCCGCGATGAGACCAACCGGCACCAGGCGCGTGCCGACATACCGACAGCACTATCGCCGCAGTCCGGCGGCGACCTCCTCGATGGCGTCGCGAGTTGCCATTACGACGGTGTCCGCTTCCGCGCGCGTCAGGCAAAGCGGTGGCGCAAAGCCGAGGATGTCTCCTTGCGGCATGGCGCGTCCGATGACGCCGCGCTTCAGCAACGCCGCGGCGACCTGCGGGCCGACCTTCTTGGCCGGGTCGAAGAAGCGGCGCTTCTCTTTGTCCTCCACCATCTCGACCGCGCACAGCATGCCTTCGCCGCGCACCTCGCCGACAATCGGCTGGCGCGCCAGCGCCTCGCGCATGGTGGAGAGGAAATAGCCACCGACATCGCGCGCATTCCCGATCAGGCCCAGCTCATCGATCAGCTTCAGATTGGCGACGCCAGCCGCCGCACCGATCGGGTGCGCGGAATAGGTCCAGCCATGGCCGATCGCGCCGAACTCGTCTGTCCCGCGTTCCAGAACCTTCCATACCTTCTCCGAGATAATCGAGCCGGAGAGCGGGGCATAGGCGGACGTGAGGCCTTTTGCGATGGTGATGATGTCGGGCTCGATGCCATAGTGGTCGGAACCGAACATGCTGCCGAGGCGGCCGAATCCGGTCACCACTTCATCGGCGATCAACAAGACGTCGTATTTCTTGAGGACCGGCTGGATCGCCGCCCAATAGCCTTTGGGTGGCGGAACGATGCCGCCAGTGCCGAGCACGGGCTCGCCGATGAAAGCGGCCACCGTGTCCGGTCCTTCCTTGACGATCAGCTCCTCAAGCTTCGCCGCGCAATAGGCGGAGAATTCCTCTTCCGACATCGACGCATCGGGCCGGCGGAAATAGTACGGTGCCTCGGTATGCGTGACCTGGTCCAGCGGCAGGTCGAATTTCTTATGGAACAAGTCGAGGCCCGTCAGCGACCCGGTCATGAGGCCGGAGCCATGGTAGCCGCGCCAGCGCGAGATGATGGTCTTCTTGGCCGGCCGGCCCAGGATGTTGTTGTAGTACCAGACCAGCTTGATATTGGTCTCGTTGGCGTCGGAGCCCGAGAGGCCGAAATAGACCTTCGACATGTTCTTCGGTGCGCGCTCTAGTATCATGTGCGCGAGCGTGATCGAGGCCTCGGTGCCGTGCCCGACATAGGCGTGATAATAGGCGAGTTCGCGTGCTTGCTTGGCGATGGCGTCCGCAATCTCGGGCCTGCCATAGCCGACATTCACGCAATAGAGGCCGGCGAACGCGTCCAGCAGCTTGGTGCCGTCGCGGTCGCGGATATAGACGCCCTCGCCGCCGGCAATGATACGGTTCGGCATCTCGGCGCGCGCGAACTGGCCGAGATGGGTCGAAGGATGGAAGAAGTGGTCGCGGTCCCACTGATCGAGCTGGTCATTGCGCAACATCGCTGTGCTCCTATCTGACAATTGGTCCGTTGGGCGTGCGGGTCAGGACCTCCGGTCCTCCGGCACCCAGCAGCACCGCATTGGAAATGAAATAGTCGCCGCGCCCCGTTCCCATCAACCAGGAAAGGATGTGGAACGACATGCCCTCCCTGATTTCCATCTCGGAATCGTGGCGCAGCCCGACGACCTTGTTGCCGCCGGTCCAGGATGGCGACAGGCCGATCCCGACGCAATAGCCGCAATGGTGCCGGCGATAATGCGACAGACCCGCATCATCGGCCACCTGCTGCCAGGCGGCATAGACCTGGCGTGCCTTGGCACCCGGCCGCAGCGCGCCCAGCACCGCATTGAAAGCGCGCTGCGTGGTCTCGGCCATCCTCGCATCTGCTTCTGGCACCGATCCGATATGGACCAGGCGCCCGAGCGGCGCGTGATAACGCGCAACGCAACCCGACAGTTCCAGGAACACCGGTTCGCCCGATTTGTAGCGGCCATCCCCCCAGGTCGCGTGCTCCTCACCGAGCCGGCTGCCGGGCCGGATGAAGGGGCCGAAGGCTGGCGGCGCGCCACCCGCCCTGGTCATCGCGGCGATGCATTCAGCCACAACCTCGCGCTCCGGCACGCCGTCGGCGATCGCCGCGATCGCAGCGCCGGCGGCGGCGTCGGTCACGGCAGCGGCCTTGCGCATCAGGGCCTGTTCCTCCGCGCTCTTCACCAGCCGCTGATCGTCAATCAAGCCCGAGATGTCCTGCCACGCCGCCTCGACCTGCGCCTGCAGCGACAAGGCAAGACCGTGGCTGAGCCCGGAGGTCCAATATTCCAGGCCAAGCCGGCGCCCGCTCAGCTTGAGGTCGCGCACCACCCGCGCGGCCATGTCGGCGGCTGTCTCGCTGTCGCTATGGCCACGGAACTCTGCGGCGCGCACCTGCTTCTCGACCGATACGCGTTCCATCGCGCGCGTCACCAGGATCGGCGTCCCGGTGATCGGCACGATCAGAAGATGCGGCGCGAAATAGCCCCAATGGTCGAGCCCGGTCAGATAGAACACGTTCTCCGGCGCGGCGACGATTGCGCCGTCGAGCTTGCGTTCGGCCAATGCGGTCCGGAACGCGGCCAGGCGGCGCGCGATCTCAGCGTCCGAAAATGGATTGTCATGCATCATGACGTGAACTCACGCCGCATCCTGGCACACATATTTGACGTCCATGAAGGCCTCCATGCCAAGGCGCGAGCCTTCGCGCCCGAGGCCGGATTGCTTCACGCCGCCGAACGGGATCGGCGCGCCTGTGATCTTGGTGCGGTTGACCGCCACCATGCCATATTCCAAGGCAGCAGTCAGGCGTGCGATACGCCCCTGATCGCGCGTATGAAGGTAGGCGACGAGTCCATACTCCGTCTTATTGGCGCGATCCAGCGCTTCCGCCTCGCTGTCGAAGGCGGCGATAGCGGCGATCGGCCCGAAGGTCTCTTCACGGAAGATGAGCGCGTCGGCCGGAACGTCGGTCAGCAGGGTCGGCTGGAAGAACAGAGGCCCGGCCTTGTGGCGCCTGCCGCCCACCACCAGCCGCGCGCCCTTGGCCAGCGCGTCGGCGACATGCTCCTCCTGCTTGCGCACGGCCGCTTCGTTCATCAGCGGCCCGATGTCGGCATCGGCGAGGCCGTGACCGACCGTCAGCGCGCGCACGCGCTCGGCGAGGCGTGCAACGAATTCATCATGGATCGGCCGCTCGACCAGGATACGGTTGGCGGCGAGGCAATCCTGCCCAGAGGTTGCGAACTTCGCACTGACCGCACAATCGACTGCGCGATCCAGATCTGAATCGGCGAACACCAGGAAGGGCGCATGGCCGCCCAGCTCCAGGATCAGCGTCTTGATGGTCGGAGCGGACTGGCGGTAGAGCAGGCGGCCGATTTCGGTCGAGCCGGTAAAGGAAAGGACGCGCACGGAGGATGAGTCCGTCATCGGCGCCACGACTTCCGCCGCCTCGCCCGTCACGACATTGAAGATGCCTGCCGGCAGTCCGGCCCGTTCCGCCAGCTCCGCCAGGGCGAGGGCGGAGAACGGCGTCTGGTGCGACGGGTGCACGATCGTGGTGCATCCTGCCGCCAACGCCGCCGCGGCCTTGCGCGTGATCATGGCGGACGGGAAGTTCCACGGCGTCACCAAGGCCGCGACGCCCATGGGCTGGCGCCGCACGTTCATCTGCGCGCCGGGCAAATGCGGCGTCACGGATTCGATGTTCGCGCGCTTGGCCTCCTCCGCATAGAACTCGACAAAGGAAGCGGCATAGTCGATCTCGCCACGCGCCTCTGACAGGGGCTTGCCCTGTTCCAGGGTCATCAGCACGGCAAGATCCTCGCGGTTCGCCAGGATCTCGTTGAACCAGTTGCGCAACAGCCGTGCGCGCTCTTGCGGGAGGAGGGAGGACCAGGGGCCAAAGGCCCGCTCTGCCGCCCCAATCGCCTGTGCGCTTTCTCCGGCGGTCAGGGCCGGGACGTGGCCGATCCATTCCCCGTTGCCGGGGTCCGTTACCGAAATGAAGCGGCCGGATGCACTGGCCCGCCAAGTGCCGTCCACATAGGCGAATTCCTTCAGAAGCCTGGAATCCTTCAGCAGCTCCAATCCGGCGGACCGTCTGTGGCGGGTAGTCGCGGAACTTTGCATGCGCGCCTCTCTGATCGCTTAACTGCACGTAGGGTACAGGCGAGGTCGGCGCGCTTTAGTCCAAAGCCGGGGCGCGGATCAGAAGATTCCTCTCTCTATTGCCACCGCTTTAGCTGCTTTTTCCGGGGCCAAGGTGCGAAGAAGGCCGGGCATTGAACGTTTCCGTTTGAAATACCTCATGTCGCGTTATTCGGCGCTTGCGCTTCTGAAGCATGCCTTCACCGGCCAACCCTGGCCGCGTGCCTGGCGCGATCCGGCTCCGAAGGGGGCCTACGACGTCGTCATCGTTGGTGGCGGGGGCCATGGGCTTGCAACTGCCTATTATCTCGCCAGGGAATTCGGCATCCGCAACATCGCCGTGCTGGAGAAGGGCTATATCGGCTCCGGCAATGCCGGGCGCAATACCACCATCGTGCGCTCCAACTACATGCTGCCCGGCGCCACCGAATTCTACGACTTCTCGCTCAAGCTCTGGAACGGGCTGTCGCACGAGCTGAACTTCAACGTCATGTTCTCGCCGCGCGGGCAGATCCTGCTCCTGCATTCGCCCGATGGACTGGATTCGGCGGCACGGCGCGGCAACATTATGCGCCGGCACAACATCGCGGCACGGCTGTTGGATCGCGCCGCGATGCAGGAGCTGGTGCCACATCTCGACTACCGGCCGAGCGCGCGTTTCCCGATCTGGGGCGGCCTAATGCAGCCAACGGCTGGGACGGCGCGGCACGACGCCGTGGTGTGGGGCTATGCGCGCGCGGCCTCCGACCTAGGTGTCGACATCATCCAGAATTGCGAGGTCACGGGCTTCCTACGTGATGGCGGCCGGGTCGTCGGCGTGGAGACCAGCCGCGGCACGATCAAGGCGGCGAAGGTTGGCATCGCGGTTGCTGGCCACACCTCGCGTCTCGGCGAGATGGCGGGATTGCGGCTGCCGATCGAAAGCCATCTGCTGCAGGCCTTCGTGTCCGAGCCGCTAAAGCCCCTGCTTGACTATGTCATCGGGTTCGGCGGCCATGGGCACTTCTATATCAGCCAGTCCGACAAGGGCGGCATGGTCTTCGGCGGCGACCTCGACATGTACAATTCCTATGCGCAGCGTGGCAACCTGCCGGTGGTGCGCGACGTCGCCGCACTGGCGGTCTCGCTGATGCCGTGCCTTGGCCGTGTGCGCCTGCTGCGCCACTGGGCGGGCGTCATGGACATGACCATGGACGGCTCGCACATCATCGCCAAGACACCGGTCGATGGACTCTATCTCAATGGCGGCTGGTGCTATGGCGGGTTCAAGGCGACGCCGGCTTCGGGCTGGTGCTTCGCGCACCTCATCGCGCGTGACCAGCCTGATCCGCTCACCATCCCGTTCTCGCTCGACCGCTTCGCGCGCGGCGCCGCCATCGACGAAGCCGGTTCCGGCCCGACACCCAGGCTGCACTGAATGCACATCACTTGTCCCTTCTGTGGCGAACGTGACCATAGCGAGTTCACCTATGGCGGCGATGCCAGCATCGCTTATCCGGCGCTCGATGCTCCGGTTGACGCCTGGATCGATGCCGTTTATGTGCGCGCCAATCCTAAAGGACCACATCGCGAGCGCTGGCAGCACAGCGACGGCTGCCGGCTGTGGCTGATCGTGGAGCGCGACACGCTGACCCATGAGATAACGCGCGTCGAGCCTGCCCGGGCTGCGATCGCGGCGCTGCTCGCGGAGCCATCGCGATGAGCGGCTTCCGTCTCAAGGCTGGCGGTCTCGTCGATCGCGGAAAGGCGTTGCGCTTTTCATTCGACGGAAAGAGCCTGCAAGGACTTGCCGGCGATACGCTGGCTTCCGCCCTGCTCGCCAGCGGCGAACGGCTGGTCGCCCGCAGTTTCAAATATCACCGGCCGCGCGGGGTCATGAGTGCGGGGCTGGAGGAAGCTTCGGCCCTGGTGACCATCGGCAGTGGCGCGCGGGCCACGCCGAACACGCTCGCCACGACCGAGGAGCTGGTGGACGGGCTCGAAGCTCACAGCCAGCACCGCTGGCCGAGCCTGCAATTCGATCTTGGCGCGGTCAACCAGCTGTTCGCGCGGTTATTCTCCGCTGGCTTCTACTACAAGACCTTCATGGGGCCGGGGAAAAGCCCCAGGAGCTGGTTGTTCTACGAGCATTTCATCCGCCGAGCCGCCGGCCTCGGCACGGCCTCGCGCGCGCCCGATCCCGACCACTACGAGAGCTGCGAGGCGTTCTGCGATGTGCTCATCGTCGGTTCGGGTCCCGCAGGATTGGAAGCCGCGCGGGTTGCCGCCGATGCGGGGTTGGACGTCATCTTGGCCGAGCGCGACTTCCGGCTGGGCGGCGCGCTGCCGCATGAAACACACCCGATCGAAGGCGAGCCGCCGCGGGCCTGGATCGAACAGCGCGAGAAACTGCTGAGCGCGGCGCCCAATGTGCGCGTGCTGCGCCGCACGTCGGCGGTCGGCCTCTACGATCACGGGGTCGCCGGCCTGGCGGAACGGCTGGCGCCACATGCCGGTGCGCGCGAGCGCTTCTGGATTGTGCGCGCCAAGCGCATTGTGATCGCAGCCGGTGCGATGGAACGGCCGCTGATCTTCGGCGGCAACGACCGGCCCGGGGTGATGCTGGCCGGCGCGATGCGCGCCTATGCCAACCGCTGGGCGGTGGCAGCAGGCAGCAGCGTCGTGATCGCTACCAACAATGATTCGGCCTATGTCGCGGCGTGCGATCTCGCCGGGGCTGGCGTCTCGACGATGTTGCTCGATTGCCGTGACGAGGTCTCCGGCGAGCTGGCGAACGATTGCAAGACAGCAGGCGTGGAATTGCGTCTGTCGCGCATGCCGCTGCACGCCTTCGGTCGGTTCGGCGTCCGTGCTGTCGAGATCGGAACGGCAGATGGCGGCGGCATCGAGACAATCCGCTGCGATACGCTTGGCATGTCCGGCGGGTGGTCGCCGACCCAGCATCTGCTCAGTCAGCGTGGCGTGAAACCAGTCTGGAACGACACGCTCGCTGCCTTCCTGCCGGGAGAGGCACGCGAGCCGATCCGGTGCGCCGGCGCGGCAGCGGGCATTTGGCGGGCGGAAGATTGCGCGCGCTCCGGCCGCGCGGCTGGTGCCGAAGCGGCGCGCGCGTTGGGAAGCAGCGCGCCGGCGGAGGAATTCCCGGCACCGGGCGGGTGGGAGACTCCGATCCGCGCCTGGTCATTCGGCGCAATCAAGGGCAAGGCCTTCATCGATCTGCAGAACGATGTGACCTTGAGCGATGTGCGCCAGGCCTGCACCGAAGGCTATGACGCGCCGGAGCTGCTGAAGCGCTATACGACCCTCGGCATGGCGACAGATCAGGGCCGCACCGCGGCAGTCAATGCGCTCGCTGTCATCGCGGATGGGCGCGGCAAGCCACTTGGCGAGATCGGCACCACGACCTTCCGGCCGCCTTTTGCGCCGGTCTCGATCGGCGCGCTCGCGGGGGTGGAGCGCGACCATCATCTGCTGCCGACCCGGCGCTCGCCGATGCATGACGCGCTGGTCGGGCAGGGCGCGCGCATGCTGGAGACCGGGCTGTGGCTCCGCCCGTGGTTCTATCCGCTGGGGAGCGAGACCGTTGACGACGCCTATCTGCGCGAGATGCGGCTGGTGCGCGAGGCGGTCGGCATCTGCGACGTTTCGACCTTGGGGAAAATCGCGGTGCAGGGCCCCGATGCCGGCGAGCTGCTGGATCGCGTCTACGTGAATGCCTTCAAGTCGCTTGGCGTGGGCAAGGCGCGCTACGGCGTGATGCTGCGCGACGACGGCATCGTGATGGATGACGGCACGTCCTGGCGCATCGGCGAGCATGAATATTTCATGACCACGACCACCGCCAACGCCGGCAAGGTGATGGCCTGGCTCGAGGACCTGCTGGAAACGCGCTGGCCGGAACTGCGCGTGGCGGTTACTTCGGTCACCGATCAATGGGCCGGAGCATCGGTGGCGGGGCTGCAGGCGCGCGCGCTGCTGCAATCATTGCTCACCGGCGTCGATCTGACGAACGAAGCCCTCCCCTTCATGGGCGTGCGGGAAGGCCGGTTCGAAGACGTGCCCTGCCGGATCGCGCGCATCAGCTTCTCTGGAGAGCTGGCTTACGAGGTGTACGTTCCCGCTGATCAGGGCGCGGCGTTGTGGCGCGCCTTGCTCGATGGCGCGACAGCGCGCGGCGGTGGATCCTACGGGCTGGAGGCTCTGGGCGCCCTGCGAGTGGAGAAGGGCCATGTCGGCGGGCCGGAGCTTGACGGCCGCGCGACACTCGAGGACCTCGGGCTCGGCCGCATGGCCTCGACGCGCAAGCCTTTCATCGGCAGCGCACTGCGGATGCGGCCAGACCTTCAGCGCAAGGACCGTCCGCAAATCGTCGGCCTGGTTCCGGCTATGCGCGGCGAGACCTTCAAGGGCGGCTCCATCCTGTGTGAAGCGGGCGAGGAAAGCGGCCATGGACTGGGCTGGGTCACGTCAGTGACGGAAAGCCCATCCCTCGGCCATTGGGTTGGGCTCGGACTGCTGCGCGGTGGGCTGCAAGCATGGGAGGGGCGCGAGCTGATCGCGTCCGATCCGATCCGTGGCCGCAGCACGCGCGTCAGGATTGTCGCGCCGCATTTCCTCGATCCGGAAGGAGCACGGCTCCATGCTTGAGCGGTCCTCGCCCTTGGCACAGTGCAACCCGTCGCCCGGCCTGTCGCAGCGGTCCGTTACCCGATTGCTGCAGTATCATGCGTGGCCAGACACCTATTCGGCGATGGCGGCGACACTCGCTGCGCATTGCGGCGTGCCGCAGGCACCCGCTCCCAGCAAAGCGGTGACGGGCCTGGGCGGCTCTCTGCTCCGCGTGCATCCGCAACGGCTATGGTTAATTTCGGATGGGGCCGGTCCGGCGATCGGCGTAGAGGTGGGCGCAACGCTCGATGTCTCGCACGCGCGCACGATCATTCACGTCGCTGATGACATTGCCACTCCGCTGCTGAGCCGCTTCATCGCCATCGACCTTAGGCCGCATCGCTTCGCAATCGATGACGTGGCGACCACGCCCCTGCATCGTGTGAGCGTCGTTCTGTGGCGCCGCGTGGACGGCATCGACATTCTGGCGCCGCGCAGCTTCGCACGTTCGATCAGGGACCTGCTGGCGGAGACGACCGCGCGCCTCGGCTAGTGTTCGACCTCGTGCAATAGCTCCAGCGGTGCTGGGCTATCCTCCTTGATCGCCTTGGTGACGACGTAGGTGTAGTAGCGCTTGAGGCCGATGCCGCTCTCCAGCAGCCGGTCGACCAGGCGCTGATAGGCATCGACATCCTTCACCATGACCTGGATCAGGTAGTCGATGCCGCCGCCGACCGACCAGCAGCCCGTGATCTCCGGCACCTGCTTCATTTCCGCTTCGAAGCGCGCAAAATCGGCAGCGCGGTGGCTCTCCAGCTCCGCTTCCATGAAGACCATGGTGAGGCCGAAGCGCTTTAGCGCGATCTTGGCGCGGTAGCCTTCGATCAGGCCGAGCTTCTCCAGCCGCTTCAGACGGCTCCAGCATGGCGTGGGGGAGAGGTTTACCCGCTCCGCCAGCTCGGTCTTGGTGATGCGGCCTTCCTTCTGCAGGATCGTCAGGATCCTCAGATCGCGCTCATCGAGCTTCAGGCCGCCGTTCCTCATCGATCGATCACGATGAGCTCACGTGCCACGTCGCACATGCGCTCGCCACCCTTGTCGGTGACGATGAAGGATTCGGAAATGGCAACGCCCCAGTCCTGCAGCCACAGGCCGGCCTGGATATGGAAGCACATGCCGGCCTGCAATTGGGTGGTATCGCCGGGACGCAAGCTGACTGTGCGCTCACCCCAATCCGGCGGGAAAGAGAGGCCGACCGAGTATCCCACCCGGCTTTCCTTCTTGAGACCGTTCTTGCGCAGCACCGCCTGCCAGGCCGCTTCGACCTGTTCCGCGGTATTGCCGGGCTTGGCCATGGCAAGGCCAGCATCGACGCCCTCGACCGCTACCTTGGCCACATCCAGGATGCCGGCTGGCGGCTTTCCGAGGTACATCGTGCGGGTCAGCGGCGCATGATAGCCGCGGCGCGATCCCGCAATCTCTAGCATCACCAGTCCGCCATCGGGCAGCGGCGCGTCAGACCAGGTCAAGTGCGGCGTGCTGGTACCTTCGCCGACGGGCAGGAGTGGACAGATCGCGGTGTAGTCGCCGCCGAATCCGCCCACGCCCATTGTCTGCGCATGATAGATGTCCGCGATCACGTGGTTCTGCGGCACGCCGGGCTTCATCTTGGCGACCGCCGCGTTCATGGCGCCGGTGCAGATGCGGCCGGCTTCGCGCATCAATTTGAGCTCGGCGGGGGATTTCACCAATCGCGCCCAGTTCACCAGATCGCCGTTGTTCGAGAACTTGGCGTTGGGGAGTCCTTTCACCAGGTGCGCATGGCAGCGTGCGGTGTAGTAATGCGCGTCCATCTCGACGCCGATGCGCGCCTTGTCCCAGCCGCGCGATTGGATCAGCTGAGCCAACTCATCATAGGGATGCTCGAACTTGTGCTGCACCAGCCGCTCGGAGAACGGAACGATGTTGCGGTCCGGCAGATCGGTGGTGACGCGGGCGCATTTGGCGTCCTGGGCGCGGCCGAACCACAGCGGCCATTCCTCGTCCGCATGCACCAGCACGCATTGCGGCACATAGAAGGACCAGCCGCTGAATCCGGTCAGCCAGCACATGTTGGCGGGGTCCTGGCAAATGAGGAGGTCGAAGCCTGCGGCCTGCATCCGCCGCTTGGTATCGGCGACCCGCTTGGCATATTCGGCCTTGTCGAAGGGTTTGTCGTAGATGGCCATGGTCTTTTCCTCCTTCAGGCCTGGATGATGGTTCCGCTGCCGGCCTTGCGCGCCACGCCGAGCGCATAGGTCGCGATGGCGGTGTCCTGTGCGCCGGTACCGGTCAGGTCGCAGATCGTAACATCCTGCTCCGATTTTCGGCCGGTCTTGGTGCCCGCGACCACTTCGCCCAGTTCCGGCGGATCCATGCCGACGAGATGGCCGGCTTCGTGAGCCGACCGGAGTTCGCCGACCTTGGCGCTCTGGGAGACGCGGTCGCAGACGAAAAGATCGGCGGCGGCGATGGCTGCCGGCTCGATCTCGTTCTTGCCGGCCTGGTCGGAGCCCATCGCAGTGATGTGCAGGCCCGGATGCAGCCAGGCGGCTTTCAGGATCGGCTCGCGCGCCGGGGTGGTGGTGATCACGAGCTGGCTGTCGCGCACCAGCGCGGCAGGATCGGTGGTCGAGATTGCTTCGACCCCGATCGCGGCGCCGATGTCGGCGGCGCAAGCCTTTGCCTTTTGCGCATCGCGCCCCCAGACCAGGACCCTGGAGAACGGGCGCACTATGTGGGCGGCCTCGATCTGTAGCCGCGCCTGGATCCCCGTGCCCAGCACGCCGGCCACGCGCACCTCGCGCGGCGCCAGGTGGCGGGCCGCGACCGCGCCGGCGGCGGCGGTGCGCACGTCGGTGAGGTAGCCGTTGTCCAGCAGCAGCGCATCGACCAGGCCGGTCTTGGCCGAGAACAGGATCATCAGGCCGTTGAGGCTGGGCAGCCCGATCTTGGGATTGTCGAAGAAGCCAGGGCTGACCTTGATAGCGAATCCATCGAAGCCGGGAATATAGGCGGTCTTCACATCCACTTCGCCATGGGCGTCTGGAATATCCATGGACAGGATCGGCGGCATGATGACCTTGCCGCCGGCCAAGGCGCGGAACGCTTGCTCGACGATATCGATGGCGGCACGATCCAGGCTAACGCAAGCGCGCAGATCGCGTTCGGTCAGGACAAAAATATCACGCATCACCACCCCCTCACGACCTGCTCGCCGAGCGTGACCGGCTGGCCGCCGGCGATCGCGAGGAACTGGTCGGGATCGATATTGCAGCCGCTGATGATCATGGCCGCCGGCCCTTCGAGCTTGAGCTTGCCTGCGATCAGCGCAGCCGGTCCAACGGCGGCCGCGCCCTCTGTCACCAGCTTCTGGTCGCCGAACAGGGCCTGCATGCCGCGATAGATTTCCTGCTCACTGACAAGGACGGTCTGGTCGACCAGCGCCCGGCAGATCGGAAAAGTCCACCGGTTGCGGAGGCCGATCCCGCCACCAAGTGAGTCGGCGAGAGAAGGAACTTCCATCACCTCAACCGGGCGCCCGGCGGCCAGGCTCTCATGCATCGCAGCACCGTTCTCCATCGAGACGCCGATGATCCTGATGTCCGGCTTCAGCGCCTTGGCCGCGATGGCGATGCCGCTGATGAGACCGCCGCCCGACAGCGGCACGACGATCGCGGCAAGATCCGGCCGATCCTCCAGCAGTTCCAATGCGATCGTGCCCTGTCCGGCGATGACGTGGGGATGATCAAAGGGCGGGATGTCGGTCAGCCCCTCGCTCTTCGCCAGCCGGTCGATCTCCGCCTGTGCCTCGTCCTGGCTGTTGCCGATACGCCGGACGTCCGCACCCAGCAATTCGATGGCGCGCACCTTGGTGTCCGGCACCAGGGCGGAGAGGCAGACTGTGGCGCGGATGCCGGCGCGCGCGGCGGCATAGGCAACGGCCCGTCCGTGATTGCCGGTAGAACAGCAGCCGATTCCCCTTCGCCGCTGTTCATCGCCAAGGCGGCTGACCGCATTTGCCGCGCCGCGCAGTTTGAACGCCCCGATCGGCTGCAAGGTCTCGAGCTTCAGCAGGACTTCCCGGCCGGCGAGGGCCGACAGCGTCGGCGCGCCGATCAAGGGCGTGCGCAGCGCGATCTCCGCGACCGCTCCGTGAGCGTTCCGGATGTCTGCCAGGCCTGGCGCGGATTCAGGCGAAGTCATGCGTTAATGTATACATCGTGAGGAGATTACCGACTATGCCAGCAAGAAAATTCCGCTGATGGTTCGAATATTAGCTCGGAACTTGCGCGAAGAAAAGATAAGTTGTATACAACAATGCAAGAAGGGTTTTCCGGGCGGGGGCACTGGTCTAACTCACCGGAAGCTGAAAAACAGCACAAACACGCGACCAGACAACAGAGGAGGCAAGCATGGATCATGGGTTGAGGGTCACGCGGCGTGGCCTGCTGCTATCCGCCATGGCCTTGGGCGCGGCAACCGCTGCGCTCGGTGCGGGTACTCGGGTGGCATTTGCCGAGAGCGCGCTGGAGCGCGCCAAGGCGCAGGGCTTTATCCGCATCGGTTTCGCGAACGAGGCGCCATTCGGCTACGCAACGCCCGACGGCAAGCTGACCGGCGAAGCGCCGGAAGTGGCAAAGGCGGTGCTGGCGAAGATCGGCATTCCGCAGGTCGACGGCGTGCTGACGGAATTCGGCTCGCTGATCCCCGGTCTCAAGGCCGGCCGCTTCGACATCATCGCGGCGGGCATGTTCATCAATCCCAAGCGTTGCGCTGAGATCGCTTTCTCCGAGCCGTCCTACGGCATCGGCCAGGCGATGCTGGTGCCGAAGGGCAACCCCAAAGGCGTGAAGGACTATTCCACATTCACCGCCAAGAAGGACCTGAAGCTTGCGGTCATGTCCGGTGCCGTGGAAGCCGGCTATGCCAAGGATGCCGGCCTGGCACAGGACCAGCTAGTCGTCCTCCCCGACCAGTCGAGCCTGCTGGCGGCCGTGCAGTCCGGTCGCGCCGACGGCGCTGCGTTGACGGCGCTTTCCATCGCCGACATGGCGAAGAAGGGCGAGGGCGTGGAATCGACGACGCCATTCGGCGAAGTGGCCGGCAAGTCGGTGAAGGGCCACGGCGGATTCGGCTTCCGCAAGGAAGACAAGGATCTCTACGAGGCCTTCAACACTGAGCTGAAGAAATTCATCGGCTCGCCGGAGCATATCGCGCTGGTGACACCGCTAGGCTTCGGCAAGGACTATCTGCCGAACAAGACGATGGAACAGCTCTGCAAGGGTGAGTAGCCTGGAACTGGGGCGGGCCGTGGGTCCGCCCCGTTCGATTTGCGGACGAAACTTCTCTCCCATAGGCTGAGGACCGTCGCCATGGGCATATTCTCGCTTGGAGCAATGCTGGTGGCGGCTTTGATCGCAATTGCGGTCATGGCGATGACTGGCGACAACGCGATCTTCATGCCCGGCCTGCTGCAGGGCACCTGGCTGACGCTGCAGATCGCGATTGTCGGCTGCGGGCTCGCCATCGTCATGGCGACGATCGCGGCGCTTTGCCGGCTCTATGGCTCGGCGCCGCTGCGCTGGCTCGCAGTCGTCTACGTGGAATTCTTCCGCGGCACGTCGGCGCTGGTGCAGCTGTTCTGGCTGTTCTTCGTGTTGCCGGATTTCGGCATCTCGATGGAGCCCTTCACGGTTGCCGTGCTCGGCCTCGGCCTCAATGTCGGCGCCTACGGCGCGGAGGTCGTGCGCGGCGCCATCCAGGGCATTCAGCGCGGCCAGTGGGAGGCGACCACCGCCCTCAACATGACGCGCTGGCAGGCCTTGCGCCGGATCATCCTGCCGCAGGCCTTCGTCGCCATGATCCCGCCCTGGGGCAACCTCTTCATCGAGCTGCTGAAATCGACCGCCCTGGTTTCGCTCATCACCATGAGCGACCTCACATTCAAGGCGAAGACGCTCAACGACTTTTCACTGAAAACCATTCCAATTTTCACCCTGGCGCTGCTGATCTATCTCGTGCTCTCGCTCACGATCACCATTGGCATGCGCCGGCTGGAGAAAGTCTCCATGCGTGGGATGGTCCGTGGCAGAGGCCGATAACGGAGGGGCCGATGATCTGGAACTGGGACTATACACTCGAGATCCTGCCGGTTCTGGGCAAGGCCTCCATCGTCACGATCGAGGCAACGATTCTCAGCTTCGCGATCGCGCTGATTCTCGGTCTCGTGTTGGCGCTGCTGCGGATGAGCGGTTCCGTGGTCGGCTGGCTCGCATCCGCGTTCGTCGAGTTGGTCCGCTCCACGCCGCTGCTGATCCAGATCTTCTTCCTGTTCTTTGTGCTGCCGCGCATGGGCATCGTGCTGGATGCCTACGTCGCCGGCATCATCGCCCTCAGCTTGCATTACGGATGCTATTGCTCCGAAGTTTATCGCGCGGGCCTGGAAGCCGTGCCGCGCGGCCAATGGGAGGCCTGCACGGCACTCAACCTCAGCACCTGGAATACCTTCAAGAACATCATCCTGCCCCAGGCGATTCCGCCGATCGTGCCGGCGCTCGGCAATTACTTGGTCGCCCTGTTCAAGGATACGCCGCTGCTATCCGCCATCGCCGTGCTGGAACTGGTGCAGACCGCCAAGATGCTGGGATCGGAAAACTTCCGCTACACAGAGCCGATGACCATGGTCGGCCTGATTTTCCTCATCATGAGTCTGGTGTCTGCGACCGGCATCCGCTGGCTGGAACGTCGCCTCAATCGAAGGAGCGTGCGATGAGCGAAGCCGTCAATCATCCGATGGTGCGGTTCGAGGGCGTCACCAAACGCTACGGTGCACTGACCGTGCTCGACGACCTCAACCTGGAAATCGGACGCGGCGAGAAGGTGGCGATCATCGGCCCGTCGGGCTCGGGCAAGACCACGGTCCTGCGCATGCTGATGACCCTGGAGCGGATCGATGGCGGCGTAATCTGGGTCGATGGCGAGCCGATGACCCACATGCAGAAGAATGGCCAGATGGTGCCGGCGGAGGCGAAGCATCTGCGCCGCGTGCGGTCCAAGATCGGCATGGTGTTCCAGCATTTCAACCTGTTCCCGCACATGACCGCGCTCGCCAATTGCTCGGAAGCGCCGGTAACGGTTCTGGGCCTCTCTCGGCGCGAGGCGGAGGAACGGGCGGCCGAACTCCTGGACTTGGTGGGTCTCAGCGACAAGAAAGGGCACTATCCGGCTCAGCTTTCCGGCGGGCAACAGCAGCGGGTCGCCATCGCCCGCGCCCTCGCCATGCGGCCGAAGGTGATGCTGTTCGACGAGGTGACCTCCGCCCTCGATCCGGAATTGTGCGGCGAGGTGCTGCAGGTCATCCGCAAGCTCGGCCGCGAACACGACTTGACCATGCTGATGGTCACGCATCAGATGGGCTTCGCCAAGGAATTCGCTGACCGAGTCTGCTTCTTCTATCAGGGTAAAATCTGTGAGCAGGGCGTTCCGCAAGAGCTGTTCGTCGCCCCGAAGAACGAAAGGACGCAGCAGTTCCTGCGGGCGGTGCTGGAGGCAGTATGAGCACGTATGACGAGAACCTCGAGCGCCCGCTCAGCATGTCGCGGGAGCGGTTCGAGCGGATCTACAAGACGATCCGCGACCGCATCTGCCTGCTCGAATACGAACCGGGTGGGCGCCTGGGCGAGGAGGAGCTGGCGCGCGAGTTTCACGTTTCGCGTACGCCGATCCGCCGCGTGCTGTCCAAGCTCGAGAGCGAAGGACTGCTGGAGAGCCGGCACGGCGTCGGGACTTTCGTCTCCGACGTCGATCTCGATTCGCTCGCACAGGTCTTCCAGTTGCGGATGGAGCTGGCGGAACTGATCGGAAAGCTCGATCCCATCCCGCGCAGCCCGGATGACCTCGCGCGCATGCGCGGCTTGCTGGTGCGCTGCGACACGCTGCTGAAGAAGCCGGACGCCAAGGCCTATGCGCGGCTCAACATGGACTTTTTCCAGGAGCTGGGCGCGATGGTCGGCAACACGCCGCTGCGGGAGATTTCGGAGCGGCTGTATTATCTGACGACGCGGATCTGGCTGAAATCGGTGCCGCATCTCAACCTGCCGGACGAGATCGAAGTGTTCCGGCGCGAGATGGCCGACATCCTGCAGGCGATGGAGGTTGGCGATCTGGAGGCGGTCGGCCATATCCGCCGCAGCCACATCTCGATGAGCGTCAAGCGCATGAAGCGCTATCC
>DASRRI010000013.1:0-2660 GCA_035695765.1 Dongiaceae bacterium
TAAGGCCGCTCTGATAAGACATTGATGCGCTGCCAGCAGCGCTCACTTGCAAGGCCCTCCACAAGACCGTGACCCCACAAGTTCGTCGAGTCCAGGAATGCCCAACGGCCAGTGGCCGGGACTGAGCTGGTCCTGGTTGGTCGGACAGGTTGGCAGCGGATTTAAGGTGTATTCCGGTTGCTGATCACGCTGCCAAGCCCCGATTCATGTTGAACGCTTTTTGTTGCTGTTGGGCCTGTGGGTATGTGGGCAACGCGCTTGCGTTGTCCATCATATCCACAGGCCGCCCGGCCGAGTAGGCTTCCGCTGGTGTCTGGCCGTCAAGAGCCGAATGCGGCCGCTCGGTGTTGTGGAACTCGATCCACTCGCCGATGACGCGCTCGGCCGCGAATCCGTCCGTCATCTCGTGCAGGTAGACGGCCTCGTATTTCAGCGACCGCCACAGTCGTTCGATGAAGATGTTGTCCAGGCACCGTCCCCGCCCATCCATGGGGATCGCGATCTGCGCGCCCTTGAGCACGCCGGTGAACTCGAGGCTGGTGAACTGGCTGCCCTGGTCGGTGTTGAAGATCTCGGGTCCGCCGTATTCAGCCAGCGCCTCGTTCAACGCTTCGATGCAGAACCTGGCATCCATGGTGTTCGACAGCCGCCACGCCAGGACACGGCGCGTCGCCCAGTCCATGATCGCGACCAGATAGAGGAACCCGCGCCGCACCGGGATGTAGGTGATGTCGGCGCACCACACATGATCGGGGCGGGTTATCGTCAGGTCCCGCAGCAGATAGGGATAAACCCGATGCGCGGGGTGCGGCGCGCTGGTTCTCGGCGCCTGATAAATCGCCTCCAGTCCCATCAGGCGCATCAGGCGGCGTCCCCGGTGACGGCCGACACGAACACCCTCCCGCCGCAACTGGCGCACCATTTGCCGGCTGCCGAAGAAGGGATATTTGAGAAACAGTTCGTCGATGCGGTGCATCAGCGCCAGGTTCTCCGGGCTCTCTGCCCGGGGCGCGTAATAGAACGAGGAACGGCTGATCGACAGAAGCCGGCATTGACGGCTCACGCTCAAGCCGCGGTGGCCGGGCGCGATCATCGCCTTGCGCTCCCCCGGCTCATCGCTTGAGCCCTCCGGCCAAAAAGATCCTATGAGGGCGGCCGGATCGTCCTCTGCGTACGATTGCCGCAGTCCACATCATATGGGAGATCGGCAATGGCAATCGGACAGCAAGGCATGGTTGGCAAGGCGACGGTTTACGCGGCGATCGAGCTGAGTAAGAAGAGTTGGGTCGTTGGCATCGCGCATCCCGATCGGGACCGGCCGAGCATTCATCGGTTCGTCGGCGGCAATCTTGCCGGCGTGGTTGCCAGATTGCGCAAGGCCGCTGGAGACGAGCGGCGCATCCTGGTCTGCTACGAGGCGGGCTACGATGGCTTCTGGGTGGCGCGCTCACTTACGAAGCTTGGCATAGACTGCCGCGTGCTGGATCCTGCAAGTATCCAGGTCAATCGCCGAGCGCGGCGGGTGAAGACCGATCGAATCGATACCTTGGCCCTCTTGCGCACGCTCATCGCGATCGACCGTGGGGAGCGCCACGTCTGTTCCGTCGTTCGCGTTCCGGCCATCGAAGAAGAAGATGCCCGCCGTTCCCATCGGGAGCGCCAGCGCCTCATTCGAGAGCGGACCGGTCATATCAACCGCATCAAGGGCCTGCTCTTTGGACAAGGCATCCGCGGGGTCGAGCCCAAGTTGCAGCGTACCCGCATCGACTTCGGTGCGCTGATCACCGCCGAGGGCAAGCCGCTACCCGAACGCCTGCGCCGCGAGCTTGAACGGGAATGCCAGCGTCTCGATCTCGTCCAGCGGCAACTTCGTGCCGCCGAGGAGGAACGAGACAACGCCGATGCCCAGGATCCCGCGGTAGAGCGCAAGAGAGAACTGCTATGTGCGCTCCACGGTGTCGGTAACGCCAGTGCGGCGATCCTGGCGCGCGAGGTCTTCGCGCGATCATTCGCTAGCCGCCGACAACTCGGCTCCTATCTCGGCCTGACGCCCAGCGCATACGACAGCGGGTCGACCACGCGGTGTCAGGGGATCTCCAAGGCGGGCAACAGTTGGGCGCGGCGGGTTCTCATCGAGGTCGCGTGGCTTTGGCGAAAGTACCAACCAGACAGCCCGCTGTCGCGTTGGTACGCGCAGAGGACCAGCGGCCAATCGCCCCGGATCCGACGCATCATGCTGGTCGCCATGGCTCGAAAGCTCGCGATCTCGCTCTGGCGCTACGTCGAGACCGGTCTCGTTCCCGCTGGCACCGTCATGAGCAAGACCGCACTGCACGGGTCCGCGGCCGCGTAACCTGCGACGGGCACCTCCGAGCTGCCGGCGCCAGCCGGAAGCGGGGTGACGGGTCGTCGAGGCTTCGATTGGCGCTTATCACGCCGGCAAAAAGTGTGAACCCGTCTCCTCGATCGTCTGCTGTGCATGCAGGATTGTGGCAAGCCGTCATGGAGCTGCCGGATATAAGTTGATGCGCCAGGCGCACGAATGCACAAAGTCGATCGACCCCGCCGAGGCTCCCTGTCGCTTCCGGACAGTACGATCCCGGCCCAGGCGAGCTTCGCGCCGTGCTCGCGCCGGTCAAGACCAAGCCGCCTGCGGCGGT
>DASRRI010000014.1:0-7031 GCA_035695765.1 Dongiaceae bacterium
CGGCCGCCGTGCGACCAGGATCACCAGCTTTGCCGGGTAGAATTGGCGCAACACGCTCCCATTGCTCATCATTCAAGACACTGCGACTCAAGGCTGACCTCCATTTTTCAGCCTTGAATCAAATTTCCTCGCTCATGGGAACCCCCTCAGAGCGCTTGAATGTCCACAGGCCCTAATAGACAGGCCTACATGCGGCTGGCGGAGCGGCCGGGTTCCAGCCACGATGCTTTATATAGGCCGTGAAGTATCCGAGCTTCCGCGCCTTGTCGTAGTTCGCGATGAAGGCGCGGAATTCCTTGTCCTCAGAGAAGAATGCGACGGCCTCTATGCCGTAAGCTTTGGATACGCGCAGGTCATCGACGAGTATAACGTCTGGTGGGTTACATTCCAGATCGGCCGCCGTCTGTGTGCGAACCTCACGTGCCAGTTCCTGCATCTCCGGCGAAAGGCGCCCGTCCGTGCGGAGCTGATAGGCAAACGCAGTGAGCATCCACATTGCGAAGTGGCGCGACGGCCAGATATAGCCACGGTCCTCGACCAATGGCCATATCGTGCTTGGGTTGGCAGCCAGCATCATCACCGGTCTTCCACGCTCGGCGCCCGCTAGCAGATGCGCAATGTCCTTCTCGAACTGATTCTTATAGGGACCCACCATCAGGACTGTGAGTATCGGCATTGCCATGGCGCCTACCACGATCCGTCGCGAGTCCGCACGATGCTCCGCAGACAGGATGCTACCAAGGCTCAGAAATAGGAGAGCCACCGCCGGCATCGCGTGGTAGCTCCAGCCCTTTTGCTGCACGAAATAGCACAGAACGAATCCGGTCGCCGCGATCGCTGCCGCGATGGTCAAGGACGTTAAATTCTTCCGCACCGTGTAGAGAACCGCCGTTCCAGCGGCCCAAAAGATCACGAACGGCTTCGCCAACTGAAACGGCAGCGCCATCTCGTAACCGAAATAGGCCAGTTTCACCATCGGCACGATGATGGAGATGTAATCCGGCGTCACAAGCAGGATCGCACCGACGTAGAGGATGGCGACGACGGACAGCACAAGAAGTTCCGGGCGAAGCGGGTTCCATCCTCTCCGCTGCCGCCACAGAAGCCAGAGTTCGAGCGACACGGGCACCACGACGAAATAGTGCTTCAGGGCAAACCCGAGCGCAGCCAGCAAGCCGACTGCGACCGCCAGTCGCCACGACACAGTCCGACCATCGGCGCGCCGCGCCAACAGCACGGAATAGGGAATAGCCGCGATCAAAGCGAGATGCTCCCGCTGCGCGAAATCGGGAATCGGCACGATCACCATCGCGACAAGAGCAACGCCCAGTAGCACCACCCGCCGGCGTAGGCTGAGCTCGGCGATGAGCGCGGACAAAGCGAGCTGCGCGAGGGCGGCATAGAGGAGAACCGCGGCGACCATCGCGTGTTTCGGCGCAATCTCTAACACTTGCGCAACCTTCTGGACCGGCACGGCAAGCCAGAACCAGAGTGGAGGGTTGAGCTCTACGATGTCGCTGTAGAGCTTGGCACCACCCAGCAATTGCCGCGCGATCCACATCTGCCAGACGACATCGTGTGTAACGGACATGTGTCGCAGCAGAAGCCACGCGACTCCCAGAACGCACAGCATGGCAATTTCCAACCAGCACCGCGTGAGGAAATGCTGCGACGGGGCGGCCGGTTGCTCATCGAACACGAAACGGGCGGCGCCGATGTAGAGCAGGGCCGTATACACGCCGACCGCAGCCAGGTGGACCAGCGGATTTTCCCGGTATCCCAGCTCGCCTGCCGTCAGCACGATCGCCACATTGGCGCTGTAGGCGACGATGAAAAGCGCGGCGTATCTGAGAGCGGTGTCCGCCACGATCCGGGAGGCACCACGGAAGATCCACTTGCTGTTGAGGAAATAGCAGAGGATCAGGCCCGCTGCACAGCCCGCCGCGTTTGCCGGCACATCCCCGGCGCCCGATGAAAGAGCGGCAATAAGAACGATATAGCCGAAAACCGTGTTGACCAGACCCACGGCTCCAAAGCGAGCGATCTGGATGTTATCAAGCGGCCGCTTTGATCGCGTGAGCATAATATTGCGCCCCCAGCGGCAGGTGGGCGAGACATCGCTCCGTTGCTCTGAGGCCCCGGAGAAAATGCGGAAAGAAGATGCGATACACCACGCGATTTGCGGTCAGGCCCGCGTCGTCGAGGCGCTGGCGCATGGTAGCGGCGCTGATCAGAACCGCGCAGTCATCGAACGGGCAATCTCTGACGGCGCGCACCGTTATCGGGTTGTATGGGTTGTGCTCGAACACAAAAAGATTGCCGCCGGGGGCCAGAACGCGGTCGATTTCGCGCAGCAAGGGGACATGCAGGTCCGCCGGGATATGATGAAACACGCAGGACGCAAACACCAAATCGACAGCCTTATCCGGGAGCGGAATCCTTCGGCCGTCGAATTGCTGAAACGTCGCACCCGCCGGATGGCGGCGGCGCGCGATTTCAAGCGATCTCGAAGACGGATCCAGCAGGATGATTTCGCTGCCGGGGAACGCTGCGCGCATGGGACCAAGGGAATTTCCGACGCCACCACCAAAATCGAGGATGCGGGCCGGCCTGCCGCCTGACCGCCGAAGGACGG
The DNA here is from genome assembly GCA_035695765.1 of Dongiaceae bacterium. Classification (GTDB taxonomy): domain Bacteria; phylum Pseudomonadota; class Alphaproteobacteria; order Dongiales; family Dongiaceae; genus Dongia_A. The sequence continues at coordinate 2,636 of DASRRI010000014.1, forward strand.
CGGACACGTCGTCGACCTTGTATTTGGCGAAGAACTCCGGCGCCTCGCCGCTGGCTTTTATGTTTGCCGCGTGATGATGGTGATATTCGTCGGCGAACCGGTCGAACTCCGCTTCATCCATGATGAGCCGGCACCGGAGTGGTCTCACGCTCGCGCCTGCTGCGCAGATCTTGGAGGTCGTCAGGCGTGCCATTGACGACAATTCTGTTGACGATGTAGAGCGGACGCCGCTTCGATTCCATGTACATCCGGCCGAGATACTCGCCGAAGATGCCGAGCACGAAGAGCTGGACGCTGCCCAGTATCAGCATGATAGCGGCAAGGCTGGTCCAGCCCTGAAGCACTTGGCCGAGCGCCCAGGCAAGCAGCGTGTAGCCGAGCATCGCTAGGCCAAGCATGCCGAACGTGAGTCCCAGGTGCGAGGCGAAGCGCAGCGGGACGACCGAGAAACTGGTCATGGCATCCAGCGCAAGAAGCAGCATCTTTCTCAGCGGGTAGTGTGTCTCACCGGCAAAGCGCGGCCGCCGCTTGTAGGGCAGCGCGATCTGCTTAAGCCCGATCCAGCTCACCATGCCGCGGATGAAACGATAGCGCTCCGGCATGGCGTTCAGATGCTCGACCGCGCGGCGGCTCATCAGTCTGAAATCGCCAGCGTCGAGCGGAATCTCCACCTCGGACAGCTTGCGCAGCAGGCGATAGAACATGGACGCGGTCGCGAGTTTGAACCGGCTTTCGCCTTCGCGTTCCTGCCGGACGCCGTAGACGACGTCATAGCCTTCGTCCATCTTGGCCATCATCTCGCCTAGCAGTTCGGGCGGATCCTGAAGGTCGGCATCGATGATGAGGACGCGCCGGCCGCGGCAGAATTCGAGAGCGGCGCTCAAAGCGGTCTGATGGCCGTAGTTGCGCGCGAGATCGATGGCGACGACGTGACGGTCTATTTCGGCGAGCTTGAAAATCTTCTCGCGCGTGGTGTCGGCGGAGCCGTCATTGACGAGGACGAGCTCGTAGGATTGTCCCACCTGCTTGGTGCAGACATCGGTGACGCGCTCATAGAGCTCGTCGAGGCCGCCGGACTCGTTGTAGCAGGGAATGGCCACCGACAAGGCAACGGCCGGCCGGTCCTGTATTTCCGCGAGACTGCCCATGGCTCCCACTCCCGGTGCGAGAGTCCATTCAGCCCAAAAAGGGTTAAGATTTGGCTAGGATCGGTGCCAAATTGCGCCTGATGGACCAAGCTCTTTCAACCGAAAGGTCTTGGGCCGCGCCTCACTACCTGCAGCCGTTCCCCGCTGCTAGCATGGGGGCCTGATTCGCTCCGGAGCCCGCCCCTTGCCCACCACCCTCCTGCACGCCGACCTGCCCGGCCTCGAGCTCATCCATCGCGGCAAGGTGCGCGACGTGTTTGCTTTGCCCGGCAACCGGCTGCTGATCGTCGCCACCGACCGGCTATCCGCTTTCGACATTGTGCTGCCGGACCCCATCCCCGGCAAGGGCGAGATGCTGACGCAGATCTCGAATTTCTGGTTCGGCAAGACCGCCCATATCGTTCCCAACCATCTGCTGGCGACGCCGGTGGCCGAGGTGCTGCCCCGCGGCGTCGAGGCGGCGCTCTATGCCAAGCGCGCAGTCGTGACGCGCCGGCTGAAGCCGGTGCCCGTCGAAGCCATCGCCCGCGGTTACCTCATCGGCTCCGGCTGGAAGGACTATCAGGCGACCGGCGCGCTCTGCGGCATCAAGCTGCCGGCGGGACTGCGCCAGGCCGAGCAATTGCCGGAGCCGATCTTCACGCCATCGACCAAGGCGGCGGTCGGCGATCACGACGAGAATGTCAGCTTCGATGCGATCGTCGCCGCGATCGGTGGCGGCCTCGCGGAACAGGTGCGTGCGGCGACACTCGCGATCTACAAGTGGGCGGCCGTCTATGCCGCCGAGCGCGGCATCATCATCGCCGACACCAAGTTCGAGTTCGGTACCGACGCCGACGGCAAGCTCTATGTCATGGACGAGATGCTGACGCCGGATTCCTCGCGCTTCTGGCCGGCGGAGGAGTATCGCGTCGGAATCAGCCCGCCGAGCTACGACAAGCAGTTCGTACGCGACTATCTGGAGACGCTGGACTGGAACAAGAAGGCGCCTGGCCCACGCATTCCGGCGGACGTCATCGCCGGCACCGGCGACAAATATGCACAGGCTTTGTCGAAGCTCGCCGGCATCCGGCTTGATTGAAGCGCCCATGAGATTCCGCTCAACTCACGCCCTAGCCGCCGTGCTCTGCGTCTTGAGCGGTGCCGCCATCGCGCAAAACAACAACGTCGCCCCTGCCCCACCGGCCGTCCCGATCGGCGATGTGGGCGAAGAGCCGATCGTGCCCGCGGCGGGCCAGACAATCGAAGGCATGGCGACCGTGATCGACGGCGACGAACTCAAGATCGGAGATCGCCTGGTCCGTCTGTTCGGCGTCGCCGCGCCGGATATCAGTGCCGATCTCGGCCCCGACGCGCGGCTCTATCTCGATGGGCTGGCCGGCGGGCAACGGGTCCTCTGCACCGAGGTCGACCGTAATGCGGGCAATGAATCGATCGCGGTCTGCACCGTTGACGGCACCGATCTGGCACCAGAACTGCTCTCGCAGGGCCTCGCCGCCGTCTATCGCGTCGGGGCACCACCGACGCCGGCGGAGCGCGAGCGCGCCGCGCGCTATGACAGCGAAGAAGCCGATGCCCGCAGCCGTAAGCTCGGCATCTGGGCGCCGCGCGATGTCGCGCCACCCGCGCCGCCGCAGCGGACCTTGCTGCAGAGCGCGATACCGAAATGGTTCGAGCAGGCACCGCTGCTCGGCCTGATCGCATTGCTCGGCATCATCGGCCTCGCATTGCTGGCGCGCCGGCGCGATGCGAACGGCGGTGACACGGTCGACGACCAGGTGTTCGCCGCCACCTTGCTGGCGGAGGTTTCCGCCATCCGGGATTCGGCGCAGGAGCAATATGACGGCACCGCGAGCCTGGTCCAGGACCTGCCGGTTCCCGCTTCGCACCACGGATTGCTCGGTCTGCCGCGCGCAACGGTGTTCGCGGCCAATGCCGACCGGCTCGATCTCCTCCCTGCCGAGCTGGCGGCCCGGCTGGTGCGCTTCCATGCGATGCATGACGGCGCGACCCAACTGCTGCTGCAAGCTGGCCATGTGCGCTGCGAGACCATCCGCGCCGCGCTGCAGAGCCTTGCCCACAGCGCCGACGAGGTAATGAGCGCCCGATAACGGAGCTCAGCTGTGTTGCGGGAACTTGCGCTCGAGATATTGCGACAGCCAGGTCAGCAGCGTCAGGATGACGAAATACTGCAGGCCGAGGAACGTATAGATCTCCAGCGCGTGCAGGATCTGCGTCTGCAGCAACGTCGCCTGGCGGGTGATCTCCAGCACGCCGATCGCACCGGCGAGCGATGAATCCTTCACCACCGAGATATACTGGTTGACGGTCGGCGGCAGCATGCGGCGCAAGGCCTGCGGCAGGACAATGCGGCGCATCGCCAGCGCGCGCGACATGCCGAAGCTGTAGGCGGCGTCGATCTGGCCCTTGCCGACGCTTTCGATGCCGGCGCGGAACACCTCGATCAGGAACGCGCCGGCATTGAGCGACAGGCCGACGGTCGCCGCCGTCACCGCGGTCATGTTGGCGAACAGAGAGATGACCGGCATGGACTTGATGTCGTCAGGCAGGTCGCGCAACGCAGTTGGGAATCCGAAATAGATCCACAGCAGCACCACGTAGAGCGGCAGCTTGCGGAATAGATCGACATAGCCCGCCGCGAACCAGCGCAGCGCCCTGTGCCGGCTGCGCAGCATCAAGGCGCCGCTGAGGCCGATGACCGAGCCGAAGATGATCGAATAGAACGAGATCAGCAGCGTCAGCGGAATGCCGGAGAGCAGGAACCAGAGGTGCTTCTGCCCGTTGGGATTGGTCGGCATCAGCGCCGCCCAATTGCCGCAGCCAGAGAGCGCGAGGGCGGCGAATGCGAGGAGTGCAATCGATGCAGTGTATTTCCCTCCCCCGAAACGGGGGAGGGTTAGGGACATAGGCGCTAGGTTAAGGGGTAGACGCGAAGAATCGGAATGTGATTCAAGCTTGGGATGGAGATTCGCCCTGACATCTTGGATCACTGGCCGGAAGTGCGGATGCGCTTGCCGGCGGGTTTTGACCTGGAGGCCACCGCGCGTTCGCGTGGCGCGTTCACGCGGGTGCGCGCAGTGAAGGATGCCGAGACGCTGTTGCGGCTGGCGCTGGCCTATGGGGCTTGCGGCATGTCGTTGCGCGAGACCTGTGCCTGGGCCGAGGCGGCGGAGATCGCCAGCTTGTCGGATCCCTCGCTGCTCGAGCGGCTGGCCAAGGCGGCAGAC
>DASRRI010000015.1:0-45815 GCA_035695765.1 Dongiaceae bacterium
TTCTTCGAGGCGGTGCAGATCCGCTCGCAGCGCTGCAAGACCAATACCGTCTCCAACACCGCGTTCCGCGGCTTCGGTGGGCCGCAGGGCATGATGGGCATCGAGGAGGTGATGGATGCGATCGCGCGCGACCGCGGGCTCGATCCGCTCGATGTGCGCCGCGTCAACCTCTATGGCGATGCGCCACGGAACGTCACGCCCTATCACATGGAGGTCGAGGACAATATCCTGCCCGAATTGATCACGCGGCTTGAGCAAAGCAGCGAATATCGCGCGCGCCGCAAAGAGATTACGCAATGGAACCGGCAAAATGCGTATCTCAAAAAGGGCATCGCTTTGACACCGGTGAAGTTCGGCATCTCCTTCACCACCACCCACCTCAACCAGGCCGGCGCCTTGGTCCATGTCTATACCGATGGCAGCGTGCATCTGAACCACGGCGGCACGGAGATGGGGCAGGGCCTGTTCGTGAAGGTCGCGCAGGTCGTGGCGGAGGAGTTCCAGATCGACCTCGACCAGGTAAAGATCACGCCGACCAATACCGGCAAGGTGCCAAACACATCGGCAACCGCTGCCTCGTCGGGCTCCGACATGAACGGCATGGCGGCGCAAGCGGCGGCGCGCAAGATCAAGCGCCGTCTGACCGAATTCGCCGCCGAGAACTACAAGGTGAAAGCGGACGATATCGAGTTCCTGCCCAACTGCGTGCGCATCGGCAACCAGGAGCTGCCGTTCAAGGACCTGGTGAAGCAGGCTTATATGGGGCGCGTGTCGCTCTCCGCCACCGGCTATTACCGTACACCCAAGATCCACTATGACCGCGAGACCGCCAGCGGGCGGCCGTTCCTCTATTTCGCCTATGGCGCGGCGGTCAGCGAGGTGATGATCGACACCTTGACCGGCGAATACACGCTGACGCGGGTCGATATCCTGCACGATGCCGGACGCTCGCTGAACCCGGCGATCGATCTGGGGCAGGTTGAGGGCGGCTTCATTCAGGGCATGGGCTGGCTGACCAGCGAAGAGCTTTGGTTCGACGAGCAGGGCCGGCTGCGCACCCACGCGCCCAGCACCTACAAGATCCCGACCTGCTCCGACCGGCCGGCGGATTTCCGCATGCAGCTGCTGGAGAATGCGCCGAACCGCGAGGAAACAATCCATCGCTCCAAGGCGGTGGGGGAGCCGCCCTTGATGCTCGCGATCTCCGTCTTCCGTGCGATCTCCGATGCCATCGCCAGCGTCGCGGAGTATCGCGTGCTCCCGCGGCTCGATGCGCCGGCGACGCCGGAGCGCGTGTTGTTCGCAGTCGAAGATCTGCAGTCGCGCATGGAGGCTGCGGAATGAACTGGCTCTCCGCCGCCTTGGATTGCATCGCTGCCGGAGAGAAGGCGGTGCTGGTGACGGTGGCGGAGGCCAAGGGTTCCACGCCGCGCGAATCCGGCGCCAAGATGCTGGTGCGCGAGCGTGACATCGTCGGGTCGGTTGGCGGCGGGCAGCTGGAACTGCTGGCGATCGACGAAGCGCGCGGGCTGATGGCGGACGGCAGGGCGCGCCCGGACTTGATGCGCTATTCGCTTGGCCCCGATCTCGGCCAATGTTGCGGCGGCGCGGTGCGCTTGTTGCTGGAGCCGCTCACCAAAACGGACCGCCGCTGGCTGACGCAGTGGCAGACGCAGATGTCCCAATCCGTGACGCGCCTCCTGATGACATCGACTGACGGCGCAAAGCAGTGGATCGAGGCGGAAGAGGCTGAGGATGGCGCGCGGGTCGTGGAGGGCGGCAAAATCTGGCAAGTGGTCGAGGCAGTGCGCCGCAGATCGCGTCCAGTCTGGCTGTTTGGCGCGGGGCATGTCGGGCGCGCGCTGGCAAAGGTGCTGGCCGAACTGCCGTTCGAGGTGACCTGGCTCGACAGCCGGTTCGATGGGTTTCCGGAGGAAATCCCAGCGGATATGCGCCACGTCGCTGCGCCACGCCTAGCAGAGAAAGTAGATGAGGCGCCGTCGGCAACTCTGTTCCTCGTGTTGACGCACTCTCATCAGCTTGATCTCGACATCTGCGACCGAGTGCTGCGGCGCGGCGACTTCGCGTTCCTGGGCCTTATCGGCAGCGCAACCAAAAAGGCGCGATTCCTGCGCAGCCTCAAGGAGCGCGGCCACGGCGCGGCAACGTTGGAGCGGCTGGTCTGCCCGATCGGCCTTGCCCAAATTCCGGGCAAGCAGCCTATGGCGATAGCAGTCTCGACGGCAGCGCAATTGCTGATCTTGCCCGCAGCGCAAGAACTCAGCGCGGAAAGCGAACAATCCACAGGGAACCGACGCGGGGCCGGGTGACTCTCATCCCGGCGCCCGGTAAAACTGCAGCATAAGCAGAGGGGGACATGACAGGGCAGGCGGAAACCACCAGGGCGACGGGTACGACGGTCCCGCTCTTGTCGCTGAGCGGCATCGTGAAGCAATTCCCCGGCACCCTCGCGAATGACCGCGTCGATCTGACTGTCCTGCCCGGCGAGATCCATGCGCTGCTGGGCGAGAACGGCGCCGGCAAGAGCACCCTGGTCAAGATCATCTATGGCGTCCTGAAGCCCGATGCAGGCGAGATCCGCTGGCAGGGCCAGCCCATCATTGTGCCGAACCCGAACCATGCGCGCCGGCTCGGCATCGGCATGGTGTTCCAGCATTTCTCATTGTTCGAAGCGCTGACGGTCGCGGAGAACATCGCGCTCGGCTTGACCGACGCCGCCGACCGCAAGGGTCTGCGCTCGCGCATCGCGGAAATCTCCAAGGCGTACGGGTTGCATCTTGATCCCGACAAGGCGGTGCACGACCTATCCGTCGGCGAGCGGCAGCGAATCGAGATCGTGCGCTGCCTGCTGCAGAAACCGAAGCTGCTGATCATGGATGAGCCGACCTCCGTGCTGACGCCGCAGGAAGTGGAGCGCCTGTTCGAGACTCTACGCCGGCTGGCGCATGAAGGCTGCGCCATCCTCTATATCAGTCACAAGCTGCAAGAGATCCGCGCCCTGTGCGAGCGCGCTACCATCATGCGCCTGGGCAAGGTGGTCGCCCATTGCGACCCGCGCAAGGAGACGGCCAAGCATCTGGCCGAGCTGATGATCGGAACGGAGCTGAAGGCCGCCAGCCATCATGGCCGCGCCGAAGCCAATGGCGGACCGCGGCTTGAAGTCAAAGATCTCAACCTGAAAACGGAGCAGCAATTCGGCACCGACCTCAAGTCGATCAGCTTCGCGGTCAAGGGCGGGGAGATCCTCGGCATCGGCGGCATCGCGGGCAACGGGCAGGCGGAATTGATGGCGGCGTTGTCAGGCGAGATGCTGGCGGCGAACGCCGATGCGATCGTGATCGACGGCGTCGCAGCCGGAAAGTTGGGGCCGCGCGAGCGGCGCGCGCTTGGCGGTTGCTTCGTGCCGGAAGAGCGCAACGGCCACGGCGCGGTGCGCGACATGTCGCTGAGCGAGAATGCCTTCCTCTCCGGCTATGTCCGGCAAGTTCTCGCGCGTAGAGGGCTGATCGATTCAAGCAAGACCACGGGGTTCGCTGGCGAGGTGATCAAGAGCTTTGACGTGCGCACCACCGGACCAGCCGCGGAAGCGCGCTCGCTGTCGGGCGGCAACCTGCAGAAGTTCATCGTCGGACGCGAAGTGAAGCAGAGCCCGAAGGTGCTGGTGGTCTCGCAGCCGACCTGGGGTGTCGATGCCGGCGCTGCCGCCGCGATCCACCAGGCGCTAATCGACCTGGCCGATAACGGCGCGGCTATCATCGTGATCTCGCAGGACCTCGACGAGATCTTCGCGCTCGCCGACCGGATCGCGGTGATCGCGGAAGGCAAGCTGTCGCAGACCATTCCAATCGCCGCAGCTTCGATCGAACAGATCGGGCTGTTGATGGGTGGCACGCATGGGACGCCGCCTGCACCGTCCGGGGGGCGTCATGCTGCTTCGGCTTGAGCCGCGCGGCCAGCGCTCGCGTCTGTGGAGTTATGCTTCCCCGCTGCTGGCGCTCGCGCTGACGGTCGTCACGTCAGCGGTCATTTTTACCGTGTTGGGCAAGGACCCGCTGGAATCGCTGTACGTGTTCCTGGTCTCGCCGCTGGCGAGCGCAACGGGCCTTCCGGAATTGTTCGTGAAGGCCGCGCCCTTGATCCTGATCGGTGTCGGCCTGTCGCTCGGCTTCCGCGCCAACGTGTGGAACATTGGTGCGGAGGGCCAATACACGCTGGGTGCGATCTTCGCCGGCGGACTGGCGCTGCGCTTTCCGGAGGCGCCGTCCGTCCTGCTGCTGCCGGCCATGATGCTGCTGGGCGTGATCGGTGGCATGGTCTGGGCCGCTGTCCCCGCTTATCTTCGCACGCGCTGGAATGCCAACGAGATCCTGACCAGCCTGATGTTGACCTATGTCGCGCAATTGCTGCTGATCTATCTGGTCACTGGCCCGTGGCGCGATCCGGAAGGGTACGGCTTCCCGCAGACCGCGTTGTTCTCCGCCAGCGCGACCCCGCCGATCCTGGTCGCGGGCACGCGCGTGCATCTCGGTGTCCTGGTCGCCTTCCTGGTCGCCATCGTCGGCTGGATCGTGTTGACGCGCTCCGTCATCGGGTTCCAGTTGCGCGTGCTGGGGCAGGCGCCACGGGCGGCGCGCTTCGCGGGCTTCAGCCAGGATAAGCTGATCTGGCTGTCGCTGATGGCGGGCGGTGGGCTAGCTGGTCTCGCCGGCATGTTCGAGGTTTCCGGCACCGTCAATCAGCTGACGCCGCAGATTTCGCCGGGTTACGGCTTCACTGCCATCATCGTCGCGTTCCTCGGGCGGCTGCATCCGATCGGCGTGATTTTCGGCGGGCTCATTCTCGCACTGTCTTATCTCGGCGGTGAAGCCGCGCAGATCGATCTCGGTATGCCCAACGCCGTGACAGGTATTTTCCAGGGCGTCCTGCTGTTCTTCCTGCTGGCCTGCGATGTTCTCATCCTCTATCGCCTGCGCGCTCCTAAGCCGGTCGCGGGAGGCGCGTGATGGATCAGGCCATCATCGTCAGTTTCATCCTCAGCGTCATGACCGCTTCGACGCCGCTGCTGTTGGCGGCGACCGGCGAGCTAATGACGGAGAAATCCGGCGTCCTCAATCTCGGCGTCGAGGGCATGATGCTGGTCGGCGCGATCGTCGGTTTTGCAACGGCGGTCCATACCGGCAGCGCGCTGCTCGGCGCCCTGCTTGCTGTCCTGGCAGGCATGGCCATGGCACTGATCTTCGCGGTCCTGACGCTGACCTTCCTCGCCAACCAGGTGGCGACCGGACTTGCGCTCACCATCTTCGGCACCGGGCTCAGTGCCCTCGTCGGCTCGTCCTATGTGGGCACGGCGGTCGAGGCGATGCCGAAGCTGCGCGTGCCTGGGCTCAGCGACATTCCCATCATCGGGCCGATCGTGTTCGGGCAGGATGCGCTGGTTTACATCTCCCTGGTGGCGGTCTTCGGCGCTGCCTGGTTCCTGCGGCGCAGTCATCGCGGTCTTGTCCTGCGGGCAGTCGGCGATTCGCACGATGCCGCGCACGCCATCGGCTATCCGGTCATTTTGATCCGTTATCTGGCGACCCTATTCGGCGGGGCGATGTGCGGGCTCGCCGGCGCCTACATGTCGCTCGCCTATTCGACCAGCTGGGCGGAGAACATGACGGCAGGAAGGGGCTGGATCGCGCTGGCGCTGGTGGTGTTCGCAACCTGGCGGCCGATCTGGCTGCTGGTCGGCGCTTATCTGTTTGGCAGCATCATGTATGGCTCGCTGGCGATTCAGGCGGCCGGCGCGCTGTACTTCTTCGGGCAGAAGATCGTGGTGCCGTCGCAGTTGGTCTCGGCGCTGCCCTATCTCGCCACCATCCTGGTCCTGGTGGCGATCTCGCGCGACCGAGCGAAGATCCGCTTGAACGCCCCGGCCTGCCTGGGCCGGCCGTTCCATGCGGCGGGGTGAGATAACTGAGAATTTCTTGGCGTCACCCAAGAAACTTTGCGAAAACTAGGACAACGAACACGGGGAACAAGGAGGCAAACCCATGAAACGCAGAACATTCAACAAGCTGCTGAGCGCCGGCCTGCTGGCGGGCGCGGCACCTTCCATCATCGGGCGGGCGGTTGCCGCGGATCCGCTCGGCATCGGCTACGTCTATGTCGGGCCGGTCGAGGATTTCGGCTGGACCCACGCCCACGACGTCGCCCGCAAGGCGGTGGAAGCCGAACTCGGCGACCAGGTGAAGACGACCTTCGTCGAGAGCGTGAAAGAAGGCCCGGATGCCGAGCGCGTGATCGCGGAGCTGGCGAGCAAGGGCAACAAGCTCATCTACACCACCTCGTTCGGCTACATGAATCCGACTCTGAAGGTGGCGAAACGCTTCCCGGACGTGAAGTTCGAGCATGCCACCGGCTACAAGCGCGATGCCAATGTCAGCACCTACAACATCCGCTTCTATGAAGGGCGCTATGTGCAGGGCGTGATCGCCGGGCATCTCTCCAAGTCCGGCATTGTCGGCTATATCGGGTCTGTCCCGATCCCGGAAGTGGTGATGGGCATGAACGCCTTCATCCTCGGCATGCGCACGGTCAATCCGAAAGCGCGCATGAAGATCGTGTGGGTGAATGCCTGGTACGATCCGGGCAAGGAAGGCGATTCGGCGAAGGCGCTGATCGATCAGGGCGCCGACGTGATCGCCCAGCACACCGATTCCGGCGCGCCGCTGCAGGTCTGCCAGCAGCGCAACGTCGTCGGCTTTGGCCAAGCGAGCGACATGATTACCCTCGCACCCAAGGCGCAGCTGACCGCCTCGGTCGATCATTGGGCGCCGTACTACATCCAGCGCGCCAAGGATGTGATCGCCGGCACCTGGCAAAGCATGGATACCTGGGGCGGGTTCAAGAGCGGCATGCTGGTGATGGCACCCTACGCCAACATGCCGGACGACGTGGCGAAGGCCGGCAAAGCCGCTGAGGCGGGCATTTCCGACGGCAAGATCGTGATCTTCCAGGGCCCGATCAAGGACCAGAGCGGCGCCGACAAGGTGCCGGCCGGCACGGCGCTCGATGACGGCGCGATCGCCGGCATGAACTGGCTGGCCGAGGGGATCGAAGGGCAGATTCCGAGCTGATTGCAGATAGGCTAGGATGGAACCGCCCCGGTTCGTGCCGGGGCGGTTCGTATTTAGAGGTCCGATTGCATGTCCGATATTGACGCGGTGATTGAGCAGCTGCCGAAGGCGGAGCTGCACATCCATATTGAAGGCAGCCTGGAGCCGGAGCTGATGTTCGCGCTGGCCAAGCGCAACAATGTGCGGCTTGCGTACGACAGCGTCGAAGCGCTGCGGCGCGCTTATGCATTCACCAATCTCCAGGATTTCCTCGATCTCTACTATCAAGGCATGTCGGTGCTCCTGCGCGAGGTCGATTTCTACGACCTGGCGATGGCCTACCTCCGCAAAGCGGCCAGCCAGAATGTGCGCTATGTGGAATTCTTCTTCGATCCCCAGGGCCACACGTCGCGCGGCATTGCGTTCGAAACGGTCATCGCGGGCCTCACGCGCGCTCAGGCCAACGCGGAGGCGCAGCTGGGCCTGCGCTCGCGCATGATCATGTGCATCCTGCGGCATCTGGATGAAGCGGACGCCGAGCGCACCTTGGATCAGGCGCTGGGGCACAAGGACAGGATCATCGGCATCGGCCTCGATTCATCCGAAGTCGGCCATCCGCCTTCCAAGTTCAAGAATGTGTTCCGCCGCGCGCGCGATGAAGGGTTCCTTCTGGTTGCTCATGCGGGCGAGGAGGGGCCGCCGGACTATGTGTGGGAGGCGATCGACGTGCTCGGCATCGACCGCATCGATCACGGCAACCGCTCGCTCGAGGACCCGGCCCTGGTGAAGCGGATCGCGGCGGATGGGCTGGCATTGACCGTGTGCCCGCTGTCCAACCTGCGACTCTGCGGCGTCAAAGACATGAAAGAGCATCCGCTGCGCCGCATGCTGGAAGCGGGCCTCACGGTCACGATCAATTCGGACGACCCGGCCTATTTCGGCGGCTACATGAACGAGAATTTCGCCAGCGTCGGCGCAGCGCTCGGCCTGTCGGCAGCGGAGCTGACGCAGATCGCGCGCAACGGCTTTGCTGCGTCGTTCATGCCAGCCGAGGAAAAGCAGGGCTCACTGGGCGCTTTCGATCGAGCGATGCGCTAGACGCCAACCTTTTCCGAAGCGACGGGCTGAGTGCGCTGCGCGAACTGCCTGCGGAATCCTCGATCGCGTTTCAAGTGCCACTCCCGGCTCATGGCGGCGCGCCGCGTCGCATGGAGCTCGACATAGAGCAGCGTCCATGTCCGCCCCTTGGTGGAGCGCGCGCCGGTTCCATTGTTGTGTTGCGCCAGGCGGCGATCGACATCGCAGCTCCAGCCGACATAGGTCCGGTATCCCCCTTTGCCGAAGCTTCCGAGAACATAGACGAAGCAGGGAGCGAGCGCGTCCACCGTTGGGCCTGATTCTTCACGCGGCAGCGCGGCGTCTGGCATGTTCAGCCGCCGATCTGCCGCGTCAGCACGTCGACCGCCTTGTCGATCTGCGGGTCCTTGCCGGCGGCGTATTCGAGCGGGAACGGGACTTCTATGGTGGGGGCGACGCCGGTGCGCTCCAGCCTCTCTCCATCGACGGCGACGTCCGTGACGGCAAGCAGGAGCAGGCTGTCATCCTTGAGCAGATAGGCGCGGGCGGCGAGCAAGGCGCCGGCCGTGCGGGTGCCGATCACTTCGCCGACGTGGTATTTCTTGAAGCCGTAGGCGAGCACTTCCTTGCCGCTGCGGCTGCCGCCATTGATCAGCAGCGCAACCGGCTTGCGCCATTTCACGTTGACCAGCTCGTGATCGCCGTCGCGCTCGGTCAACGCCATGGTTGGACCCAGCTTGTCGAAGATGTCGAGATAGTAAGGCTGCGCACCGCCCCAGCCGTCGCGCAGGTCCCAGATCAACGCATCGGCATCCTTGAGCTTGCCGCTGAGCAATTCCTCGAGCTGGTCCTGGTAACCGTCGCCGGCATAAGACCAGATGCGGACATAGCCGATCTTCTTGCCGCCGGAATCTATGAGGCGCGCGCCCTCGGACATCGCATCGAGAAAAGCCTTGGCGGGTTCGATCCAGGCTGGCTTGATCGTGATCGGCATCACCGGCCCGCCAGCGCTCCGGCGGACATGCATCGTGACGGTTGCGCCCACTTTGTCGGTGAAGGAGCCGACCGGTTTGAACGTCTTGCCGTCGATGTCGAGGATCTCGTCGCCGACCAGGATGCCGGCCTTATCGGCGGGCAGGCCTGCGATGGTACCGGACACGAACAGCTTGTCACCAATTCTCCGGGTGAAGATGCCGATACCGGGGTAGCGCACGCCGTCGGGGAACAGGCCATGCAATTCCCGATGCAAGGGGCCGGAAAAGATATCGAGCAGCTGGTAATAGGCAGGATCGTCCGGGCGATAGCGGCCGGTGTGGGAGGCGCCAAGCTCGGCCAGCATGTCATTGATGACCCTCGCCTGCGCGTCTTCATCCGGCGCGGCTTCGGCCAGCGGCCGATACTGGTCGCGCAGCGCCGCCCAGTTCTGGCCCCGAAACGCTGGATCATAGAAATGCTGGTTGACGAGCCGCCAGACCTCGTCGAAGACGCCGACGTCAGACTTGTGGCTGGCCGCCATCTCGCCGGCGACCGGCGCGACCAGGCCGATACAGAAAACCGCGATCAGAACAATGAAGCGCCGGATCATGGCTGTCTCGCACATAGCGTGATGGTCATCATCGCATAATAGGGTCGCGCGATCGGGACTTATACCCAAGTCAAATGTGCGTCATGTACATGAGCGGGCAAGAACCTGCGGTTGCAATTTCAGACCAGGAGTCCCAGAATTATGGCCTGTCGGTTCTCCAATTGGGGGCAGGGGGAACGTGGGGCGAATTGCTTGGATCAGCCCGATGATTGCCCCAGCGCACGCCGATGAATCGGGGAATAGGGACTAGCTACTGCCATATTTGCGGTTGATTGGATTTGGGGAGAGCCATGCCGGCGGAATTGGGTCGTTTGCTGGTGGTGGATGACGAGCCGGATTTCGCGCGGTTCGTGACAACGGTGGCAAGCGAGGTCGGCTTCGCCGTTCGCGCGGTGGAGCTCAGCTCAGATTTCGAGTTCCAGCTTGCGGACTGGCATCCGACGGTGGTGTTCCTTGACGTTTTCATGCCGGAGCGTGACGGGCTGGAACTGCTGGGCACGCTCGAACGCCGCGGCTACGACGGCCATATCGTGATGATGAGCGGCGTGGAATCCCTCTATCTCAATATGGCAGCCGCCAGCGCCAAGATGCGCGGCCTTCGGCTGTCCGCGGTCCTGTCAAAGCCATGCCGCAAGCAGGAACTGCAGGAGTTGCTGCAGAAGCTGGCGGGTTAAGCCTGCGCCGTACGCGCGCTCTGGCCGAACAGGATCTTGCGCTCCTCGTCCGAGAGGGCCGCGCGTTCCTTGGAGTAGGAGTCCGGTGCTTCGGCGTAGGCGCGGATGGTGGCCGGCCTTGCCTTGATAGCGGCAAACCAGCGTTTGAGATTGGGGTAATCATCCAGGCTCTGGCCGTGCGCCTCGTGTGGCACGATCCAGGGATAGCAGGCGATGTCGGCGATGGAGTGTTCGCCGGCGATGAAATCTCGGCCCGCCAGGCGTTTGTCGAGCACGCTATAGAGCCGGCTAGTTTCGCGCGTATAGCGGTCGATGGCGTAAGGCACCTTCTCCGGCGCATAGACGTTGAAATGACCGATCTGTCCCGCCATCGGCCCAAGTCCGCCCATCTGCCAGAACAGCCATTTGGTGACTTCGAGGCGCCCGCGCAGATCGGTCGGGATGAAGCGCCCGATCTTGTCGGCGAGATAGAGCAGCATGGCGCCGGATTCGAACAGCGCAATGGGTTCGCCGCCATCAGCCGGCGCGTCATCCACCATCGCCGGGATCTTGTTGTTGGGCGAGATCGCCAGGAACTCCGGCCTGAACTGCTCGCCCTTGCCGAGACTGACGGGGATGATGCGATAGGGGAGGCCGGCTTCCTCCAGGAACAGCCTCAGTTTGAGGCCGTTCGGCGTCGCGCAGTAATAGAGATCGATCATGTTCGTTTCTCGCGTCGCTCACGCCGCTGCCGAGGCCTTGCTGATCACCGGCGGAACCCGGAAGGCCTTCATCAGGCGGTTCCAACCATTGATCGCCATAATCGCGTAGCCGAGGTCGACCAGCTCTTTGTCAGAGAAGTGCCGGCGCGCTTCGTCATAGACCTCATCGGAGACGTCGCTGTCGGCGATCAGGGTCAGCGCCTCGGTCCAGGCCAACGCCGCCCGCTCGCGCGGTGTATAGAGATCGGTCTCGCGCCAGGCGTTGAGCAGATGCAGCCGCTCCTGGCTCTCGCCCGCTTTCAGGGCATCGGTGGAGTGCATGACGAGACAGAAGGCACAGCCATTGATCTGCGACGCGCGCATCTTCACCAGCTCGAGCAGCGCATGCTCGAGGCCGCACTTGTTCACATAAGCCTGCAATCCCGACATGGCGGTGTAGGCGTCGGGAGCGATCTGTTTGGGGTTGATGCGCTGCTGCATCGTGAAAAATCCTTATTCGTGATAGGTGGTGAGGGTCGCGCCTTCGTCGGCGACGAAGACGGCGAGGATGCGTGCCGGCTCGGTCGCGCTCATGTTCTCCGCGACCAGATGCGTGATGCCCGGTGGCTCGAAGAAGGTCTGGCCCTGGGTGTAGACCATGGGCGGCTGACCTTGCAGCTGCGAGCGGATGGTGCCGCTGAGCACATAGGCAGTGACCGACCCGCCGTGATGATGCGGCGGCGAAAAGCCGCCCGGCGGAAACTCGACCACCATGGTCGTGATGTTCTTGCCCGCGACGTGTGGCAGCGCGTCGGAGGAGATGGTGTGCGCCGTCGGGTGCAGCGCCCCGTTCACCATCATCGTGCCGGCCGGGACAGCAGGGTTCCGGTCGATGGCATAGAGGACGCCGCCGGTGGCGAGTGCGAGGACGAGCACGCCGCCGATGATCCGGGCTGCGCGGAACGGGGCGGGCGGCTGAGGCAAGGTCGATGTGGCGTGCATGATCGTGCTCCATTTCGATTTCAACGCTCATCTTGGCCGATTCTTGGCTTTACGGAACAGCCAAGAAATGATAATTCGACTGGGCCATGGCCGTCCGCATCGACCTGTCACTGGCACTCGACGACGCGAGCCCGGAGCCCTTGTTCCGCCAGATCCATGATCGGATCGCCGGCGCCGTGCTCGACGGCCGCCTGGCGCCCGGTGCTCGACTGCCCTCGGCGCGGAGCCTGGCGGCGCAGCTCTCGATCGCGCGCGGCACGGTCGATGCGGCCTATCAGCTGCTGGCGGGCGAGGGCTACATCGTCGCGCGTGGGGCAAGAGGCACGCTGATCGATCCCGCGCTGGACCGTCGGCTGCTCAAGCCGGCGCGAACCGAAACGAGGACCGCGCCTGTCGCGATCGATCCAACGCCGGCGTCCTCGCTGCCTCTGTTCCGGATGGGCGTGCCGGCGCTCGATGCCTTCCCGCACAAGGCGTGGTCGCGGCTGATCGCACGGCGGGCCCGCACTCTGCGTCCGGTCGATCACGGCTACCAGCCGCCCGCGGGCGATGAGCATCTCAGGCTGCAGGTCGCGCGCTATCTCGCGGTGGCGCGCGGCGTCTCCTGCACGCCGGCGCAGATCCTGATCACCAACGGCTACCAGGGCGCGCTCGGCCTCATCACGCGGGCGTTGCTGAAGCCGGGCGACCGCGTGTGGCTGGAGCATCCCGGTTATCCGAACGTGCACGAGGCGCTGCGCCTCGCCGGCATGCAGTTGCTGGACGTACCGGTCGATGCTGAGGGGTTCGATGTTGCCTGGGCCGTGGCAAAGGCGCGGCCGGCGCGCATCGCCTTCGTCACGCCCACGCATCAGTATCCGCTGGGCGTCACGCTCTCGCTGCAGCGGCGCATGGCGCTGCTCAAATGGGCGGAGGCGACGGGCGGGTGGATCGTCGAGGATGATTACGACAGCGAGTTCCGCTATCACGGGAAGCCGCTGCCGGCCCTGAAGAGCCTCGACCGCAGCGATCGCGTGCTCTATGTCGGCACCTTCAGCAAGGTGCTGGCCCCCGGCCTGCGCGTCGGCTACCTGGTGGCGCCGGCAGCGCTCGTGGAGCAATTCACGAGCATCGCCGCCGCGCTGCAACCGCCGCCCAACGCGCTCATCCAGTCGGCGATCGCCGATTTCCTGGAGCAAGGCCAGCTCGCGCGCCACATCCGGCGCATGCGCGCGCTCTACGCCGAACGCCGCGCCGCGCTGGCCGAGGCCCTGGGAGAACTGATCCCCGCGCTCGAGATCGAGCTCAAGCCCGGCGGTATGCACCTGCTGGCGCGGCTGCCGCACGGAACCGATGATGTAAAGCTGGTTGCGCACTTGAAGGAAGCAGTGATGGCGCCATCGGCGCTATCCACGTGCGGAGTCCAACGACGCTACGCGCCGGGGCTGGTGATCGGATTCACCAATGTCGCTAGGAGAAAAGCCATGGCCGCAGTCCAGGCGCTCGCCGCCGCCATGCGGAATGCTAGATGACCGCGGATGTGGGCTGGGGCTGCTGCGGCTTTATCCAGGAAAGTAAGGTCTCGATCGTCGTCTGGAGCGGGTGTCCGGGAACGTGCGCGAGATAGAACCCGAGACCCGGGATCGGCAGGTCGAGTGCCTTGACGAGCTGGCCGGATTCCAACTCGCGGCCGATCACGACATCGCTGAGGATGGAGATGCCCTGGCCCGCCATGACGGCTGCGATGGCATGAAGCTCTTCACGGAAGTTCATGGATCCGGTCTCACCGATCTCCGGAAATTCGGGATCGACCTGGCGTGCTGTCACCGACCATCGGCGCCAGGTAGGCGCCTCCGTGTTCCAGGATGGCCACAGGCAGTGGATGAACTGGAACCGCAGCAGATCGCTTGGGCGGCGAATCGGCTCGCCCTTCGCAAGCAGCTCCGGGCTGCAGATCGGATAGAAGCGGTCGCGAAACAGCCCGTGGACGGCGAGATCAGCCGGAGGCTTGGCCGAGTATCGGATCGCAACGTCGGCCTCGCCGGACCACAGGTCGAGCACGTCGTCGGTCCCGATCACTTCCAGCGCAGTGCCGGGATGCGCTCTGCTCCAGTCCGGCAAGCGCGGCACCAACCAGCGACCGGCGAAAGCATTGGTCGCCGATACCTTCAATGGGCGGCCGGTTCCCTCCCGAAGGGCAGCGAAGGCGGTCGAGAAGGAATCAAGTCCGTTGCTGACGATGGCGAAGAGCTTGCTGCCTGCTTCCGTCAATGCGATCGGCCGCGGTTGCCGACGAAACAAGGGCTGCCCGCAATATTCCTCTAAGAGCCTGATCTGATGGCTGATAGCCGTGGGCGTGACGCGCAGTTCGTCTGCCGCTTTCTTGAAACTCATGTGCCGGGCGGCGGCGTCGAATGCCCGCAATTCGCTGAGTGGTGGCAAGCTGCGCATGAGGGCTATAGTAGCTGATCTGAATTCACCCTCAGCTGAATTCTTTGATTTTGCTTCGGCGCGGCCGCTCTGGCGACAATGCCTGGGCGAGCCGCAAAGCAGACGGCAACAGGGGAGCGCTAGTCATGACCTTTTCCGAAACCGTATCCGAACTCGCGAAGACGTTTGGCGGTGAATTGCTCCAGCCCGCGGACGCCTCCTACGAGGACGCGCGCCGCGTCCACAATGGGCTGATCGATAAGCGGCCGGCGCTCATCGCGCGCTGCCGGGGAACGGCCGACATTGTGGATGCCGTCGCGTTGGCGCGAACGCTCGGCCTCGAGATCGCTGTGCGCGGAGGCGGGCACAACGTAGCGGGACGCGCGACGGTCGACGATGGTTTGATGATCGACCTTGCGCCGATGAAGGGCATCCTGGTCGATCCGAAATCGCGCACGGCACGGGCACAAGGCGGCGTCACCTGGCGCGAGCTCAATCGAGAGACGCAGCTTCACGGCCTTGCCACGACCGGCGGGGTTGTCTCCACCACCGGTATTGCCGGCCTTACGCTCGGGGGCGGGTTGGGCTGGCTCATGGCCAAGCATGGCCTTGCGCTCGACAATCTACTGTCGGCCGAGATCGTGACCGCCGATGGCAAGATCGTCACAGCCAGCGCGGACGAGAACGCCGATCTGTTCTGGGCGGTGCGAGGCGGCGGCGGAAACTTCGGCATTGCATCATCCCTTGAGTACCGGCTGCACCCGGTGGGACCGGTCATCATCGGCGGCCTCATCGCCTACCCGTTCGAGCAGGCGAGGGATGTGCTGCGATTCTTCCGCGCGACCACGCAATCGCTGCCCGATGACATGATGGCGGTCGCGGGCCTGATCCATGCAGCCGACGGCTCGGGCACCAAGCTGGCTGCGATCGTGGTGGCCCATTTTGGCCCACGCGAGGCCGCCGAGGCCGCGGTCAAGCCGATCCAGCAGTTCGGCACGCCGGCCGTCAGCGCGATCGGGCCGATTCCGTACTGCCAACTCAACACTATGCTCGACGGCGCTTATCCGAAAGGTGCGTTGAATTACTGGAAATCGAGCTTCCTTGCAGGGCTGAGCGACGAAGCCATCGAACGCCTGATCGATTGCTTCGCCAAATGCCCGACGCCGATGGGCCAGCTTCTCCTCGAGCATTTCCATGGCGCCGTGAGCAGGGTCCCGATCGGAGACACTGCATTTCCACATCGCATGGAGGCCCACAACCTCGTCATCCTGTCCGAATGGATGGATCCTGCGACCTCAAGCCAATGCACCGAATGGGCGCGGGAGACCTACGCCGCGATGGGCCGCTTCCTCGGTTCAGGCCGCTACGTCAATTATCTTGGCGATGACGAGCCGGGCGACCCGTCCGCGGCAGCGTACGGCGCCAATTACCGGCGGCTGCAGGAGATCAAGCGCAAATACGATCCGGAGAATTTCTTCCACATGAACCTGAACATCCAGCCGGCGTGACCGAACGTCCACAGATGGGGAGAGGGAGCTCTAAGGCACCTTGACCTTCAGCTTCCTCTCCCAGCTCGGCTTCGTTCCGAACACCTCCGCCAGGAAATCGATGAACACGCGCACGCGGGGCGGTGCGTGCTGACTGTGGGGGTAGAGGGCGTAGATGCCGTGGCTGGGCGGCGGAAAATCTGTCAACACCGGCACCAGGCGGCCGTCGTTGAGATCGTCGACGATCTCCCATAGCGATTTGAGCGCCAAGCCGTGGCCGGCGAGGCACCAGTCGCGCAGGGCTTCGCCGTTGTTGCTGTCCATGTTGCCGGAGACGCGCAAGGTGATCGGGCCGTCGGGGCCGCGGAGGGTCCAGCGATATTGCTTGGATCCCGGAAAGCGCAGCAGCAGGCAATTGTGATCCAGCAGATCCTCCGGCACCTGCGGCGTCCCGCGGCGCTTGAGGTAGTCGGGTGACGCCACAACGAGCCGGCGGTTGTTCGCGAGCTTGCGCACAATGGCGGTGGAATCCGAAAGCTCGGCGATGCGGATCGCCAGATCGATACGCTCCTGGATCAGATCCACCAGCATGTCGGTCAGATGCAGGCGCACCTGCATCTGCGGGTGGCGTTCCACGAATTGCGGGATATGGGGTGCGATATGCAGACGCCCGAACACGGCAGGCACCGTTACCTTGATGGGGCCGCGCGGCTCGGCGGTGATAGCATCAAGGGAGCTTTCCGCCTGCTCCAGCTCGTTCAGGATGACGACGCAATGCTCGTAATAGCGCGAGCCGTCCTCGGTCAGGCTGACATGCCGGGTGGTGCGGTTGAGGAGGCGGGTGCCGACGTCTTTTTCCAGCCTGGCGATCCGATTGCTGACCACGGCTGCGGAGAGGCGCATGTCCCGCCCGGCGGCTGACAGGCTGCCCAGCTCCACCACCCGGACGAAAATGGCCAAATCCTCAGTGTCGGGCATTCTCGCCCATTTCTTGAAGATGATTTTCTGTAGAATGGCAGGGAGTGGCGTCGGAAGCCAGGGGCAGATTTGGTAAATTACTCCCTCCCCCAACTTGGGGGAGGGCTGGGGAGGGGGAAGCGCCAAACAGGGTCGCGCCGGCTTCCCCCTCCCTAACCCTCCCCCGTTTCGGGGGAGGAGATTTCTTGGATAGGGGGACGTGACATGGACCCGATCGTTGCCGACTGGATCAGCCTGGCCTTGCGCTGGGCCCATGTCATGGTCGGCATCATGTGGATCGGGACCTCGTTCCACTTCATCTGGCTGGATGCCAGCCTGCGGCGCGAACAGGGAATGGGGCCCGGGCTGGCCGGCGCCAGCTGGATGGTGCATGGCGGCGGTTTCTATCGTGCCACCAAGTTCCTGGTCGCGCCGCCGGAGATGCCGGCGGACCTGCACTGGTTCAAATACGAGGCCTATTTCACCTGGATCACCGGCTTCCTGTTGCTGGCCGTCATCTATTATCTCGGCGCCAGCGATCTCCTGATCGATCCGCGCGTGATGGCGCTGACGCCGTTGAAGGCGATCGGGATCAGCCTCGGCGGCCTCGCGGCCGGCTGGATCGTCTATGATCTGCTCTGCCGCTCACCGATCGGCGATCGCACGGGGCTGTTGGCGTTCCTGGTGTTCGTGCTGGCCTGCGCGGCAGCCTACGGCTTCACCCATGTGTTCAGCGGGCGCGCGGCTTTCGTGCATATCGGCGCGTTCCTTGGCACGATCATGTCGGCCAATGTCTTCTTCATCATCATCCCGAACCAGAAGAAGGCCGTGGCGGCACTGATCGCAGGCAAGACCCCAGATCCCGCGCTCGGCAAGCGGGCCAAGCAGCGCTCACTGCACAACAACTACCTGACCTTGCCGGTGGTGCTGATGATGATCAGCAATCACTACCCGATGATGTTCGAGCATGAGCGGAGCTGGCTCATCGTGGCCGGCATCTTGCTGTTCAGCGGCCTGGTGCGGCTCTATGCCAACATGAAGAATGCCGGCGCCAGCGGCTCGCCCGTCACGGCCATCCTGTTCTATGCCGCTATGGTGGGCATGGGCGCGATCGCCTATGCCAGCTATCGGCCGGGTGCGAATCTCGACTCCATCGGGCCGGTCACCTTTGCCGATGTGCAGGGGATCGTCGCCCATCGCTGCCAGGCCTGCCATTCGGCGAACCCGACCGATGCCGCCTACAAGGTCCCGCCCAAAGGCATCGCCTTCGACACCGCAGAGCAGATCCAGCGCATGGCGCCGCAGATCGAGCGCATGGTGGTGCTAACGCAAGCCATGCCGCTCGCCAACAAGACCGGCATGCTTCCGGAGGAACGCCTGGCGATCGCCAAATGGCTGAGCGACAGCAAAGCGGGCGTTGACTGATGGCGCAGACCTTAAAACGGCCGCCGAGCACCCTCGATCGCACGCAGTTCGTCGCGCTCTATGGCCGCGTCTATGAGCATTCGCCATGGATCGTCGAGGCTGCGTGGCGCGCCGGTTTGACGCCGGATGGCGACACGGTCGAAGGCCTGCATCAGGTCTTGGCTGCGATCGTCGATGAAGTACCGCGCGAGTGGCAATTGGCGCTGCTCTGCGCGCATCCCGACCTCGCCGGGCGGCTGGCGGTGGGCGGCGCGCTGACCGCTGAATCGAGCTCGGAACAGACGAGCGCGGGCCTTGATCAGTGCACCCCGGAGGAATTCCAGCGGTTCACCGCGCTGAACGACGCCTATAAGCGCCGGTTTCCGTTCCCCTTCATCATGGCGGTCAAGGGCAAGAGCCGAAGGGAGATCCTCGAAGTCTTCGAGCGCCGAATGCAAAATGACGAGGATGCCGAGTTCCGCACCGCCCTCTCGGAAGTACACAAGATCGCATTCCTCCGCCTGCGCGATTTGTGACCAAACGCACGAACGCAGGGCGCTCGATTACCCTCTGTGATCCCGATGTGCTAGGCTGGTGCCATCTGCCGGCATGTGCCGAGGGAATCCGTGGCGTTGCGTTGTTTGACTCTAATCCTGTGGATTGGCCTATGGCTGCCGGCTGCCGCGAGCGCGCAGTCGAGTGCTCCAGCCGAAACCAAGCCAACATCCCTGCGGCTTCCCTCCGAAGCGATGCCTTTATCCGCCGACTTCGAAGGGGCGCTCGATCAAAGCGTCAACACGGCCTATTTCTGCAAGGGCGTGGCCAAGTTCATTTCCGCCTCCACGTCCGACCGCCCCGATAACCAGGCATTGCTGCTGACACTGGATCCGCGGAAGACGACCTCGGTCGGCCGCTGCGAGCCGGACAATGCATCGACCGAACGCACTGAGCTTGCCGAGCCGGACGATCTGCGCCTGCCGCTCGGCACCGAGATCTGGTACGGATTGAGGTTCATGATTCCGGCCGCGATGAAGGGAAAGCTCGCAGGCCAACGGGTCGTGATCGCGCAGTTGAAACAGCATCCGGACACCTGCCCGCTCGGCCCGAAGCCGCTCGGTTTCGCGGCCCAGGCGGGAATGAATCCAACAGTCTCCCTGCGCGTCATAGAAGATGAGGTCGGCGACGTCATGGGGCTGCAACTCGCGGTCTCGGGCGACAATGTGCGCAAAGTCGCGGTCGGACAGCTCATGCGCCACCGCCGTCCGTTCCTTGATCGCTGGCACGAGGTGCTGCTGCATGTGAAGGTGATGCCGCGGAGCGGGCGATCCGAGGATCTTGGCTTTGTCGAGGGCTGGCTCGATGGCCAGCCGTTCGCCAATGGGCTTTATGGTATCCTGGATGGCAAAGGCACGGTCGATACGGAGGAGCCCTTCGGCTATGCCGGCCTTGTCGGCTGCACCTATTTCAAATACGGCATCTATCGCGACCGGCAGGCGGAGCCCTGGAGCATCGCCTTCGACCGTTTCCGGCGCGGCGCAACTCGGGAATCGGTTGAGATTCCGGTCCCCTGAACAAACCCCCGAAAATCGCAGGTGGCCTTGCTCATCGCGCATGGAGCCCGCGTATTGACCTGCCGGCTTCCGGCGGTATGTTGGCCGCCAATGGGAGGAACCATTCTATGAGCCAGCAGCCGAACGACGATCTCAGCAGCCGCCATGTGAAGGCGGGTCCGGAGCGCGCGCCCCACCGCGCCTTCTATTACGCCATGGGCCTGACCGAGCAGGACATCGCCAAGCCGTTCGTCGGCGTGGTGTCGAGTTGGAATGAATCCGCGCCCTGCAACACGGCTCTCAAGGGCCATGCCGAGATCGCCAAGCGCGGCGTCAGCGCAGCCGGCGGGACACCCCGCGAGTTCGTCACCATCACCGTGACCGACGGCATTGCGATGGGCCATTCGGGCATGAAATCCTCGCTGGTCAGCCGCGAGACCATCGCGGATTCGGTCGAGCTGTCGGTGCGCGGCCATTGCTATGACGCGCTGGTGGCGATCGCGGGTTGCGACAAGACCCTGCCGGCGATGATGATGGCGATGCTGCGCGTCAATGTGCCGTCGGTCTTCATGTATGGCGGCTCGATCCTGCCCGGCAATTTCAAAGGCAAGGACGTGACGGTCCAAGACGTCTATGAGGCGGTCGGCAAATACCAGTCCGGCCAGATCGACCTCGCGGAGCTGACCGCGCTGGAGAAGATCGCGTGTCCCTCGGCGGGCGCGTGCGGTGGGCAGTTCACGGCGAACACCATGGCCTGCGTGTCCGAGGCGATCGGCCTCGCATTGCCGGGCTCGTCCTCGGCGCCGGCGGTGATCGCGGAACGCGAAGCCTTCGCGTTCCAGTCCGGCGAAGCAGTCATGCGCCTGCTCAAGGACAATCTGCGGCCGCGCGACATCGTCACGCGCAAGGCGTTGGAGAATGCGGCCGCCGTCGTCGCTGCGACGGGCGGCTCGACCAACGGCCTCCTGCACCTGCCGGCGATCGCCAACGAGGCCGGCATCGATTTCGACGCCTTCGACATCGAGGCGATCCTGAAGCGCACGCCCTACATCGCGGACTTGAAGCCAGGCGGCAAATACGTTGCCAGCGACATGCACAAGGCCGGCGGCGTGATGCAGGTGTTGAAGGCGCTGCTGGAGGGCGGATTCCTGCATGGCGATTGCATGACCGTCAGCGGCAAGACCATGGCGGAGAACCTGAAGAGCGTGACCTTCCGCACCGACCAGGAGGTCGTGCGTCCGGTCAGCAAGGCGCTGGCGCCGAGCGGCGGTGTCCTGGTGCTGAAGGGCAACCTCGCACCCGACGGCGCCGTGGTGAAGGTAGCAGGCCTTGCCAACACAAAGTTTCGCGGCACTGCACTCTGTTTCGATCGCGAGGAAGACGCGTTCGCAGCGGTGAATGACCGCGCCTACAAGGCGGGCGACGTGTTCGTGATCCGCTACGAAGGGCCGAAGGGCGGCCCCGGCATGCGCGAGATGCTGGTGCTGACCGCCGCGATCTATGGCCAGGGCATGGGAGAGAAGGTGGCGCTGATCACCGACGGACGCTTCTCCGGCGCGACCCGCGGGTTCTGCGTCGGCCACGTGGCGCCTGAGGCAGCGGTCGGCGGTCCGATCGGCTTGCTCAGGAACGGCGATATCATCGAGCTCAATGCCGACACCGGCTCGATCAAGGTCGAGCTGTCGGATGAGGAACTCGCCAAGCGCAAAGCGGCCTGGAAGCCGCGCCTGGCGCAATATCAGTCCGGCGCGATCTGGCGCTACGGCGAGACGGTTTCGTCGGCGCGCTACGGCGCCGTGACCCATCCGGGGGCGGCGCGGCAAAAAGCCGCCGAGTAACATGCAGGACGGCCGCTTCCGCAGCTACGCGGAATTCTGGCCGTTCTATCTGCGCGAACATGCCAGGCCCGGGACGCGGGCCTGGCATTTTCTTGGCAGCACATTGGTGCTGATCTCTCTCATCCTGTTTCTGGCGGGGCAGGGATGGGGCTGGCTGATCGTCCTTCCCATCGCTGGCTATGGCCCGGCCTGGATCGCGCATTTCCTCGTGGAGCACAACAAGCCGGCGACCTTCCGCTATCCGATCTGGTCGCTGATCAGCGATGCGCGCATGTATGGGCTGTGGCTCACGGGGCGGCTCGCGGCGGAGCTGCGCAAGGCAGGCGTAACGGAGTAGCATTCGATCGATCGCAGAAGGTGGAGGCTTGTCATGGTGGCGAACGACAATCAGGAAGATGACGTCAACGTGTTCGGCGAGCCGCTCGCGCTCTGCTCGAGCGATCCCGTCACCGGCTTCTATCGCGACGGCTGCTGCTCAACCGGCGAGGAGGATCGCGGACGCCATGTCGTGTGCGCGGAAATGACGGCGGCGTTCCTCGAATTCTCCAAGCGCGCGGGCAACGACCTGTCGACGCCGCGGCCGGAATTCGGCTTCGCCGGTTTGAATCCCGGCGATCGCTGGTGCCTGTGCGCCGATCGCTGGCAGCAGGCACTGGAGGCAGGTGCCGCGCCGCGCGTAGTGCTCAGCGCCACGCACCGGCTCGCGCTGGAGCATGTCGACCTTGCGGATCTGAAGCGCCACGCGCTGGATTTGGCATAAGGCGTTCGAGCGCGGCACATTAACTATAACCTACTCTTGGCAGGGCTAACGCGATGCCGCAAGCTGCGGTTGCTGTCACGACAAAGCCGGCCGCCTTACGCCGCCGGACTTGCGCAGGGGAGAACGAAGATGAGCCGATCCTTACTTGTCATCTTGCTCGCGGCCGCATGCGCCAGCTGCGTGGTCGATCCCATCAGACCGGACGTCTGGTCGCTCGCGCGGTCCGACGCCAACAATAACGACGTCTATCTCGGCGGCCATTTGAGTCTGGAAGCGTGCCAGAGAGCCGGCTTTGAGTGGTTCACGACGACACATCAGACCACGGGCGTGCTGCAGTGCCGGCTGAACTGCCGCAGAATTACAAAGGACGAACCGTACGTGTGCGAAGCGACCGAGCCGGTCGGCTAAGCAGGGCACGCGATCAAGCGGCCCGGCTCGGCGCTTGCAGCTGCGCGCGCCGCGGCGTCCAGCTAGAAGATGGACAGCAGCACGTGGACCACGCTCAGAGACACCATCATGCCTCCGAGGAACGACACTGCCGCGCCAACCGTGATGCGGTAGTTGCCCGGGCCTTGAAAGGTACTCAGCCTTAGCGTCGCGCCACCGGCGCTTGCCGCGGTTCCCAGAGCCAGCCCAATGAGTCCCACTGTGATCATCGTCGGTCACTCGATCTGTGCGGTGACGCCTGATGTCTCGTGCTTGCGGTGCGAGGGCGTCGCTTCACCCCACAACATGCGCTCGTGACCCAGTGTGTCGGCGGTCAGAACGGCAGAGACATACCGGCATGATACACACGGCCAGCACTGCTGTGCAACAAATTGAATGATAGTAAAATAAGTCGAAAATTGGCCCGAAAAGCCGGTTGAATTTGCGGTGTGCTGATGATGAAGAGTCGGTAAAATCAGCACTCTCTTCATCATGAAAAAAAGTCTGGGAGAGGACCGATCAATCGTCCGGCGTTCGCTCGCGCCACTCAACCAGGTCCATCAGCGTCGAATTGAGATCCTCGTAATCCTCGACGGCGACGAACTGATCGATCGCGGCGCCGCCTCTGCGCAGCGGGAACAGTCCGTATTCGTAGGTGAAGACGCCGCCGCTCGTGGTCCTGATCGAGCTTACGCCCAGAACGGGACGCCGCGTGCGATAGGCAAGGCTGTAGTCATCCATCCACGGTTCGTCGGGATCGGTGGGGAGCAATTCATCCAGGTACCGGCCGACAATGTCGAAGCCGGTCGCTTCACGCGCCCGCGTTCCGACCAGCCGATAGCGGATGCGGAACGGCTCGTGCTCGACGTCGCTGATGAGGATGTTGGGAAGCAGCCGCTTGAGGTCGGCGGGATCGAGGTCGCTGCGATCGGGGATATCGCCGCCGCATTTGCTGACCCACCATTGGTGCAGGAGCCGGACCATCTCCGATTTCACATCGTCCGCACTCTCGTAAACGCTCACATCAGCCTCTGACTCGGTCCGTTCCCACCATGGAGCGGGGGATTGTTCCCGCCATGAGTCCGCGGCGCAAGCGATCGGAAGATGTAGACGGCGTTGACGGCAGAATGCGTAGCGGCGGCGACGGGCCCAAACTCCCCTCTTGGGCTCCGCCGCCGGCCAGCCGCCCCCTCTAGCGTGTGCTGTTAGCCCTGCAGGATGTGGACAGCCGACAGCGCGATCGCCGCGCTGGTCGTGCAGATGCCGAGCAGAACGAGCAGGCGGGCGTTGAGTTCGGCGCCAGTCACCGGTTGCTTGCGGGGGAGCGCCGCCACGAATGACGTGGATCGGGCGCGGTTTGCACGGGGAAATGGAACGACATTGTCAGGAAGAGCGTGGTGATTCACGCGGGGATCTTGAATATTCATCATCGCGGTCTGCTGTTCCAACCGGCTCAAATTCCGGGCGGATATGACATCATTCGGATCGCCGATGAAATTGTGCGAACGTTCTACGCCGATTGGCTTAGATGCCGGGGCGGACCGCCCGGCCTATTGGCCCCGCAGGTCGCTGACGGTTGTGCGGCTGACGGTCTGCACCGGCAGGAGATGAATGGATTGCCGGTACCGGTTGAGGGCGGAGAGCGTGCGTTTTCCCGCGATGCCGTCGATCGGTCCCGGACTGAATCCCAGCGACTTCAGCCTGGCCTGAACTGCCCGCACATCCGCGGCGCCGAGCTTATCGGCCTCCGGCCGGTTCAAGGTAGCGCCGGTATTCACCGGAAGCGGCTCGAACGTCGCGGGGCCTATGCTCGGCTCCGCCGCCTCGGACACCTCGACCAGGGAAATCTGCGAGACGGAGACGACCCAGTAGAGCGGGACAGCCACGACAAGGCCGATGGCCAGGAAGCCGGCGATCCGCTCCCGCAATTCGTCAAGCGCATCATCGCGCCGGCGGCTGCATTCCCGCAGCAGCACGCGGAAAGACAAATCGGTGAGGCCGGTTTCCAGCATGGGATGACGCAGTACGCCACGAACTGATGATCACAAACAGCGCAGCGCACGCAATGTTCCGCCGAGCTGGTTGTTGCAACCCGGCCCAACGGTTTCCCCATTCCCGGAGGGCAGTTCCCTAAAGCCGGCCGGGAAGGCGGCGAAGCTGACACCTAACCGTCCAGTCAGCTCGCCGCCACCTTCTTGGCCGCACCGCAAAAGTCATCAACCTTTGCCGGTCTCCCGTGTTGTGAGCTTGGAGGGATCAGGACTTCCGGGATTGCGATGCAGTGGATTCGGCACGCCTGGCGGAGGATCATGGCGATCGTCAATAGATGCGCGGTCTGGAGCGACCGGCACCTGCCGCCTGGCGTCCGCGCGGGGCTCGGACTCATAGCGATGGCAGGTGGCCTGGTCGGCTTCCTGCCTGTGCTCGGCTTCTGGATGTTCCCTCTGGGCGTGGTCCTGGTCGCGCTGGACATTCCGCCGTTCCGCCGGCGCGTGCTGCGGTGGCTGGCGCGCCAGGAATCGGGCTGAACCCATGGCATGGCGACCTCGGCTGGATTCGAACCAGCGGCCACGCTAAATTGGACGAGGGCGGACGCGACCATCCGCAAGTTCTTCTTTCTCGCGCTCAAGATCGGATAGATCAGTCCGATCGCGTCATGACCTCAAGCACGGCGCGATCGAAGGCGCCCTCGAGTTATCCACCGCTCAATGCCAGACAGGCGCCAAAGGATGGCTCCTGTTCATCCGCAGTTCACTCAAGGCGCGTTCATATGGATGGGCGCGCACCCATGCTCCCGCGCGTTGGCGTCATTGTGCCCCAAAGCACGACGCCAAGCCGGCGGCCTCTGCTGGGGGACGAAGCGCCATCATGCCGCCGGCCATTCCTACCAATATTGAAGTCTCGCCGGGAACTTTACTTCAGGGGAAGAGTTCTGCTCGCGGCCACCACACCCCCCGGTGGCTTAGGCGACCAGGCAATCCCCCAATTCCTTGGTCGATACGGCGGCGAAGCCATGACTTATATGATCGGCTTCGCCGTCGACCATTCCATCAATCAGGCTTGGTGCCGACTCAGGTTGAACGAGACGACACATGTCCCGACACCAGACGCTGGCATGGAATAGTCACCTTGCGCGGCATCGTCCTGAAAGGCTGCATTGACCGTGATGAATCGGGGCCCAACGATGCCGTTGGACGATTCGGTCTTACCCGCCAAGACTTTTTCAAGCCGACCATCTCGGTTCAATCGTCCGGCGAAGTTGTAGGCCGGACATGGCGCCATGGTGCTTCACTCAGCCAGTCGCCTCGCGGGCAGCTGCCGGCAGTAGAATCCGGACATGTTCGCGCGTTAAACCGAGCGCCTGTTCCAAAATGCGGAGGGTGCGCTCGGCTTGTCTGCTATCGAGACCCGCTTTGGTGCGCATCTCGACTACACGCGCCTGCCGGATAATACGCGCTTCAATGTCCGCGATGTGCCGCTGAGCGGCTAAGACAGCTGGATTCATTTTGTCGCCCCAAGACAGGCCCGAACCCCAGTCGCTATTTGATACGAAGTGCGGTGAATAGGGCATGAACCGCGGTGAGCCGCCGTCGTTCAGGCGCGGTTCACGACAAGGCTGCTGAGATCGCTAGGCGCGTGGCCCAGACCTCCACGCGCCGGCGCTCGCCCTCCAAAGGGCGCCGGGCCGGCGGTGGTTGGGAGGGCCAAACCACCGCTGCCGCCGGCCATCAATCCCGCTCAGAGCAAGATGTCGACGAAGTGAGTTCTGGGCCGTGGTCACCGGTTATTTTTTGGAAATTCGCCTTGGTCGGATTTCCGCTAACCCATTGATCTTACATGGCGACCCCGGCTGGATTCGAACCAGCGGCCTACTGCTTAGAAGGCAGTTGCTCTATCCTCTGAGCTACGGGGTCGGCGCAAGCTGGCCGATCAATGGGTCCATTGGCCGATGCGATCATACCTGAAATTGTCGGCATAGGCTCTGGTCTGCAGGCGGCGCGGCTTCGGCTCTTCCACCACATAGGCATAGCCTTCGCGCTTGGCGTAGGCGATCGCCTCTTCCTTGGTGTCGAACTTCAGCGTGACCTGCTGGCGCGTATCCTCGGACGAGGTCCAGCCCATCAGAGGGTCGGCCCCGCGCTTCGCGGGCGACACGAACTGCGCCACCCACAGCTTGGCCCCGGCCTTGCCCGACTGCATCGCGTTGCGTGCCGGCTGATAGATCCGCACTTGCATCCAGCAACTCCCCAGAAACGCCCAGCTGTAACGCCGTTTTCTCCGGATGGTCGGGGTGACTGGATTCGAACCAGCGACACCCTGCTCCCAAAGCAGGTACTCTACCAGGCTGAGCTACACCCCGCCGGCCACCGGAAGTCGAGCGGGAAGCTAGGGAAATGACGGGGATTTGGCAAGGGTGGGCTCGCCGCGGCGGCATCCAGGCCCCGATTGCCTAAGCACTTGGAATCCCTAGACGGCCTGCAGCATGGCCGGGTCGCCCGCGACTTCGTTCTTGAGCCAGACCCGGAAGGCTTCGATCGAGCGCTCGCTCCGGCGCTGAGCCGGGCAGGCCAGGTACCAGCGGGCGGGCTGGCGGACCTCGACCGGGAAGGGGCGGACCAGGCGCCCGATCTTCAGATCCTCCGCCACCATGAAATGCGGGGCGAGGGCGACACCCTGGCCATCCAAGGCCGCCTCGATCGCCAGCAGGTAGGAATCGAATTGCGGCGCGGCGCGGCCCCTGAGGTTCGGCACGCCAGCCGCGTCCAGCCAGAGCTGCCAGTCATTGGCAGTCGTATAGACCTGCACCAGCGCGTGGTTTACGAGGTCGACCGGCTGGCGCAGGCCGAGGCCGCTTTGCGCGACGGAAGGCGTGCAGACCGCGAACAGCAACGCCTCGAACAGCAGATCATAGTGGAGGCCAGGCCGGTCCGGCGCAGACGTGCAGATGAGGCCGAGATCGGCGATATCGGGATCGAACTCCCAATCCAGCACGCTGGTATTTACGCGCACCACGACGTTGGGGTTGGCGGTCTGGAAGCGGTGCAGGCGCGGGATCAGCCAGCGGACCGCCACCGTGACGTAGACCTGCACGCGGAGGTCATCGGTCAGGCGGGAGCGGCGCAGCAGCTCGGCGCCCTGGGTCAGCCGGTCGAAGCCGTCGCGCACCAGTGGGAAGAGGCGCCGGCCCGGCTCGCTCAGGGCGATGTGGCGGCCTGCGCGGTCGAACAGGCGCGTGCTGAAATGCTGCTCCAAGGCAGCGACCTGGTGGGAGATGGCTGATTGGGTTAGGCCCAGCTCCTCGGCTGCTACCCGGAAGCTCATGTGCCGGGCGGCTGCCTCGAAGGCGCGCAAGGCGGACAGGGGCGGGAGGTCACGGCCGGCCATGATCCATGAATCCTGTTCATGAAAGCGTGAAATAGTCTCGCTTGTTGGTCCCTTGTTTTCAAGGGAAAATCAACGCAGATCAGGGATACACGAGAAGGCCGTCGAATGAGTGTTGTTCAAGCAGAATCTCCGCGTCGTGGGGGGCGGGAGGCGCGTCGGGCGTTGCGGGCAGCGCCGCTTGCCATGAATGAGCGTCCGGTCTGGCCGGGCATGAATGGCGGCCATTTCAAGGTCATGTCCGAGGCGGACCTCAAGCGCATCCACCAGGCGGCGTTGGACGTGCTGGAGCAGATCGGCTTCGCCGACGCCATCCCCAGCGGCATCGAGGCGATGACGCGGGTCGGCGCCAAGCTCGGCTCCAACGGGCGCCTGACCTTCCCGCGCGCACTGGTCGAGGACACCATCGCGATGGCGGCGCGCAAATTCCCGCTGCACGGCCAGGACCCGAAATTCGACATGGAGCCATGGGGCACCAAGGTCTATTTCGGCACCGCGGGCGCAGCGGTCCATATCGTCGATCCGATTACCGGCGAGTACCGCGAAAGCACCGCCAAGGACCTCTACGACATCGCGCGCATCGTGGATGAGATGGAGCATATCCATTTCTTCCAGCGCGCTGTCGTGTGCCGCGACCTGCCCGACCCCTACGAGATGGATTTCAACACCTGCTATGCCAGCGTGATGGGTACCAGCAAGCATGTCGGCGCCAGCTGGGTCGACCCGAGGCACCTGCACGCCTCGCTCGAGATGCTGCACATGATCGCAGGTGGTGAGGATAAATGGCGCGCGCGGCCGTTCGTCAGCCAGTCCAATTGCTTCGTCGTGCCGCCGCTCAAGTTCGCGCAGGATGCCTGCCGCTGCCTGGAGCTGGCAGTCGAAGGCGGCATGCCGGTGCTCTTGCTGTCCGCGGCGCAGGCTGGCGCGACCTCGCCGGCTGCGCTTGCGGGCACCATTGTGCAAGCCGTCGCGGAGTGCCTGGTCGGGCTCATCTATGTCAACGCGCTGAAGCCCGGCGCGCCGGCGATCTTCGGCACCTGGCCGTTCGTCTCCGATCTGCGCACCGGCGCGATGTCGGGCGGCAGCCCCGAGCAGGCACTGCTCTCGGCTGGCTGTGCGCAGATGTTCCACTTCTATGACGTAACCGGCGGCACGGCTTCCGGCATGACCGATTCCAAAGTCCCTGACGCGCAGGCCGGCTACGAGAAGGCCTACAACCACGCGCTGGTCGGCAATGCGGGCGCGAACCTGATCTACGAATCCGCCGGCATGCATGCCAGCCTGCTCGGCTACTGCCTGGAAAGCATCATCATCGACAACGACATCCTGGGCGCGACGCAGCGCACCATCCGCGGCATCGAGGTGAATGACGAGACGGTGTCGCTGGAGACCATCAAGAAGACCTGCCTGGAAGGCCCAGGCCACTATCTCGGCTCCGACCAGACCCTGCGGCTGATGCAGCGCGACTATGTCTATCCGATCGTCGGCGACCGCACCTCGCCCAAGGAATGGGTGGAGCGCGGCTCGACCAACATCGTGCAGAAGGCCATGAAGCAGACCAAGCTGATCCTCGACCGCAACTATCCGCGCCACGTGCCGGAATCGGTCGACGATGCGATCCGCGCCAAGTTCCCCGTGCGCCTGCCGCGCGAGGCGATGCGGCCGAAGGCTGGTTAGCCGCTATCGCTCCGGCCAGGTGTCATGCTCGGCGCGCAGCGTTTCCTTGACCCAGTTGCGGAAGGCGAGGATGTGCGGGTCGTTGGCGCGCCGCTGCTCGCAGATCAGGTACCAGCGACCGGGTTGCGGGACCTTGGGCTCGGTCGCCTGGACAAGCTCGCCTTTCCTGAGCGCGTTGACGACATAGTGGCTGTTCGCCATTGCGATGCCGAGACCATGGCGCGCCGCCTGCAGCACAGTGAGGTAGCTGTCGAATTCCTGGGCCTTGCGGATGATGTCTTGCGGCAGACCGACGGCCTTGAGCCAAGGCTGCCAATCGTCGGTCGTGGTGTAGACGCGCAGCAACCGGTGCCGCGCCAGATCGGCGGGTTTCTTGATGACGGGCGTGCGCTTGAGATAAGCAGGACTGCAGACCGGGAACAATGTGACGTCGAACAAGGGCTCCATGAGCAAATTCGGCTGGGCCGTAGCCCGGCTGTAGATGATGCCGACATCGACATTGCCGAGATCAAAGTTCCAGGTGAAGTCGCTAGTGCTGAGGCGCAGGCGCACGGCGGGATGCCGCGCTTCGAATTCCGGCAGACGCGGAATCAGCCACATCATCGAGAACGTGACGTAGGCCTGGACCGTGAGGTCCCGGGCCTCGCCCGTGCGCCGTATCAGCTCGGTCGACTGCGCGATCTGGTCCAGGGATTCGCGCAGGTGAGCGAAATAGGTTTCGCCGGCGCGGCTCAGGCGCACGGAGCGACCATGGCGGATGAACAGCTCGATCTTGAGGTCGCGCTCCAGATCCGCGATCTGGTGGCTGATGGCGGAATGCGTGACATGGAGCTCTTGCCCCGCGGCGCGAAAGCTCTGATGGCGCGCCGCTGCTTCGAAAGCGCGGATGGCGGTCAATGATGGCAGCTTGCGCACGGCTTTTCCCCCTGGTTAGTTTATCTAACCAGATGGCCGGAAAGTTTCAATTGTCCCGCCGGGGCGCGGGATTAGATTGTCGGCACTTCAAGATCCGGAGGGGTTCATGACCGATCACGCGCGCGTGGTCATCATCGGGGGCGGGGCTGTTGGGTGCAGCACGCTCTATCATCTGGCGCAGATGGGCTGGACCGACTGCCTGCTGCTGGAGATGAACGAGCTGACGTCCGGCTCGACCTGGCACGCGGCGGGCAATTGCCCGAACTTTTCGACCTCTTGGAACGTCATCAAGCTGCAGCGCCACTCAACCCGGCTCTATGCGCGGCTGGGCGACGAAGTCGGCTATCCGATGAATTATCACATCACCGGATCGATCCGCCTCGCCAACAACCAGGAGCGCATGGACGAATACCGTCACGTCGCAGCGATGGCGCGCGCGCAGGGCATCGAGTTCGACGTGATCGGCGCCAACGAGGTCAAGAACAAGTATCCGTTCATGGAAATGGATGGCGTGCTGGGCGGCCTCTACGACCCCCATGATGGCGACATCGATCCCAGCCAGCTGGTGCAGGCCTATGCCAAGGGCGCCAAGGATCTCGGCAGCCGCATCCAGCGTTTCACGCGCGTCACGGGCCTGGAGCGGATCGGCAACGAGTGGCTGGTGAAGACCGACAAGGGAGAGGTGCGCTGCGAGATCGTGGTGAATGCCGCCGGTTATCGCGCGGGTGAGATCATGGCGATGGTCGGGCAGTACCTGCCGATCGTGTCGATGTCGCACCAGTATCTGGTCACCGAGATGATCCCGGAATTGCAGGTGCGCAAGGAGAAGCTGCCGCTGCTGCGCGATCCCGATGTTTCGTACTATCTGCGGCAGGAGCGCGATGGACTGCTGCTCGGCCCGTACGAGTGGCAGGCGACGCCGCATTGGCTGGACGGCATTCCGGCAGACTTCGCCTATCAGCTCTGGCCGGACGATCTGGAGCGGCTCGAGATGTACATCGAGAAGGCGATTGAGCGCGTGCCATTGTTGGGTACGGTCGGTGTGCAGCGCGTCATCAATGGCCCGATACCGTATTCGCCGGATGGCAATCCCTATATCGGGCCGGCGCACGGCTTGCATAACTTCTACCACGCCTGCTGCTTCTCGTTCGGCATCGCGCAATCGGGCGGCGCAGGCAAAACGGCCGCAGAATGGATCGCGCACGGCGAGCCGGAATGGGATTTCTGGACCCTGGATCCGCGGCGCTACGCCGATTACGCGACGAAGAGTTACGTGGTCGAGAAGGCGGTGGAGCTCTATCAGAACGAATATGCGATTGCGTTTCCGGCCAACGAATGGCCGGCTGGACGCCCCGCGAAAACTACCGCGCTATACGACAGATTGAAGGCCAAGGGCGCGTCGTTCTGCGCGCGCGGCGGATGGGAGCGGGCGGCGTGGTTTCCGCGCAAGGGCGACGATGCATCGCGCAAGCCAAGCTTCCGCCGCACCAACTGGCACGACGCGGTGGCGGAGGAATGCAAGGCGGTACGCGAGCGCGTCGGCATCCTCGACCTCGGCGGCTTCACCAAGCTGGTCATCGATGGCAAGGGCGCCAACGACTGGCTGGATTCCATGATCTGCGGCAAGCTGCCCAAGCTGAACCGCATGAGCCTCAGCTACATGCTGAACGACAAGGGCGGGATCGTCAGCGAGTTCACCATCACGCGGCTCGGCGATGACAAGTTCTATCTGATGTCGGCGGCCGCTGCCGAGTGGCATGACCTCGATTGGCTGGAAAAGCATCTGCCAAAGGACGCGCGGATCCGGATCGACAATCTGTCGGCGCGGTACGGCTCCATCATCGTCGCGGGTCCCAAGTCGCGCGCCGTGCTGGGCAAGATCACGGAAGCTGATCTGTCCAACAAGGCGTTCCCGTGGCTGTCGGCCAGGCAGATCGAGATCGGCTATGCGCGCATGCTGGCGATGCGCGTCAATTATGTCGGCGAGCTGGGCTGGGAGCTGCACGTGCCCATGGAACAGATGGTGCCGATCTATGACGCGCTCTGGGAGGCGGGCAAGGAATTCGACATCCGCGACTTCGGCATGTATGCGATGGACAGCTTGCGACTGGAGAAGGTCTATCGCGGCTGGAAGGGCGACATGACCCACGAATACACGCCGCTGATGGCGAGCCTCGACCGCTTCGTCGATTTCCAGAAGCCGGATTTCCGTGGACTGAAGGCCCTGGTCAAGGAGCGCACCGAGGGGCCGAAGGAACGCTTCGTGCCGCTGGTTCTGGACGAGGCGAAAGATTGCGACGCGCCTTCCTGCGCGCCGGTCTATCGCGGCGAGGAGCTGGTTGGGCTCGTCACCTCCGGCGGCTATGGTCACACCATCGGCAAGAGCATCGCGCTCGCCTACGTGCGCACCGACCTGGCGAAGGTCGGTGAAAGGCTGGAGATCGAAGTGTTTGGCGACCGGCGCAAGGCGGTGGTCAGTCAGGAGCCGATCTTCGATCCGGACAATGCGCGGCTGCGCGCCTGATACTCGATTTGGGGAACTAGAGAATGGCACTTCCATCGCAGGCGCGGGTCGTCATCATCGGCGGCGGAATCGCCGGCTGCTCCGTCGCCTATCACCTGGCGAAGCTGGGCTGGAGCGACGTGGTCCTGCTGGAGCGCAAGAAGCTGACCAGCGGCACGACCTGGCATGCGGCGGGGCTGGTGCGGGCATCGCTCTATACCGCGAACCTGACGCGCCTCGCGAAATACACGGTCGATCTCTACACCAATCTGGAGAAGGAGACGGGACAGGCAACCGGTTTCGTGCAGCCGGGCAGCCTTTCGATCGCGACCAATAAGGAGCGGTGGGAGGAATTCCTGCGCGGCGCCGCGATGCTGCGCGGCTTCGATGTCATCGCCGAGGCGATCACGCCCGAAGAAGTGCAGAAGAAATGGCCGCTGCTCAACGTCGATGACGTGATCGGCGCGATCTATTACCCGAAGGACGGCAAGTGCAACCCGGCGGACGTGACCATGGCGCTGGCACGCGGCGCACGCAAGGGCGGGGTCAAGATCTTCGAAGACACCAAGGTTACCCGCGTGTTGACCAAGGACGGCTGCGTGACCGGCGTCGAGACCGAGCAGGGCGCCATCACCTGCGACTATGTCGTCAATTGCGGCGGCATGTGGGCCAAAGCGATCGGCGCGCAGATCGGAGTCAACATTCCGCTGCAGGCTTGCGAACACTTCTATGTCGTGACCGAACCGATGGACGGCATGACATCAAATCTGCCGGTGCTGCGCGACATGGATGCCTGCGCCTACTACAAGGAAGATGCCGGCAAGCTGCTGCTGGGTGCGTTCGAGCCGAAGGCCAAGCCGTGGGGTGTCGATGGCATCCCGGAGGACTTCTGCTTCGACGAGCTGCCGGAGGATTTCGATCATTTCGCACCGATCCTGGAAAGCGCGATG
Source organism: Dongiaceae bacterium (assembly GCA_035695765.1). GTDB lineage: Bacteria > Pseudomonadota > Alphaproteobacteria > Dongiales > Dongiaceae > Dongia_A. The sequence goes on from DASRRI010000015.1 coordinate 34,398, forward strand.
CATCGCGTGCCTGCCTTGCAGAAAGTCGGCATCCGCAAGTTCTTCAACGGGCCGGAGAGCTTTACCGCCGATCAGCGTTACGTGCTGGGCGAAGCGCCGACACTCAAGAAGTTCTTCGTGGCAGCCGGATTCAATTCGATCGGCATTCAGTCGGGCGGCGGCGTCGGTTGGGCGCTGGCGCACTGGATCGCGGAGGGTGAGCCGCCATTCGACCTGTGGGATGTCGATATCCGCCGTTTCTCCCCGCACCACAGCGCCAAGTCGTTCCTGGTGCCGCGCGTCTCTGAAGCGCTCGGCCTGCTCTATGCGATGCACTGGCCGTTCCGCCAGTTCGAGACTTCGCGCGGCATCCGCAAATCCGCGTTCTTTGAGCAGGAGAAGGCGCTGGGTGCCTGCTTCGGCGAAGTCGCGGGATACGAACGCCCGAACTGGTATGCGCCGAAGGGCGTGAAACCAGTCTACGAATATTCATATGGCCGGCAGAACTGGTTCGAGTATTGCGGCGAGGAATGCCGCAACGTGCGCAACAATGTCGGCTTCTTCGATCAAAGCTCGTTCGCCAAGTTCCTGGTGACCGGCAAGGATGCGGAGCGCGAGCTGCAGCGCATCTCCTGCGCCGATGTCTCGCGGCAGGGCCGCGCGACCTATACCCAGTGGCTGAACAAGAAGGGCAGGATCGAGGCCGACCTCACCGTCACCAAGCTGGCGGAGGATCGGTTCCTGGTGGTCACCGCCGTGGCAACGGCGACGCGCGATTGGCACTATATGAAGACCAACTTCTCAGCCGGTGCCGACGTGTCGATGGAGGATCTCAGCAACGCCTATTCCGTGGTGGGCGTGATGGGGCCGAACAGCCGCAAGCTGCTTTCCAAGCTGACGAGCGCTGACCTTTCCAACGAGGCTTACCCGTTCGGAACGGCGAAAGAGATCGAATTCGGCTGGACCAAGGCGCTGGCTTTGCGCATCTCCTATGTCGGCGAGCTGGGGTGGGAGATCTATCTGCCGAGCGATTATGCGCCGGGTGCACTTGATCTGCTGCTGGAAGCGGGGAAGGAATTCGGCCTGAAGCCGGCCGGCATGCATGCCATGAATTTCCTGCGCCTGGAAAAGGCCTATCGGCACTGGGGCCACGACATCAGCCCGGACGACACGCCGCATGAATCGGGCCTCGCGTTCCTCTGTGCGATGGACAAGGCCGTGCCCTTCATCGGGCGCGAGGCGGTGGCGGCGGAAAAGGGGAGGAAGCTGACCAAGCGCCTGGTCCAGTTCGCGCTGAAAGATCCACAGCCGCTGCTCTATCACAACGAGCCGATCTTCATGGACGGGCGGAACGTCGGCTACATCACCTCAGCCGGCTACAGCTTCACCCTGAATTGCGCGATCGGCATGGGATATGTCCGGCATCCTGACGGCGTCGACCAGGCGCTGATCGACAGCACCAGGTTCGAGATCGAGGTCGCCGACAAGAAGGTGCCGGCGCGGGCAAGTTTGAAACCATTCTACGATCCAAAGGGCAAGCGGCTGAAGATGTGATGATCGCTTTCTCCATCTGTCATTCCGGCCAAGCCGCCCTCGGGTCCGCGCTTTGCGCGGCCCAAGGACAGGCTCCGCGGCGCAGAGCCGGGATCCATGGGGCGCATCGGCGGCACTGCCGCATAGGCCCCGGCTCGCGCTGCGCTTGGCCGGGGTGACAAATAGAGAGCACCCCCCATCCCGGTTTACTTGCCCCTGTCCTTACGGCTAGGGTGCTCCTGAAAAAACGCCGTTTTAGGGCGGGTCTGGGGAGCGCAATGATGGGTAGCTATATCGACATCACGGCTGCGGATGGCGGCCGGTTCAAGGCCTATATGACGGTGCCGGCGAGCGGGCGCGGTCCGGGCATCGTGCTGTGCCAGGAGATTTTCGGCGTCAACGGTTATGTGCGCGAGGTTGCTGACCTCTATGCCGAGGAAGGCTATGTCGTCCTGGCGCCGGACCTGTTCTGGCGCATGCAGCCCAATGTCGACATGGGCTATTCGCCGGAGGAGTGGCAGAAGGCGTTCGACTTCTTCCAGCGCTTCGATGTCGATGCCGGGCTCAAGGACATCACTGCGACCGTGCAGACCTTGCGCGGCCGGCCGGAATGCACCGGCAAGGTTGGCGCCCTCGGTCATTGCCTCGGCGGCAAGCTGGCCTACCTGGCGGCAGCGCGCGCCGGTGTCGATTGCGCGGTCGGATATTACGGCGTCGGGATCGAAGGACACCTCAGCGAGAAGGACAAGATCCGCTGCCCGCTGGTGCTGCATGTCGCCGGCGAAGATAAATACGTGCCGAAGGAAGCGCAGGAGCAGATCAAGGCTGCCTTCACCAACAGGCCGGACTCTGAGATCTATGTCTATCCCGGCCAGGACCACGCCTTCGCCCGTACCATGGGCGATCACTACAACAAGCCGGCGGCCAACCTCGCCCACTCGCGTTCTATCGCCGTGTTCCGCAAAGTGATGGGACCGAAATACGACTTGTCGACGCTGTGGGACAAACATTGCGAATATGAGTTCGGCACGCGCGACGTCGCTGCTACCATGAAGACCATGGTCGCCGAGCCTTACGTCAATCACATCCCGACCATGACGGGTGGCGTCGGACAGCAGGAACTGGCGCGCTTCTACCAGCATCATTTCGTTAATGGCAATCCGGCCGATACCAAGCTTATCCCGATCTCGCGCACTGTCGGCGCCGACCGGCTGGTCGATGAGATGCTGTTCTGCTTCACCCATGATCGCGAGATCGACTGGATGCTGCCGGGCGTCGCGCCGACCGGCAAGTATGTCGAGGTTCCTTTGGTCGCCATCGTCTGCTTCCGCGGCAACAAGCTCTATCACGAGCATATCTATTGGGATCAGGCTTCGGTGCTGGCACAGATCGGCCTGATCGACAAAGCAAGCCTGCCGGTGGCGGGCGCGGAGCAGGCGAAGAAGCTGCTGGACGAGACGCAGCCTTCCAACTCGCTGATGAAACGCTGGGCGGAAAGCGCCAACAAGGTCTGACGCCATGGAAAATCCAGTTCTCACCAAGCTGCGCGCCGGCGGCTGCGTCGGCGCGATGTGGGTCTCGCTCGGCTCGCCAACCATTGCAGAGCTGATGGTCGAACCGGGCTGCGATGCCATCCTGTTCGATCTGCAGCATGGGCTATGGACACGGCCGACGCTGGAAGCCGCCATCGGAATGACCCGCAGCAAGGCAGTGCCTCTGGTGCGGCCGCAGGACGATTCCTATTCCGCGATCGGCAATGCGCTGGATAGCGGCGCGCTCGGCATCATCGTGCCGATGGTGGAAAGCGCGGAGCAGGCGAAGCGCATCGTCGCCGCCGCCAAATACCCGCCGGATGGGCGGCGCTCGTTCGGCGGCATCCGCCCGGCGCTCGACTGGAAGGCGGTGGTGCCAAAGACGAACGCGGCGATCTTCGTGGCTGCGATGATCGAGACCAAGGCGGGGCTGGAGAATGCCGCCGCGATCGCTGCCGTTCCCGGCATCGATATGCTGTTCATCGGGCCTTCGGATCTCTCGCTTGCGACCGGTACCTTCCCCGATCTTGGCGCGAACCACGAAGCCGCAATCCAATCGATCCTCCAAGCGGCGAAAAAGGCAGGCAAGAGCTGCGGGTTGTTTACGCCCAACGTCACGCTGGCCATGGACCGGCGTTTGCAAGGGTTCCAGTTCGTCGTGCTGACCTACGATCAGGATCTGCTCGAGGCGCCATCCAAGGCGGCGATCCGGCGCTATGCGGATGGGCAGGGCAAGGATCTGATCAAGGATGCTGTCGCGCTGGTGACTGGCTGCAACCGCGGTATCGGGCCAGAGACGGTGCGGGCGTTGCTCAAGGCCGGCGCCAAGAAGATCTACGTCGGCGCACGCAAGCCGGACGGGCTCAAGCGCTTGGTGGCCGAGGCGCCAGACCGCCTGCAACCCTTCGAGATCGACGTGACGAGCAAGGAGCAGATTGCGGCCGCTGCGCGCATGGCGAAGGATGTGACCTTGCTGATCAACAATGCCGGCGTCAATTTCAACACGCCGCTGATGGCGATCGAGAGCATGGACAATGCGCGGCGCGAGATGGAGGTGAATTATTTCGGCACGCTCGCGATGTGCCGGGCATTCCAGCCAATCCTGAAAGCGAATGGCGGCGGCGCGATCGTCACCATGCTGTCGATCCTGTCCTACGTGAATCTACCGCTGATGGGTTCCCTCTGCGCGTCGAAGGCAGCTTTGCTGAGCCTCACCCAAGCGCTGCGCGCGGAGCTGAAGGCGCAGGGCACGCATGTGATGGGCGTGGCGCCGGGGGCGGTCGATACCGACATGACGGCCGGCGTCAACGTGCCGAAGATCCAGCCAAGCTACGTCGCGGCGGCGATTGTCGATGGCCTGCGCCGGCGTGCGGACGAGATCTATCCGGGCGACATGGCCGCTGGCGTGTTCTATGGCCTCAGCGGCGATCCGAAAGCGGTGGAACGGGAGTTCGCGAATTATCTGCCGGCGGCGCGGGTATAGGTTATGTGCCATTGGGGAGCGCGCCGAAAGGCGCGCGCGGCATGATCCAGGTCGAGCATCTCAGCAAGAGTTTCGGCGGCATCCATGCGGTGGATGATTGCTCGCTGGGCGTCGCGCGCGGCTCGATCACCGGCCTGATCGGGCCGAACGGCGCGGGCAAGACGACCCTGTTCAACATCATCGCCGGGCTGTTCGGGCCGAATTCCGGCCATGTCCGGCTGGATGGCGAGGATGTGACGGGCTGGCCTGCCCATCGGCTGTTCCATCGCGGCCTCGCGCGCACGTTCCAGATCGCGCAGGAATTCTCGCGCATGACGGTGATCGAGAATCTGATGGCCGTCCCGCCCAAGCAGTCGGGCGAGAACCTGGTCCGCGCCTGGTTTGCCTGGGGCAAGGTCGTGGGCGAAGAGCGCGGCTTGCGCACGCGAGCTCGCGAGGTGCTGGAGCAACTTCGCCTCACGCATCTCGAGCGCGAATATGCCGGCAATCTCTCCGGCGGGCAGAAGAAACTGCTGGAGCTCGGCCGCACCATGATGATCCAGCCCAAGGTGGTGCTGCTGGACGAACTTGGCGCCGGGGTCAACCGCACCTTGCTGGGCGAGCTGGCCGGCGAGATCGAGCGCCTTAATCGCGACCATGGCTATACCTTCTTTGTCATCGAGCACGACATGGACCTGATCGCGCGGCTGTGCGATCCGGTCATCGTGATGGCGGAAGGGCGGGTACTGACGCAAGGCACGATGGCCGAGATCCGCCGCAACGAGGCGGTGATCGAAGCCTATCTCGGCGCGCGCCATCACAAACCGGAGCCGCTCCAGTGAGCCTGCTGCAGATCGAGGCGCTGGTCGCAGGCTATGGCGCGGTCGATATCCTCAACGGTGTCAACCTGTCGGTGGAGCCGGGGCGCATCTCCGTCATCGTCGGGCCGAACGGCGCGGGGAAATCGACGGCGATGAAGGCAATCTTCGGCCTCGCGCAGGTCCGCGCGGGGCGCGTGCTGTTCCAGGGCGATGAGGTGACGCGCCTGCCGGCCGACCAGCTGGTGGCGCGCGGCATCGCCTATGTGCCGCAGGAGCGCAACGTGTTCCGCTCCTTGAGCGTGCGCGAGAACCTGGAAATGGGCGCGTTCCTGAAGCCCGGCGATGTCGCGCGCCGGATCGAGGCTGTCCTGGAGCTGTTCCCGCCCCTGCGCGAAAAGCTGAAGCAGCCCGCGGGCGAACTCTCCGGCGGCCAGCGCCAGATGGTGGCGATGGGCCGTGCTTTGATGCTGGAGCCAAAGCTGCTGATGCTGGACGAGCCGACAGCCGGCCTCTCGCCGCTCTTCATGAGCCACATCTTCGACCGCATCGTCGCGATCAACCGCAGCGGCGTCGGCGTCCTGCTGGTGGAACAGAACGCCAAGCAGGCGCTTGCCATCGGCCATGCCGGCTATGTGCTCGCCACCGGACGCAACCGCTTCACGGACAGCACCGCAAACTTGCTGGCGAACCGCGAAGTCGCGGAATCGTTTTTGGGTGGGTGAGAGGATGCTGAGGCGCTTGCAAACATGTGGTGAGCCCCTTCCCCCCAGCCGACGAATGTCGGCCTTTGCCGACAGGTGGGGGAAGGTTGGGATGGGGGATGCCGCCGCACAAGGGGAGACGATTGGCGATGAAGGGCTCGCCGCGATTGAGCGGCAAAGTACTGTGTCTTGCAGGTGTTCCATTGGCAGCGCTCGTGCGGCGTCACCCCCCATCCAGGTGCGCCTAAGCTCACTTCGTTTGCTAAGGCTCCGCATCCTTCCCCCAGGAGGGGGGAAGGGGAGTTCAATTTGGGGTGGGGAATCGTGACCGCCCTTAGCGACTTCATCAATCTCTATCTGCTGCCGGGCCTCGTCGTGGGGTGCATTTATGCGCTGGGCGCGATCGGGATTTCGCTCTTGTTCGGCATCCTGCGGTTCGCGCACTTCGCCCATGGCGACATGATGACGCTCGGCGCCTATCTCGCCATCATCTTCACCTCGAATTTCGGGTGGAGCCCGTACACGGCCCTGCCGATCGCGGTTGTCGGGACAGCGGCCGCGGCGCTGGTGCTCGATCGCGCCTTCTATAAACCGTTCCGGCGCTCGCCCGGCATCGTGACGGTTATCGCTTCGTTCGGCGTGATGCTGATGCTGCGTTCGGCGATCCAGCTGATCTGGGGCGTCGATGTGAAGACCTATGATATCGGCATCCGGTTCCCGATGGTGATCGGCATGCTGAAGATAGCGCCGCGCCAGGTGACGATCGTGCTGGTGACGGCGGCGCTCGTCGTCGCGCTGCATTTATTCTTGAGCCGCACGCGGCTCGGCAAGGCGATGCGCGCGGTCAGTGACGATCCCGACCTGGCGCGCGTCTCCGGCATCAATGTGGAGCAGGTGGTGCGCTGGACCTGGATCATCGGCGCCGGCCTGGCCGCAGCCGGCGGCGTCTTCATCGGCATCCAGACCAAGGTACATCCCAGCATGGGCTGGGATCTGCTGCTGCCCTTGTTCGCGGCGGCGGTGCTGGGCGGCATCGGGCGGCCTTATGGCGCGGTAGCGGGCGGGCTCGCCATTGGCCTCTGCCAGGAGCTCGCGACCTATCCCTGGTTCTCCGACGATCCCTTCATCGCGCCCGGCTACAAGCCGGCGGTCGCGTTCTCCGTCATGGTGATCATGCTGATCTGGCGGCCGACCGGACTGTTCCGCGGGCGGGTGTTCTGATGGACATCTTCTCGCTCAGCTTCTTCAATTACCTGATCGCCCTCGGCACCATGAGCGGCATCTATGCGGTCCTGTGCCTCGGCCTCAATCTTCAGTGGGGTTTCGCCGGTTTGTTCAATGCCGGCATCGCGGGGTTCTTTGCCATTGGAGCCTACACCGCGGCAATCCTGACCACGCCGGACAGTCCGCACTATCTTGGTGGCTTCGGGCTGCCGATCATCTTCGCCTGGCCGATCGCGATGCTGCTGAGCGGCGCGGTCGCCTGGGCGATCGGGCGCATCTGTCTGCGGCTGCAAGGCGACTATCTCGCCATGGCGACCATCGGCATCGCGGAAGTGATCCGCCTTGTCATCAAGAACGAGGAATGGCTTACGTCGGGCACGCGTGGCATCCCCAATATTGCGCGGCCGTTCGAGGAATTGCCTTCGCCGTGGAGCAGCCTCGCTTTCATGGCGCTGGTTTTGGTGCTGGTCGCGATCATCTATTGGGCGGCGGAGCGGGCCTGGGCTTCTCCTTGGGGCCGCACCATGCGCGCCATCCGCGACAGCGACGTGGCGGCCGCCGCGATTGGCAAGGATGTCACGCAGTTCCGCGTCGAAGCTTTCGTGTTCGGCGCCATGATCATGGGCCTCGCCGGCGCCCTCTCGGCGCACTATTTCAAGTTCCTCGGCACCAGCGCGACAGAGCCAATGATGGCTACGTTCCTGGTCTGGGTCATGCTGATCGTGGGCGGCAGCGGCAATAATCGCGGCGCCATCCTGGGCGCGGCGGTCATCTGGGTGATCTGGTCGGCGACGGAGCTGCTCACCAATCGCCTGCCCGGCGAATGGATCACGCGCACCAGCTACATCCGCGTGCTGCTGATCGGGATACTCCTGCAGATCGTGCTGCAGCGCTTCGGCAAGGGGCTGGTGCCGGAGCGGCCGCCGCGGATGATCGACGACAAGCCGGAAAGTCGCTAGGCTCTCCCTCATGGCAAAGCGAAAACTGATTCTCGACGTCGATACCGGCACCGACGATGCAGTAGCAGTGATGCTGGCTGCGTTGCATCCTGCGCTGGATCTGGTGGGTTGCACGACCGTCAACGGCAATGTCGAAGTGCAATATTGCACCGACAACACCCTGCGCGTGCTGGACCATGTGGGGCGCAAGGACATACCGGTCTATGAAGGCTTGGCGCGGCCGTTGGTGCGGCCCGATTTCCCGATCCCGCGCGCGACCAGCGACCTCGCCGGCAAGATCCATGGGCGCACCCTGTCAGTCCCGCCAAGCTCGCGCCGCAAAGCCGATGTCGGCGCGGTCGAGTTCCTGATCGAGACGTACCGCAATGTGACGGATGAGATCACCCTGGTGCCGGTGGCGCCCTTGACCAACATCGCGACGGCACTGACGCTCTATCCCAAGCTGGTAGATCGGGTGCCTGAGATCGTGATCATGGGGGGAGGGCACGAGATCGGCAATGTCACGCCCTCCGCCGAGTTCAACATCTGGGGCGATCCAGAAGCCGCCGCCATCGTGTTCGCGGCCAAGTTCCGCAAGCTGACCCTGGTGCCGCTCGACGCCACCCATCGCGCGCTGGTGTCCTATGAGGATTGCGAGAAGCTGCGCGCCCTCGGCACGCCGGCGGGAAGGGCGGCGGCGGATTTCATCGGGCACCGCATCCACGTGCATGACGAGATCCAGCGCATGGCAGTCGCCGGCACCACGCCGGTGCATGACGCGGTGTGCGTCGGCTACCTGGTCGATCCCTCCATCATCACGACGCGGCGCCTGCATGTGGCGGTGGAGACCAGCGGTATGCTCACTGTCGGGCGCACAGTGATCGACACGCACTTCCGCGGCGGCCAGGAGCCGCAATGCGACGTGGCGTTCGATGCCGATGCAGGGCGGTTCATCGCGCTGCTGCTGCAGACGTTTGCGAAGAAAGGTTAGCCGCTCTCTCTCGTCTTGGTCGGGCTTGGTCCGACCAAGACGGAGCGGGGTAGAGGTCACGCGCGCCGTGCCTTAGAACCGCGCCTCGCCCTTCACGAATGGCGCGAGCAGCGCCAGGTCCGCGGTGCCGAGGCGGTCGCGGGCGGTGCTGGCCTGGTGCCAGTACGGATAGAGCAGTGTAGGCGCGCTGACTTCGTCGAGCTTATCGCGCTCCTCCTGGGTCAGCTTCAGCTCGACACAGGGCAGGTTCTGCTTCAGCTGCTGCTCGTTGCGCGCGCCGATCACCAGCGATGTGACTCCGGGGCGGCCGAGCGACCAGGCGAGCGCGACCTGCGCGGCGGGCACATTGCGGGCGTCCGCAATTCCCACCAGCACCTCGATCGTGTCGTAGAGCTTCTTCTCGTCATAGATCGGCGGCTCGCCCCAGTTCTTGAGGTGGCGGCCTTCCGGCATCGGCTTGCCGCGGCGATATTTGCCGGAGAGTAGGCCGCCGGCCAGCGGGCTCCATACGAGGACACCAAGTCCCTGGTCGATGGTGACCGGCAGCAGCTCGTATTCGGCTTCGCGGCCCTGGAGCGAATAATAGATCTGCTGGCTGACGAACCGGGACCGGCCATCGCGGTCGGCAATCGCCAGCGCTTTCATGATGTGCCAGCCGGAATAATTGGAGCAACCGACATAGCGGATCTTGCCGGTCTTCAAGAGCGTATCCAGCGCCTCCATGGTCTCCTCGAGCGGTGTCAATCCATCCCACTCATGGACCTGGTAGAGATCGATCACGTCGCGCTTCAGGCGGCGGAGGCTCGCCTCGCACTCATGGATGATGTGATGCCGCGAGAGGCCGGCCTGGTTCGGCCCCTTGCCCATCGGGAAGCGCACCTTGGTCGCAATCATGAGGTCCTGGCGAGAGCCTTCCAGCGCCTCGCCGATGATCTCCTCCGACTGGCCGGTGGAGTAGACGTTGGCGGTATCGAGCAGGTTGATCCCGGCGTCGCGGCTGATGTCGATGACGCGGCGCGCTTCCTTCACGTCGGACGAGCCGGCCTTGGCAAAAAACCCTTCTCCGCCGAAGGTCATGGTGCCCAAGGTGAGCGCCGAGATTTTCAAGCCCGATCGTCCAAGCAGCCGATATTCCATGGTGCGCCTCTCGCCAGTCTGATGTCCGGAATTCGTCCGACAATATATCATGCGCCGCGAAAATCCAGTCCGCGGCGCTATTGCAATCCTGTGACTAATACGAGTTGGTCGCGAATGTTTGTGCAGTCCCGCCAGGCGATGAGATCAGCTCGCGCAGAAGCTTGCGCTTAAGGGCTTCGCCGAACGCGTTGTAGTCGTGAACTTCGATCACAAAACTTCCCGGGCCGCCAATGACATCGCGGCGATAGAAATCGCCGGCGCTTTGCAGCCCCCATTGCGCGCTGGCGTAGCTCATATGGCCGTCGTAGGTCCCGATCGGGCGGTCATTGATGAAAGGCAAGGCGTTGATGGTGATACCGGCAGCGACCGCTGCGTCACGCACTGGCACCGATTGTCCTTGGTCGCTGTCCTCATCGCTCGCGACGTCGATGACGCGCCGAGCCTGGCTGAGGTCTCCCGTGGACAGGAGCTCAGTGGCCTTGCGCAGGCTGGCGGCCAGTGCGGTATTGCCGGCACTGGTGCGGGGCGCCGCCGCGACAGCATCGCCGAAGGAACGCGCGGACGAGCGGCTGCTCAAAACGTTCCAGCCATGCACAATAGTGAATTCGTCTTGACCCGAGAATTCGACGTATGCGACGGCAATGCCTTTCGAGTTGCTGAGGATCGCGGCAATCACGTCCGGATCGCTGAACGCAGCCCTGTAGCCCTCTTTCACGACCGAATACTCCCGATCGTCCATGCTGTTCGAAACATCGGTCAACAGCACCAGCGCGAGGTCCACGGGCTGACGAATGGTGTCGTCGGCGATGGCAGCGGTTGACATAGCCGCGATCATTGCGATGGACGCGGCACCCCGGAACAGTGCGTGCGGAGACATGGACGGATACCTTTCGGGAGATCGAACGCGGACAGAACGGCTGAGGCTAGCAGGCGCGCCGCCGGCGCGCTATCCGCCCTTGGACTTGTATGAGGTGATTGGTGTCAAGGCTCTGTTATGGGCCCATCTCCTTGTTCGACCGGCCTGCGGCCTCTCCTCGTCCCGACCTGCTTTCGTTAGGCTGCTGCGCGCAACGGCCGTCAAGGGTGGCCGAAGGCCATCG
>DASRRI010000016.1:0-3304 GCA_035695765.1 Dongiaceae bacterium
CCGCCGCAGGATCGTTATCGATCAGGATGGGGTGGAGATCCGCTACGGTTTCTCGCGGCGGCACTATCGCTTCCTGGACTATTCGGATTATCGCATCACGCGGCTCGGCTTCCGGCGGTTCCTCGCTGCCTTGCCGATCGAGCTCTCGCGGTCGCTTGGCGAGCGTGCAGAGCGCACGCGCATCACCATCTATGATCGCCCGGCTTTTCTGACTCCAATGCCGGTGCTGGGCGGCGGTGCGCCGGCGACGCTGCTGGAATGGCAGTCGACCTTGAACGAGTTGCGGCGGGCCGCCATCGCGGCCGCGGGCCTGAGCGAGGACACACAGCGCGAGAGCCAAGAGGCGAGCGCGGAAGAAGCGCGCCGCGCCGCGCAATGGCTCGCGCGCGAACGTACGGGCGCCAAGCCGTCGCGTTTGTCGCGGCGCGCCTATCTGCGCGGGCGCATGATCCTGGCGCTGATTTTCCTGGTGTTGCTGGTCACGCCGATGGCTTTCGTGACGGCCGTGCGGCAGGAACTCATCGTGGTCTGCGTCACGGCGGATGAATCGGGATGCATCAACCTCGATCGAGGTCTGCGGCAAGCGCTGATGATCGGCATGCCATTGCTTGCGGTTCTGGTATTTGCGCTCGGCCATGCGCACTTGATGGTCCGCCGCGCCCACGACCTCGATGAAGATCTTTCGTTCCGGAAAGCGGCCCTGAATCTGCTCTCGCGCGGCAGCGGGCTGCGCCGGCGCCTGGGCCGGGAAATCGGCATCGCGGGCACCAATCGCTTCGGCCCAATCCCACCCGAGTGAGTCGCTCCGAAAATTAGGGATTTCCGAATTGGCTCAAAGGCTTGTCGAATACCCGAGATGGCGCGGCTTGGCCCGCGGGGCTATCCTTGGCCATCCATCATGGATTGCGAAAGGATAATCCCAATGCGCAACCTCGCTATGGCCCCGAACGCATCCTTCGACGTCGCGCACGGTTGGATGAAGAGCGATCTGCCGATCGCGTTGCAGTGGCGCAGCAGTCTATGGGGCCTCACGGTCCCGGTCCTCTGGGCGATGGGCTGGCTGCCCTGGATCTATGTGGTCAACACCACGACCGAAGGGCGCAACATCTTCGTCTATGCGCTGGTGTTCATCGGAATTCCACTGGTGCTGGCGCTGTCGGCCGGATGGTGGGTGTCGCAGTGGCTGACCAAGCGCACGTCCGCGACCTTCGTCATCAACGACGATTACCTGGAATGGCAGTACGAGATGGGCTCCACCGTTGATCTGCTGACCGATTGCGGCCGCTTCGAGTTCGCCGGCAAGCGGAACAGCGACGCGCGCATCGAGTGGGATGTCGCGGCCACGGGCGAGGGCGGGCTTAATGGCTGGCCGCGCTGGGCCAGGTTCCTGGGTGCCATCAAGTCCGACCGCACGCTGCATGCCCGCGACGTGGGGCTTGATCGCCATGACCTCGAAAGTCTATGCAAGCTGCTCAACCAGCTTCGCGACGAGGCCACCGCCCGCGACTAGTGGCCCCTCGCTTTAGGGGGCCACATGCTGTTCATGATCATCGAGCATTTCCACGGCAACAACCCGAAGCCGCTCTACAAGCGCTTCCAGGAAAAGGGCCGCATGATGCCCGAGGGCCTGACCTATGTAGGCTCCTGGATCGAGGCCAATTTCGGCCGCTGCTTCCAGCTCATGGAATGCGACAGCCTGAGCGCGATCCAGGAATGGGTCCTGGTCTGGGGCGACCTCTGCGATTTCGAGATCGTGCCGGTGGTGCCGTCCAAGGAAACGGCGGAGCTGGTGAACAGGTATATCTGAACGTCATCCCTGCGAACCTCACAGGTTCGTTCCCGTGGTCGAGTCCATCAAGTTTAGGAATGAACCTTTGTGCTGGTTAGTCACACCAAGAGTGGTGGGCAGCACTGGTCGTCATCGATGATATCTCCCGAATCCTTGACCGTTCGCCAGAAGCATTTCTTGCGGCACCGATTTCGCTTGGACGTCGACAGGCCTAGGCCACACAGGCCTTACCCCCGAGTCCAAATCTTAGGTCTCTTAATTATGCCGCTCTTCGTGGCGGGTCTCCTGTTTCTGGACGCACATGAGGCCAGTTCACTGGTGGAAAAGCCCACGGGGTTCCTGTTGTGGTCGCTATCGCTATTCGTGCTTGCTGGCGAACCAGTCGTTTTCGTGTGGTTGTGGTTCGGCACGCGCAGGCAGCCCGGAGCAGGTCGGGAGCCAAGCTATGAATGGCGCGTTCTATTTCAGGACCGCATCCGCGAGCGTCGTCGCTTGCCCCTCCAGTGGCCGCTCAGGATCTGTTTTCTTGCGGTACTGACTGCTGCGGCGGTGATGGGTCAACTTGGCTTGGCCGCTGCCTTGGCTGGAGCAATATGCCTCACGCGCCTTCGTCACGTATGGCAGGACAGGGCTGTCGCAGGGGCTCTCGCCAGCATCGAGACAGATTGCGCGGCTGGCGAGGCGACGTAAGCAATAGCGAGTCCTCCCCGTTTGTATGGCGGCGTGGGCTCTTGCCAGCCTTTGCGCCGGCCGGCATAGCTATCTGATGGTCCGCCGCTTTTACAAACTCCCCTCTCTCAACGCGCTGGGTGCCTTCGAGGCGGCCGCGCGGCATTCGAGTCTCAGCTTCGCCGCGGCGGAGCTCAATGTCACGCCGAGTGCGGTCAGCAAGCATGTGACGTTCCTGGAGCAGGAGCTGGGTGTCCCCTTGTTCGTGCGCGGGCATCGCACCATGCGCCTCACGGCCGAGGGCGAGCAGCTTTATCGCTCGCTGTCGGAGAGCTTCGCCGGCATGGCGGCGGCGTTCGAGGTGATCAAGACCAGCCGCACCGCGCGCACCGTCACCGTCGGATGCACGACGGCCTTCGCGCAGCAATGGCTGATGCCGCGGCTCGGCGAATTCTGGCGCGCGCACCAGGACATCGTCATCGACCAGGTGGTGTCCGACCGCAGCCAGGATCTGCGCCGCTCCGAAGTCGATCTGCGCATCCGCTATGGCGATGGCAAGTGGCCGGAAGAGACCGCGGTCAAGCTGTTCAACGATGTCGTCGTGGCGGTCGCCAGCCCTGAGTTCGCGCGCAAGCACAAGATCAAGGAGCCGGCGGAGCTCACCAGCCTGCCGCTGCTCGAGGTCATCAGCCAGGAGCGAGGCTGGACTGAATGGGAAGAATGGTTCGGCGCGATCGGCGTGCCGGCGCGCAGGCTGAAGACGCGGCGCATCAACAACTACGTCATCGCCTGGCAGGCCGCGCAGGACGGGCAGGGCGTGGCGCTCGGGTGGATGAGCCTGGTCGC
>DASRRI010000017.1:0-3133 GCA_035695765.1 Dongiaceae bacterium
GCGCATCCGCCATCAGCGTGCCGCGGCCTGGCCCCAGCTCCACCAGCAGGAAGGGATCGGGCGCGCCCGCTCTCTCCCAGGCGTCGACGCACCACAGTCCGATCAGCTCGCCGAACATCTGGCTGATCTCCGGCGCCGTCATGAAATCGCCCGCGGCTCCGAACGGATCGCGCGTCGCGTAGTAGCCGGCGCCCTCGTCCGCCAGCGCGATGCGCATGAACTCCGCGACCGTGACCGGCCCACTCGCTGCGATGCGCCGCTTCAGGAGATCGAGGGCGGTCACACCGTGACGCCTGTACTACTCCGTCATAGTCGGACTTGGTCCAACCATCCACGAGTTTGTAAGAGCGATACCGAGACCGCTGATAGAAACTCGTGGATGGTCGTGCCAAGCACGACCATGACGGAAAGAGTGGAGTCCAGTCATTGCGCTCCTTTGTCCGCAGTCACTTGCGGCTTGCGCATCACCAGGTACAGCCCGAGCAAGAACATCGGCACGCTCAAAATCTGCCCCCAGGTCACGAAGCTGTAGGCGCCCAAATTCACCTCCGGCTCGCGGAAGATCTCTCCGATCGAGCGTGCGACGGCGTAGCCCATCAGGAACAGGCCCGTCATCATGCCGAGCCGCTCGCGGATCCATTGCTTGCGCCCGGCCCAGTGCAGGAAGATGAACAGAAGAATGCCTTCCAGTGCTGCCTGATAGAGCTGGCTGGGATGGCGCGGCACCATGTCCACCTGCGGAAAGATGATGGCCCAGGGCACATCGGTCGGCCGCCCGACCAGCTCGCCATTCACGAAATTGGCGATGCGGCCAAGGAACAACCCGATCGGAGTCGAGGCGGCGATGATGTCGGAGAAAGCAAACGGGCTCAGCTTCTGCTTCCGCGCATAGAGCCAGATCGCGACGATGACGCCGATCAGCCCGCCGTGGAACGCCATGCCGCCGTGCCAGATCATCAGGATCTCGAGCGGGTTGGCGAGATAGAGGCTCGGTTCCCACAGCAGCACCTGTCCCAGCCGCCCGCCAACGATGATGCCGATGGTGATCCAGAACATGAGATCGTCGAGCTGCACCCGCGTCACGCGCTGCGGCGGCAGCTGCGCCTGGCGGATGCAATAGCGCCAGGCCAGCAGGATGCCGATGATGTAGGCGAGCGCGTACCAGCGAATGGCGATGGGTCCGATCTGCAGCGCGACCGGATCGAAATCGGGAAACATCATGTGCGAGGACCGACGGAATGGATGGCAATACGCGGTGTTCGTTTATATAAGTGGAGCCATCGACAGCGGCAAGCGAAGCCACCCATGCAGACCGACAACCGATTCCTCGACGACCTCGCCAAGGTTGCCAGCGGCGCCTTGGGCTCCGTCACCGGCGTCAAGCACGAGGTCGAGGTCCGCATCCAGCAGCAGATCGAGAAGCTGCTGGCCCGCATGAACCTGGTGCCGCGCGAGGAGTTCGACGCCATGAAGGCCGTGGCCCAGGCCGCGCGCGAGGCGCAGATCCGGCTCGAAGCGCGGGTCGCCACTCTGGAAGCGAGGCTCGCCGCCGAAGAGGTGATCGCAGGCGCGAACGACCTGGAAGCGCCCGCACAAGAATCCGAGTCTGGGAACCCTTAGAAGCGCTTCTTAGACCGAGACTCGAAATTTCCTTAATTCCCCGCTTGCGCTGCACTCGTAAATTTGCGAGTCTATTTGTTGTGGGGATTCATCGTTTTGTCATCTAGTCCTGGGGGCGCGGCCCCACCTGCGGGCCTCCAGGGGCCGACGCATGGAGGGCGCTAGCAATGGCCTTGCTCCGAGTTGAGTCGACCCGAACCCGTCACAATCCCATCGACATGCTGGAAGAGCTGGTGTCCGTCAATGAATGGCGGCACGAGCGTTCGGCTGACGAGGAAATGGTGGTCGAGTTTCGCGGTCAGTGGTGCGAATACCGCATGTTCTTTGTCTGGCAGGAGGATTTGGGGGCCCTGTATTTCTCGTGCTTGTTCGACATGAAGATTCCGGCCGGTAAGCGCCCGCCGGTGTCCGAGTTGCTGACCATGATCAACGAGCGGCTTTGGCTCGGCCATTTCGACCTCTCTTCCGAGGAGATGTCGCCGATGTACCGCCATACCGTGCTCTTGCGCGGGACCAGCGGGATCGTGGCCGAGCAGCTGGAAGACCTGCTCGAGACCGCGATCGGCGAATGCGAGCGTTTCTACCCTGCCTTCCAATTCGCTCTATGGGGCGGTAAGAAACCCCATGAGGCGATGGAAGCCGCCATGCTGGAGACGGTCGGAGAGGCCTGAAACCCGACGATGAGCGATCAGAGGATCGTCTTGCCCGGCTCACTTCTGTTGGTGGGCTGCGGCAAGATGGGTGGGGCATTGCTGCGCGGCTGGCTGTCGCGTGGCGTCCCCGGCACCCAAGTGTTTGTGGTCGATCCGGCGCCGCGGGATCTGGATGATGTCCAGGCCCGCGGCGTCACGGTTGTGACCGCGATCGACCAGCTTCCGGCAGGGCTGCAGCCCGGGATCGTCCTCCTGGCGATCAAGCCGCAATTCATGGACGAGGCCCTGCCCGCCTATCGCCGATTCGTGAGGCCAGGAACGGTCTTCCTCTCCATCGCCGCCGGCAAGACCGTCGCCTATCTCAAGGCCAAGCTCAGCGCGGATGCAGCCATCGTCCGCTCCATGCCCAACACTCCGGCAGCGGTCGGGCGCGGCATGAGTGTCATCCTCAAGGATTCTAGTATATCAGCCGCGACGCTTGCACTTTGCGGACAGCTGCTCTCGGCTGTGGGCAAGGTCGGCTGGATCGAGGACGAAGACCAGATCAACGCCGTCACCGCCGTCTCCGGCGGCGGACCGGCTTATGTGTTCCTCTTGATCGAATGTCTGGCGGAAGCGGGCCGTGCGGCGGGGCTGCCCGCCGACCTCGCCATGCAGCTTGCGCGCGAGACGGTGACCGGATCGGGCGACCTGGCGCATCAATCGACCGAAAGCGCCACGAAGCTGCGCGAGGCGGTGATGAGCCCCAAGGGCACCACCATCGAGGCGCTGGCGGTGCTGATGGCGCCGGACGGCCTGCAGCCATTGCTCACCAGGGCCATCGCCGCGGCGACCCGGCGTGGACGCGAAATCGCCGAAGG
>DASRRI010000018.1:0-62218 GCA_035695765.1 Dongiaceae bacterium
TCTGGCCGCGCTTCCCGCTTCGGCTTCCCATGATGGCGACGGGCTTCCCGAACCCACAGCCCGAGAAACGCCGGATACATGTACGCTTCCGCAACGCCATGAGGTTTCCCTTGCGGCAGCGGGAAGGTCCATACATGACAGGAAAAGCCGCTGCTGAAGCGGAGCGCCTCTATTCCGGCAGCTTCACCCCACGCTGACGGCACGCCGCGATCAGCGTGTTGTTGAGCAACAGCGCGATGGTCATCGGGCCGACGCCGCCCGGCACCGGCGTGATGGCGCCGGCTTTCGGATAGCAGCTGGCGTAGTCGACGTCGCCGACAAGGCGGCCCTTGCCGTCGCGCTCGATGCGGTTGATGCCGACATCAATGACGATTGCGCCCTCCTTGATCCAGTCGCCCTTCACCATCTCGGGCCGGCCAACCGCGGCCACCACGATGTCGGCGCGGCGCACTTCGCCGGGCAGATCCTTGGTCTTGGAATGCGCGATGGTGACTGTGCAGCTTTCGTTCAGCAGCAATTGGGCCATCGGCTTGCCGACGATATTGGAGCGGCCGATCACCACCGCATGCTTGCCGGCGAGATCGCCGAGCCGGTCCTTCAGCAGCAGCAGGCAGCCATAAGGCGTGCAGGGGACGAGGCCCTGCCCGCCGGTCGCAAGCCGCCCCGCATTCACCACATGGAAGCCGTCGACGTCCTTGTCCGGATCGATGGCGTTGATGATGGCCTGCGGGTCGATCTGCTTGGGCAACGGCAATTGGCAGAGGATGCCGTTGACGTTCGGGTCCTTGTTGAGCTTGTCGATCAGCGCCAGCAATTCGGCCTGGCTGGTGGTGGCCGGCAGCCTGTCCTCGAAGCTGGCCATGCCCGCATGCACGGTCTGCTCGCCCTTGTTGCGCACATAGACCTTGCTCGCCGGATCCTCGCCCACCAGCACGACCGCCAAGCCCGGCGTGAGACCGTGCTCGCTCTGCAGTGCCTTCAGCTGGCGCGCGATCTTCTCGCGCAGCTTCACGGCGAAGGCCTTGCCGTCGATCACCTTGGGGTCCGTCAATGTGCGCTCGGACATGAAATCCTCAATCCTTCGGTCAGTCTTTTCGGCTGGCCAGCCAGCCCTGCAATTTCGTCAGCAATTCCTGCGATGGGCCGCGAATCTCCACCAGCTTCCGACGGTCGGTTGCGCCGGTTACGACCGAAATGGCCGATTTTGCGACACCCCATTCCTTGGCCAGCAAGGCGATCACGGCGGCGTTCGCCTTGCCGTCCTCCGGCGCGGTGGTGACCGAAATCTTGAGCGCCTGTCCGCCGTCCGGCTCGTCAAGCAGCCCGCCAAATTGGTTGCGTTTCGCCTTTGGCGTGACCTTGAGCCGCACGCGCACGCCCGCTGCGCTGGCCGCGAAGGGCGTCATGCGCGAGGCGCTGTTATCCCATCATCGCCGGGATGATCACGTATTCGTCGATCAGGTTGCGCAGGAACTGCAGCAACAGGATCAGCACGATCGGCGAGAGGTCGAGCCCGCCCAGATTGGGCAGGAAGCGCCGGATCTTGCGCAGCGCCGGCTCGCATAGCCGATAGGTGATCTGTCCGATCCCGTTCACCAGCGGATGGCGGGTATTCACGACATTGAAAGCAGTCAGCCAGCTCAGCACCACGTGCACGGCGAGCACGATCGTGTAGAGCCAGATAACGGTATTGATCAGGTTGCCGATGGCGATCATGGAAGGGGGTCACTGTCCTCAAAGCGGGCGCCGGGCGCGTCCGCGACTGCAATATGGTGGGAAAACCTAACCGGCCCAAGGTCTTGACGCAAGTGAGGCGGCGGCTCCCGAGACCCGGTCACGGCTGCCGGCTAACAGTTTGAAACAGCGGGGCTTCTGCCGCTTGAGCGGCACCCGGAGACAGCTCGGTTGTCCTTGACAAGGGGTCCGCCCATCCTCATATTCCCGCCCGTTTGACCCAGCTCAGTGGGCCCGTAGCTCAGTTGGGAGAGCGCCTCGTTCGCAATGAGGAGGTCGTCAGTTCGATTCTGATCGGGTCCACCAATCTTTTCAATTTCTTAGCGGTTTAGCTCTTTCTCCAAAATCCGCGCAACAATCACAGGGCAATCACGGCCCGCTGTCTCGTTTCGTGGAACTGGCGGCGCTTGACTCTATGGCAACCCCAGGGCGAGCATCTATCCGCTTGGGGAACACCACGCGCAAGGGGGCTGTCGTGGAAGCGCTGGGGAAAATTGCGCTGGGGGCGGTGGTTTTTCTGCTCTCCGGCTTCTTCACGGCCGGACCGACGGGCAATCTCGGTTTCGGCCTCGTTGTCGCCAGTATCACCACGTCAATGGCCGTCATCGTCGGCAATGCGGCTGTAACGCGCGGCCGCCAGTGGACACCATGGATGATCTATGCCGCCCTACTCTGGCCAGTGGCGCTCATCCATGTGCTTGTCATCGGCAAAGACGAAGCTGCGCTCGAGAAAACGGCTTTGCAGACCGGCGCACTCCGCAAATGTCCCGCATGCGCCGAGCTGATCAAAGCGGAGGCCAGCAAGTGCCGATTCTGCGGCAGTGCGGTCGAGCCGGTTCAGGCGCCCGCTGCCACCCCGCCAGCCCAAGACGTTGTGGTCTGAGCAGCTGCTGTGCTCGCGCTCCTCGACTCGCTGCAGATCATTCTGACGGCCGCGCTCCTGGTCGTGTGCGCGTTCGGGACCGTGGCTTGGGCGCGATCTCGGTCACCGTCAGCGCCGCCGAACCATCCGGCGCGCATCGGCCAGAGCGATCACGGCACGGCGCCTGTAAGACAAGTGCCGGACGAGGCGAAGGGGGATTCGTCGCTGCCAGCCGGCACTGTCACGAGCCGAGAAGAGCATAGAGCGCGGATATCGCAGACAAGCAGGACGCCTCCAGCGCAGGCCCTAGATGACCTGCTGCCGACGCCAGCACGCGAGCCGGCGCTTCCTGATGGCACGGTCACCAGCCGGGCCGAGCTGAGGGCTCGCCTGGCGCAATCAGGCAACACGCCACTTGCTGCCAGCGTGGAGCCGTCCCCAGCTGAGCCCCTTCCTGCAGGCACTCCGCCCGCAGCACCGGCCATCGCCACGCATCCGTGGGATGACAAGATCGCATGGGCGATCGATTGCGAGACCACGGGCCTTGAGAGCCATGATCGGATTGTCTGCCTTGGAGCCGTCGAGCTCCGCGGCATGGTCCCGACCGGGAACGTTATGCATCTGGTCTTCAATCCCAGCGTGAAGAGCCATTGGGCGGCTCGCAGGAAGCATGGCTGGGATGATTGGACATTGCAGCACCAGCAACCATTCGCCCTTTATGCGCCACAGATCCACGCTGCCCTTGCGGCCGGCGATTTGATCGTCGGTCACAATCTCGAATTCGACATGGAGTTTCTCGGCCGCGAACTCCGCGCCGCGGGTCTACCGGCACTTGCAGCCGGTGCCTATTGCACGATGCAGGCCTTCAGAGAGCGCTTCCCTGACTCGCGCGCTAATCTGGATACATGCATCGCTATGATCGGAGGGAGCCGGCAGAGCAACATCCACGGTGCGCTCGAGGATGCCTTCTTGGCAGCCTATCTCTATCGATGGCTGGTTTTCGGACAACGACGGTGGGTGCCTCTCCCAGTGCTGTCTGGTCCGATCAATCTCAAGGCCGTGCCTCCAGGACAGGAAAAACAGGATGGGCCCCAAGAGAAGAGTTCACACGTCGCGACAGCAGGGTCGCCCAGCCTTGCCGATCTCGCGACCGCATTGGCCCAGATCAATGGAACGATGCGCACCGCAACGGAGAACCAGTTGCGGGCAGTTGGCAGGTTGGGAATGGGCGATCTGCCGGGCCTCTCATTCGACCAGGCCAGCGCGCTGCTGAGCGCCAAGCGATACTCCGAAGGGATCATCCATGCCGAGATCGGCGTGATGGACGGATACGAAAACGAGCAATGGATCGAGGCCAAGCTCGTCGAGTTCATCATCAGCGATGCGGCACTCCGAGAGCGGGTGGTTTCTTGGAGCGCGCGTAGCTTCGCTCGCGGTGGCGCCCACGTGCCGCGGCCGAAAAGAGACGAGCACTACGCCAAGGTGCGGGGCTATCTGCAGGAGCTTTTTGACGCCACGATTGAGAAGAGAACGCCGCTGCGCTGACGGTGCAGGCATCGGATAGGAACACAGGAGCCATCCATGGAATGGACGGAGGGCATACGGCATTTCCACCCTGGCCGTGCTGGAATGGGGCACCGGCTTATTCTGCGGCTTGCGGAGCGATAAGAGACTGAAGGGGACGCTCAGGAAGATGCTGCGGGAGATCCGAGGTTCCCCAAAGGATTTCGGTCGACTGGGCAGGCTCATGCACGCCATCTCGTCTGAGCGGCAGAAGGCAGAGCGACTGCTTGGGGAGGTTGGCGCGCGAAAGTCTGAGACGACCGACGAATGGACGCTCAAGCCCGTCCCAACAGGAGCACCGCTAGTTGCGCCGCGCGCTTGATCAAGCTGGCCCAGGACGTGCTCCAGGAGAGCGCCTGCTCGGCAAGGCGATCAACAACGTGAAGAACAATAGCGCGGAGCTGCTGGCTTAACGGCGGGTTGCTCAATCTTAACCTTTACAACCGTTCGGCGACCCGCTTATCCTTCCCTTATGCCAGAGCCCCGCATCCCAAAAATGGGGCCGGCAAGATTTTTCGACGCCGCTCGGGGCGCAGTTCCACTTGGGGAGGGGAACATGAAATGCCCTGTCGCGGTCTTCTGTCTGCTTCTGCTGGGAGCATGCGCCGGTCGAAACGCCGCGCCAGTTCCGATGATGACGGCATACGACAATAATCTGTCATGCGAGCAGATCCAGGCCGAGATCGCGAGCAATGAGGCCAAGGCTCGCCAGCTGATCGACGAGGACAATTCCAATCGCAACGCCAACATCGCGATCGGCACGGTCGGCGTTCTTCTGTTCTGGCCTGCGCTGTTCGCTCTTGATCTCTCCGATGCCGAACGCGTCGAAGCGAATGCACTACACGAGCGCAACACCCATCTTGCAAGTATGTATCGCGATTGCTCCGGTGTGGGCTCAACGGGCGGGATTCAATCCGCGCGCACCATTCGTCACGGTGCTTACGACGGCAAATGGATTGCGGAAAGCTCTGAAGCGGCGTGCGGATTGCCTTGGGCGATGCAGATCGAAGTGCGTAACGGGGCCGCAGAGGGCATGCTCTGGCGCGGCAGGCTCGCCTACAACTTCGTCGGACGTCTGAGCCGCGACGGAAGGCTCGAGAAGGTTTTGGCGGGCAAGACCGAATCCTCGAATGGGATCGTTGGGCCGCGTTTCATCACGGTCAACGCCGGATTCCAGGACGATGCGGCCCAGGGCGACTATTCGATGCCAGCGCCGGGAGTTGGAACGTGCATTGTCTCATTCAATCTGAGCCGTCACCAAGCTTGAAAACGCGTGCGAGCATGGAATGGCTCGGAGAGCTGGGGAGCTGCTCGAGGTAATCTGAGTATCTGGCGCATGACGGTTCGTGGCGGTCGCCATTTCGGATCGTCATGCGATTGCCTCAGCGCGCTACGCGGCGTAACGTTTCCGAACCCCAAGATCGGCTGACGCTCTTTCCCCCGATTGGCGTCGGCATCCCAGGCGGCGAGGTGTCCCCGATAGCGCTTCGCCGCCTTTCTGCTGACAGCGATTTGGGCACGCAAGACGGAGTCGTCGATCAGCGGGGCGGTGCCGTGCCGATGGGTGCGCCGGCAGCTGCTGACCCGTTCACGACGCTCCTCAAGCGCTTTTTGGTCTCTTCTGAGAGCGGGCGGGGCGGGCGGCAGCTTGCACCGACGTGTTCAGCGCCACGGCAGCGCGAATGAGCGCCTTCAACGCCTTTTCATCAATCCTGTCGCCCTCATGGAAATCGATGGCACGCCTGGTATTGCCTTCGAGGCTGGAGTTGAAGAGGCCTGAAGGGTCCTCCAACGAGGCGCCCTTGGCGAAGGTCATCTTCACGACACTCTTGTACGTCTCACCGGTGCAGATTATTCCGGCGTGCGACCACACCGGAACCCCTCTCCACTTCCACTCCTCGACCACTTCGGGGTCGGCCTGCTTGATGAGAATTCGGACCCGAGCGAGCGTCTCGCCCCGCCAGTCACTCAGCTCCTTGATTCTCGCATCGATCAGCTGCGAGGGAGAGTCCCCTCCTTGCCCTTCCTTCGAGCCGCTCGTCCTCTTCTTCATGGTTGTTGCCGCTTTCTTCAAATCCGGGCTTGCACGATGCCGTCGCCCTCGGCCCTTGCGAGGATTCCCGCCGACGCTACGGGATCCAGCCGGGCAGCTCCGATGCCTGCCGAATCCAACTCGCCATGAGCTCCTCGTCGAGCTTGTCGTCCTCGTGGATGTCGAGGTAGCGCGTGTCCTTGTTCTTGGACTCGCCGGGGGGCACAGGACGCAGCGACGTGCCGCGGAAGAAAGCCACCTTGACGTAATTCGTTAAGCAATGGAAGCCGAGGAACCAGCCCTGGTGCTCGGTGCCATAGAAGGCCGAGTTCCACCTCACTGCCTTGCGGACGTTGGGCACGTTGCGCACGATGAGCGCGTCGAGGCGGCGCCCGACGTCGCGTTTCCAGCCCGGCATGGCCGCGATGTAGGTCTGCACGGGGGCATCTCCGTCGGCCTTCGCGATCCGAGGATTGCCGCCTGCGAGGAGGGTCGGCTTCGCAGCGACCCGCTTGGCGGCGCCCTTCTTCGCGACCTTCGTTGACTTGATGGACGTCCTGTTGGCGATTGCGTTCACTCCACTGATAGACGGATAGCCGGATTGCCGCGTGCCGGCTCCCAACCAGCCGCTGATTCAAGGGCCGCAGATTCGTGCGCGACAATGGCTCAGGCCATTGAGCACTGATCGAGCACCAGACGCCGGCCAGGATGAGCAAGTTCGCGCGACCGCTCTGCGGTCATCAAACTCCGCCATTACGGTGCATAGCGAGTCCCATTTCGGATCATCATGCCGTTGCCGCGGCTGGCTGCCGGGCGTAGGTTTTCCGAACCCCAAGACAGGCCGACGCTTTTCCCCCGACTGGCGTCGACCGCTCCCGGCGGCGAGGCTGTGTCCCCAAGACGCTTCGCCGCCTTTCTTTGGCGGCAATTCACTCTTGCCTAACTCCTGGACGACGCAGCCTACGTGTCGACCACCTCGGCGTTGCTGAACACAGTCACGGTGGCGGTGCCGTTGCTGAAGGTGTACGCCGTCATCCCGGAGATGGAGGCGCCGGCGGCAACACCCGTCGGGCCAAGCGTGGCGTCTGGGGCGGTGGCGGTCCAGCCGCCGGCGCGATCGATGTGCAGCGTGTCGGTACCACTGCCCAGGTCGGCGATGAACTGATTGTCGGCGGTATCGGACAGCACGTCACTGAGGCTGAGCGTGACGGAATCGCTGCCGCTGCCCGTGCTGGCCCGTTCGAGATTGGCAAAGCGTGATCCGCGCAGGTCGATCGTATCGCTGCTCGACGAATTGAGGTCGAGCGTATCAAAGCCGCTGCCGCCGTTGAAGGAATCCGCGCTATCCCATTTGAGGGTGTCGTGGCCGGAATCGCCAAACAGCTGATCCGTGCCGCTGCCGCCGGTCAGCGTGTCGTTGCCTGATCCACCGCGCAGGATGTCGTTTCCACCGCCGCCCGTCAGAATGTTCGCAGCTGAGCTGCCGGTGATCTGGTCGGCGAAACCGGAGCCGGTGACATGCTCGATGCTGAGCAAGCTGTCGGTGCCTTCGCCCGTCGCGGTGCCGGAGGCGAGATTGACCGTCACACCAGCGATCGACGCCGCATAGTCGGCTGTATCGTTGTTCGAGCCGCCATCCAGGAAGTCGTTGCCAGCGCCACCGATCAGGATGTCGGAGCCGCTGCCAGCGCGCAGACGATCCTGGCCGGCGCCACCTTTCAGCGTATCGTTGCCGGAATCGCCATAGATCGTGTCATTCAAACCGCCGCCGGTAATCGCGTCATTCCCGGTTCCAGCGCGAAAAACGGTCTGAACCGGATTGTATCCCGCCGCGGCGGCCGCAGCCGCCGTTGCCGGGAGCGTCACGGTATCGCTGTCGCCCAGAGCGTCGTATTGCGATCCTGCCAGGTAGCTCCCGGCGCTGACCTGGTTGAAGTTCACGACATCGGCGCCGGTCGTGAACAATGGCGGCTGGTTGGCGGTCGAACTCAGCTGGATCTCATAGACGCGGCCATCCATCAGCTGATCTCTGCCATAGTCGGCGACATAGAGCGACACGACGGCAGGATCATCCGCGGTACTGCTGCTCGGCGCCAGAACCAGTCCCTTGGGATGAACGCCGGTGTCGCTCAGGGTGTTGGTGAGTCCCTCCAGGACCTTGATGGTATTGAGCAGCGTCTTGCCGTCGCGCGAGACGACAAAGATGTCCGGCGACCCCCCGCCCGAGACATAGAACACTTGCCGCGCGGGATCATAGGCAAGCGCCTCCAAATCGTCCGGCACGGCGGCGGGCAACAGGATTGACCCGACGCGCGTGCCGGTGACAGTGGTCTCGAAGATTGTCCGGGGATTGAGATCGCCCGTCGCACCTTCAATGACCAGCAGATGATTGGTTGCGGGATCGTAGGCCACGTCCTCGGCATCCGAGGCATAGCTGGAGGTGGAGAAGAAATTGAGCTTTGTGCCGGGACTGCTGGCGTTGACCTCGAAGACACCGTTCTTGTCGTCGTCGCTGATGAAGAGATGACCATTGCTTGCCCGGTAGGTGATCCCCGTCGGCTCCTTGGTGAAGCCGGTCAGGCTGACGCTGTGATCGAAGGTTCCCGACAGCGACACATAGAACAGGTTCCTGGTCGCGTTGAACGGTGACTCTTCGACCTCGGAATCGACGAGAAGCAGCGTCCCGGTGCCGGCGGATGCTCCTGGAATGAAAGCGAGGCCGGACGGATCCGGACTGCCGAATGTCGTGGTTTCGAATGCGTTGACGATGACGGGATTGGAGATCCAGGACGCCGAAGTCGTGCTCGTCGTGGACGAGGACGAGCCCAGGGCGGCGGTCTGGTCCAATGCGCTGCCGGTGGCAAGGTGGTGTGACGAGGGATCGAGAGGCGCGCGATCCGCCACCTGCGCCGCCCACTCATCCAGCAACTTCCACGCTTTCCCTGCCTTCAGCGATTTCATGGCTAAAATGCGCTATGCAACCCGGGGCGAGCCATGAACGTGGCAAGGTGGGCTTCGTTCCCAAGAATTGATGATCTCCAAGGCTTATTCCACTAAAGGCGTAGCTTTGCACGCCCGCCCTGCCCCTCAGTGATACATCGGAGATGGGCGCGGGAAGATCTGGCGCGGGCGCAAGAAGCGGCGGATCGAAGGCATAAGGTGAGATTTCTGCGGCTCGCGGTGAGCAATAGCGTACGCCCCCAGAATCCGGAAATCGAGAGTGCCTCCGAAGTGCCGGAAAGCATGGAAGGCGTCGCAAGAGTCGCGAAGTTCCATTAGCTGCTTCCGCATCGCCTCGGCTACGCGAACGCAGTTTTGGCGAGGTCTCCTGCCAAGGCTCGAGCGAGCGATCGGCGTCCTGCTTGACAGCCGGGACGAATATATCGCGCAGTAGCGCGAGACCGAGCTTCGGGAGCGCAGGATGACTTTCAAGAATCAGACCGTTGTGATCACCGGCGCCGCCGGCAATCTTGGTCAGGCGGTTGCTGCTGCCTTTGCCGCGCAAGGCGCCGATCTCGTCCTGCTCGACATCAACGAAACGGTGCTCGGCAAAGTGCCGACCAACGGCGCTGGTGACGTGCTGCGCCAGCGCGTCGACCTCTCGGATCCCACGTCCATCGCAGCGGCGGTCGGTGCCGCGATCGCGCGCTTCGGGCGGATCGATGCCTTGTGCAATCTCGCCGGCGGTTTTCACATGGGCGAGAAGGTGCATGAGATCCCCGCCGACAAATGGGCCCTGATGATGGAGCTCAACGCCGGCTCGGTCCTGCGCATGAGCAACGCCGTCGTGCCGCACATGCTGAAAGCCGGCGGCGGCAGGATCGTCAATATCGGCGCCTATTCCGCACTCAGCGGCAAGGCCGAGATGGGCGCTTATGTCGCGTCCAAGAGCGCGGTCATACGCCTGACCGAATCCATGGCGGCGGAATTGCGCAACCACGACATCAACGTCAATTGCGTGCTGCCCAGCATCATCGACACGCCGCAGAACCGCGCTGCGATGCCGAAGGCCGATCCCAAGAAATGGGTCGCGCCGGAAGCGCTGGCCGACGTGCTGCTATTCCTCTGCTCCCCCGCCGCGCGCGCGGTCCATGGCGCGGCGCTCCCGGTCGTCGGGTTGAGTTAGGGTTGCAATCGGGGGAAGGAAATCCTATATCTTGCGGGAAGAGTGAGGGCGTGGCTGGCGGTCGCGCAGAATGACTGGCGCGGGATGCCGGCCTGAGCGGAACAGGCAACGCCTTCATGACTAAGATTCTCCACCACGATTCTATCAAATCGCAGCCCATGTCGAGCACCGCCGGCCGGGGCGCGCTGGATCGGCGTTCAACCGAATCGGCATCGCCTGACCAAGCCGCGCACTGGATCTCGATCATGGCAGTCGCGAGCCTCGTGTTCCTCGCTTTCGTGGCTGGCGCTGCGATCATGCATTTCGGGTTGTTCCCGACGGAGCCGCTGCGGCATGCCTTCTCCGGCGGCGCAGCGCTCTATGACGGGCTGACGGGTTACAACGACCGCTACGCAACTGACTTCTGGGCCGATGCGCGCACCGAAAAGCGCGGCGTCACGCGCTACGATCCGGCGCGCGCCGAGAACGGCCTCACGCTCTACAGCTCGACCCATGAGCAGGCGGCGTATCTCATGGACATGCGGGGCAAGGTGCTCCATCGCTGGCACGTGAATTTCAGCAAGCTGTGGGATGAAAGCGCAGCGGTCAAGGCGCCGCGGTCCGATGCCTTCATCTACATCGAAAAGGCGCGCGTGCTGCCGAATGGCGACCTCATCGCGCTCTACACCGCGATCGGCGACACGCCCTGGGGCTACGGCCTCGCCAAGCTGAACGCCAGATCCGAGGTGGTCTGGAAATATCTCGGCAACGCGCACCATGATTTCGAGATCGACACGGCAGGCAACATCCACGTGCTGACCCAGCGCATATCGGAGACCGAGCTTCCCGGCTTCGCCCATTTGCCGAAGCCGCGGATCGACGATTTCATCGTGACCTTGTCGCCGGACGGGCGGGAGCTTGCCGCGACTCCGCTCATGGATGTGTTCGCGAAATCGCCTTATGCGCGCCGGCTCTATTTCTCCTCGCAGGAATCCTACAAGAACGGCGATTACCTGCATGCCAATTCGCTCGACCTCCTCAAGGGTCCGGTGCCCGGCATCGCCGGCAGCAGCGCCGGCCAGGTCCTGGTTTCGTTCCGGGAAATCAGCACCGTTGCGCTGGTGGATGAGGCGCGCGCCGGGATCGTGTGGGCGCAAAGCGGGCCATGGGTGCGGCAGCACGATGCGCAGCTGCTGCCCAGCGGCAACATGCTGCTGTTCGACAACGAAGGCGACAGCAGCGGCCACGGCCTGTCGCGCGTCATCGAGTTCCAGCCCGCGACCTCGCGCATCGTGTGGCGCTATTCCGGCCGCGAGGGCGAGCCACTGGAAAGCGTTGCGCGCGCCAGCGCGACGCGCCTCGGCAACGGTAATACGCTGATCGTCGAATCCATGGCCGGCCGCGTCATCGAGGTCGCGCCGAACGGCGACATCGTGTGGGAATTCGTCAACCCGGTACGCGGCGGAGAAGGCAACCGCCGCATTCCCATCATCTTCTGGGTTCAGCGCGTCGACCCGGACCGCTACTTCGACGAGGAATTTAGGGCTCAGCTGACGTACTGACCGAGCCCCATACCACCGGGAACCAATCCTCGCGCAGCCGCTGGCCCGGCTTCATCTCATGACCCGGAAAAGGCGGAGACGTTCGTCCCGGACGCGCTGCATAGACCGCGTCATCGCCGACGAAGCGCAAAGAGAAGGCGCGCCGGCGCTCGGTCGTGAAATTGCCGCGGGCGCCGTGCAGCGTGCGGTAGTGGAATGCCACCGCATCGCCCGGCTGCATCTGCCATTCCAGCACGCGATAACGGTCCGGCGCGGCATCGGGATCGGGCACGGGGATATAGGCATCACTGTCGGCATAGAAATTCTCGTCCGACAACCAGCGTACCGGCAGGACGAACTTCGGCCAGAGATGAGAGCCGGCGACGCAGCGCAAGGTCGCGTCCTTCACCGGGTCGACCGGCACCCACAGGCTGACGGTCTGATTGCCATCGACGAAATAATAAGGCGCGTCCTGGTGCCAGGGTGTCGCCTTCGCCGTCCCCGGCTCCTTCACCAGCACATGGTCGTGGAAAACCTGCGCGGTTTTTGACTGCATCAGAGCGGCCGCGGCTGCCGCCGCCGGCGATCGCTGCACGAACTCGACGAATTCCGGAATCCGCTGCCAGTTGCAGTAATCGTCGAAAAAGCGCCCGTTTTCGCCCGGCTTCAGGTTCTCCGCTGCATAGGGCCCAGGCTCGCGCATGTTGCGCTCGATGCCGGCACGGATCACCTCCACCCAATCTTTCAGCAGGCCGGGCAGGAAGACCGCGCCGTCAGCCGCGAAGGCACGCACCTGATCGGGAGAAACCAGTTCGGACATGATCGCGAATTCCCTGCTGCTTCAGCCGCATGGTGCCGAAGCGGCAGCATCCTCGCAAGCACTGTGACGGGTTCCTGACGCCGCCATCCGAGGTCCGGCGCGTAAGCGCCAACAGTTTGCCCATTCAGAGCTGCTTATCCCGATACCTGCGACGTGATGTCGGTGTCGAGCGGCGCTAGCTGGGCGGACTGTCCGCCGATCCCGCTCACGCCGCCGCTGGTGTCGGCGCCGGAAGATGTGTCGCCGGTATCGCGGAGTGCGGCATTTGCGCCGCTTTCATCCATGACCAGCATGTTCGTTCCGTCCGTCACGTCCAGCACGTCGTTTAGCCCAAGATCTGTCCCGCTCGTCTGCGCCGCGCTGCCGACGTTGCTATGCAGGTAGTCGACCTTGTTGTCGATAAAGGTGGTATTCACAATTGTTGATTCACCATCGACGTTCTTGAGACCGGCCACCGAGGAATGGGAGATGGTGTTGTTTACCGCGTGCAGGTTGTCGCCGCCGGTGATGCCATAGCGATTGGCATCGAACGTGTTGTCGGAAACATCGACTCGCTCCGGCATGCTCGCTCCGCGGAAGTCCTCGCGGGTCTCGCCATTGTCCATGATCCCAAGGCCCACGTCGGCATTCTGCTGGATCAGATTTCCCTCAATGACGAATGCGCGGTCTGAAACAGCCGAGTAGTCGATCAGCTGGATCCCATCCTCGTCGCTGCCAGTGATCGTGTTGCCCCGGATGGTGTGCGTGACGAGTGAGCCCTGATAGTTCTGATTGCGGATTTCGATGCCATCGTCGCCGGACTCTCTGAATATGTTGCGCTCGATGAGCACGTTGGCCGACGCGGCATCGACGTCGACCGCGTCATCGCCGGCCCCGACGGAGAGATTGCCGCGCGCAACGCCACCCGCGCTCTCGAAGCTGATCGCATCGCCGCCCGGATGGTCGAAGAAGTTATCGAGGCACTGCCCGCCTTGTGCAAAGAACTGCACGGATTTTTCACCGCCCACGAAGTGGAACCCCGCGATCGTCGTGTTCGGCGCGGAATCATCGACGAAAATTCCGGGAGAACCTCCTTTGATAATGGTCTGGTCGACCAGGCCGGGATCGTCGGCAACCTGATAGTACGACGCAAGTGTGATCGACTTGCCGGAGATCACGATGTCACCGGCATAGGTGCCCGGCCCCACCAGGATCGTGTCGCCATTTCCGGCGGCATCGACCGCTTTCTGAATCGTCGGATAGTCTTCCGGCACGCGGATTGTGCCGGACGACGGAGGCGCCGGTGGTGGCGGCTCGGACGGGCCATTGTCGATCAACACCGTGACTGGTGCCGACACCGTCTCGTTGCCTGCGGCATCTGTGGCGAGCGCCGAGAAGGCGACTTCCCCGTCGGCCAATCGGGTCGTATCGAGCTTGGCGGAAAACGGCGCGGTAGTATCGAGATTGCCGATACTATCGCCGTCCACTTGAAACTGCACGCCGACGACGCCGACATTGTCGGAAGCAAGCGCGCTGAGGGTGATGTCTCCGGAGATCTGCGCCCCCTCCTTCGGCGCATCCATGACGACATCGGGGGCGATCGTGTCCGTGCCGCCGGGTACCCACTCGATGTGCAGCACCGGCGCGCTGCCGGTGTGTCCTTCGAAGGCCTCCGCAGTGCGGCTGCTAGTGCCAGAGATAATAAATGCCAAGTCGTTGCCGGACTGCCAGCCTGGCCGGGCCACGATCTCCTGCACGATGGCCGAGAGATCCGGCGTGCGCTGGGCAGCGCCGGCCTCACTCACTTCGGACCATGCCTCCGGCGTCCAGGCGCTCGAGGCGTCCGTGGTCGGGCGCGATGTTATGTTGTTCTCGACGTCCGCGAAGGCAGCCGCATCGTCGACATCCTCGCCTTGAACCAGCAGCGAGATCGCAGCGGTGCCCACCTCGTCGGTGTGGAACTGGAGGTAGGCGCCGGTGACGACGGCGCCCGGTGGAATCTCGATGCCGGTGAAGCGAATCCCGATGTACTGGCCTTCGCCCCCATTGCCAAGACGGTCATTGACAAAGTCCAGGTCCGTGCTCTCCAGCGCCATCGTACCGGACGCACGTTCCTCGGCATCATCCGTCCCGGAGACCACGCTTGCTTCGAAAATGAAAGGACTGGCGAGCGTATTGATTTTGGACGTATCCACGAGATTGACCATGACATCCCCTCTTCATGAATGAGGCCACACTCAGACGCCCGCTGTGCCGAGCAACGGCAGCAGACGCGCACCTGTTAAAAAGTCGTGGCCCTCATTCCCCGATTGAGGCTGGTCGCAAGGACAGCTTCGAGATGTCACCGAACGGCGGAGCAAGGTGCGCCGCACACGCCGAGGATCATTGTCTGGAAAATACGAAAGCGGACCTTAGGCACGCTGGCGCCGCTTCTGCAATTCCCTCTAAAGGGTATATTGCAAACATGATCGGTATTGCGCTCGTGGAGTTTTTCTCGACTTTATTGCGTCGAGCCTGTTCGCGTGTACAGCCGCTCTTAGATCAGCCCGCGTGCGGAGAGTTCGTTCTTGAGATAGGCGTAATAGATCGGCGCGGCGATGACTCCGGGGATGCCGAAGGCCGCTTCCATCACCAGCATGGCCAGCAGCAATTCCCAGGCGCGGGCGCGGATCTGGCCGCCGATGATTCGGGCATTGATGAAATATTCCAGCTTGTGGATCGCGATCAGGAAGACCAGCGAGGCAATCGCGACGTAGAACGAGACGCTGAGGCTCACCACCACGATAATGGTGTTGGAGATGAGGTTGCCGAGCACCGGCAAGAGCCCGACCAGGAATGTCACCGCGATCATGGTCTTGACCAGCGGCAGGTTGACACCGAACAAAGGCAGGATCGCGGCGAGATAGATGCCGGTCAGCAGGGTGTTGAGTGCGGAGATGCGCACCTGTCCGAACACCACGCGGCGGAACGCGCGGCCGAGCAACGTCACGCGCGCTTCGAGCGAGCGGGCCAAAGGTCCGGGCATG
Organism: Dongiaceae bacterium; assembly: GCA_035695765.1. GTDB lineage: Bacteria > Pseudomonadota > Alphaproteobacteria > Dongiales > Dongiaceae > Dongia_A. Next base: position 15,663 of record DASRRI010000018.1, read on the forward strand.
CGGCCGTGGCGATAGCCCTGCGCCGGGTCAGCGAGCGCGATCATGCCGCCGATGATCATCCCGATCATGACATGGATCAGCAGCTTGCCCAGGCTCTCGCCGATATTGCCGAGCGCGCCCGCATGCGCGCGCAGCCAGCTCGCTGCCTGGCTTTCGAGCTCATCGACGTTGGCCGGCAGATAGGGCTGCACCCAGTCCGGGAAGTGACTGCGGGCGGTGCCAATGGCGAACGCCATTTGCTGCATCAGCGGTCCCACGCCTTCATTGTGGCCGGTGAGCAGATTGGCGAGGCGCATCGTCCCATAGGTCACCGCGATGATGAAAATGCCGCCAAGGACGGTCAGCGCGATCACCTTGCCGCCAAAGCGCGAGACGCCGACCTGCCGGTGGCGCGCCGCCAGCAGATAGGCGCACTGATGCGACAGCAGGCCGGCCAGCAACGCCGCCAGCAGCCCGAGGTGCAGCACCACCGCCAAGCCGATGCCGGCCAGGACCAATGAGGCAATCTCGATCCGGTTGGTGCGGTCGGCGAGGCTTTCGGGCAGGTTCATCGGTTTCTCGAACGCGAAATATTGCGGTGCACAGTAGCGCACCACCCCGCGGCAATGCCACCATTGCCGCGACTGTCAAACACGCTAGTCCGATAAACCTAACCGAGCGCTAACGGCCCCGGAGATCGTCCCCCGGCTTCATAAAGCGCTGAGGATCTTGCGATATTCGTCCTCTGAGAACGCCTTCAGCGTCTGGGTGCGGACATTGCCGGCGCCTGCCAAGTGCAGCACAAACTTTGCGACCGCTGCATCATCGGGGGCTTCCAAGTGCGCGACCATGTCGTAGCCACCCATGGTCATGTAGAAGTCGCCCATCTTGGCACCTGCCGTTTCGGCGAGCTTGCGCGCCGCATCGAGGCGCTTCGGAGAGTCCTTAACGTTCTTGACCCCCTGATCGGTCCAATTCACCAGAAGGATATATTTGGCCATTGCCTTCCTCCCTTGCTCGTGAGACCGCGTAGAAGGCTAGGCCTGTCGTTTCCTGATTACAACCGAGTCTACAGTCCCATTGCTTCGGCGTACCGTCGCTGGAAGGCGTGCACGTTGATCTCGCTGACGCTGGCCTGCTCATCGCTCGCGATGAAACGTCCCTGGCGATAGCCAAGCGACTTGAGCCCGCGATGCACCGAGGCGCAGATGGCGGCATCCTCCGGCCACAGCACCTTGCCGAGATAATCAAGCCGGTCCTGCGGCAATTCCTCTCCCGGCAAGGTCAACATCAGCCACGCGATCCGCGTCTCCTCCGCGCTGACCGGCGTGAAGGTGAACGCCGACAAGGCACGCGATCCAGGCATCACCGCGAACTCGATATTGGGGAACTGGTGCCAGAAGACATTGTGCTGCACCGGCTCGTCGGGCTTGACGCGATAGGCGCTGCTGTCGCCGCGCCGCAGCGGCGCAGCGCTTTTCATCCAGGCGCCTTGACGTGTCAGCGCGTACTGGCCGACATCGATCATGTCGACATAGGCCTTGTGGGCGGGGCCGCAGTGATAGCACTCGAGGCAATTCTCGGCCAGGATCTTCCAGTTGGCGGGGAGCGTGCTGCCGGGATCAACAGTCGATGAATAGGACGGATTGACGGCAAGCTCGTTCAGCCACGGCAGCTCGCGCGTCATGTCCGCGAACATCCCGCCAGCCAGATTACCCAGCGACGGCGCGTCGTCATCGAGATTGACGAACAGAAATCCGAGATGCCGCTCCAGCCGCACCGGCTCGAGCCCGTATTCCTGCGGATCGAAATCCGGCAGTGCGCGCGCCGCCCGTGCGCTGCGCAGCGACCCGTCCAGCTCGTAGCTCCAGGCGTGATAGGGGCATACGATCACGGACTTGACGTTGCCCTTGTCTTTCAGCAATTCGTGCGCGCGGTGCTGGCACACGTTGAAGAACGCGCGCACGACGCCGTCGGCGCCGCGCAGCACGAACACGCTCTGATCGACGATGGTCGCGACGACATAGTCGCCCGCGTTCGGCAGCTCGCTCTCATGCGCCACCACCTGCCAGCTCTTATAGAACAGCCGGCGCTTTTCCGCCGCGAAGACAGCGGGATCGCTGTAGAGATGACCGGGGAGCGCGCCTGAGCGCATCGGATCAACAGTCAGGGCAAAGTGGTTCATGAGCCGCTCCCATTCAATGAATACTCATTCATTGAACAGAGTAATCCAGCATTGATATCAAGGCAATAGATGCAGGATTACCGCTCGTACTGGATAAAACCGCGATGCCGGGCGACCTGGTCGTAGAGCAACCGGGCTGCGGCGTTGCTCTCATGGGTGAGCCAATAGACTTTGCGTGCGCCTTGCCGTTCGGCCGCTTCATAGACGGCCTCGATCAGCTTGCGCGCGACACCGGAGCGCCGGCCGCTCGGGTCGACAAACAGGTCGTTGAGATAGCAGGCGTTCTCCGCCAGCCAGGTGGAACGGTGGAACAGATAATGCGCGAGGCCGATCAGCTTGCCCTCGCGCTCCGCCACCAGGCAATGGACGGGCTCGGCTTCGTCGAAAAATCGTTTCCAGGTGATGCGCGTCACCTCTTCCGGAATCCGTGCGCGATAGAATTCCTGATAACCCTGCCACAGCGGCAGCCATTGCGCGAAGTCGCTCTCGCGCGCCGGGCGGATGATGGAATCGTCGATCTGCATGGCGGTTCCGTCCCTCGTGGTGTCGTGCAGGCGTCAACGCTGATTTACTTTACTCCCTGCGAACGCAGAACGCACACAGGCTTATCCAAGGCTCCTGATTTACGCGAAACCAGCGTACGTCATGCAAGCGTTACTTGACCCCGCTCTATCCCCGCGCGTAGATAGCCGCACCCCCCATCACCCCATCGCGAAGAGTGAGCCGGACCTGCTTTTGCGGCAGGTGAATCCGGCATGGAGACGTGCTTGGCCGATGCCAACGCGTCAACGGTGCAACCAACTCTCATGAGGTGAACCATGACCAGGAAGGCAACAAAGAGCGTGGCGTTGCGCGCGAAGAAGGCCGCGTTGCGGACCACCAAGAAAGCAGTGCTTGCCCATGCCGGGCCGCACGATGGCCACGAGATTGCGGGGACAGTCTCGCTGCTGGAGCGCAACCTGCCTGTGCTCGCGCGCTCCATGACCTTCTCGCGCATGGTGAAGGCGAACAGCGCCTTCCTGCGCGAGTTCAAGGATCTCGACTGGCTGTTTCCGCTCCTCTGCCGGCGCAAAGATCAGGCGTCGATGAGCGAGTGCGAGAAATCACGCTTCATCTGCGCGTTCAACATGATCAACAATGACGGCACGCTCGGCGAGCTGGTCGACATCCATCACGGCATGCACATGCAGCACACCAATGCGCGGCTGCTGCCGTGGCACCGGGCGTTTCTCTATCTGTTCGAGGAAGCGCTGCACAATTATCATCCCGACGTCTGCATCCCCTATTGGGATTGGACGCGGCCCGAAGAGCAGATGGTACCGAGCTGGCTGGCGGGCGTCCTGCCCACCGTCCACACGCCGACGCAGACCATCCATGTCGTGCGCTCGCCGGGGTCGGGCGGCGACCTGGCGGCACTCGCCGCCGGGACACCCAATGCGATGTCGAAGACCGACTACACTTCGTTCTCCGGCCCCGTCAACGGCATCCACGGCTCGATCCATATCTGGGTCGGCGGCACCATGTCGGATGCGTCGATCTCGCCGGCTGATCCGATCTTCTGGCTGCACCACGCCAATCTCGATCGCCTGTGGTGGAATTGGTACAACTCGCCGCAAGGCAACCACCAGAACCCGCCGCTCGCCGGCGCCGACGCGGTGATGGATCCCTGGAGCTACACCGAGACCGACGTGCGGAACATCACGTCGCTCGGATACACCTACGTTTGACGTCTTCCTCCTCCAAAACGGGGGAGGGTAGGGAGGGGGAAGTCGCGTACCGGTGTGAGAGAATCTTCGCACGCTTCCCCCACCCTCAGCCCTCCCCCAATTTGGGGGAGGGAGTTGAATCATTTCTTCCCTTTCGCCGTCAGGGCAGCGTGGAGCAGCGACCACACGCCTTCAAAGGCCGCATCGATCGCGGGGTCAGACCATTCGGCGGCATGGGCAGGATTGTGGAAACGCGCGGTGGCGTAGAACACCGATTGCGCCGCCACTTGCGGATCCTTCACGCTGAAAGCGCCGCTCTTGATCCCATCGGCGATGATGCGCGCCAGTTGGCCCACCAGCGTGTCGACATGAGCTTTCACCACCTCGCGCGCATCGGCGGCGAGGTTGCTATAGGTCGCGAACAATTCCGGTTCGTCCAGCGCCTTGCGGCGCTTGACGGCGATGAGGGCGTCGAACCATCGGCGCAGCCGTTCGGGCGCCGCCCCCTTGCCGCCTGCAACCGCGTCCAGAGGGTCGGAGACGCGGTGCAGCCAGCGCTCCAGCACCGCGTCGCGCAAGGCCGCCTTGCTGGGAAAGTGCCGATAGACGCTGCCATGGCTGACACCGAGCGCGCGCGCGACATCGACCACCGTCGCCTTCGAGAGCCCGAAGCGGCGGAGCACATCCTCCGCCGCTTCCAGGATCTTTTCCCTGGTCAGGATGCCGTCAGCGGCAACATCATTCATGATCGCTCAAGCTGCATTCCCCCGCGTTGCCGGCTTTTCGCTGTCCAGCATCGACATGCCCCATCTGTCATAGCGGTCGCCCGCCGCTGCGCCAAGGGGCACCGCCTCTTCGATGCGTTTGAGCTCGTCAGCACTGAACGTGACGTTGAGTGCACCGAGCGCCTCCGCCAGGCGGTCGCGTTTGCGCGCACCAATCAGCGGCACGATGTCCTGCCCGCGCGACAGCACCCAGCCGATGGCCGCCTGCGCCACGCTCACGCCCTTCGCCTCCGCGATCCCGCGCAGCGCTTCGACTAGGCTGAGATTGTGATCCAGATTCTCGCCACTGAAGCGGGGCGAGCGGGCGCGGAACCCCTTTTCGCCGGCGCTGCGTTCCTTGTTCCAGTGCCCGCTGAGCAGGCCACGCGACAGCACGCCATAGGCCGTGACGCCAATGCCAAGCTCCCGCAAGGTCGGCAGGATCTCCGCCTCGATGGAGCGCGAGAACAGCGAATACTCGATCTGCAGATCGACGATCGGGTGGACAGCGGCCGCGCGCCGGATCGTCTCCGCGCCCATTTCGGAGAGGCCGATATGGCGCACATAGCCGGCCTTCACCATGTCCACGATTGCACCGATCGTGTCCTCAATCGGTACGTTGGGATCGAGCCGCGAAGGCCGGTAGATGTCGATATAGTCGGTGCCGAGCCGCTTCAGGCTGTAGGCCAGCGCATTCTTGACCGCCACGGCGCGCGCGTCATAGCCGCCGAACCCGCCGCCCGGCTCGCGCAGCGCGCCGAACTTCACGCTGAGCAGCGCCTTATCCCGCTTGCCGCCCTTGAGCGCCTCGCGGATCAGCATCTCGTTATGGCCGATGCCGTAGAAATCGCCGGTATCGAGCAGGATGATGCCGGCCTCGAGCGCGGCGTGGATGGTCGCGATGCCTTCCTGCTCTTCCGCAGGGCCATAGAAATCCGGCGACATCGCCATGCAGCCGAGGCCGAGAGCCGAAACCGTGGGTCCGGTCGCTCCAAGTTTGCGCGTCATCATGAAAACCTCCGTTCAAGGTTCCCTGAAGGTACGCCGCGCACTGACAATTGTCAATATCTGTCAGTCAATCTTTGTCGGAATCGTCTCCCCTGTGCCTTGGTTGCCACAGGCTCAAATCGCCCAGTTCAGGCGATCATAGGAGATCTGGAAGCCGGCCCGCTGGATATTGGCAAAGCTTGGCCCTGGCTCGCCCCATGCGGCCGGCCGGTTTCCGTCGTGAAGCCCTCGACGCCCAGCTCCAATCCGGCGGCGATGCGCGCGGCCAGCAGCGCCGATTGCGCGCCTTTGCGTCGATGCTCCGGCCGCGTGGCACCAAGGCCGATCCAGCCGATGCCGCCCGCGATGCGGATCGCCGCGGCGCCCGCCGGTTCATCGCCCGCCATCGCGAGGAAGCAATACCAGCCGTCGCGACTTGGCAATGCCTCGAGCCACGGCTTCAAAATCGCCGGCATGCCGAAGCCTGCATGCACGGTCTCCGAAAATGTGCCGGCATTGCTGCGGTCGACCGCCAATACAGTCAACTCTGTCTGCACCCGTGGCGCCGGCTCGGGCGCGCCAGACTTGACCCAGCACCGCGCGTGAAGCTGCAGCCCTTCCGCCTGCAGCAGCTGCACGACCTGCGCCTGACACGGGCTCGGCGCGACCTGGAACCATCGGCGCATGGGGCTGAAACATCGCAACAGCTTTCCGCTGCTGGTCGCGCGCCGCTACCGCGCCCGCGGCAGCTTCGCCTTCTTCGAATCCAATCTACGCGTCTTGAGCGCCGCCGGTTTCACTCTGCGCGAAGCCCTGCGCCTGACCCGCACCATCGGCAGCTTCGTCAACGGCCTGCTGCTGGCGGAGATCGCCGGCGGCTCCAGTGGCCGCGGCGACCGCATGGCCCGTACCCTGCACTCCGATTTGCCGCTGCTGGCGAAGGCCGCCCCCTACATCAACAGCGCCGCCATGGATGGCGCGTTCGAATACGGGCTGGAGCTGATCCTGAAAGCGGCCAAACCCTCCGCTGCCTGAGAAGAAGAAGACGCTTCCTGCTTGCCCTCCCGGCATCCTGGCGCTCATGCTGGGCACGGTCGATGCCGTTGCAGACAAGGCGGTCGTATGAGCGATTTCTTTGGGGTCATTCCGTACCTGGTTTCGCCGATCGACCGCGCCGGCAAAGTCCGGACCGACGTGCTTGGCAGGCTCGTCTCGGATCTCATCACGGCGGGCGTTCATGGTGTGACACCGTTGGGTTCGACCGGCGAGTTCGCCTATCTCGATCGCGAACAGCGATCCGCGATCGTGAAAACGACCGTCGAAGCGGCGGACGGTCGCGTTCCCGTCATCGCCGGCCTCGGTTCGACCTCGACGGCAGATGCAGTCGAACAAGCGCGCCACTATCAGGAGCTCGGCGTCAGCGGCATCCTTGCCATCCTGGAATCGTATTTCCCGGTCAAGGACGCGCAGATCGAGGACTACTTCCGCGCCATTGCCGATTCTGTCGACCTCCCGATCGCGCTCTACACCAATCCGCAATTCCAACGCAGCGATCTCAGCCTGGAGGTGATCGCGCGGCTCGCGGAGCATCCCCGCATCCGCTACATCAAGGATGCCTCGACCAACACCGGCCGCGTGCTTTCTATCATGAACCGCTGCGGCGACAAGCTGCGTGTCTTCGCTGCCTCCTCTCACATACCCGCCTGCGTCATGCAGATCGGCGGGGTTGGCTGGATGGCTGGTCCCGCTTGCCTGGTGCCACGGCAGAGTGTACAGCTCTTTGAGCTTTGCCGCGCCGGCCGGTGGGACGAGGCGATGCGTCTGCAGCGCGCTTTGTGGCGCATCAACGAGGCCTTCGCGCGCTTCAACCTGGCCGCCTGCATCAAGGCAGGCCTGCAGATCCAGGGTTATGAGGTGGGCGATCCGGTGCCGCCGCAGGCGCCGCTGACCGCCGACGAGCGCCGGATCGTGGAAAAGACACTCGCCGAAATCGATTCGCTTGCCCTCGCCTGAACTGCGCATCAGGATTGAAACATGCAGGTCGCAACGCAATCTGCTCTGGTCGCTGGTGGCGGCTCGGGCATCGGTGCTTCGGTGGCGCGGCATCTGGCCGGCCTCGGTGCCAAGGTGGCGGTGCTGGACGTCAATCTCGATGCTGCCAAGACCGTGGCGCAGGAAATCGGCGGCCTTGCCTTCGAGTGCGATATCGCGAGCGCCGATTCCGCGGACAAGGCGATGGCCGCGGCGAGTGCGGCACACGGGCCGGCGCGCATCCTGGTGAATTGTGCCGGCATCCTCTCGCCCGGCCGGATTCTCGGCAAGGATGGGCCGCTGTCGCTCGACCTCTTCCGCCGCGTGATCGAGGTCAACCTGATCGGTGCGTTCAACCTGCTGCGCCTGGCGGCCGCCAACATGGCGAAGCTCGCGCCGCTGCAGGATGGCGAACGCGGCGTGGTCATCAACACGTCATCGATCGCCGCCTATGAGGGCCAGATCGGCCAGATCGCCTATGCGACATCGAAGGCCGGCATGGCGGGCATGACCTTGCCGGCCGCGCGCGACCTTGCGCGCCACGGCATCCGCGTGCTCAGCGTTGCGCCCGGCCTGGTCGCGACGCCCATGCTGACCAACCTGCCGCAGGACATGCAGGATGCGCTCGCGCAATCCATTCCCTTCCCGCAGCGCCTCGCCGAACCGTCGGAAGTCGCGCGCCTCGTCCAGCATATGATCGAGAACGTCATGCTGAACGGCGAAGTCGTGCGCCTCGACGGCGCGCTGAGGATGCCGCCGAAGTAACGGCCGCTACGGCACGAGCTTGTCGACGCTTTTCGCTAGCTTCACATCCCGCTGGCTGAGGCCGTTGCAATCGTGTGTCGTCAGCAGGATATCGACGCGGTTATAGACGTTGAACCATTCCGGATGGTGGTCGGCCTTTTCCGCCATCAGCGCCACCCGGTTCATGAAGCCCCAGGCCTCGTTGAAATTCTTGAACTTGAAGCTGCGCTGGATTGCGTCGCGCCCATCCACCATTTGCCAGCCAGCCAGCTCCTTCAGCGCCGCCGCGCGCTCCTCGGGGGTGAGTTTCTCGATCATGGCCGCATCTCCGCATGTCTTGGCGTGGCAACCATTATACTGCTCTCGATAGACACCTCCAGGCGCCGCTCCTATGATTTCGGCATAGTCAGGGCAGGACCTCTATTTTCCAATGGCTGAAGACCGCGTCCAACGCCGCCTTGCCGCCATCCTCGCCGCCGATGTCGTCGGCTACAGCCGATTGATGGGGCTGGACGAGGTGGGCACGCTGAATGCGCTCAAGGCCCGCCGCAAGGATATTCTCGCCCCCCTGGTGGCGCAGCATCAGGGCCGGGTCTTCAAGGTGACCGGCGATGGCGTCATGGTGGAGTTCGCCAGCGCGGTGAATGCCGTGCAATGCGCCATCGATCTGCAGCAGGCCATGGCCGAGGCGGCGCGCGACCAGCCTGATGATCGCCGCATCGTCCTGCGCATCGGGATCAATCTCGGCGACGTGGTTGTGGAGCGCGGCGACCTCTATGGCGACGGCGTCAATATCGCGGCGCGCCTGGAGACCGCCGCCGATCCGGGCGGCATCTTCATTTCCGGCACCGCCTACGATCAGGTCCGGAACAAGTTCGAGGCCTCGTTCGAGGAGCTGGGCGAACAGAGCCTCAAGAACATCGGCGCGCCGGTGCGGGTCTATCGGATCGCCGGTATGGCCCGCCTTCCGATCACGGCCGCTACCGTTCCCAGCAACAAACCGTCCATCGCCGTCCTGCCCTTTGCCAGCATGAGCGGCGATATCGAGCAGCAATATTTCGGCGACGGCATCACCGAGGACATCATCACCGAACTGGCGCGCTTCCGGAATCTCCACGTGCTGGCGCGCAATACCTCCTTCCGCTATCGCGGCCAGGATGTCGATATCCAGCGGGTCGGACGAGAGCTCGGCGTGCAGTATGTCGTCGAAGGCAGCGTGCGCCGCCTCGGCGATCACATCCGCATCACCGCCCAGCTGATTGAGACCGCGACCGGCCATCATGTGTGGGCGGAGCGATTCGACCGCTCGCAGGAGGAATTGTTCGCGGTCCAGGACCAGGTGGTGAAGACGATCGCCGCCACCCTGGTCGGCCGCCTGAAGGCCGCCGACACCGAACGGGCGCAGCGCAGGCCGCCGGCGAGCCTCGCGGCCTATGAGCTGGTGCTGCGCGGCGATGCCCTGCCGGTCTATCGGCCCGGCGCCCTGGAGGAGGCGCGTAGCCTGTTCGAACAGGCGATCGCCCTCGATCCAAGCTATGCGAAGGCCTACGCTTTGCTGGCGGGCCTCGACGTGACGACGTGGTATCGCAATTTCGATGCCTCCTCGGACATCCTGGATCGCGCCTTCGCGCTGGCGCAGAAGGCGGTGGCGCTGGACCCCAACGATCCAGCGTGCCAGATCTCGGTCGCCCGCGTTCATCAGACACGCGGCTCCTACAATCTCGCGGAACACCATTACACGAAGGCGCTGGAGCTCAATCGCAACAACGCGGTGCTGATGGCGGGCATCGGCGATCTCAACATCACACTCGGCCGCCCGCTCGAAGCGCTCGAATATTTCAAGCAGGCCCGCGCGCTCGATCCCTTCTTCGATCCGAGCTGGTTCTGGCCGATCATCGGCATCGCTCATTTCATGGCCCGCCATTATGAGGAGGCCATCGCGGCACTGGAGCGATCGTCGGAGCCGCCTTATTGGGTGCACGTCTACCTGGCGGCCAGCCATGCCATGTTGGGCGACAGCGAACGGGCGCGCCATCACGCCGTCGAGACCCTGCGGCTCAAGCCGGATTTCACGATCTCGCGCGCCGCGTCACGGCAGTCGCTGCGGGAGGCCTCTGATCGGGAGCACCTGGCCGAAGCGCTCCGCAAGGCGGAACTGCCGGAGTAGGCGCCCCTGCGACAAGCCATCGCCTCAGATTCATTTTGCAAATGACTTGCAATTGCATCTGAGCCTTGCTACAAGGATCGGGCTCGCGGGGCGGCGACGGCTTCTCCCAGAAACGCCGAGACCAACACTGGCAATGCCGACCCGCGAGCGCCCCATCCTGCCATCAGCGGAGACTGCATGACCGGCCGCACCACGCCTCCTCATTCCGCGCCAGCCAACGACCACGAGAAAGGCCTGCGCACGGAGGAGCTGGATTTCGCCGGGCAGTTCCTGCTCTGGGGTATGCGCGCCTGGCTGCTTGCATTCCGGCAAGGGAAGGATCGCCCCAGCGCCTATCGCGGCATCGCGGGCGAGGGCTTCCTGCGCGCCGGCGTGCCGCAGGGCATGGATCTGATCGACGATATTTTCTCCGCGCTTGCCGCCGCGGCGCTGCGCGAGATCGACCTGCGCTGCCCGCGCTGCGCCTATGTCAGCCCTGATGAGGCACTGCTGCTCGGCGCCGTCGCAGCCAGCCAGCGCACGCAGCATGGCATCGCCTGGTCTGCGCTGTCGCGGCTGTTGCCACCCGCCGCCGCGCGGGCCGCGCTCCCGTCGCTGATCTCGCTCGCTGTCTTATTGCGCGATGCGGAGTTGACCCTGGCGCCACTCGACGCGCAAAAATGCGCCGCGCCCGATCTGCGCATCGCCTTGGCGCACGCAAGCGCGATTGCGCCGATCCATTAAATCTCAACTTCTGCCGGCTGCATTTCTGCCGTGATCCACGCAACGAATGCCGCGACGCGCGGATTGGCGCGTGCGGCACGTGTCGTCACGGCATAATAGGCATAGGACGACGCGCGCACGGCCGCGAACGGGCGTACCAGCCTGCCGGCTGCCAGCTCGTCGCCGATCAGGACGCTGCGGCCGAGCGCGACCCCCTGGCCCAGCAAGGCGGCCTGATAGAGCTGGACTGAATCCGTGAAATGCAGGCCCGGCCGTTTCGCGGCGTCGCTCAATCCGAATTCATCCAACCATGGCTGCCAGCGAATCCAGGGCTCGTTGCCGAGCGCGCCGGCATCGTGCAGCAGGTCGTGATGCACGAGGTCCGCCGGCGCGCGCAACGGCGGGTCCGCATTGAGCAAGGCAGGCGCCGAGACCGGAAAGATCTCTTCGCGCATCAGGTGGGTCGCTTCGAGATTCGCAAAGTCACCGAGCCCATAGCGGATCGCAAGGTCGGCATCCTCGCGATGCAGATCGACGGTCTGGCGCTCGGACCGGATGACGAGGTCGATGACCGGATGCCGCGCACGGAAGCCCGGCAATCGCCGCACCAGCCAGCCCGCCGCGAAAGACGGCAGCACCGTGATGGTGAGCCGCCCGGCTAGTCCCGATTCATGCACCTGCAAGGTCGCGCGCGCCAGGCGATCGAACCCGTCCGCGATGCCCGGCAGATAGGCGCGCCCCGCCTCGGTCAATGTCACACCACGGGCCAGGCGCCGGAACAGGACGAGGCCGAGCCGCGCCTCCAGCCCCTTGATATGCTGGCTGACGGCGCCTGCCGTGACGCCGAGCTCAGCCGCTGCCTTCACGAAATTGCCGTGGCGGGCGGCGGCCTCGAAGGCGCGCAGGGCGGTTAGAGGCGGTAACGGACGCACGGTAAGCCTCAGTTCAGCTAGGCCTTAGCATCATAACTTCTGGCTTGCGCGGCGGATAGGGTCCGTAGGACTAACCCTCAGCCATTTCCGAGGAGCCCTTTATGCCCAGCCAGCCCGAGCTTGTGCTCTACGATTCCGCCATTTCCGGCAATGCCTACAAGGTCCGGCTGCTGCTGAGCCATCTCGGCCTGCCGTTCCAGCGCATCGAATTCAATGTCGATGACGGATCGACCCGCACTGCCGAGTTCCTCACCCGGAATCCGAACGGCAAGGTTCCGACCATCTGCCTCCCCGACGGCTCCCACCTCTTCGAATCCAACGCCATCCTCTATTACTTCGCGGAGGGAACGAAATACTGGCCGCAGGGCAAGCGCGAGCGCGCCGCGGCGCTGCAATGGATGTTCTTCGAGCAATACAGCCACGAGCCCTATATCGCCGTCGTCCGCCACTGGGTCGCGCATCTCGGCAAGACACCCCAGAACGAGCCGCAATTGGCGATGCGCACCGAGCGCGGCTATCACGCGCTCGGCGTGATGGAAAGCCGGCTCAAGGACCATGCCTGGTTCGCCGGCGAGGAGTACTCGATCGCCGACATCGCGCTATACGCCTATTCCCATGTCGCGCATGAAGGGGGCTTCGACCTCGCGCGCTATCCCGGCATCCGCGCCTGGCTGGCGCGTGTCGCCAGTCAGCAGGGACACATCCGGATCACCGACTAATCGATGATCTCGTATGGCACCTGGATATCTTCGTTGCGTGCGAAAATGATGCAATCGACATTCTCGCGCCGGCAAGCAGCGAGAATATCGGTGGTCGGATTGGTACCACCGGGCCAGCAACCATCGTACGTGCGTGGGCAGTAAACATAAGAGGGCAGTCCAACCAGGCCCATTTCGCCAGCCACCGCGACGCCGAAAGCGCCCTGCCTCTTGGGGCCGAGTTCTCTGCCGTGCTTCACATACTCCTGATACTCGCCCCAGACCTTCTGGGTGATCTGCAGTTTGTGCCCCGATGGGAGTTTGGCCCCCTCCGTGGCCTGTTGGGCGCAGCCGATGATGGCGAGCGCCGACACCGCCAGGATGGCGGCGCGCTGGAACAGCTTCCTCATAATTGCCCTCAATGATTCCGACTGCGGCCAGCCAGCTTTTCCCCATCCGGCCGCCGTTGGAAAATATTCATTACCGGAATGGTTGTCGAGAGCTCAGTCGGAGCAACCCACCGAAAGGTTCGAATTTCGCTCCCGACCGCCGCGTCAGGCTTCGGCAACGAGAGCGATGGAGGTCTTCATCCCCTCGGACGGATCGGCAGCTTTGCCCCCTGACGCGCCGGCGGGTCGACCGGAAACCACTTGTTCCATTCCTCGTTCATGCCGGCGAAGTCGTTCTCATCGCCGAGGATGAAGGTCGCGCTCACCGCTTTTTCGAGGGAGCTGCCGGCCGCGCGCAGGATCGCCTCGACGTTCCGCAGGCACTGGGCCGTGTGTTCCTGGATCGTGGTGCCAACAGTTTCGCCCGTTACCGGATCGAACGGTCCTTGCCCAGACACGAAGACCAGTCCGCCGGCTTTCACGGCCTGACTGTATCCGGCGAATGATTGGGGTGCGTGATCGGTTGTTACGATGACTTTTGCCATGTCGTTTCTCTCCAATTAGGCCCGATCGCGCAGATCGCGAGAATTTACTTCAAATGCAGATGATTGCCACCCGTGCGAGACGGCGAGAATTGGGTGCCGAACGCACCGCTATTAGCCGGTTGTTAGGATTTCGGCGCCTACCCTCCTTAATTGGGTCTTTAGGTTAATCCATTGAGGCGGATCATGGCTTCGACTGTGCGCGCAGCGGACACGTCCGTGGGCGAAATGGTGCGTTACGCATTTCAGGTGGCGTTGGGTTTGGGCCTGGCCTTGGCGCTGGTCTACATCCTGATGATGGAGGCTCGGCCGGCTTCGGCGGAATCGATCCCGCAGAACCCGCTGATCGAGGACATCCTCAAGATCAACAACATCGCGCTGGTCCGCCGTGACGACCGGACCGGTGTCGGCAACCTGGTGGTGAAGCATCCGCCGCACGTGAAGGCGGAGCCGGGCGAGCCGAACTATGAAGGCTGGGGCACCGCGTGGCTGATCGGTGAGTGCCACATCATGACGGCGCGCCACGTGATCGACCCGGATGATCCGGATGTCGAGACCAACGAGCTGCCGATGAAGAGCAGCATCCAGTTCGTGATCGGACCGGTGCGCGACCAGACCAAGGTCGAGAAGACCACCGATATCTCCAAGCTGCCGCAGATCCTGGATTCCAGCAAAGCCATCCCGGTCGCCTGGGGCCACTACCAGTTTCCGAAAGAGGGCGATGCGGCAGGCAAGCGCAAGGCCGAGTGGGAGAATTATTACGAAGACTGGGCGCTGCTGAAGCTCGAGAAATGCCTCGGCAAGGGCCCGCAAGGTTATATCCCGTTCGCGGTCGAAGGCATCACCACCGAGACGCTAATGAAGCGCGCCGAACCGCTGCCTGCGCGCGGTCTCAGCGGCCCGCCGGTCTCCGGCATCTCGCACCTGGTCGATGACCAGGATTGCCACCTCTATGGCGAGGTCGAGTACCCCCTGTGGAACAGCGATTGTTTCGCGCGGCCGGGTTCCTCCGGTTCACCGATCCTGACGCCGGACGGCAATGGCAGCTGGAAGGTCGTCGCCATCCTTGTGCGCGGCCCCGTCGGCGGATCGATCCGCAACGAATTGCTGGAAGGCGCGCACCCGGACGGATGGCCGTGGCGCGTTCAGCACATGCAGCTTGGCAACCCGGTCTCTGGCTTCCTCGACCGCATCCGGCCGTTCCTCAAGGATGACAAGACCGCGCGCTTGACCGGCGCCGGCACCAACAAGCCCTATGCCGAAAAAGACGAAAGCATGGTGGCCGAGCTCGAGAAGCAGCGCCCCCAGCGGCCTGACGACATGATGCTCACCGTGCGCTGGCTCATCGCCCTGCACCGGGCGCGCGGCGCAGAGCCTGCCCTGGCCGAGCTCGACAAGCTGCTGGCGAAGTATCCGGACTCGCGCGAGCTGAAAAGCGTGCGCGTCGACATCGTGAACGAGGATGATCTCCATTACAGCACAGCCTGGAAAAGGGCGGTGGACGATCTGGCAGACTGGCGCAAGATCTACCCCGAGATGAATGAGCTGCAGACCATTCAAGGCTTCCTGCTCTACCAGGGCAATGAGTGCAAGAATGCCGCCAACCTGTTCCGCAAATCGTGGGACCGGCTTGGCATCAGTCCCGGCATCCGCATGTACTGGGCGGACGCCATGGCATGCGCGGGCGAACATCGCGCCGCGCTCTCGGCCTATGACGAGATGCTGAAATACACCAAGAAGTACCAGCATCCGCGCTACAGCCGCGCGATGGTGCGCTTCCGCACCGGCCAGTCGGAGCCGGCGCGCGACGATCTGCGCCAGATCATAAAGGACGATCCGAAAGCGACCTGGGCGCAGATGATACGCGCGGTGTTTGCCCAGAACGAAGGCCACCACCTCGACGAAGCCGAGAAGGACCTGCGCAAGGCAATGGCCGAGACCGACGACGAGCCGGGCCCCGGCATCGCGCTCGGCTCTGGCTATCTCGCGCGCGGCCGTGACGCCGACGCGGTCGAGGCCTTCAGGGCCGCGCACAAGAACAAGAAGGAAGACATCTGGTCCGCCATGATGCTCTCGATGGCCTTGACCAAGGTTGGCAAGGCCGACGAGGCGAAGGCGGTCCTCAAGGATCTGATCCGGCCGCACGACGATCCCAATGCCTGGGAGGTCCAGCTGGTGAAGTTCTATCAAGGCGAAGTCAGCGCCGACGATTTCTTGAAGGTAGCGGAAGCCGGCCCCGAGGACACCAAATGGACGCGCGTCGGTATCTCGCATGCGTATGTGGCCATGCTTTATTACGCCAAGGGCGACATCAAGGCCGCACGCCGCTATTTCGAGACCTCGCCCTATCTCGACCGCACCTGGCTCGAATATTCCGTCATCGACACCTGGCGCCGCGCCGCCAACGGCGAGGGGTGATCGGGTTCCACCGACTGAACGCTTAGTCTCAATCGCCGGGCCTCGTGCCCGGCGATTTGCTTTCAGGCCTTGCCTGATTTCCTTGGTATTCGTCATGTTGGCCGCTGCGCGCAAGAGCGCTAGACTCGTGTCACCACACCAACACGAGGCGCATCATGTCTTTGAGAAGCTCCTCCGCCGCACGTTCTTTCCCCGGCTTCGCGCCAATGCCTCTGTCGGCTGCTGCTAAGCCCATCGCCACCGATACCAAGGGCCTTACCGCCGGCATGCAGCGGGTGCCGGTGAAGGATGGCACCCTGCCCGCCTATGTCGTGCTGCCGCAGGGCGGCTACAAGAAGCCGGTGGTGATCGTGGTGCCGGAGGTGTGGGGTCTGCACGAATATATCCGCGACGTATGCCGGCGTTTGGCGAAAGACGGCTATCTCGCCATTGCGCCGGATTTCTTCGCGCGTGCCGGCGATCCTGCGCCGCTGACTGAGTGGGCGGAGATCGCGAAGATCGTCGCCGCCGCGACCCACGCGCAGGTGATGGGCGATATCGGCGCCACGCTCGCGATGATCGAGCGCGGCGAGCTGCGCGGCGCCGATCCGTCACGCATCGGTATCACCGGCTTCTGCTGGGGCGGGCTCGTCACCTGGATGGCATGCGCGGAGTTCGCTCAGTTCATGGCCGGAGTTGCCTGGTATGGCCGCCTCGCCAAGCCCCCCGCGCCCAATGCGCTCTTCACCGACGATCGCCTCTTCCCAATCGACGTCACCGCGCAATTGAAGGCGCCAGTCCTCGGCCTCTATGCCGAGAATGATCAGTCGATCCCGCTCAGCGATGTCGAGAAGATGCGCGTCGCCCTCAGCGCTGCCGGCAACACAGGCTCATCGATCCACGTCTATCCCGGTACCCAGCACGGCTTCCACGCCGACTACCGCGAGATCTACGACGAAGCCGCCGCCAAGGATGGCTGGGCGCGCATGAAGAAGCACTTCGCGGTGAATGGGCTGGCGCCGTAAGTTAGCTGACGAACGACCTCAGACTCCCAACCATCCTAGAGGCGGCCGCAGGAGTTGGCGGCGAGTGCGCCGCAAGCGTCTTTTAGCGACTACCGATATGGATCCGCCGCGTCCCTCAGCCCGTCGCCCATGAAGTTGAAGGCCAGCACCACGATGATGACCGGCACCATGGGCAGCATCAGCCAGGGATAGAGCACGACCACGTTGATGTTCTGCGCCTCGTTGAGGAGCACGCCCCAGGAGGTGATGGGCGGGCGGATGCCGAGGCCGAGGAACGAGAGTGCGGTTTCGCCCAGGATCATGTTGGGGATGGCGAGGGTGGCCGAAGCGATCAGGTGGCTCATGAAGCTCGGCATCAGGTGGCGGAAGATGATGCGCTTGGGGCTCGCACCCATCAATTGCGCGGCGACGCAGAAATCCTCTTCCCGCAGGCTGAGCAACCTTGAGCGGACAGCGCGCGCCAGGCCCGTCCAGTCGATGAGGCCGAGGATGATGGTGATGCCGAAATAGATCAGCAGCGGCGACCAGGTGACGGGCAGGATCGCCGCCAACGCCAGCCACAAGGGCAGGTGCGGGATGGAGCGCAGCACCTCGATGACGCGCTGCACCAGGTCGTCGACCCAGCCGCCGTAATAGCCGGCGAGGCCGCCGAAAAAGATGCCGAGCACGATCGAGACCGCGACGCCGAGAATGCCGATGGTGAGCGATATGCGCATGCCGTAAAGGATGCGCGAGAGCATATCGCGACCTAGCCGGTCGGAGCCGAGCAGGAACATCGGCGCGCCGTCGGGCGGACACATCAGATGCAGGTCGCCCGGCACCAAGCCCCAGTAATTATATTTGTCGCCATGACAGAAGAACTTGATCTTGAGCGGCCTGTTGGTGTCCTCCGTGTAGGTCCGCTTGAGGTTGGTCATGTCGAGCTTGTGGTTGAGCGCATAGATGAAGGGTCCGATGAACTGCCCCTCATGGACCAGGTGGACCGGCTGCGGCGGCACATAGATGTACTGCACGTTGCGGGTACCTTGCTGATAGGGCGACAGGAACTCCACCGCCATGATTGCCGCATACATGATGGCGAGCACGACCGCAGACAGGACGGCGATGCGATGGTGCCGGAACTTCAGCGCCATCAGCCGCCATTGCGAGGCGAGATAGATCTTCTCCTGCTCCGCCGTCGTCCGTTCCACCGAATAGGGGTCGAACGGCGCGCTCGAAACGAAATGCGGCAGCGGTGTCGGGCCGCTGCGGGTCGATTGCTCGTTCATTTGCTTGCCCCAGCGCCGAGGCGGATGCGCGGATCAAGCAGCGCCAGCATGATGTCGGAAATGAAAATTCCGATGACGGTGAGGAACGCCATGAACATCAGGAACGAGCCGGCGAGATACATGTCCTGGCTGCGCAGCGCATCCAGCAACATCGGCCCGGTGAGCGGCAGCGACATGACCACAGACACGATGACCGAGCCGGAGATCAGCTCCGGCAGCAGGCTGCCGATATCGGCGATGAAGGGGTTGAGCGAAATGCGCAACGGGTATTTGATCAGCAGACGTCCCGGCGGCAGCCCCTTGGCGCGGCCGGTCACCACATACTGCTTGTTGAGCTCGTCCAGCAGGTTGGCGCGCAGGCGCCGGATCATGCCCGCGGTCCCGGGCAGGCCGATCACCAGCACCGGAATCCACAAATGCGACAGGACTGATTCGAATCGGCCCCAGCTCCACGGCTGGTTCAGGTATCGAGGATCCATCAATCCGCCGATCGACACGCCGAAATAGACATTGGCGAAATAGAGCAGGATCAGCGCCACCAGGAAGCTCGGCGTCGCAAGGCCGATATAGCCGAGGAAGGTGAAGACATAGTCGCCGAGCGAATATTGCCGCACCGCCGAATAGACCGCGATCGGGAACGATACCACCCAGACGAACATGATCGAGGCGATCGACACCAGGACCGTCAAGGACAGCCGGTCGCCCACCACTTCATTCACGGGAAGCGAGTGCTCGAACGAATAGCCGAGATCGCCCTGCACCAGGCCGCCCGCCCATTTCAGGTACTGCATGTAGAACGGCTGATCGAGGCCGTAGGTCTTGCGCAGGAATTCGATCTTGGCCGGGTCCACGGCTTCGCCCTGGGACTGCAGCTCCGCAATATAGCTTTCCAGGAAATCGCCCGGCGGCGCCTGGATGATGACGAAGATCGCGATGCTGATGACAATCAGCGTCGGGATCATCACCAGCAATCGTTGAACGAAGTAACGGAACATGCGGACCCGATTACTGCTCGGCGACGGTGCTCAAGGGCCGGTCCTCGTCGAACCAGAAGGTATCCGGCTTGTGCACGCCGAACTGCGCGCCCGGCTCCCACGACCATACCGCCTTTTCCGGCACGTTGTGCAGGTGGCGGCTGACCACGACCGGCTGCGGCACGTTGGAGACCGTCCCGATATTATAGACCTGGTCGCTCCAGATCTGCAGCACGTGTTCCCAGATGCCGGCGCGGGTCGCCGTGTCGGTGGCGCCGCGCCACGCTCCCATCAGGTCGAACAGCTTCTGCGCCTCCGGCATGTCCACTTTCTCGCCGGCTTCGCCGCTGGTCTCGAAGAACTGGCCCCACTTCGCCCATTGCAGCTGCTGCTGGTTGGTCGGGCAGAACTCCCATGGGCTCATGTCCGCATTGGGGAATCCGTTATCGACACCCACCGAGATCGACATGATGGAATCGCCGGCGAAGATGCGGTTGCGGAAGACTTCGAGCTCCGACGGCTTGGTGAAGAGGTCAACGCCGATCTTGTGCCAGGAATCGCGCACCAGCTGCAGCACGTCGGTTTCCTCGGTGCTTTCGCCGGACGTGTCGATGATCACCACCATCGGCCTGCCGTCCGGCAGCAGCCGGAAATTATCGTCGGAGCGCTTGGTGAGGCCCATCTCGTCCAGCAGCTGGTTTGCCTTGTCGAGATCCAGCGTGGCCCAGGCCGTGGTGTATTCCGGCTTATAAAGCGGGCTCAGCTGCAGCACCGTGTTGGCGCCCGGGACACCAAGCCCGTAATAGATTGCCTGGTTGATCTCGTCGCGGTCGATCGCCATCGACAGCGCGCGCCGGCACCGGACGTCCCGCAGCACGCCGCGCCACACCACGTCGTTGGTGGTGAGGTTGGGATTGAGCGCGAGCTTTGAGCCGCGGCCGTCATCCCACAGGCGCACCCAGAATTTCTGCCGCCGCTGCTCTGCCTCCTTGAGGATGGTGTAATTATCGAAGCGGATGTTGCGGGCCTGGAGGTCCGAATCGCCGGCGCCGGCCTTGGCGGGGATCAGCTTCGAATCCGCGATGTCGAACACGACCTGGTCGGCATAGGGCAGCTGCTGGCCCTTCTCATCGACCCGGTAGTAGTACGGATTGCGCGTGAAGACGAAGCGCTCCGCCGGCGGCTTGTTGTGCAGCATCCAGGGATCGAGCGTCGGAAGCTTCGGATTGTCGTTCTTATATTGGTTGTCCTTGCGGTTGTGCAACGCGGCCCAGCTCGGCTGGCCGGATTCCTTGACCGCGTCCTCCAGCTTCGCAGCGTCCTGGTACTTCTTGTGATACTTCTTGAGATAATGGCCGGGGCGGTAGATGAAGAGCGGCGACGCACCGGCCAATTGCGGCAGGAACTCGGCGTTCGGCTTGTCCCACGAATAGCGCACGGTCAGCGCGTCGGGATATTCGACCTTTGCCGGCTTGCCGTCGATGGTCAGGATCTTCGGTACGCCGGTCGGCATCAGCTCCTTGTTGTTCGCCACGTCTTCCCAGAAATACCGGAACGCTTCGGACGTGAAGGGCTCGCCATCAGACCATTTGTGCCCTTCGCGCAGCTTGAAGGTGAAGATGCGCCCCTCCTCCACTGTGAAGTTTTCGCAGATGTCGGGGACCAGCTTGTATTCCTTGTCGTAGCAGACCAGGCGCGCATAGGAATAGGCGACCAGCACGCGGGTGTCCTTGGCGCTCGCCATCAGCATGCGGAGCTCACCGCCCTGCTTGCCGAGCTCCGCCATCTTGGCGACTGCGGGATTCTTCGGCAGGCGTTCGGCCACCGGCGGTAGGTCACCCTTCGCCTCCGCGTCCTTGAAATAGGCCGAGCCGATGAAATCAGCGAAGGCCGAAGGGGCGCCGAGCACGAGGCCCGCGCCCAAGCTGGTCAACAGAAAGTCCCGGCGTTTCATGCTGCGCTCCTGACGTCGATGCCGGCGCGGACCCAGTGTCCGTCATACACTTCAACCATGCCCGGCCGGCGATCCGGATCGATAGTAAAGGGTGCCGGCCAGGCCGACGGGATGGAGGCCTTGCCTTCCATCAATCGGTCGAAATTCAGCCGGCAAGTCAAGGACGGGTCGGGCACCGCCGCAAGCAGGGCCCGAGTATAGGGATGGACCGGGTTCTGGAACAGCCGGTCGGCCGGCGCCATCTCGACCAGGCGCCCGGCGCACATCACCATGATGCGGTCGGCGATATATTCCACCACCGCGAGATTGTGCGAAATGAAGATGTAGGTCAGGCCGAGCTTGGCCTGCAGATCCTTGAGCAGGTTGAGGATCTGCGCCTGGATCGAGACGTCGAGCGCAGAGACCGGCTCATCGCAGATCACGATATCGGGCCGAAGGGCGATGGCCCGTGCAATTCCGATGCGCTGGCGCTGCCCGCCGGAGAAGGAATGCGGATAGCGCCTGAGGTGCTTGGTATCGAGCCCCACCAGCGCCATCAGCTCCTTGGCGATCTCCTCGCGCTCGCGCGAATTGCCGACGCCATGGATGACCAGCGGCTCGGTGATGATGTCATAGACCGACATGCGCGGATTCAAGGATCCTATCGGATCCTGGAACACGAACTGGATGCGTTTGCGGAACTCCTGCAATGGGGCGCCGCGCAGTTTCAGCGTCTCGGTCAGCTTGGTCCCTTCGTTGAACAGGATGCGCCCGGTGTCGGGCGTGATCGCGCGCATGATGATCTTGGACAAGGTGGTCTTGCCGCAGCCGGATTCGCCGACCAGGCCTAGACACTCGCCGCGCTTCACCTCGAAGCTGACATCGTCGACCGCCAGCATCTGCCTTTCTTCGCCGCCGAAGAACCCGCCTTTGCGGATCGCGAAGCTCTTGCTGACATTCTCCACCAGCAGCAGCGGCGTACCGAGACCGGCGCCTTCCGGCCAAGGATTTTTCTCCGCGAACATCTTGCCGTCGGTGACGGGAATCTCGCGGATCGGCGTCAGCCGCTCGCCGGGCGCCATGCCGAAACGCGGGACGGCGCGCAGCAGCGCCTGCAGATACGGATGCTCCGGCGCCTGGAACAAATCCTCCATGGTGCCGGATTCCATGACCTCGCCGTGATACATGACGACGATCTCGTCCGCCACGTTCGCGACCACGCCCAGATCGTGCGTGATCAGCAGCAGCGCCATCTGCAGTTCCTTCTGCAGATCGATCATCAGTTTCAGGATCTGCGCCTGGATGGTGACATCGAGCGCCGTCGTCGGTTCATCCGCGATCAGCAGGGTCGGCCGGCAAATGAGCGCCATCGCGATCATCGCGCGCTGGCGCAGGCCGCCGCTGAGCTCGAACGGATAGGTCTTGAAGCCACGCCTGGGATCGGCGAAGCCGACCAGGCGCAGGATATCGGTCACCAGTTCCTTCACTTCGCGGCCAGACACTTTGCGGTGCAGCCGCAGCGCTTCGCCGATCTGGTCCCCGATCGTATGGACTGGCGAGAGCGAGGTCATCGGCTCCTGGAAGATGATGGAGATCGCGCCGCCGCGGATCTGGCGCATCACCGGCCCGTTGCGCGGCTGCTGCGCGATGTCGATGATCCCCGCGCCATTGCCGTTCTGCGTACTCGACCGGTCGAACAGGATCTGCCCCGCGGAGATGCGCGCGATCTTGGGCAGGATGCCCATGATGGCCTGCGCCACCACCGACTTGCCGGATCCGGATTCGCCGACCAGCGCCACGGTCTTGCCATGCGGCACGCGGAAATCGATGCCGCGCACCGCCTCCAGCACGCCGGTATCGAGATCGAACACGATCTTCAACCCGCGCACAGTCAGGAGATCCTGCGACGACAGATCGTGAGGCGGCAGCGTTTCTTGGACCATGTGCTAGCGCCCGCCCGTCAGGCCGAAACGCCGATGGCGGCCAGATTGTCCGCCGTCACGCGATCGACCATAAGCTTGTTTTCCTTGGCCGCGTAGGCGGCGCGAGTCGCGATCTCGGAAAAGCCGGGCAGGCTGGATTCGATCGCGACGCTGGTTTCCCCTCTGGGCGCCTTGGCCTTGAGGGTCAAGGTCATCCAGCCTTTTTTGCGGCTGCGAGAAGTCGGGTAATAACGCAGCGCCAGTTCGCTGAGATCGCCCCAGCGAATTGTCCGCCTTCGGAAGGCCCCGCATTCGATCCCCTCTTCCGACACTCGGAACCGCGCCAAGTTCTTGGCGATCGTCGTCATCGTGTAGATCGCGAACAAGATGGTCAATCCCACGAAAAGCCACACCAATTGATTATGCCATTCGTTTGTGACGAGGATCACAAAACAGATGACGATGCCCGCGATCCCGCGGATGTAATCCCAGACGAGGGCCGAGAGCGGATATCTCAGCTCGGTCATTTAAGTCCCAGACTCCGGAAACAGATCAGCGGCACTTCGCCAGTCGATGTTCGGCCTTGTGGCGCACCAATCCAGGAACGCTCCCAGAAATTCCCACGTTTCTGTGTCATGGACCAGATGATGCGTCAACAGACCCGTTGGTTCGGCGGAATCGGCCTCTCCCAGCCGCTTGGCCGCCAAGTGCCGCGTCAACAGGCCGAGGGTGGCAGCCAGGCCCAGGAAGCCCCGGGTGCCGTGCCAATCGATGACATCGACATGGGTGTTGACCTCGTTGACGCCCGGCGCTTTTCCCGGTTTGCGTGCGAGATAAGTGGTTAACCCGCGATACCCGGAAAGTCCCAAATGGGATGCATGGCCCGCATCGATCCGGTTCCACGGCGGGGTCAGCACTGGCAAGAACTGCGCGCCGAATGCGGCGGCCAGCCGGTCGCGCCCCTGGCGAAGGTCAGCTTCGACCTCCGGCCAGGGGCGGATCGCCGGAAATTCCGATTTCTTGGCGCCGGCGGCGGCGCGGTTGCGATGGTCGAAGCCATGTTGCAGCACGCTGACGGAATGATGGCTTTTGAGGTACGCGGGCAGGCTGGCATCAAGCCCCGCCGGGATCACGGCCAGCGAGAGCGGAACGTCCGCGATCGCGAGTAGCCGGCGCAGAGCGGGCGTGTCCTGCACGGCATCATCGTCCCGCCACCATAATTCGACGGTGCGCCCACCTGCCGCCCATTCGTCGCATTCGCGGGCCAGCGCGTCCCACGGATTCATGTCGGTTTTTTCCAGGCGGCGATCAGGCCGTCGGCACTCTGGCGCGCGCCACCGAGATTGAGCGCGAGCTCCGCCGGCGGCCGCACCGCATCGATCGCGGCGGCCAGGGTGCCAGCCGTCAGGAATTCCGGATCGACCATGCTCAGCACCTGCCGCTCCGCCAGCATGCGCGCGCGCAAGGTCTGCTCGCTTTCCCCGCCTTCCGCGAACGGCACGACGACGGAGGGGCAGCGGGTTGCGATCAATTCCATGATGGTGTTGTAGCCGCCTTGCGAGACGGAGAGCTGACAGGTGGCGAGCAGGCTGCCGAAATCCGCGCGGAATCCCTCGATCGCGATTCCGGGATCGCCCGCGGCGAGCTTGTCCAGCTCCGTGCGCTGCGCCGCCGGCAGGTTGGCGCCCGTGATGATGCGCCAGCGCCGATTGCGATGCCGCGTCATGCGCTTGGCGCGGATCGCGGCGGCCAGCAGCGGGAAACCGACGGCCCCGCCGCCGGCCGAGACCAGCACCTCGCCATCCTCGCGATCGGCGAGCGGATCGGCGGCGATCGGCCGCTCCACCACGAAGCCGGTATAGGCGATCTTGTCCGCGATCTCGCTCGCCAGCGGAAAGGTGAGGTCGAAGCGCGTGAGCAACGGATCGCCATGCACCAGCACCTGATCGACATGCTTGCTCACGATGTCCGCCGCCTCGCGCGCGCGGTCCATGCGGCCCTTGTCGACCAGGATATCGCGCACCGACACGGCGACCAGCGGCTTCGGGAACATCGCGGCGACGCGGTCCAGCAGCGGCAGCAATTCGAACCGGAACTGCCGCCGGCCGAACGGATACATCTCCAGCAGCACGATGTCCGGCTTCGCCTGCTCGAGCGCCGCCAGCAGTGACCCCTTGCGCAGCGTCTTCCAATATTCGTCGACCTTGTTGCCGTGCGCGTCGAGCAGATTGGTGAATTGCGCATCCGACGCGATCGCCGGCGGCAATTGCACCACGCGCGCGCCGGCGGGCGCGACACCGCTGACTGGCGCGCCGCCCAGCACGAGATCAACCTGCGCGCCCGCTTCCAGCAGCGCCCGTGCAACCGCCGCCGCGCGCTTGAGATGCCCGATGCCGAGCAGATGCTGCACGTAGAAGAAGACGCGGGGGGAATTCATCGGGGTACGTCCCCAGCACCTCTCGTACCGTCACTCCTGCCTTGAGCCGGGGTCCATTCGGCAGTCGCACGAGACGCCGCTGCGCGAGCGCGCTCTCGCCGCAGTCCTAATACGCGGCGTCGGAATGGATCCCGGGTCAAGCCCGGGATGACGGTTGAGTGGGTGGCACTGCCACAGCATTCACGCATGATCCCGCTCACCCCTCCAAGCTCACATTCAATCTTTCGACCATCGGCATTCCATCCTGGCCCAGCCGGAACAGCTGCGCGCAATTCGGACGCAGCCTGGTGGGCGGCTTGCCGATCATGGTCCATCCGCTCGCCAAGGCATAGAGGGCGCGGATGACAGCTTTATGTGTGACCAGCACCGTCGGCCGCTGCAGTTCCGCGAGCCGCGTCAGCAAGGGCAGGATGCGCGCCTGCACCTCCCGCGGGGATTCGCCCTCCGGCGCCTTGAAATCGAGTCCCATGGCCTCGCGCGCCGCCGCATCGCTGCCCGGCTCTGCGCGCAGCTCTGCCAGCTTTTTTCCTTCCCAGGTTCCGAAATCCATTTCGATCAGGCGCCGATCGATGCCGACCTCGGCATCCGGGAACAGGATCGAAGCCGTCATGCGCGCCCGCGCCAATGGGCTGGAGAGAATGCGGTAATCTGCCCAGTCCGGGTCGATGCGCCAGCGCGCCGCAACGGCGACGCCTTCCTCATCCAGCGCCACATCGGTGCGGCCCTGCAGGCGCTTGTCGCGGTTCCACGCAGTCGGTGCATGGCGCAGCGCGACGATCATAGTCATGGCGCGACACCCAGCTTTGCCAGCACGCGCGCGAATGTTTCGGAGGCAGCGGCAATATCGTGCCGCTTTTCTACCTTGCGCCGCGCCGCGCGGCCAAGCGCCGGCAGATCGCTCGCCAAGGCACGCTTCAAGCCCGCGGCGAAATCGGCGACATCGCCGGGTTTGGCCAGGAACCCGGTCTTGCCATCGGCGACAATCCCGCCGACGCCGCCAAACGCGCCGGCCAGCACCGGCAGACCACAAGCTTGCGCTTCCAGCAGCGCCATGCCGAATGCTTCGTTGACGGCCGGCCAGACGAACAAATCGGATGCGGCATAAAGCGGCGCCAATTCGTTCGGCGCAATCTTGCCCAGGAACGCGACCGGACAGGGCGCATCGGCGAACGCTGTCTTGACGTTGCGCCGCGCTTCGCCATCGCCCGCGATCAGCAGCACGGGACGCTTCAGCCGCGCGCGCTTCAGCGCGTCCGCAAGCATGCGATAGGATGCCAGCTTGTCGCCCGCGCGCATCATGCCGAGCGCCAGCAACCATGGGCGCGCACTATCGATCTTCAATCGCTGCGCCAACGCGGCGCGCGCTGTTTCGCCATCAGGCAGCTCCGGCGCAAACTTCCTGAGATCGAGAAAGGGCGGCAAATCGATCAGCCTGCGCTTCTCCGTCACCAGCGCGAGGCATTCCTTGTCATTGGGATTGAGGCAGAAGATCGCATCCGCCGCCTTGATCGCCGCTTCCGCGCCAGCGTGGTTGAACGACCAATCGTCAAGTGCGCGCTTCGGCGCATGGCTCGCTTCCGCCACGAGGTACGGAATGCCGAGCGCAGCCGCCACACGCGGCCCGATCCAATCAACGGCCTTGTAATAGAGATGATAGGTGAAGAAGGCACGCGGCCGTTTCGCCTTCGGCAGAGCGCGGGCACGTGCAATCAGGCGATCGGCGACCGCAAAGCTCTTGTCGCGCTTGGCATATTGCGCGGAGAGGCTGGGCGTGGACAGCCGCGTGCGCAGATGGCTCGCCAGCTCCACCTCGAACCCGGCGCGCTTCAGCGCCCGCACCAGCAATCGCCCCATGGTCCGGTCCCCCGACGGCGTCGGATGATCCGGCGCCTTGAGCGGCGCGAAGAACAACAGGCGGGTCATGATGCGGCTGACGTTACAGCGCCCTTTCCTGTCATCCCGGCCGAGCGCAGCGAGAGCCGGGACCCATGCGGTCGATCAGCGTCGCGGCAAGGGCGCATGGGCCCCGGCTCTTCGGCCGGGGTGACAGAAAAAACGTGCTTCATTCGGCTTGCCTGAACCTCCGCTCCAGATCGTCGATCCCGCGCTCGAGTGAAAACTCTCGCCGCACGCGCCCGAACCCAGCTTCCCCCAAACGCACACGCAGCTCCGGA
Organism: Dongiaceae bacterium; assembly: GCA_035695765.1. Classification (GTDB taxonomy): domain Bacteria; phylum Pseudomonadota; class Alphaproteobacteria; order Dongiales; family Dongiaceae; genus Dongia_A. The sequence goes on from DASRRI010000018.1 coordinate 43,619, forward strand.
TCGCGGATCAGGCGCAGCAGCGCGCCTGACAGATTCTCCGGTGCGCTCGGCGGCACCAGCAATCCGGTCTCGCCTGCTTGGATCAGCTCTGCGATGCCGGGAAGGCTGGTCGCCACCACGGCGAGCTTCTGGCTTTGCGCTTCCATCAGCACGTTGGGCAAGCCGTCGCGGTCGCCATCCTCGGCGATGCAGCTCGCCAGCGCGAAGATATCCGCGGCGCGATACGCTTCCAACACCTGTTCCTGCGGCGCCGAGCCCTGCCAGGTGATGAACTTCGCGATCTGCAGCGTTTCTGCGAGGCTCTTCAGGTCATCGAGCAACGGCCCGCCGCCGATATGATGAAAGCGCCACTCCGCCCCTCTCGGCAGCAAGGCCAGGGCCTGCAAAAGATCGGCGTAGCCCTTTTTCGGGACAGCGCGTCCGACCGACAGGATGCGCAGCGGCGCCTTCAGATCGCGCGTCCGGTGCGGCGGCTCCGGAAAGCGTGCGAAATCGAGACCGTGATAGACCAGATGAATCTTGTCGCGGTCGGCGGGCGCTGCAATCTCGCGCAGATGCTCGTAGCCGTCGCGCGTGCAGGTCACCAGCCAGTCGAGGGTGGCGAGCTTTTCGCGCTTGTCCCAATCGGGCGACGTCCAGATATCCTTGGCGTGGGCAGAGCAGCTCCAGCTGAGGCCGGTAATCAGATGCGCGTAATAGGTCGCGGAGGCCGGCGTATGCAGAAAGTGCGCATGGAGCTGCGTCGCGTCCTTCGGCAGCTCCGCCACCATCACGCAGGCCTGGCCGAAGCGACGTGCGCGGTTGGGCGTCGGGTCGCGCAGCAGATCCTTGATCCACTGCCGGAAGGCGCGCCAATAGCCGCGCCGGAACGTCGCCTTGACCCAGGAGCGCAGCACGCGCCACGGTTCCTGGTAGAGGTATTCCGGCAAATAGCTCACCTTCGCCACGGTCTCGCGATGCACCGGATGCACGTGCTTGTCGGTCGGGAAGCGCAAGCTGACGATGTCGATCGCGAACCCGCGCTTTTCCAGCGCGCGAATCTCCTGCGCGATAAACGTCTCCGACAAACGCGGATAGCCTTTGAGGATAAAGATCAGGCGGGACACGTGATGGTCATTCTCTCACTGTCATCCCGGCCAAGCGCAGCGCGAGCCGGGACCCATGCAGCCTGCAAGCGCGTTCCAACGGCCGCATCGGCCCCGGCTCAAGGCCGGGGTGACAATAAGGGTGCACATGCAGCGAGTATAGCCGCTTCTCACCGCGGCTTGCGGCCGGCGAGGCGGGTGAGGCGCGTGCGGCCGTTGCCATTGGCATTGCGTTCGGCACGCTCCGCATTCCGCCCGGTCTTGCGCACGCGCTCGACTGCGTGGTTGACGAGGCGATTGAGGTTCTCGAGCCCGTCCATCAGGCCCGGCACAACCACGTCGCTGGGCAGCGCCTGCTGCGGCAGCTGGCGCAACGCCGTCGCCATGCGCTTCCAGTCGCGCACGTCGTCATCGGTCAGCATGGAGGAGAGGCCGAGCTCTTCCGCCCGCTTGGCGCGGATATATTGCTCCATGCGCGGCTGCGTGCGCGGCACGATGACCGCGCGCTTGTCGAAACTGAGGATCTCGCAGAAGGTGTTGTAGCCACCCATCGCCACCACGCCGATGGCGCGCGCCATCAGATGCTCGATCTGGGCATCGAAGGTGATCGCCTCGACATTGGGCAGCTTGTTCGCGCGGTGGATGAACTCCGCCTGGCGGTCGGAATGCATGAAGGGGCCTAGCACCAGCAGCGCCGGATGCGGCAGCGCCTTGTCATTCTCATAGGCGCGCAGCACCCAATCGATCACTTCCTCGCCGTCGCCGCCGCCGCCGGTCGTCACCAGCAGATACGGCGCCTCGATCTTCTGCAAGGTCCAGTGCGCCGGCGTCCCATGCGGCAGGGAGCGGTGCAGATAGCCGGTATAGGTCATCTTGCGCCGCACCGATTTCGGCAGCTCGATCCCTTCCAGCGGATCGCAGATCTGCGGCAGGCCATAGACCCAGATCGAATCGTAGAGATCGCGCAGGGCCGGAACAGCCTTCTTGCGCTCCCATTCCGGGATGAGGTGGACCGGGTCATCCATGATGTCGCGCAGGCCGAGCGCCAGGTGCGTGCCGCGCTCCTTCAGCATCTTCAGCGTCTTCTCGACTTCGCCGCGCAGGCCCAGCGGCTCCTTGTCCACGATGAAGATGTCGGGATCGAAGATGTCGGCGGTGTGCTGGATGATGGAATCGCGCATCGCCAGCGTCTCGTCGATGTCGATCAGCAGGCTCAAGGGCGTGTAATCGCCGGAGCGCAGCTTGATCACCCCCGGGATGCGCACGAAATCGACCCGGGCCCGGAAATTGAAGCTGCCGATGATGGGCGAGCCGGTCAGGATGATGACCGACATATCCTTGTTCTGATCGACCAGGGAATGCGCAATGGTAAGGCATCGCCGCAGATGCCCCAGTCCAAACGTGTCATGTGAATATATAAGGACGCGCACGTCCCGGTTCTTCGCTTCGTTATCGGACACGCGCCTCATCCCCCAAAAGCGGCGAGCGGCAGCGAGTATGCCATAGGCTCTTTACCGAACAAAAGTATGAACCGGTGAGATGGCGCGCCATCCCACAGCCGCCAAGTTAAGTTTTTAAGATATTGATTCGGCACGCAATTCCGTGTCAAAGAGGTCACAAGAGACAGGATTCCTGTGGCGCAAAACTATGTCCGCTGTGGCGGTCAGGTGACAGCGAACGCAGACCGGAAAGAGGCGGACGCATTCTCTTGCGCCGCCTGATCTCTGTTCTCTGATCACTGACTTCCCCCTATTGTCGCGAAACATAATGGAATCAAGCGACCGGCGTGCCGGTCTGGGGCAGCTTGCATGGAACATAATCTCTTTCGATACATCTGGCGGAATAGCTGGCGGGACCAGTCGATCATCCTGGTCGTCGTGGTCATTGCCCAGTTGTTCTATTTCGTGTCGCTCGACCTGCCCAAACAGATCGTGAACCGGGCGATCCAGGGCGAGGCCTTCAAGGATGGGGCCGCGACAGCCGCGCTCCTGAAATTCACGATCGGCCCCTATGAGTGGATGGGGCTGCCCAAGCTGACGCTGTTTCCCGGCTTCGAGCTGGAGCGGCTGCCCTATCTCGTCGCCCTGTGCTTTTCGTTCCTGTTCTTCGTGGTGGTGAATGGCTGGCTGAAACAGCTCGTGAACACCGAGAAGGGCCGCCTTGGCGAGCGCATGCTGCGGCGCATGCGTTACGAACTCTATGATCGGGTCCTGCGCTTTCCCATCAGCCATTTCCGCAAGGTGAAGCAGGCGGAAGTAGCGACCATGATCAAGGACGAGGTGGAGCCGCTCGGCGGCTTTATCGGCGATGCCTATATCACGCCGGCCTTCCTGGGCGGCCAGGCGCTGACCGCCCTCTACTTCATCATGATGCAGAGCGTGTGGCTCGGCCTCATCTCCATTGTCGTGCTGGCAGTGCAGCTGGTCGTCATTCCGCTGCTGCGCAAGCGCATCCTGGAGCTGGGCCGGCAGCGCCAATTGACCGCCCGCCAGCTGGCCGGACGCATCGCCGAGGGCGTCGACGGCACCATCGAGATCCATTCCAACGACACCTCGAACTATGAGCGGGCCGACATCGTCAATCGCCTCGAAACGATCTTCCTGATCCGGTTCGAGCTCTACCAGCGCAAGTTCTTCGTCAAATATCTCAATAACATGCTCTCGCAGACCACGCCGTTCCTGTTCTACCTGATCGGCGGGTACCTCGCCCTGACCGGGCAGTTCGACGTCGGATCCCTGATCGCAGTCATCGGCGCCTACAAGGATTTGCCGAGCCCGGTCAAGGAGCTGATCGACTGGCAGCAGCAGAGCCAGGACGTGCAGATCAAATACGAGCAGGTGATCGAGCAATTCACCCCCGATGGAATGCTGCCGGATGAGCTGCAGCGTATGATCGATGAAACGCCGCCCGCGCCCGAAGGCGGGCTGTCGGCGCAATCCATCGGCTATCACGAGGAAGGCGGCGCACGCCTGCTGGACAATGCGGCGATCGAGGTCGGTGCCCACGATCACCTCGCGATCGTGGGCTTCGCGGGCTCCGGCAAGGAGACGCTGGGCCAGGTTCTCGCCCGGCTGACCTCACCGACCAGCGGCACCGTGCGCTGGGGCAATGCCGACATGGCAGCCATGCCGGAGGGAACGATCGGCCGCCACGTCTCTTATGTCGGCGATGAAACCTATCTCTTCCCGCTCTCGATCGTCGAGAACGTGATCTACGGCCTGAAACATCGGCCGATCGCGCCGGCGCAGTATGAGGGGCGCGCGCTGATGCATTACCAGCGCCGCATCGCGGAGGCGAAGCGCACCGGCAATCCCCTGCTCGACATCCATGCCCAATGGATCGACTTCGCCGCTGCCGGGGTTGATGATGAGTCGGGCCTCAAGCGGCGCATCATCGATTTCCTGCCGGTGGTGGAACTGGAAGACGACATCTATCAGTTCGGCCTGCGCGGCCGTATCGATCCGGACGAAGAGCCCGCAATTGCCGCGCGTTTCCTGGAGGCGCGCGCCGCCATCCACCGCAGGCTGCAGGAGCCAGACGTCAACCATCTGGTCGAGGCTTTCGACCCCGCGCATTACAACCGCAACATGACGGTGGCGGAGAACCTGTTGTTCGGCACGCCGCGCGGCGCGGTGTTCGACGTGGGATCGCTGCGCGACAACAAGGTGCTGGCGGAGGTCATCGAAGCGGAAGGCCTGAAGCCCGCCTTGATCGCGATGGGCGCCAAGATCGCGGAGACCATGGTCGAGCTATTCGCCGACCTGCCACCCGGCCATCCCTTCTTCGAGCAGTTCAGCTTCATCTCCGCCGACGATCTGCCGCTGGCGCAGCAGTTGCTGAACCGCGTGCAGCGTGGCGGGCTCGACAATGCCGCGCCGGCTGACCAGCAGCGCCTGATCGCCATCACCTTCCCCTATATCGAGGCGCGCCATCGCTTGGGCCTGATCGATGCGGGACTGGAGGGCAAGCTGCTCGGCGCGCGGCGGCGTTTCGCCGAGACCCTGCCGGAGGAATATCGCGACTATATCGAGTTCTACGATCCCAGCCGCTACAACGCCTCCGCCACGGTCCAGGACAACATGCTGTTCGGCCGCCTGGTCTACGGCCAGGCACAAGCGACGCAGAAGATATTCCGCCTGGTGTTCGACATCGTCAGCGAGCTTGGCCTCAAGTCCGAGGTGCTGGCGGTCGGCTTGGAGCACGGCGTCGGCACCGGCGGCCGGCGCCTCACTGCGCCGCAGCGGCAGAAGGTGGCGCTGGTGCGCGCCCTGGTGCGCCGGCCGCGGATCCTCATCCTCAACAACGCCCTGGCGCCGCTCGAGGCCGCCGCCCAGACCCGCATCCTCAAGTCCGTGCGGCGCGAGATGAAGGATCGCTGCCTGATCCTGATCGCCGACAATGCCGCCTTGTGCAGCGTGGTCGAGCGTGTGGCGGTGATGCGTGATGGCCGCGTGATCGAGCAGGGACCGTTGGACCGCCTGGCGCGGCCGGGCACGGCCTTGTCCGATCTCGGCGTCGGCTTGCAGGTGGCGGCGAGCTAGCGAAAATTCAGAGCAATCGAGGCATAATTTCGGGACGGAGACGGAAACTCATGAGCATTTTAGACGACGTCGAAGCGCTGAAGCGCATGGAACTGTTCGCCAAGGTCGAGCCGGCCAAGCTGAAGCTGATGGCCTTCGCCGCGGAGCGCACGCAGTTCCGCCGGGGCGAGGAGATGGTCCATCAAGGCGATCCTGCCGACGCTGCCTATATCATCCTCGAGGGCACCGCCGACGTGGTCGTGGACACGCCCGGTGGCCCGTTGAAGGTCGCCGAAGTCAGGCGCGATGCCTTCGTCGGCGAGATCGGTATCCTGTGCGACGTGCCGCGCACCGCAACCGTGGTCGCGACCGAGGACCTCACCACGCTCAAGATCACCAAGGACCTGTTCTTCCGCATGGTGGTGGATTTCCCGACAATCTCGATCGAAGTCATGCGCGTCCTCGCCCAACGCTTGGAGCACGCCAACCAGCTGCTGGCAGCGAACAAGCATTGAGCCGTCTCGATTCCTTCATCCGCCGGCTCGAAGCGCAGCGCGCGTGCCTGGATAATGCGGCGCAGCTCATCGCCGCGCTGCCGGGCAACGTGCTGGAATTCGGCCTGGGCAACGGGCGCACTTATGATCATCTGCGTGACCGGTTGCGCGGGCGCGACATCTATGTGTTCGAGCGCCAGGTCGCGGCCCATCCCGATTGCATCCCGCCTTCCGACCGCCTGTTCCTCGGCGATTTCCTCGACAGCCTGCCCAAGGCCATCGCGCAGCTGGGGCAGGAGACCGCGCTCGCCAATCTCGATATCGGATCGGGCGATGAGGAGGCGAGCAAACGTCTCGCCCTCGCCATGCTGCCCTTCGTGCTGCAGCTGCTGAAGCCGGGTGGCGTGCTCATCAGCGATCAGCCCGTCGCCGATCCAGCGCTGGAAGCGCTCACTTTGCCCGCCGGCATCAAGCCCGGCCGCTATTTCCTGCAGCGCCGGCGATAGACCTTCACTGGCTTCTCAATCCACCCCCTACGTCATGGTCGTGCTTGGCGCGACCACCCACGAGTTTGCGCGCCATGAGCGAGCATCGCCCATCGAAACTCGTAGATGGTGGGACCAAATCCGACCATGACGATAATGGGCATCAGCGCGCCTGCTTCAGTAGCGCCAACAAGCGTGCAATCTCCGCTTCGCTCAGCGCATCGATGCGCCCCGCCAGACGGTTGGCAAGCTCCGTCGCTTCCGGGCTGAGGCCCGCCGTGTCGATGGTGACGCGCGGATCGGAGAGTTCGGCGAGCGCCTTCAGCTCATCGACCTCTTCCCACGCCAGATTGAAGTAGGCCGCGACCTGCTGCACCAGCCCCGGCGACGGCTTGCCGCGATGGCCATGCTCCAGCGCCGAGAGATAGGCCGAGCTCACCTTCAGCGCCTTCGCAAGGTCCTTGAGCTGGCAGGCCCGCGCCTCGCGCATCGCCCGCAATTTGTGGCCGAAGGGCGTCATCTCTTCTCCCGCACTCTCTTCAGCAGCACATAGAGCGCACCCTCACCGCCATGCTGGGGCTCGGCGTAATCGAAGGCCAGTACCAGCGGGCGGAAGGCCGGCTCGTTCAGCCAGCGCGGGACCGCCTGGCGCAGAATGCCGGTCTGGGATTTCGTCATGCCCTTCCCGGTCACCACTAGCATATTGCGCTTGCCCGCAGCGTGCGCGCGTTTCAGGAACGCGAGCAGATCGTCGTGCGCATCCTGCTGCGTGCGGCCGTGCAGGTCGATCTTGCCATCGATCGCGAGCTTGCCCTTGCGGAAGCGCTCGGCCTGCCGCCGGTCGATGCCGTGGCTGAGCCCGTGGGTCAGCGCATGCGGCTTAGGTTGCGCGCGCGGTATCGGCTTCGCTGGAGCAGCAGGCGGCAGTGTCGGTTTCGCCGCTTGCGGCTTTGCGGCCGGGACCGGCGCCGCCGGCTCTTTCGGTTTCGCCGCGCGGCGCTTGGACTTGATTGGGCGCACGCTTTGCGCCACGTGACGCCACAATTCCAGCTCGTCGGGCGTGACGCGCCGCTTCGCCATCTCTCTAGGGTTCGTCGACCAGGATGATGTGCAAGCGCTTCGGCCCGTGCGCACCCATCAGGATGGTCTGCTCGATATCGCCACTGCGGGATGGGCCGGTGACGAGGTTCAAGGTGCGCGGCATCTCCGCGCCGTAACGCGCCTTCAGCCGCGCCCACAATTCCTCGTAGGTGCCGGCAAGGTCCTTGGCATCCACGACGACGATATGAGTCTCGGGCAGGAAGTTGAGCAAGGTCGGCGATGGCGCGCCGGACGTGAGCGCAATGGTGCCGGTTTCCGCGACACCGGCGAACGCACCGGTGACCGAGATCGGATGCGAGCCGTCGGTGCCGCCGACGCTGGTGGTGAGCAGCGGCTGCGACGCCCAATCGAGATCGGTGATGCGCGGATCCGGCGCGAGGCGCGCTTCCGCCGGCAGATTGTGGCGGCTGAGATAGGTCTTCACCAGCGCCGGGACCTCCGCGCGTGAGCGCACCTCATCCACGCTCGCCGCCGCCATCTGTGCCATCCGCACGAACAATGCCTTGCGCTCCGCGCCGGCGACTTGGCCGCGCTGCGGCGATGGGCCGGAGCCGGGATAGGGCTTCGCCGCGCCACGCTGCGCGCAGATGCGATTTAGGATGTCATCGCGCGCACTCATCTTGACACTCTCTGCATGTCATCCCGGCCGAGCACAGCGAGAGCTGGGACCCATGCGGCCTCGGTGCGCGCTGAACGGCTCCATGGGTCCCGGGTCAAGCCCGGGATGACAGTAGAGTTGGATTGCGCGCTCACTGCTTCCCTCGATACATCGCCATGAAGGTGCGGCCTTGCGGCGCCGGCAGATCGCGGTGCTCGGTCCACGCCTCTGCCAGCGGCAGCGAAGTAAACCGCCCGCGCCTGCCGCCAAGCATGCCGAGCACGCCCACGCCGATGCGCGTTGCCAGCTGATAGAGCGCGGGCCGCGTCGCCAAGGCCGCCCACACTTTCAGCGCCCAGCGCGCGCGGTTGCCGTGCAGGCGGCGTTCGAATGCTTCCTCGCGCCAGGCGCGCAGCATCTTGGGGATCGGGATCCGCACCGGGCAGACCGCTTCGCAGCGCCCGCACAAGGACGATGCCTCGGGCAGCGGCGCGGCATGCTCGATCCCGATCAAGGCCGGCGTGGTGATGGCCCCGATCGGCCCGGCATAGACCCAGCCATAGGCGTGGCCGCCCACATTGTGATAGATCGGGCAGTGGTTGAGGCACGCACCGCAGCGGATGCAGCGCAGCATCTCCTCGAACTCGGTGCCGAGCAACTTGCTGCGGCCGTTATCGACCAGCACGACATGGAACTCGTCCGGCCCGTCGACATCCTCCGGCCGCCGCGGCCCGGTCGAGAAGGTCGTGTAGGCCGACATCTCCTGTCCCGTCGCCGAGCGTGCCAGCACCCGCAGCAGCAGGCCCGCATCCTCGATGCCGGGCACGATCTTCTCGATGCCCGCCAACACGATATGGATGCGCGGCAAGGTCTGGGTCAGGTCGCCATTGCCTTCGTTGGTGACGATGGTGGTGGTGCCGGAATTGGCGATCAGGAAGTTCGCGCCGGTGATGCCGACATCCGCCGCGATGAAGCGCCCGCGCAGCTTCACGCGCGCTTCGTGCAGCAGGCTCGCCGGCTCCTCCAGGTTGCGCGCCGGGTCGAGGTCGGTGTGGATCTTGCGGAACGTCGCCTCGACCTGGTCCTTGGTCACGTGCACCGAGGGGGCGATGATGTGGCTGGGCGGCTCGCCGCGCAGCTGGATGATATATTCGCCGAGGTCGGTCTCGATCGGCTCGATGCCGTTGGCGGCGAGATGATCGTTGATGCCGATCTCCTCCCCCACCATGGTCTTGCCCTTGGTAACGGTCTTCGCCCCTGCTTTCCGGCAGATGTCGAGGATCATTCTGCGCGCGTCAGCCGGCGTTGCGGCCCAATGGACGTGGCCGCCATTCTTCACCACGTTGCCTTCGAACTCGACCAGATATTCGTCGAGCCGGCTCAGCACGTGATTCTTGAGATCGCGCGCCGCGTCGCGCAGCGCATCGAACTCAGGCAACGCGTCGATCGCCTGCGTGCGCTTGACGATGAACTTGGTGCGCACATGGCCCAAGGCCTGCTGCAGATGCTCGTCCTTCAGCGCACGCGCGACGTTGTCCTTGAAGAGGTGCGAGGTGGATTGCATCGTCTATTCCCCCTCGCCGATCGCCGGGTCCTGCGCCATGCCGGCCAGCACTTCGGCGACATGGCGCGCCTGGACCTTGCTGCCTTTGCGCTTCAGCTTGCCGGCGATGTTGAGCAGGCATCCCATGTCGGCCGCCAGCACCACATCCGCGCCGGTCGCTTCGATATTGGCGACCTTGTCCTCCACCATGCGGTTTGAGATGTCGGGGAACTTGACGCAGAAGGTGCCGCCGAACCCGCAGCACGGCTCGCCGTCCGGCAGCTCCTTGAAGGAGAGCTTGCCGACCTTCGCCAGCAGCTCGCGCGGCTGCTTGCGCACATTCAGCTCGCGCAAGGCAGAGCAGGAATCGTGATAGGTTGCGGTGGCCGCGAATTCGGCGGTGACGCCGTCCCAGCCAGCTACGTCGCGCAGGAACTGCGTCAGCTCATAAGTCTTGTCCGCCAGCGCCTGTGCGCGCGCGGCGAAAGCGGAATCGCCCGACAGCAGGTCCGGATAGTGCGTCTTGATCATCCCCGCGCAGGAACCGGATGGCGCCACCACGTAATCGAAGTCCTCGAACGCCGTGACCACTTGGCGTGCAATCGCGAGCGCGCTCTCCTTGTCGCCGGAATTATAGCCGGGCTGGCCGCAGCAGGTCTGCGCCTCCGGCACATGCACGGTATAGGCACCGCTGCGCTCGATGAGGGCGATGGCCGCGAACCCCACCGTCGGGCGATAGAGATCGACCAAGCAGGTGACGAACAATCCGACCCGCTTGCGCTCGCTCATGAACCCGCCTGCTGCGCCAGCCAGCGCTCGCCCACGCTGCGCGGCACGATCACCCAATAGGTACCTGGCTGCTTCATCACGCCTGCCATTGCTTCCGCTTCGTCCCCCGCGCCCCAGAACAAATCGATGCGGCCGGGGCCTTTGATCGCGCTGCCTTTATCCTGCGCCACCACCAGACGCTGCAAGCGCGCATTTGTAACGGGCCGGATCGTATCGAGCCAGACCGGCAATCCCAGCGGGACGAAGGCCGGGTCCATTGCGATCGAACGGAGGGGCGTCAGCGGCACATGCAGCGCGCCGACCGGGCCTGCATTCTCATTCGCCGCTTTCTGCTCCTTGAAAAACACGTAGCGCGGATTCCTGTGCAGCCAATCATCGATCTCGTCCGGATGGGCCTGCAAATACGCGCGGATCGATTGCAGCGAGGCTTCTTCCTTGGTCATGATGCCGGCATCGACCATCGCCTTGCCGATCGAGGCATAGGGCCGCTCGTTGGTACCCGCGAACCCGACGCGCACGACCGATCCGTCGCCAAGCCGCACGCGCCCCGACCCCTGCACGTGCAGGAAAAACGCCTCGACGCGGTCGCTGACCCACAGCAGCTCGAGCTTCTTGCCCTTGAGGGCGCCCGCGTCGATCTGCGTACGATCCAACTGCGTTGGGTTCGATGGCAGGCGATAGAGCGGGTAGGGATGCGCCGCGTCCTTGACACGGCTGCCATCCAGCTCCGGCTCGTAGTAGCCGGTCACCAGCGCCGCATTGCCCGCGCCCGGATCGAGCGCGATGAACTGCGCCTCCATCGTGCGACGCAGCGCGTCATCGGTGTTGGCAACGAGGGCAGCCTTCAGCTGAGTGATGGCATCGCAGGGCTCGCGCCATTCCGTCGGCGACCCGCCGACGCCCAGCGCCTTGTCGGATGACAGGGTCTCGATCACCCCGCAACTTGCCAGCAGTGCCGGGTAGGCCTGAAAGCTCGCATCCTGCTCCCAGCCCGGCAGCTGTGACAGTTCCACGAGATGCGGCGGCGGCACCTCTTCCGTCGGAGCGCAGGCGGCAAGGACAATGATGCTTGCTAAGACTCCTGAGCGCAGGCGTCCCCGCTTCTCGAGCGTCATCCCGCCGACGAATGTCGGCCTTCGCCGACGGCCCTTGAGCCGGGATCCATCCGTCCGCTTGGCGCTTGCGGCAACCATGGACCCCGGATCACGCAGCTTCGCTGCTGTCCGGGGTGACGGTGTGTGATGCTGATTCGCGCGTGCGCAATCCATCCGCCACCCATGCCACGGCGGCGCGGGGCTTGCCAACAGGGCTTGTGCCTATTGCGGGCTTTCGGTGGCGATGAGGACCCAGTTGGGGTCGCGCGACTTCACCGGCCGCGCGAAGGTCCAGATGTCGGTGATGTTGGCAACCTCGGACGGGTCGCCATCGATGATGCGGCCTTCCTGGTCCTTGGTGACGTTGATCTGCTGGGAGACGAACTTGACCGTCACGCGCGCCTCGTCGCCCTTGGCAAGCTCCGCAGCGACGATGTCGGCGCTCAGGATGCCGACCAGCGTCGTCTCCTGCTTCTGCTTGTTGTGCGCCCGTTCCTCAATCGCGCCGGCGAAATTGCCGTACACCTGGTCGTTGAGCAGCGGGCGCAGCGCCTTGGCGTCGCCCTGGGCGAAGGCGCCGACGATCATCTCGAACGCGACTCGCGCGCCGCCGACGAAATCGACCGGATCGAACTTGGCATCGGCGCCCCGGATCTCGTCCAGCCCGCGCCGCACATCGCCTGCGATTCCCGCGATTGCCGCCTCCAGCTTGCGCCGGTCGCGGTCGACCCGCTCCGGTCGCGCCGCCGGCTCCGGCAAGCGGCGTACGTTCCCATCGCGCTCCGGCACGGTGGCCGGCGCTTCCGGTTCCTTGGAGCGGAACGGGTCGAACGGCTTTTCGTGGCCGGTGCGCCGACCCAGCACGCTATACAATCGCCAGCCCAGAAACGCGGCAACGATGGCGAAGAACAGGATTTCCAGCACTTTATTCGACCTGTGACAGCTCTTTTAGAGGACGCGGATCCAAGGCTATGGGCGAACCGCCGCATGCGCTCTGGATGGCTCGCGGTTGCGGTCGCGGCCACTCCCCCTTAGATAGGCAATTGGCCCCTCAAGAGCAAGCTTGGCCCCGGCCGGGTCACCCAAAGAACAGGTAAAGATGCTGCGATTGATCGCATTGACGGCTATCGCCCTGCCATTCCTGGAAATCGCGGGGTTTGTGTGGCTGGGCGGCAAGTTGGGCGTCGGCCTGACCCTCCTCTGGGTGATCGCGGCGATGGTGGCCGGCTTCGCTTTGTTGCGCCATACTGGGCTGCAGGCGGTTGGGCGCCTGCGCGCCGCCCTGGCCGAGGGCAAGGAACCCGGCCATTCCATCATCGATGCCGCCTGTTTCGCCGCTGTCGCCATGTTGCTGATCATCCCGGGCTTCGTCTCCGACCTGATGGCCGCCATCCTGCTGCTGCCCGTGACGCGCCACTGGCTGCTGCGACGGACTGCCGCGCATTTCGAGGCGCGGGTCTATCGAGGGCCAGGAGGAGCGGGCGGCGTCATTCACGGCGAATTCACCGTGGTGCCGGAAAATGACCGGGATGCGGCGGAGACTGGGACCGAGGAGCCGCCCCGCATCAAGGACGACCGCAAGATCATCGACGTCGAGTAGCCATGATCCTCATCCGCCACGGCCAATCCGAGTTCAACGTCCATTTCAGCCGCACCGGCATCGACCCCGGCATCATCGACCCGCATCTGACGGCGGAGGGCCGCGTCCAAGTGCGCCAGGCAGCCGAGGCGATCCAGCGCAGCGAGCGGCCGATCGTGCGGCTGCTCACCAGCCCCTATACCCGCGCGCTGCAAACCGCCGAGATCCTCGCCGGCGTGCTCCAGGTGCCGGTCGATATCGAGCCCCTGGTGCGCGAGCATGCCAAGTTCCAGTGCGATGTCGGAACGGCCCGCTCGCTGCTGTGCCAGAGCTGGCCCGGGCTCAATTTCGATCTCCTGGAGGAGACCTGGTGGCCGGCCCTGGATGAGAGCGAGGCCGACGTCACCCGCCGCGCCCGCTCGTTCCAGGTGCGCGCCGCCGCCTGGCCCGATTGGCAAGAGGTCGCGGTCGTCAGCCACTGGGGCTTCCTGCTGCGCCTCACCGGCAAATCGCTCCAGAACGCGGAACACCTGCCGTTCGATCCGACCGCCCGTACCGGGACAATCTAGCGATTGCGATTGGCGGATTGGTCTTGTAGCTCTGACGGCCCCTTGACCCGATCCGCACTCCCCAGATGAAAGCCATCAGCAATATCGCGGAGCTGGATAGCGGCACCGCCTGGCGGCGGCTGGCGGCGGCGCTGGCGCTCGCCACCATCGGCGGCGTCGGCTTGTGGTCGAGCGTCGTGGTCCTGCCGACCATCCAGGCGGAGTTCGGTGTCGATCGCGGCGGCGCCTCCATCCCCTATACCGCGACCATGGTCGCCTTCGCCCTGGGCGGCGCGGCGATGGGGCGGCTGGCCGATCGGTTCGGCATCATGATCCCACTGATCCTCGGCGCAGTGATGCTGGGGATCGGCTATGTCGTTGCGGCGAGCGCAGGATCCTATTGGAGCTTCGTCATCGCCCAGGCGCTGCTGATCGGCGGGCTGGGCAGCTCCTCGACCTTCGGCCCGCTGGTCGCGGACATTTCTCACTGGTTCCTGAAGCGGCGCGGCATCGCGGTCGCCATCGTCGCCAGCGGCAACTATCTGGCCGGGACAATCTGGCCGCCGATCCTGCAGCACGCGATCGAGACCATCGGCTGGCGCTATTCCTTCATGGGCCTTGGCGCGTTCTGCGTGGTGACGATGCTGCCCATCGCCCTGCTGCTGCGGCGCAAAGCCCCATCCGATCACGGTACCCAGTCCGGCAATGGCGCACATGCGGCAATCGGCACCATGCCGGCCCCGCCGATGGTGCTGCAGGGCTTGCTGATACTGGCCGGCGTTGCCTGCTGCGTCGCCATGTCGATGCCGCAGGTGCATATGATCGCCTATTGCGGCGACCTCGGTTATGGCCCGGCGCGCGGCGCGCAGATGCTGTCCATCATGCTCGGGCTCGGCGTGGTCAGCCGCCTCACGTCCGGCCTCATCGCCGACCGGATCGGCGGCATCGGCACGCTGATCCTCGGCTCGACCCTGCAATGCCTGGCGCTTCTCCTCTATCTGCCGTTCGACGGGCTGGCGTCGCTCTATGTGATCGCCGGATTGTTCGGCCTGTCGCAGGGCGGCATCGTGCCGAGCTACGCCCTCATCGTGCGGCAATATTTCCCGGCGCGCGAAGCTGGTGGCCGCATTGGTTTGGTGCTGATGGCGACGGTCATCGGCATGGCGCTCGGCGGCTGGATGTCCGGCGCCATCTTCGACTGGACTGGCTCCTATCAGGCAGCGTTCCTCAACGGCATCGCCTGGAACCTGCTCAACATGAGCATCGCCTTCTGGCTGCTGCTGAGCCGGATGCGCGGAAGCGCAAGCCCCGCCCTATAACTTCAAGGCACCGGGATCGTGTAGATCCGGTGCAATTCCTCGATTTCCTTGATCAATTCCGGCCGCAGCTTGATTTCGGCGCTGGCAATGTTGCTCTTCAGCTGGTCCATCGTCGTGGCGCCGATGATGGTGGCAGTGGTGAAATCGCGCCCGGTGATCCAGGCGAGGGCCATCTGGGCCGGGTCCAATCCGTGCTTGCGGGCGAGCGCGACATAAGCCGCCGTCGCCTCCTGCGCGCGCGGGGCCATGTAGCGCGGGAAGTTGGGGAACAGGGTCATGCGCGCGCCTTCCGGCCGTGCGCCGTTCAGGTATTTTCCTGACAGCGTGCCCATCGCCAGCGGCGAAAAAGCCAGCAGCCCGCATTGCTCGCGGATCGCGACCTCGGCGAGGCCGACCTCGAACATCCGGTTCATCAGGTGATAGCAATTCTGGATCGAAGCCATGCGCGGCCCGGCGCCCTGCTCCGCTGCCTTCAGCCAGCTCATCGCGCCCCAGGCGCTTTCGTTGCTGAGCCCGACGTGGCGGATCTTGCCGGCCTTCACCGCCTCGCCAAGGACGCCCAGCACCTCCGCGAACGGCGTGAAGGTTTCTTCCGGATGGTGCTGGTACATCAGCCGCCCGAAGGCATTGACGGTGCGCTCCGGCCAATGGAGCTGATAGAGGTCGATGTAATCGGTTCTGAGGCGCTCCAGGCTGCCATCGATCGCCGCCAGGATGTTGCGCCGGTCGAACTTGTTGCCGCCGCCGCGGATGGTCTTGAAGCGCTGGTCGGGGCCGATGATCTTGGTGGCGAGGATGACCTTGTCGCGTTGCTTGCGGCTCGCGAACCAGCTGCCAATGATCCGCTCGGTATTGCCGAAGCGCTCCTCGGTCGGGGGCACCGGATACATCTCCGCCGTGTCCCAGAAGTTCACGCCATGTTCCAGCGCATAATCCATCTGCGCGTGGCCGTCGGCCTCATTGTTCTGCCGGCCCCAGGTCATGGTGCCGAGGCAGATCGCGCTCACCCGGATGTCAGTTCGCCCTAAGCGTCTGTATTCCATAAATTATTCCCAGGATTCGGATGATTTGTCAGTGGTCCGTGACCAAGGTCACATCCTTCATGCCCCACAATCGCCATTTCTAGCACATCAAAAAGCCGGAGGGGTCTCCTAGACAGGAGGCAATGAAGAAGATGACCAAGACCATTTTCCACATCCAACCGATCCCGCAGCCGGTCGCGCGCTCGCTGGCGATCGCAGCCCTCCTGGTCATCATCATTCTCTCGATCGGCGGCGCGCTCGCCCAGCGCATGGAGCAGCGCGCGTCGGAAGACCGCCTCAGCTTCGGCGACGTCGCCGATCAGCGCTGAGTGCGAACCGGACCGCAGCCCAGAATTTTCTGCACTCTCGAGCGCGCCCTGTCGGGCGCGCTGTTGCGCATTCGTCCTATGACCAAAGGCAGATGTGATTCATCGCACAGCAATGTGCGTTTGAGCGAACAAAGCGGCGCGCATTAACGACTGCTCAAACAAGCTGGTGGACAATGAGCATCAAGAGAAAGGGCCGCGACAAGCGCAGTTGAGGACCATGAAGAAGCCGATCACCATCCTGTCCGTCTTGATCATCGCAGCCCTCACCATGGGCGTCGCGGTCGCCGAGCGCATGGGGCAACGCGCCCAGCAAGACCGCTTCTCCTTCGGCGACAGCAGCGAAACCGCCGCGCAGTAAGCGGACCGCATTTCCGTAAAATTTGATCTATCCCTACTTGACGCGCTCCCTCCCCGTCATGGCCAAGCTTGGCTTGGCCATCCACGAGTTCAATCCGCTCGGTTACAGCAGCACGGTCTCGTAGAGGTCATCCCAGTTGGGATTGGTCGACGTAATCAGGCGGATGCGCCAGGCACGCGACCAGCTCTTGACGTTCTTCTCGCGCGTAATGGCGTATGGCATCGCCTCATGCTGCTCGACATAGACCAGCCGCTTGAGGCCGTAACGCTTGGTGAATCCCGGAACTGCGCCCGTCCGGTGCTGCCACACACGCCTAATAAGATCGCTGGTGATGCCGACATAGATCGTGCCGTTTGGCCGGTTGGCCATGATGTAAAGCCAAGCTTCCCTTTGCCGGTTCAACGGCGAACTCGTGGATGGCCAAGCCAAGCTTGGCCATGACGGGTGGAGGGGCGTCCTAGAGCGCCGATCACGCCGGCCTACGCCGGCTCCACGAACAGCGCGAGGACGCCGGTGTGGCCATAGAGGCGGCGGTGGCTGATCTCGCCATTGGCGAAAAAGCCTGCCAGCGGAATGTCGCCCAGGATGTCGCGCACCACCGCCATTTCGACCCCGGCATCGCCGAACAGATTGTGCCCGCGCGACAGGCAGGAGAAATAGAGCCCGCCTTGGATCGGCCGTGTGATGCGCTTCTTCAGGCGCTGCAGCATCTGCACCAGGTCGGCATTCGCGGTCGCGCGGTCGCGCTTGGTGAACATGATGCCGTCACCGGATTCGATCTGGTCGCCGATCGCGATCCAGCCCTTGTTGGGATCGATCCCCATCAGGTTGCGAACCAGGTAGTCGCCGGTATCCGACCCGCCCACCGGCAGCGCCGCATAGATGAAGTTGGCGCAGCGTTCCAGGTTGCGCGCCAGCATCTCTCCGATTTCTTCCTTGAAGACATCGAGTGCCGGGCGTCCGTCGATCTCCATCACCACGTTCTTCTGGGCCGTGGTGGCGACATGGGCGGGACCGATCGGGGCGCAGCCCTGGCTCAATCCGGCGATCAAGGTGATGGAGGAGCCGATCCAGGCGCCTGATGCACCACCTTCGCTGACCTCGCCCGCGATCTGCACCATCGGCCCGCGCGAGGAGGCAAGGCCGCCAACGAGATACGCGCCGCTTGCTTCCGCCAGCCGGTCGAGCATCAGCGGCAAGCGCTGCGCCCGGGGGTCGGCATGCACGATCGCGACGTTGGGGCGTTGCGCCTCGAACCACTCGCTGCCGGCGCCTGCCGCATCGTCGCCGCGGCCGGGAAACACGCGGAAGGAATCGTCCGGCAGATCGGCAATCAGGGCGCTTACCGCCGGCTGGTCGTAATATTCGCCGCTGCCGTGGGCCGATGCGCCGAGAATGCCGATGCCGGTCGCGCCGATCCAATGCTCGACGCCGGTCTCCTTGCGCAGGCGATCCAGGATCTCGCCCGCCTGCTCCGCGATCACGTCGGTCACATAGAGGAACCCCAACGGATTGGTACGCCGTGGCGCGCTGCGCGGTGCCTGCATCAGGTCATTGAGGCACGCATCCACTGCTTCGCGCCAATCGGCGCCGGCCGCGTGTCCCGCGCGGAAGCGCGTCATGACGCCTTCCCCAGCTTGTCCATCGCTTGCGTCACATAGGGCAGCAGATTGCGCACCATCACCGCCACACCATTGCCATTGGGATGCAGTCCGTCCGCCTGATTCAAGTCGGAA
>DASRRI010000019.1:0-53581 GCA_035695765.1 Dongiaceae bacterium
GTGCCTGGATGCTCAGCCCCTCTGCCGACATGGCGGAGATCCTGGGCTATGCCGGCATGGATTTCCTGCTGCTGGATCATGAGCACGGGCAGGGCAGCATTGATCAGGCGATCGGTCAGCTGCGCGCCATCAAGGGCAGCGGCTGCGTCGGTGTCCTGCGCGTGCCGTCCAACGATCACATCTATATCAAGCGTGTGCTCGACGCCGGCGTCGGCGGCATCATGGTGCCCAGCGTCAACAGTGCGGAGGAGGCACGCCGCGTGGTCGATGCCTGCCGCTATGCGCCAGCCGGCATCCGCGGCGCCTTCGGCGGCATGCGGGCGATGAACTATGGGTTCAATCCCGGCTATTACGAGACAAGCTTCGAGAACCTGCTGGTCGTGGTCCAGGTCGAGAACACCAGGGCGATCGATGCGATTCCGGAGATGGCGGCGGTCGAGGGGATCGACGTCATCTTCATCGGCCCGCGCGACCTTTCTGCGACGCTGGGCAAGCTGAACCAGTTCGATGACCCCGTGGTGCGCGGCCAGATCGACCGCGCCGCGGGCGCCATCCTGGCCGGCGGCAAGCTGCTGGGCAGCACCGCTACCTCCGGCAAGGTGGCGAAGGAGATGGCCGCTCGCGGCTACCGGTTCATCATCCCCGGCAGCGACGTGTCACTGCTTGGCCTTGGCGTCCGCACCACCCTTGCCGACGCCATGGGGTAGAGTGACCTTTCTCCTGAGCGTCCTGGCCTAAGTCTGTGACTTAACGCATACTTCCGAGGTTCCAGCGCAGGGGAGGGCTTGACCCGACCCGAGTCCTCAGGGACGAATCGAGCCCATGCTGTCGGTCCGCCATCTGGTGTTTGACTACCCGGGACATCGCGCGCTGGACGATGTCTCTTTTTCTGTTGAGGCCAAGTCGATCACCGCGCTGGTCGGTCCGAACGGGGCCGGCAAGTCCACCTTGCTGCGCTGCCTTGCCGCTCTCGATCGGCCATTTGCGGGCGAGGTGACGCTGGACGGCCTCAATGTCCATGACACGCCGCGCCTGGCGCATCAGCGCATGGGCTTCCTGCCGGATTTCTATGGGCTCTATGACGAGCTGACGGTGCGCCAGTGCCTGGCCTATCGCGCCGCGGCCCTCGGCGTTGCGCGCGGCGAGCGGGCAGGCCGCGTGCACCTGGCAGCGGAGCGTATGGAGATCCTGGACCGGCTGGGCGACAAAGCGGGAGCTCTGTCGCGCGGGTTGCGCCAGCGCCTTGCCATCGCCCAGGCCATCATCCATGAGCCGGCCCTGCTGCTGCTGGATGAGCCGGCGGCCGGCCTCGACCCAGAGGCCAGGATGGGACTTTCCGCTGTCCTGCGAGCGCTGCGGGACAAGGGCATGACCATCATCGTCTCCTCCCACATCCTGGCGGAGCTCGAGGATTACTCGACCCACATGCTGGTGATCCGCGAGGGGCGCATCCTACATCACCGCGCGCTCGACCCTTTGTCCAAGCAGCGGGTGCGCATCCGCGTGGAGGTCGCGGGCGGCGAGCACCGGCTGGTCGACGTGCTGAGCCACGAAGGCGGCGTGACGGAGATCACGCTGATGGGCTCGACCTGCACCTTCGAATATCCGGCGAGCGCTGTCTCGCGCCACACGCTGCTCAAGCATCTGATGGCGGCTGATCTGCATGTCATCGAGTTCGCGGTGGATGAGCAGGGCTTGCAGGAAGCCTATCTCGAGCAAGTGCGCGCGGCCGAGGCAGCGCGCTCCCTGCCCAAGATTGGGCGAGGAGCGTAGGCCATGTGGTTCAGCGCCGAATTCCAACGCAATCTGTGGCTCCAGCTGAGCTGGGGCCGCGTGCTCGCGGCGCCGGTCCTGTTCGGCATCCTGGTTGCGGCGCTGGTGCAAGCGGTCGCGCCTGCGCCCGGTCATATGGCGGAGTTCGCGCGCTGGGGCTTCGTGCTGCTGCTAGCCTTCTGGAGCACGCGGCGGGTTGCCGACGCGCTTGCGGAAGAGGTGGGCGGTGGGACCTGGGAAAGCCAGCGCATGTCCGGCACGTCCGCCTGGTCCATGGTATGGGGCAAGCTGGCGGGCGGCGCGGTATTCCCGTGGTACTGCGCGCTGATCTGCCTGGGCGTGATGGTCTGGTACGGGATGCAGGCGCCGATTGGTGAGATGCGCGTGCCGCTTTGGCAGCAGGTCGCGACCCTGCTGCTTGGTGCTGTCTTGGGCCAGGCGACCTCGTTGACGGTGGCGCTGCTGCTCTTGCGCAAGGTCCAGTTCCGCCGCCGCCTGACCGTGACCTTGGCGCAGATCGCAGGGCTGCTTGCATTCGGGCTCGCCGTAGGTTGGGATTATTCCGCCAATCCGTGGTCCGCGGGCGTCGGCATCATCCGCTGGTACGACCAGGACTATGACTCCTATCGGTTCTATCTGGCGTCGGCAGGAGTCTTCACCGCCTGGGCGCTGCTTGCCGCATGGCGGCTGATGCGCGCGGAACTGCTCTATGTCAACCGGCCGTGGGTATGGACGCTCTTCACCTTGTTCGGCATGGCCTACGCCGCCGGCTTCGTGAAGTGGGAGATCGAGGCGTTGAGTTCGCGCCTCGCCATCGCTTGCGTCAGCGGCCTGGTTCTGACGTACGCGGCCTTCTTCGGCGAAGTGAAGGATCCGGTGCGCTACCGCTGGGGCCTCGCGCGCTTCAAGGCGCTGCAATGGTGGCGGGCGCTCGAATTCATGCCCTGGTGGCTGATCTCCTACATCTTCGCCGCCATCGCTGGCGCGGGCACCATCTGGTCGATCGCGATGGGCGGGCAGCTGACCTGGCAGGATTCCTGGTGGTTCACCTTGCAGCGCGACGCCAACTGGATGGCGCTCAGCTCTATCGCATACAATATCGTGGCGCTGCTGCTGTTCGTGCTGCGCGACATGTTCTTCCTGCTGTGGCTGAATTTCGGCACGGTGCGCAATCGCGCCGATCTGTCCGGGCTGGTCGTGCTGGCGATCGCCTATGGGCCGCTGCCCATGCTGCTGATCGGCGCGGGGCTGATGAAGTTCCTGCCGGCGGTTATGCCGTTCGCAGTCACCAATCCCTTTGCCATCGCCTGGCCCGCCGCCGAGGTCGTCGCGATCTCGGTGCTGTTGTACCTGCGCTGGCGCCAGGCGACGCGCATCGAGATCGTTGCCGACGACCGCGAAGAACCCTCGATCGGCCAGCGCTAACGGAGACCGCTAGAATGTGAAACCACGGCGGGCGAGCCAGTCATCGTCGATAGCGCCTTCGGCGATGCGCTCCACTTCGACGGTGGTTCGGACATTCCGCAGGGGTCCTGCCGGCGATTCGTCGAACTCGATATTGAGCGTGCCGCCACCACTGGCGCGGATTTTCACCGGCGGCCGGGCGAGGCCGAGGCGGCAAGCGATGAGCGCGATGGCGGTTGCGCCTGTGCCGCAGGATAAAGTCTCCGCCTCCACGCCGCGTTCATAGGTGCGCATGCGGAACGAATTCTCGTCGACCTTGGATGCCCAGTTCACGTTGCAGCCGCGCGGAAAGAGCGCGTGGTGGCGAATCTCTGGCCCCAACTCAGCCAGATTCGCTTGGGCCACATCGTCGACGAACAAGACCACGTGCGGCACACCGGTATCGATGGAGTGGCCGAGCAACGTGCCTTCGCTGGTCGGGATGGAGAGGTTCAATCGTTCGTCCCGCGGATCGGTCATGGTCATGGTGACGCGAAAGCCATCCAATGTTGCGCCGATTGCGCCGGCGTCTGTATCCAGCACGGTTTCCGATCCGCTGAAGAAACCAAGCTCCCACGCCCGCCGCACGGCGCAACCCGCACCGTTGCCGCACATCTCGCCATCGTTGCCGTCGGCATTGACGTAGCTCATCACCACATGACCGTCGGTCCCGCTCGAGAGCAGGACGAGCCCGTCTCCGCCGAGGCCGCGACGGCGATCGCACAAGGCCTGCGCCAAGGTCTGCCGATGCCTTCGCAGACGACCGGCCCGATCGTCGACCACGACGAAGTCGTTGCCGCTGCCATGCATGCGCGCGAAGGGGATCATGGTTTCTCTTTTCTCATGCGGGACCATTGCGAAACCAATTAAGCCCAGCTTGCGTGCGACGGCAAGCGTGCTAGGCTGCCGTCTCGCATCTCGCGGAATGCCGATCCTGCGCATCGCAGCGCCGCTAAGAGCGCAAGCCGGATCGGCCCGTGGAGCGGGACTGGGGCGGAAAGATTGGAACAACAGAACGCTCGGGCTTATGCCTTGCTGTCGCCGGCGCTGATGTCGCTGGCGCTGTTCCTGGTCGCGCCGATATTCTTTGTCGTGATCTATTCATTCTGGCTCCGCACCGCCGATGGGCTGGATGTCCCGGCGTTCCAGTTCGGCAACTGGACCACGGTGGCGACCGACTATTACTACTGGCTCGGTCTCTACAGCACCTTCAAGATGTCGCTGATCACGACCATCGCTTGTGCGCTGATCGGCTACCCGGCCGCGTATTTCCTCGCTCGCATCCGGTTTGCCAACAAGGCGCTGCTGCTGTTCCTGTTGTTCCTGCCGTTCTGGATCTCCTACATCATCCGGACCATGGCCTGGATCAGCGTGCTGGGAAAGACCGGCGCGGTGAACACCGTGCTGGTGTCGCTCGGGCTGATCGATGAGCCGCTGAAGATGCTCTACAACGATTTCTCGGTGGTCATGGGGCTGGTCTATTTCCTCGTCCCCTACATGATCATCAACGTCTATGTCAGCCTCGACGGCATCGACCGCAACCTCGAAGCCTCGGCACGCACCTTGGGCTGCTCGCCCTGGCAGACTTTCCGCGAAGTGACCTTGCCCTTGTCACTGCCCGGCCTCGGCGCCGGCTGCATGCTGTGCTTCGTGCTGGCAGCCGGCTCCTACGTTACGCCGCGCCTGCTGGGCGGGCCGGATACCTTGTTCTTCCCAGACCTCATCTACGAGGCAATCATCTCGCAACTCGACTGGCCGACCGGCTCCGTCTTGTCGGTGATCCTGCTGTTGTCCTTGGGGCTGCTGGTGGCGGTCTATAACCGTTTCATGAGCCTCAGCGACATCTATCAGAGTTTCGCGCGATGAGCGCGACGCTCGAATCGCGCTCGGCCTTGTGGCTGCTCGGCCTGTTCTCGGTCGGCGTCTACATTTTCCAGTTCGCTCCCATCGTCGTGGTGATGCTGCTCTCCTTCAATGCCTCGCGCAGCGGCGCCTTCCCGATGGAGGGCGTCAGCCTGCAATGGTACGGCAAGCTGTTTGCCAATGGATCGATCCTGGAAGCCTTTCGCACCTCGATCGTCCTCGCGATCGGCTGTTCCGTGCTCGCAACTGTCCTTGGCGTGATGGCTGCGATCGCCCTTGTGCGCTACCAGTTCAGGGGCAAGAACGCCGTCAGCACGCTGATTTCCCTGCCGCTGCTGGTGCCGGAGGTCGTGCTGGGGGTTGCGCTGCTGATGTTCCTGAAGCTGCTGGGCGTTTATCGCAGCTTCGGCATGCTGGTGCTTGGCCACACGGTCCTGGCGCTGCCGTTCGTGGTGCTGGTGGTGCAGGCGCGCCTGATCGGCCTCCGGCAGAATTTCGAGGAGGCGGCCTTGAGCCTCGGCGCCAACCGCCTGCAGACCTTTCGCGAAGTGACGCTGCCGCTGATCTCGCCCGCCATCCTGGGCGGGTTCCTGTTCGCGGTCGCGATCTCGTTCGACAACATCACGGCCACCCTGTTCTGGAAAAAGCCCGGCATCGAGACGGTGCCGACCAAGATCTTCGCCATGCTGCGCACCTCGATCTCGCCGGAGATCAATGCGCTCGGCTCGGTGATGATCGTTCTGACGATTTTGCTGCCGCTGATCGGCGGATATGTGATCCGCCGCTTCAGCCGCGGCAGATAAAGCGTCCGGGATGTTCCTGGGCGGAGATCGGGAGGATGGGAACTATGAAGTTCGGTAATGATAAGAAATACGAACGCCTGCTGGAGGCGTTCGGCAATGGCGACGTCAGCCGCCGCGACCTGATGCGCCTACTGACGGTCGCGGCCGCGGCGGTTGGTGTGGTCGGCGGCCCGTTCGGCAAGCTGAGCCGCCAGGCATTGGCGGATGCGGTGACGCAAGTGCGCTTCGACGGCTGGGGCGGCATCGTATCGGAGGCGTTCCACAATTTCGCCTTCCCGCCATTCACGGAGAAGACCGGCATCAAGGTGGTCGAAGGTGAGTTCGGCGATACCGACGAATTCCTGACCCAGGTGAAGGCCGCGCAGCCCGGCGAATACAACATCTTCCTGGTGAGCGGCGTCTACGACTATGCCCGCTTCAACAAGGCCGGCTTCGGCGCGTTCATCAACGAGGCGAACATCCCGAACCTCGCCAACGTGCTGCCGAAGACGCTGGAGGCCTTCAAGAACGAGACTGGCGGCAAGCTCTCCGCTGTGCCTTTCGACTATGGCACCACCGGCATCGCCTATAACCGGAAATACATTTCCGATGACGAGGCGAAGCAGGGTGCCAAGATTCTGTGGGACGAGAAATACAAGGGCAAGATGGCGCTCTATGACGGGTTCCAGACCCGCGCCTGGATGGCCTGTCTCTATCTCGGCCAGGATCCGCAAGGGGCCACCGACACCAAGGCGATGTGGGACGCCTGCCGCAAGCAGCGCGACCTGGTCGTGAAATACTGGGGCTCGGGCCAGGAATTCATCGACCTCATGAGCAAGGAGGAGATCATCATCAGCGACGGCTGGTCCGGCCGCGTCGCCTATCTCCAGCAGAACGGCAGCGACATCGGCTGGATCGATACCAAGGATTCAGGTTTTGCCTGGCTAGAAGGCCTGATGGTGCTAGCCGGCAGCCCGATGCCGGAATGCGAGCAGCTGCTCAATTTCTGTATCGAGCCGAAGGTCGCGATCGCCATCGCCGAGGGGCAGAACTATCCGACTTCGCTCGACCCCAACAAGGTCGAGATGACCGACAAGGTGAAGAAGCTGCCCGGCTTCGATCCGACCGGCAAGTTCGAGAACTTCGTCTGGGAAAAAGCGGCGTACTGGACGGAGAACCAGGACGCCTTCAAGAAAGAATGGGACCGTATCTCGAAGGGTGCCTAGTTCGGCGCGCCTCGGGGAAGTTGAGAGCGTGACGGGAGGGGCCGGCAGCGAAGGGGAGTCGCTGCCGGCCCCACATCAAGGATTTCGAGAGCCATCATCACAATGAATGCCGTTGAACTCAGCAAGGTGACCAAGCGCTTTGGCCACTCTGTCATCGCCGTGGACGATATCGACCTCGACGTGCCGGCCGGCGCGTTCGTCACGCTGCTCGGCCCCTCCGGTTGTGGCAAGACCACGACCTTGCGCATGATCGCGGGGCTGGAGAGCCCGAGTGCGGGCGAGATCCGCATCAAGGGCCAGCGCATCAACGAGCTGCCGATCCACAGGCGCAACCTCGGCATCGTGTTCCAGAACTATGCCTTGTTCCCGCACAAGAATGTCGCGGCCAATGTCGGGTTCGGGCTCAAGTATCGCAACGTCGCACCGGGCGAGATCGCGAAGCGGGTCGCGCGCGCGCTCGACATGGTGCGCCTGCCGGGTGTGGAGGATCGCTATCCGACGCAGCTGTCCGGCGGCCAGCAACAGCGCATCGCGCTCGCCCGCGCCCTGGTGATCGAGCCGGACGTGTTGCTGCTCGACGAGCCGCTATCCGCCCTTGATGCCAATTTGCGCGAGGAGATGCGGGTGGAGATCAAGAACATCCAGCGCCGCATCGGCATCGCGACCGTGTTCGTGACCCACGATCAGGGCGAGGCGCTCGCGATGTCGGACCGCGTGGTGGTGATGAACAAGGGCAGGATCGAGCAGATAGGCGCGCCGCGCGACGTCTACGAGCATCCGCACAGCGCGTTCGTCGCCAATTTCCTCGGCAACGCCAATTTCATCACCGGCCAGGTGCGCTCCGCCGTCGACGGCCAGGCCCAGGTGGGGCTTGGAACCCACGTGCTGAACGCGACGACCGAGCGGCGCGTCGAGATCGGCGAGAGCGTCACGGTGGTGGTGCGCGCGGAAAAGATCGACCTGCTGCCGCCGGGGCAGGGCGGGTTGCCCGGCACCGTCGCCGACGTCGATTATCTCGGCGCTCTCGCGCGCTATCAGATTGCGCTATCCGACGGCACCAAGGTGCTCGGTCTTGCCAGCCTCAAGGATAAGCCGCTGACGGTAGGCCAAGATGTCGAGCTGCGTATCGACCCGAAGCATTGCCGGATCTTGTAGTGTCTCGCGATGTCGCTCCTTCACTACCGTCATCCCGGCCTTAAGCTTCCGCCGCACGTGCTCCTGATGGATAGACCCCGGCTCGCGCGGAGCCTGTCCTTGGGCCGCGCAAAGCGCGGACCCGAGGGCTTGGCCGGGGCGACGGTAGAGAGGATGGACCGTTCGTGCCCTACTGACCCCAGGGCCCGCGCGCCTTCAGTTTTTCCAGCGCGCGTTGGCGGGCGAGGCCGCGGTCCTGGTCGGAGACGTGGATGAGGCCGGCGATGCGGCGCAGCAGCGCGTCTTCCTGCGGGTCGAGCACGCCGTCGGCGTAGGCCACTTCCCACATCATCTCCAGGATATGCGCGCGGTCCTCCGGGCTGATGCGCTTGACGATCTGTTGGGTGAAGGGGAAGAACTGCGTCGAGCGCTGCACCGCCGTCTGGGCCGCTTCCATGAGCTCGCGTACCGCATCGGAGGAAAGATCGAACTTCTCCACGAGGACGCGCTCGATGGTCGCGCGCTCGGCTTCGTCGAACCGGTCATCCATGCGGCCGGCTTCGATCAGCAGGGCCGCGACCGCGAGCTCGAGCTCGTCCGGGCCGACCGCCGGAACGGGTGCCTCGCGGCCGGTCAGGAAATTGAGCACGCGGTCGATCATCATCACGAGTCTCCGGCGGCTTTGTAACGGAATGATGTCAGGAAGATTGGGTTCCCGCGCGCGGGGATCAAGAGAAAGCCGGCGCAGCGCGGCGCCGGGCCTGGCCGACACGTGCGGTTCTATTGACCATTCGTCCTGGCCTGCCGCGCCTGGATTGCCGGCGGCCAGCGGCTCTTGATAAAGGAGACGACGGCGGCGATATCCTGATCGGACAGCGTGCTTCCGAAGCTCGGCATGTCGGTCTGCACCCCGAGCGTCGCGTAGAAATCCGGTCCTTCCTTCACGATCTTCACGAGCACGTCGTCGGGATGGTGCCAGGTGTGGCCGCTTTCATCATGTGGCGGCGCCGGCAGCCGGCCGTTCGCCAACGGACTGCGCCAATCCGGCTGGCCTTCAAGCTCGGCACCATGGCAGCGCGCGCATTGCGCCTGATAGATGGCTGCACCCGCAGCGACCACCTGAGGATCGCCGGCATCGATACGTGGTGCCCTCCCGATCCACCACCAATATGCGCCGGCGCCGATTGCGATCGCCGCGGCTGCGACTGCTGCCGCCTTCTGCCGACGGATCATGGCCGGCCGAAGCTCCGCCAGTTGTTCCCGCCATCGTCGCTTTGGATGATGCCGGCCTTGTGCGCGATGGCGAACATGCGCTCCGGATGCCGGCCATCGATGGCGAGATGCAGCTGGATGCGCGGGTCGGCCGACAGACTGGACCAGGTGTCGGGTCGATTTTCCCTGGCGCTCATCAGGCCGCGGCCGACGACGTAGGCATACAGCGCATCGTCTGCCCCGGTCGCAACCATGGTCACCACCTCGCCCTTGAAGGCAGGAGCCTGCCAGGTGACGCCGGCATCCTCGCTGTAGAGCAGGCCATTCTGGGTCGCGGCATAAAGGCGGTCGGCCGATCGTGCGGAGGCGGCGAGCGCGACCAGCCCCTGCGGCACCGACCCTGCCATGGTCCAGCTCTTGCCGCCGTCCCTGCTGATCTGAAGGCCGCCATAGACTCCGTAGATCACGCGCGGATCGGCCGGACTGACATCCATCTGATGGAAATCGACCGGCCCATCCAGACCCTGCGAGATCTGCGTCCAGCTCGCGCCGCCGTCGGCGGACATGAGGAAGCCGAGATTGCGGCCGCTGCTGGGATGGCCGCTGGCATAGAGAATGGACGGGTCGGTCGGGTGCTGTGTGAATCCCATGAAGTCCTGCATTTGGGAAAGTCTCGTCGCCATTCCGTCGGCGCCGACCCGGTAGAAGCCGTGGTGGATCGCCAGATAGAGCCGCGACGGATCGGCCGGATCGACGGCCAACCCGTGATAATGCGTCTGCTTTTCGAGATCCGAGAGCGTGATGGAGTCCGCTGCGGCGGGAGTGGCCAGAGAAATCGCCGCGAACGCCAGCGCGGCGACGATGGATGTCATTCTGGTCATGAGCTCGTCCTCAGTTGTGCAGATGCGCGTCGCCGCCGCAGCCATCGGACAGATTCCAGACCTGCGCCACCTGTTGGCCCGTGAATCCGCGTTCGTGGATCAGCAGCTTGCCGAGGCCGCCAAACACCTCCCACCGCCAGCATTGGCAGCAGCAGGGGCCTTTCTCCTCCGATGTTGCCATCGCAACCTTGTAGTTCCGCTGTTCGTTGGCGTTGAGCGGCTGCTGGTACGCGGCCATGAGTTTCTGCGCCAACCCGACCTCGACATCGTATGGATCGGGTGGAATTTCCGGGACTTGGCTGTATTGCTTCAGCCCTTCGATCTGCTCGCTGTAGCGATGCAGATTCATCTCGCTGCAGCACGAGCCTTGCAGACGCGCCGACGCCGGCATGCCGGAAATCGAATCCCGGAACGCGCGCGGGCAGGATGAATTGCCGTGCTGGCTCAGGAACTCGAAGCGCTTGACGATGTCCGGGTCGATGCTTTCGGCGCGGACCGCCGGGGCGCTGGCCAGCAGCAGAGCGACGATGAGCAGCAAGCGCGACGATGAGGTCATGAGAGCCTCTCCTCTCCAAAGAAATCGGGATGAGCGAAAACGCCCGGCACCCCGCGTGGGCATTGGATGCCGGCTCAGGAGGCGGCGTCAGAGACGGGGAGGCGAGGTGTCCGGAGCGATGGAGTGCGTCCGGCCGGATTCGGATCGCATCACCCAGGCGACGCGCGTCGGCGTCTCATCGAGATCGATCCTGCCGGCCTCGATCGCCGGCAATGCCACGCATTGGATCTCGCAGGTCGCACGCGTGACATCGCCGCCGCATGCCTTGCAGCCCATGTCGGGCATTTGCGCATAGGCCGACCGCTCCGCGGAATCCGTGGGCAGCGACGCAACAAAGGGAACCTGCCCGCCGGCGGCCAGCGCGAGCAGGATGAGGAGGCAGGTCAGATTTCTCATGATCCGCGGGTACACGGGCCAGATTAGAAGCGCCCGAGCGGCCTTCGCAAGGAGGAAAGCTTTGGATGACCACGCTCGCCGCAACGTGAACGCACGCAAGGAAGAGCGCATGGCCGCTGCTTCACCGGTCCTATCGCCGTGCCGATCGGCAGCTTTGCCACGTTTCCTATGTTTCGCCCGTCTCGCCGTGCTAGACATCCATGTGTGGGTGCAGTCGCAATGAAGGGTGGCGCAAAAGCCCGAAGACGGCCGCTCTCGCTTCGCGGTCGGATCGCGACCGCGCATTGTGCCGATCCATGCCGGCAATCTCGGGTGAAAAACAGGAGGGAACGATGACGTCACTGCGCGTGCTACGACGGACTGGCCTGGCGGTTCTGTTCGCCCTGGCTCCGCTCACTGCCCAAGCCGCTTCGTCAAAGCTGGACCTGGTCGAGCGGGCGACCACCGACACTGTCACCGACCTCGGCGCTTCGGGCGACAGCGCGGGCGATGTCCTCACGTTCGCCAACGAGATCTACGATGCGAAGAACAAGGCCAAGGTCGGCAGCGACCAGGGCTGGTGCATCCGCGTGGTCGTCGGCGAGACCTGGGAATGCTTCTGGACACTGATCCTGGAGAAGGGGCAGATCACCGTCGAGGGGCCGTTCAATGACAAGGGCGATTCGGTCCTGGCGGTCACCGGTGGCACCGGCAACTACGTTGGCGCGCGCGGCCAGATGATGCTGCATGCCCGCAACGACAAGGGCACCGAGTACGATTTCAAGTATCAGCTCAAATAACCCGGAACGTCACGATGGAAAAAAGAAACCCAGCGCCGCACGGCGCTGGGCTTTCACCGGAGGACCACGGGGGAGCGGCCCTGTCGGCTGGTTGGCTTAGGCAGCCAGGCCTTCCGCCTTGGCCGCGGCTTGCGCCGACGGGCGCGCGGCGACCCGTTCCATGAACGACTTGATCGCCGGCCATTTCGCGAAGTCGATGGCGAAATATTTCGCCCAGTTCAGCACGGTGTAGAGATAGGCGTCGGGCGCAGTGAAAGTTTCGCCGAGGATGTAGGTGTTCTTCGACAGATGCTCGTTGATGACGTCGAAGCGCGTGAACATCTTCTCCTTCACCATCATCTTGTATTCTTCCGGCACCGCCTTGTTGAACAAGGGCGTGAACTGCTTGTGCAGTTCGGTGGAGATGAAGTTCAGCCAGGATTGCAGCTTGTATCGCTCCGGCGTGCCGGCGGCAGGCGCCAGCTTCTTCCCCGGAACCAGATCAGCGATGTACTGGTCGATCGCCGGCCCTTCGGTCAGAACTGTCCCATCCTTGAGCTGCAGCGCCGGCACATAGCCATGCGGGCTGATCTTCTTGAAGTCGGCGCCAGTCTCGGTTCTCTTTTCAGCGAGGTCGACCTTCTCGATGGTGAAATCGAGGCCGGCTTCGCGCAGCAGGATATGCGGTGCATGCGAACAGGCACCCGGTGAATAGAAGAGCTTCATCGTCTTTGCTCCAGTGGATTGAATGCGCCGGCCGCCGAATATTCGCGCCGTCGCGGATGGTGACGCAGCATCTGTAACATAATAAGTTACGATCAGCCGTCAAGTCTCTTGCGAGGTCGCGTTGCGGCGCAGCAAAGCGGCCAATACACTGCGGCACGAACGACGAATTTAATATCCGGGCAGACAATATGGCCTTTAACTACGATCTTTTCGTCATCGGTGCCGGCTCGGCCGGCGTGCGTGCCGCGCGCATCGCGGCCGGCCACGGCGCTAAGGTCGCAGTCGCCGAGGAAAGCCGCGTGGGTGGCACTTGCGTCATCCGCGGTTGTGTGCCGAAGAAGCTGCTGGTCTATGCCTCGCACTTTGGCGAGGATTTCGAGGATGCCGAAGGCTACGGCTGGTCGGGCGCCAGGCCCAGCTTCGATTGGGTGCGCCTGATCGCCAACAAGGACAAGGAGATCGACCGCCTCAACCTTGCCTACAAATCGACCTTGGCGAAGGCGGGCGCGGAGCTGATCGAAGAGCGCGCCGAGTTGATCGACCGCAACACGATCGCGATCGGCGGCAAGGAGGTGACGGCGGAGACCATTCTCATCGCCACCGGATCGTGGCCTGAGATGCCGAAGCTGCCGGGCATCGAGCATGCGATTTCATCCAACGAATGCTTCCACTTGGAGAAGCTGCCGGAGCGCGTGGTGGTGGTGGGCGGCGGCTATATCGCCCTCGAGTTCGCCGGCATCTTCAACGGCCTCGGCTCCAAGACCACCGTGCTCTATCGCGGCGAGCAGGTGCTGCGCGGCTTCGACCACGACGTGCGCAACTTCCTGCAGGATGAACTGGTGAAGAAGGGCATCACGGTTCGTTGCCGCACGCAGGTTGCGCGGATCGACAAGGTAGCGGGCGCGTTCAGCGTCACCTTGAGCGATGGCACTGCGATCGATTGCGACCAGGTGCTCTATGCGACCGGCCGCCGCCCGCTCACCCGCAACATGGGGCTGGAGAAAGCCGGCGTCAGGCTGGACGATGTCGGCGCGATCAAGGTCGATGGCTGGTCCAGGAGCAGCGTGCCAAGCATCTACGCGGTCGGCGACTGCACCAACCGGGTCAATCTGACGCCGGTCGCGATCCGCGAGGGCCACGCCTTTGCCGACAGCGTGTTCGGCAAGAAACCGTGGATGGTGGATCACGCCGATTTCCCCTCGGCCGTCTTCACCCAGCCGCCGGTCGGCAGCGTGGGCCTCAGCGAAGAGCGGGCGCGCGCCAAATACGGCGAAGTCGATATCTACCGCGAAAGCTTCCGTCCCATGAAGCACACCATGACCGGGCGCTCCGAGCGCACGCTGATGAAGCTGGTGGTGGACCGCAAGAGCCAGGCGGTCATCGGTGCTCACATGGTCGGGCTCGACGCGCCGGAGATCATCCAGACCCTTGCCATCGCCGTGAAACTGAAAGCCACCAAGCAGCAGATCGACCAGACCATCGCCATCCACCCCACGGCGGCGGAGGAGTTCGTCACCATGCGCACGCCGGTGGCGGCGGAGTAGGGATGAGCTTCGCGGACTCTTACCTAGGCAAATTGCGGAAGCTGGTCGGGACGCGGTTGATCCTCATTCCCGGGGCACGCATCGTCGTGCATGACCGCCTGGGTCGGGTGCTGCTGGAGCTGCGCAAGGATTTTCGCAAATGGGGATTGCCCGGCGGGCATCAGGAGATTGGCGACAGCAGCACGGACACGGCAATCCGCGAAGTGTTCGAGGAGACGGGACTTAAGATCATGCGGCCGCAGGTGTTCGGGATCGCATCCGATCCGCGCCATGAAACCATTCGGTTTCCCAATGGCGACCGGACCCAGACCGTTTCGATCATGTTTCACGCGAAGAAGCCCCGCGGCGAACCGAGATTCGATCCGAGCGAGACGCTGGAGCTCGGCTGGTTTGCCTTGGACGAACTGCCTAAGAATCTGATGCCAAACAGTGCGCGCACGCTCAAGGCCTTTCAGCGCTACCGCAGGACCGGTGCGCTCCAGATGATCTAGAGGCGCTTGCAAATCGCGTTGCGTTGCGGTGGAGTTGCGGGCGAGAGCGTCGACCTACAAGGACACGATCATGATCGCACGCATCTGGCACGGACGGGTTCCGGCCGCGAAGAGCGACGCCTATCTCAAGTACATGCGGACCTTCGCCATCCCGCGCTACAAGGCGGTGCCCGGCAATCTTGCCGCCTACGCGCTGCTGCGCGTCGAAGGCGACGTCGCGCATTTCGACATGCTGACGTTCTGGGAGTCGCTCGAGGCCATCAAGGCGTTCGCCGGCGACGACGTCGAGAAGGCGCGCTACGACGATTTCGACAAGGACTATCTGCTGGAATACGAGCCGAACTGCCGGCACTACGAGGTGTTTGAGAGGTGAAAGGGCAAGGTCGCTCGATGATCGACCCTTCTCGTCACGTCATCCCGGCCTTGAGCCGGGATCCATTCATCCACCGCTCGTGCGATTGCATGATGGACCCCGGCTGGCGCTGCGCTTGGCCGGGGTGACGGTGGAGACGGGACGCGGAGCGGAGCGACGTCCCTACCGCCCCGCATCCTTCATCATCTGCGTCACCCCTGTGCGCAAGTGAATGACATCGCTGCCGGAGATAATGAAGCCGTAGCCGCGTTCGAACAGCTGCTTGGCGAGGGTGCCGGTCGGCGCGACGGTGCCGAGCGCCTTGCCGGATGCCAGCGTCGCCTGCTCCACCTTCGTGATCAGGGTGCGCAGCTCCGGGTCGTCCATCTTGTTGAGCTTGCCGATGGCGGCCGACATGTCGCGCGGGCCGATGAACACCACGTCGACGCCGTCGACCGCCGCGATCCCAGCCGCATTCTCCACCGCCTGGGGCGTCTCGATCTGCACGATGATGATGAGCTCGTCCGCCGCGCGCTCGTAATAGCCCATGTCGAGGCCATAGGACGCCGCGCGCGTGCCGCCGGCCGCGCCGCGGATGCCGAGCGGCGGATAGCGGCAGGCGGCGACTGCGGCGCGCGCCTCTTCCGGCGTGTTGACCTGCGGCACCATGATGCCGTGAATGCCGGCGTCGAGTACGCGCTTGATGAACACCATGTCGTTCCACGGCGCGCGCAGCAGGCCCGCGCATTGGGTGCCCTGGACTGCGCGCAGCTGCGCGATGGCGTCGGTGATGCTGGCCTGGCCATGCTCGTGATCCATCAGCACGAAATCGAGGCCGGCGAGCGCCATCACCTCGGCGCTATCGGCCGAATCGCTCATGGTCCAGGAGCCGAGCAGCTTTTCGCCGGCCTTCAGCCGGGCTTTCAGGGTCTTGGTCACGCGTCGCACCTCGTCTGGCTGGGGGGCCGACCTTATCGTCCATGGCGCGGCCCGTCTACCGCCCGCCGCCGTGCGACACAACGTCCGATATGGCTTTACGGCGCGGAGATTGCTCGCTAAGGCTGCTGTCCAGCATGGCCCAAACCCGACTGCCTTATTGTTCGCCCTACCGTTTGATCTGGGCACCCTTGGGGACACCGCAATCCGCGTCCGACCGGATCCACGCCGCCTATGCGCGCTTCGCCTGGCGCAGCATGGGGCCGCGGCACTTGGCGCTGATGGCCGCCCTGTGCGTGCTGTGGCCGATGAACTTCGTGGTCATGCTGTGGATGTTCACGCGCCGGATCGGCCCGGTCGTCGCGCGCGCAACCGGCAAGCCGGTCTGGCGCCAGATCCTGGAGCAGCTCTGGCTCGCCTTCCGCCATTCGATCCCGCCGGACAAGTATTATGTGTTCGACTTGTTCCGGCCCGAGCGCATGGCCAATGCGCGGCACTATATCCTGCGCTATGAGCTCAAGGGCGGCTTCCACAACCTCGTGCACTTCCATACCCGCGTCACGATGCGGCGGAGCACCAAGGAATGGCTAAAGGACAAGCTGCGATTCTTCCACAACTGCGAAAAGGCGCTGGTGGCGAGTCCCCTCATCTACCAGGTTGCAAACAAGGATGGCAGCTTCGCGGCGGAGGCCTATCACGGCGAAGGCCTGCCGCCGCACGACCTCTTCATCAAGCCGGCGAAAGGCAAAGGCGGCCGCGGCTGCGAGAAATGGATCTATCGCGATGGCGGGTATGAGGGGCCGGGCGGGCGGCGGCTGGACACCATCGCCTTGCGCGCACGCATCCTGGAGCTGGCGGCGCGGCGCGGGCGCTATCTCATTCAGGAGTGCCTGAAGAATCATCCCGACCTAGTACGCTTCGGCGGCGGGCTCACCTCGTTGCGCATCACCACCTGCAAGAGCGAAGGCGATGCGTTCGAAGTCACGAACGCGGTCCTGAAGATGTCGCTGGCAGCCGGCTCGTCGGTCGACAATTTCCACCAGGGCGGCGCGGTCTGCCGGGTCGATGTCGCGAGCGGAGAGGTCGGCCCAGCCTGGGACAATTGGATCAAGCGGCCCTGCGTGCTGCATCATGTGCATCCAGTCACCGGCGCGGCGATCGCCGCCACGCGCCTGCCGTGCTGGCCGGAGACCGTCGCGATGGTGGCGAAGGCCGCGAGCCTGTTCCCCGACCGCATCATGATCGGCTTCGATGTCGCCATCACCGATCGCGGGCCAGTGATCATCGAAGGCAACGTGCAGCAGGGCTGCGACATGGTCCAGCGCACGCATGATCTTCCCGTCGGGTTGCAACGGCTGGGCGAGTTGCTCGCCTTCCATGCTAGCCAGGCATTAGCGACGCGGCCTCCGCGCGCCATGCGCTGGTATGGACCGCGCGATTACTGGGGACCGCGCTGAACCGCCGCGGCGGACGGATCGGGAACAAATCCAATCCAAAGAGGTTTTACTAGACGACGCGGCTCCGCTCGCGCGGGTCGTGAAGAGTGTTGCGTGTCAAGGAGAGCAATCGTGCAGATGAGCAAGTTCCGGTTCCTGCTGCCTTTGATGCTGCTGAGCGTCGGGACAGCGGGCTGCTCCATCTTTTCGCATCAGGAGACGACCGGCGAATATGTCGATTCAGCGACGATCTCGACCAAGGTGAAGACCAAACTCGCGTCCGAAGGCGGCACGGCTTTGGCAAGCCAGGTCAAGGTTGAGACCCTCAAGGATGTGGTGCAGCTGAGCGGCTTCGTCCCGAGCGAGAAGGATCGCACCAAGGCCGAGCAGATCGCCTGGAGCGTCGAAGGCGTGCGCGGCGTGCGCAACGACATCGTCGTCCAGCCATAAGAGATCCCGCGCAGGCGGGGAAAGCGGCGGGATCGCGCGACGGATGTACTCGCGCGGCTGCGCCGCTTTCATGATGTACGGAGCAGGACTTCCGCCTCGATCTCGACCGCGATGTTGAACGGCAATCCCGCGACGCCGATTGCGGAGCGCGCGTGGCGGCCGACCTCGGGTCCGAATACGCTCAGGAGCAGATCGGAGAATCCGTTGATGACGGCCGGATGCCGTGGAAAGTCCGGCGTGCCATTCACCATGCCGAACACGCGCGCCCAGCCCGCGATGCGATCAAGATCGCCGAGTTCGCGGCTGAGGCTGCCGAGGATGGAAAGGCCGACCTTGCGCGCGAGATCATAGGCTTGCTCGTGCGTCACCTCCGCGCCGACCTTGCCGAACGGCCCTGCCAGCGATCCATCCGGATTCTGCGGCCCATGGCCGGAAACGAGGACACGGTCGCCGCGCACATTCACCCACGGAAAGGGTAGCGCGATCCCGCCTGGTACCTGCATCGGCGGCGGCAGGGTGAGGCCGAGTTCTTTCAGCTTGGATTCGACTTTCGATATGGCTAATCCCTACACCAACGCGCTCGAGGCGACGGACTTCACCAGGGCGAATACCTCTTGTCCAGGCTGCAGTTGCAGGCGGTGCACCGAATCCGCGGTCAGCAGCGCGAGCAAGGCGGCACCACCGAGATCGAGTTGCAGCAGGCAACGACCGTTCGGCCGATCGGCGATCGCATTCAGGCGGCACGGCAGCACGTTCTGCACGCTGAGGCCCTCCGGCCGCCGGGTGGCGACCGCGACGTCGCGTGCCAGCACGCGCAAGCGAACCGCATGACCGGCTGGCAGGTCGATGTGGGACAGCAGGAACTCCGCCGCACCGACCGTTACGCACGTCACGCTGCGCGCGTCATCGTGCGCCGCGACGCTTCCCAGCAGGATCGCACCGACGTCGGGCCGGTCGATGAGCAGCGGCAGATCAAGCCGCCCGGAGAGCGCGCCCGCAGGACCGGCAGCCGCGACCTTTCCATGATCCAGCAGGACGAGGTGATCGGCCATGCGCGCGACTTCATCCATGCTGTGGGTGACGTAGAGCATCGGAATGCCGAGCTCGTCACGAAGCCGCTCCAGGAACGGCAGGATCTCCGCCTTGCGCGGATCGTCGAGCGAAGCCAGCGGCTCATCGAGCAGCAGCAGGCGCGGATTCGACAGCAACGCGCGCCCGATCGCGACGCGTTGCCGCTCGCCGCCCGACAGGGTGCGCGGCCGGCGTTCCAGCAGGTTGCCGATGCCCAGCAGCGCCACCACGCCATCGAAGCTTGCCGCCGGCTTATGCTCCTTGCGGCGCCGGCTGCCATATTCGAGATTGGTCCGCACGCTCATATGCGGGAACAGCCGCGCATCCTGGAACACGCAACCGATGCGGCGCGCTTCGGCCGGCACATCGATGGCGCGCCCGGCGTCGAACAGAATATCGCCCGCGATCTCGATCCGTCCCCTGTCGGGCTTGATGAGGCCGGCGATGGCGGCGAGCAGGCAGCTTTTTCCCGCGCCCGATGCGCCGAACACGAGAATCGCGCCGTGCTCTTCCGCTTCGAACTTGGCCTCGAGTCCGAAAGCGCCGAGTTGCTTGGCGATGTCGATGCGAAGCAAGCGCCCCTATCCTTGCCAGGCATGCGCACGGTGAGCAATGCGCTCCGACGCGAACAGGCCGGTGAGTGCGAGCACGAAGGATACGATGGAGAGCCTAGCCGCGGTCTCTTCGCCACCCGGATTCTGCAGCGCGCCATAGATCGCAAGCGGCAAGGTCTGGGTCTCGCCCGGAATGCTGGCGGCAAAGGTGATGACCGCGCCGAATTCGCCCAAAGCCGCGGCGAATGCCGTCATGGCGGCGGCGGCGATGCCAGGCACCATCAAGGGCAGGGTGATGGAGAAGAACCGGTCGAACGGCCCCGCGCCCAGGGTGCGCGCGGCATCCTCCAGCCCGCGATCGACCGCCCCGGCGGAAAGCCGGATCGCGCGCACCATCAGCGGAAAAGTCATGACCGCCGTTGCGAGCGTTGCGCCCGCAGTGGTGAAGGCGAGCCGCATGCCGAACCAGTCATTGAGCAGACTGCCCAGCGGCCCTTTCACCCCGAACAGCAGCAGCAGCACATAGCCGGTGACGACCGGCGGCAGCACGAAAGGCAGATGCACGAATGCATCGACCACGCTCTTACCGAGGAAGCGCCGCCGCCCCAGCCACCATCCGGCCAGGATGGCGACCGGCAAACTGAACAGGATGCTCTTGAGCGCGACCTCGAGGCTGAGGGCGACGGCGGTCCATTCCTCCGGCGTCAGTGTCAGAATGCGGCCGTCGTCACTCAAGAATCTTGAACCCGTAGCTCTTGAACAGCGCCTTGCCCTCCGCGCTCAGCAGGAAGTCGAAGAACGCCTTCGCTTCCGGCCGGTCGTGTCCGGCGATGAGAGCCATAGGGTATACGATCGGATCGTGGCTGTCCTCGGGGAAGGTGCCCACGATCTTCACGTCGGCAAGGCCGCGCGCGTCGGTCGCATAGACGATGCCGAGCGGCGCCTCGCCGCGCTGTACCAGCGCGAGGGCAGCGCGCACATTCTGCGCCGGCGCAGTCTGCGACTCGACCGCGCTCCACACGCCGAGCTTGGTCAAAGCCTGCTGAGCATACTTGCCCGCCGGAACGCCTTTGGGATCACCGATCGCAAGGCGTCCGCCCGCCAGCGCGCCGGCGAGGTCGAAGTTGGGGGCGATGGCAATGGACAATTTGGAATCCGCCGGCGCGATCAGAACCAGGTCATTGCCGATCGGGCGGTGCACGGTCTCGCTGGCGATCAGCTTCTTGTCGTTCAGATAGCTCATCCATTTTTCGTCGGCGGAGGCGAAGATGTCCGCGGGCGCACCAGACTCGATCTGCTTGGCGATGTTGGAAGAGGAGCCGAAGGAGAGTACTACCGCGGGGTTATCCTTGCCATGCCAGCTTGCGGCCGCCTCTTTCAGCACGTCGGTCAACGACGCTGCGGCAAACACAGTGACCTGTTGATTGGCCGCCACCGCGGCGCCGGGCAATGCAAGGACCGCGGCCATGCCCGTCAGCAGGGCGCGGCGGGAGAGCATAAGAGACATCGTCGCATCCATCCTTCGTTATATTCCAATGGATATAACGCAAAGGTGCGCCGGACGGCAAGCCGGTCACTGCTGGCGGACTATCTTGCGGGCTTCGCGAGGGCGGCGAGGGCGGACAAGTCGGCGGAAATGGCCTTTTGCGTTTTGCGCTCCATACTGCGGAAGTGGCGCAGCACCCGTGCCCCAAGCTCGGTCAGGCGGGCGCCGCCGCCATGGGCGCCTCCCTTGTCGGCCGCCACCAGGGCGCTCTCGAACGAACCGTTCAGGTCCTCGACCAGCAGCCAGGCGCGCCGATAGCTCATCTTGAGCTGGCGCCCGGCCGCGGAGATCGAGCCGGTTGCGTCGATCGCTTCCAGGAGATCGGCCTTGCCTGGACCGAGCGCTACGCCCGGCCCGAGGACGACGCGCAGCCGAGCGCCGGCGCTTCTGTGCTTCGGTTTCATGCGACGGCAGGATAACGTGGGCCGGTCCCCGATCAACAGGCAGTTATCATGACTCGCCGCACAGCAGGTGCTGGACAGGGTGGGGTGGCTTCGACGTGCTCGTGGCGCTGCGGCGCGCTGTGCATGATCGACCGCCACAAGGATCGGGTTCCACAAGTCATCGTCGGGATCGACGAAGCGAGCTATTGCAATTGCAGCAGTGCCGCTTAGTCTCGCCGCGTAACAATTGGATTCGGCTTCATGATCCCCCGCCCGTTGAACCTGGTCGGCCAGCTTGGCGCGATGCTGGCAATATCGGCTGTCGTGCACGTGCCGGCCCCTGCTCTGTCGCAGCAATCCGGCTTGCAATCCGACGGGCACCTCGTCGTGTCCTCCGCGGCCAACGCGGCGATCCAGCGCTATGTCAAAGAGGTCTCCGGGCGCTTCGGCGCACTTGCGGTGTCGCAGGATGGCGGCGCGGCGGTCTCCTATCTCTGCCGCTCGCGGTTATGGAAGAACTGCGATGAGCCGGGGGCCGACGACAGCAACCTCGCCATTCCCTCCGGGAAGCTCGCCCGGGATCAGGCGCTGACCCGCTGCCGCAGCAAGAGCGGAGCCGCCTGCATCCTCCTTTTCATCAATGACGATCAGCAGCGGCAGTTCGAAGTCCAGCCGTAGGAGGCGTCGCAGGCGCATCCATCCTCGACTTGCAATCCTTCCGATAGCCGCCGAAATAGAGATGCGCTGCGCGCGCTTGATTCGGAGGGGTCATGTTGACGGGATTGAGGAAAGCCATTTCGGCTGCTGCCGCCGCGGGCCTTGTGCTCGCTACGCCGGCGACCCTGCAAGCGGCCGAGACCGGCATTCAGCCGGACGGTCGCATGGTGGTCGGCCCGGCCGCCAGCAAGGTGATCGGGGAATATCTGAGCAAGGTGTCGGGCCGCTTCGGGGCGCTCGCGATCTCACGCGACGGTCAGTCCGCGGCCTATTACATCTGCCAATCGCGGCTGTGGAAGAATTGCGACGATTACACTCTGGCGGACAGCGACATGTCCATCCCATCGGGCCGCCTCGCAGCCAAGCTCGCGGAGCAGCGGTGCCGGGGCTATGCCAGCGGCGGCTGTATCGTGCTGTTCATCAACGATACCTGGAAGAAGGAATTCACACTGGCGCAATGATCGGAAATGCTTCTCACAGCGATCGAGAAACACGGCATAGTTAATTGATTCTACAGCAAGAATTGAGGATTGTTGCCGCCGACCCCGCATGTTAGCGTGCGCCCCATGCGAAAGCGCGCCTGGACAAGGTCCGGAAAATGGTGCTTTCCCATTGGGATGAACGAGCAGCAACAAGGGACGATCATGAACGCGAAGTGGGCGCCGGATAGCTGGCGGACCAAGCCGGTCTCGCAGGTGCCGGATTATCCGGATGCGGCCAAGCTGCAATCGGTGGAAGAGCGCCTCAGGGCCTATCCGCCGCTGGTATTCGCCGGTGAGGCGCGGCGCCTCCAGGAAGCGCTGGGCAACGTGGCGGAGGGCAAGGCCTTCCTGCTGCAGGGCGGCGATTGCGCCGAAAGCTTTGCTGAATTCTCCGCCAACAATATTCGCGACACCTTCCGCGTGCTGCTGCAGATGGCCGTGGTGCTGACGTTCGGCGCCGCCTTGCCGGTGGTGAAGGTCGGGCGCATCGCCGGCCAGTTCGCCAAGCCGCGCTCCGCTCCGACCGAGACCGTCGGCGGGGTCGAGCTGCCGTCCTATCGCGGCGACATCGTCAACGGAATGGACTTCAATGCTGCGGCGCGGGTGCCCGATCCGGAGCGCCTGGTCCAGAGCTACAACCAATCGGCCGCGACGCTGAACCTGCTGCGCGCCTTCGCCCAGGGCGGTTTCGCCGACCTGCACAAGGTGCATCGTTGGAACCTGGAATTCGTGGCGGATTCGCCGCTCGGCGCGCGCTACCAGGAACTGGCGGAGCGCCTGAGCGAGACGCTGGATTTCATGGCGGCTTGCGGCCTCACCTCGGAGACGGTGCCCCAGATTCGCGAGACCGAGTTCTATACCAGCCACGAGGCGTTGCTGTTGCATTACGAGCAGGCGTTGACCCGCGTCGACAGCCTGACCGGCAAGTGGTACGGCTGCTCGGCGCACCTGCTGTGGATCGGCGACCGCACGCGCAACCTCGACGGCGCGCATGTCGAATACATGAAGGGCGTCCAAAATCCGATCGGCCTCAAATGCGGGCCGAGCCTGGAGCCGGACGACCTGCTGCGCCTGATCGATACGTTGAACCCGACCAACATCCCAGGCCGCCTGACCCTGATCGCCCGCATGGGCCATGAGAGGGTGGAGGCGAAGCTGCCGGCGCTGCTGCGCGCGGTGAAGCGCCACGGGGCCAAGGTCGTGTGGTCGTGCGATCCCATGCACGGCAACACCATCAAGTCGTCGAGCGGCTACAAGACGCGGCCGTTCGACCGGATCCTCTCCGAGGTGAAGAGCTTCTTCGCTGTCCATCGCGCCGAGGGAACGCATGCCGGCGGCGTGCATTTCGAGATGACGGGGCAGGACGTGACCGAGTGCATCGGCGGTGCCAAGGCCGTCACCGAAGACAGCCTTGCCGACCGCTATCACACCCATTGCGATCCGCGCCTCAATGCCAGCCAGTCGCTGGAGCTCGCCTTCCTGATCGCCGAGCAATTGAAGGCCGAGCGCAACGGACATGGGGCGCGCATTGCCGAAGCATCCTGATCATCTGCGCCCGGTCGATTCATCGCCCGCGCCGGCCCGTCAAGGGCCGGCGGCTGGACCCGACAATGGCGGCATCGAGCAATGGACCGATCTCTATTTCCTGAAGACCAAGGCAGTCGTTGAGAAGTTCGGCGATGCGCGGGTGACCTATGCGGTCTTCATGCGCCGCCCGGTGATTTCCGCGCCACGCCTTGCCATCGATTGGCTGAACGCGATGGCGAAGGTGCGCGGGACCGAGTTCCAGGTCGATCTGCGCTACGCCGAAGGCCGTTGGGTCGGTGCCGGCGAGCCGCTGATGTACATCACCGGCTCGCTGGTCCACCTCTCCGACCTCGAGACCATCCTCTTGCAGAAGCTGGGGCCGGCCTGCGTTGCCGCCTTCAACGCCTTCACCATGTGCGCCGACCTGCCGCGCGTCGCCTTCCTCGCGATGGAGGCGCGCCACTGCGCCGGGCTGGAGATGGAAGAGATCATGGCCTATGCCGCCAGCGTCGGCTCCAACCGTGCGCGCAGGAAGGTGAGCGCCGTCGGCTTCATTGGCAACGCCACCCATGCGACCGCCCACTATTTCGGCCAGGACCAGGCTATGGGCACCATGCCCCATGCGCTCATCGGCTATGCCGGCTCGACCCTGCGCGCGGCCGAGATGTTCCACGAGACCTTCCCCGACCAGCCGATGACGGTCCTGGTCGATTATTTCGGCCGCGAAGTGACGGACGCGCTGACAGTCGCGCGCCGCTTTGCGCACCTGGCCTCGCAGGGCAAGCTGGCAGTTCGTATCGACACGCCCGGCAGCCGCTTCATCGAAGGGTTGGATCCGTCCACCTCTTATGCCGTGCTCGACCGCAACGTGCCCGACGCCATCCGCGGCTACCGCAACGAGACGGAGCTGCGTTACCTGGTCGGCGCCGGCGTCTCCGCCGCCGCTGTCTGGCACTTGCGCGAAGCTCTCAACCGCGAAGGCTTTCAGAAAGTGAAGATCGTCGCTTCCTCCGGCTTCGATCCCGCCAAGTGCAAAGTGATGGCCGAAGCCAATGCGCC
Organism: Dongiaceae bacterium; assembly: GCA_035695765.1. GTDB lineage: Bacteria > Pseudomonadota > Alphaproteobacteria > Dongiales > Dongiaceae > Dongia_A. Next base: position 25,299 of record DASRRI010000019.1, read on the forward strand.
GATCGACATCGTCGGCACCGGCTCCTTCCTGCCGCAGCGCTGGACCGAAACCTACGCCACTGCCGACATCATCGAATATAACGGCGTGAAGCGCGTGAAGATCGGCCGCGAGTTCCTGTTCCGGAAGTAGCGCGGCTCCGGCCCCACTGCTTCCCCTTCGTCATGGTCGTGCTTGGCACGACCATCCACGAATCTGCTTCAACGCATTCGGTCTCACTCATGCAAACTCGTGAATGGTCGGACCAGGTCCGACCATGACGAGTGGGTGTATCATCGAGGTGCGCGCACGAACGTTCAAGACGCTCCGGCGGCGGTTCTACGAGATCGCCCAGGCCGGGAACGCGCCGATCGCCAGCGAGGCGCTCGCGCGCATCGCTGCGATCTATGCCATCGAGGCCGAGATCCGAGGCCAGGAGGCAGAGGCGCGCCGCAGCGTTCGACAGCAGCGGACGAAGCCACTGGTCGAAGAACTCAAGACCTGGCTGGAGAGACAGCTCGCCGCCGTCTCCCGGAAGAGCACGATCGCCGAGGCGATCCGCTATGGCCTCAGTCGCTGGGACGGCCTCGTTCGCTTCCTCGATGATGGCCGGATCGAGATCGATTCCAACATCGTCGAGCGCACCATCCGGCCGATCGCCCTCAATCGCAAGAACGCACTCTTCGCCGGATCGGACGGCGGCGGCGAGTACTGGGCCATTCTCGCCTCATTGATCGAGACATCGAAGGTCAAGTCCGCTGTTGCTGTCCCCGCGCGCTGAACATGACCGGTGAGGCAACGACAAAGTTCGGATCGTCGAGCAGCCGCAGCAGACGGTCCAGTTCCTCGGATGTGAGCAGCCGTTCACCCAACAACTGATCCCGCACCTGACACAAATTCGCTTTGTCAAGCCGCGCGCCGGGCGAACCGCCCCGCCGGAACTCGAAGTGGGCTTCCGCCTCGACGTTGACCAGCCCGGCGGCAACGAGGCGGCCATGGAGGGAGCGCCCCCAACTCATATCCATGCCTCGCAATTCCATGAGGGTGCGCAATGCACGGAAGCATTTCCGCACTGTCTCGGCGTCGTCGGCATTGGCGCAAGGAAGGGCCCGGTCAATGATCATCGTGTCGTAGTCCTCGACAACGAGCCAACCACCTGGCTTCAGCGCCGTCACAAGGCGCGGAATCGTTGCCTCGCGCTGTGGCACGTGAATGAGCACCAAGCGCGTGTGGATGAGATCGAATGCAGTATCGGGTAGTGGATCGAGGCCGACATCATGACGACGCACCTCGAGATTGCTACGGCCTTTTTCAGCTAAGAACCGCGAATCGATATCGGTCATCAGCACATGACCTTCGGGTCCGACGCGGTCGGAGAGCCAGAGTCCGATCGATCCGCTCCCGCCACCTATTTCCCAGCACCGCCAACCTGGCCCTATGCCGGTCGCCACAAGATGGCGCGTGGTGAGCGGGTCATAGAGCGACTCTAGGCTGGAGAACCGCTGCTCCGTTTCACGCTCCGCCGCATTGTCGAAAATGTAGTTCGTCATGTTGGCCCCCAGAATGTGCACCGAGCGAAATCAGCGGCCTGCCCGCCTTCCTCGGCGCGTTGGCACTCCGGCCAAAGATTAGACCCTCAGGAAGGGCCACGCCAGCAGCCGAGATGGAAAGAGCCCATTGCCGGCTTTTCCCCGGCGATGGGCTCAAGTCGATCGCCAGTGCGCGTGGGTCGACGGATCGCGCCCACAGAATCTACGGGGGGCCCCACAACAGCGCTTACGGTCCATCGCGGCGAATTCAGCATGTGCTATCGCGACCGCGATGTTGTGCTGAAGGCGGGCGACTTCCATGTGGTGCCGCGCGGAATCGAACATCGCCCGCGATCTATCGCGACTGGGTGACCTCGGACCACGATCTCTATGACGCGCTGGCGCGCGCTCTGCCGGATTACGGCCTGCTGCCGGAACCGGATTCGCGCGAACCCTGGTTCGTATGCGAGGCCCACGCGGAACTGGATCCTGCCGATATCGCCGGCACGGTGGCCGAAGTCATCGCAACGCTGCGGCGGTAAAGCGCCAGACCAGCGCCGCGGCGAGGATCACTGCGCCCGCCGCCGCGACCGAGGGCAGCAGGAACGTACCGGTGAGGTCATGCACCCAGCCGGCGAAGATCGGCCCGATGATCTGACCGAGGCCGAAGGAGGCCGTCATCAGCCCGATGATGCGCGCGGCGGAGCCGGCGGCGAGGCGGCGCGCGCCCACCAATCCCATCACCGTGATGCCCATGGTCGTGTTGCCGAGCAGGATCGCCGCCAGCACGGCACCGGCTGGCGCGATCCACAGCACGCTCGCCAGCACGCCAAGCGCCAGTAGCAGGCAGGCGAGCCCGAAGGCTACGCCAGTGCCTAGCCGCTGCCACACGATCGACCACAACGAAACCGAAGGCGCGGCAGAGACGCCAACCAGCAGCCAGATGTAGGGCTCGAGCGGTGCGATCGACGCATTTGTGCGCACCAGTTGGACCAGGAACGTCGCGGTGATGACGTAGCCAAAGCCGAACAGCCCATAGGCCGCGATCAGCGCCGTGAGGGGCCGGCTGATCCCGCTGCTGCTCGACGTGCCGGCGATGCCTGCTGCTTGCGGCCGTGCAGGAATCAGCAGCATCACAGCGAGCACCGCCAACAGTGAGACCGCCGCATTCGCCACCCACTGCCATTGCCAGTCGACATGGTACGCGCCGAGTTGCGCGACCAGGATCGCGGAGATGGCGATTCCTACGCCGACACCGGCGAACTGATGGTGCATGAGGTGGCCGCGGCCGGCTGCCGTCAGCCGGTCGAGGACCAGCGAGGAGGTGAAGACCATGACAAAGGCGCTGGCAAGGCCACCCAGGAATCGCAGCAGCACGAATACGATGACAGAACTGGTAGCTGCCATCGCGCCGGTCGTCACGGCGCTCGCCAGCAGCGCGCTCAGCATCCAGCCGCGCCGGTGCGGTGCGAAGAAGGCAGCGGCCGCGACCAGCGCGCCGATCAGATAGCCGGCGAAGTTGGCCGAGGCGAGCAGGCCTGCCTCGCTGGCGGTCAAGTGCAATGCCGCCACCATTTCGGGCAGGATCGGCGTATAGGCGAAGCGGCCGACTCCCATCGCGGATCCGAGAGCTACGGCGCCGCCGATGGCAAGGGAAAGAGAGTGAGCATGTTCGAATGTGCGTGTGCTGTTCATTGATGTCTTAGACCATTCATGAATCTGCATCAGTGCAATCGGACGATCGCAAAGTCGTCCCGACTCTTGCGCTTCAATGTCTGGACAAACGTCAGTGGAGGTTGGTCCCTGCACCGGCGTTCGTGGTCGCGATCTCAATTCGTCGGTGGCTTGGCGTAGGGCACTTCCACCCAGACATAGCCTTGCTCGTTGCTGTTGGGCTTCTGGGAATATTCCAGGATCCAGGAGCGGCCGGTCTGGGTATCGAACATCATGTTGATCTTGGGATCGCCCTTGGTCAGGTCGCGGTCTGCCTGGTCGAGGACGATGAGGACGAAGCGCTGGCTGATCGGCTGCGCGACCGGCGTCGGCGACAAGGTGTAGGTGTTGTCTTCCGCCGCGGCCGGCGCCGCCAGGGCCATTGCCGCAAGCATGCCGAGCACCCGAATGTGTCGAGACATCGAAATCCTCCGGTCCGACCGTGGAATCTGTCGCAGGCCCAAACCTTGATAGGGAAACATGGCCGAGCAGGGCTTGGCAAATGCGGGAAAGTCTGACCCCGCATGCAAGGAAGACAGGTTTGCAGCGGGGGCCAATGCCCCGTAATCTCGCTTGAGTAAGAGCTTACTGACTTCAGGGCCGTCATGACCCACGAACTCAAGATCGCGCTGGCGCAGCTCAACCCCACGGTTGGCGATGTTGCCGGCAACCTCGCGCTGCTGCGCAAGGCGCGCGCGACGGCGGCCACGAAGGGCGCCGACTTGGTCTTCTGCGCAGAGACGGTGGTCTCCGGCTATCCGGCCGAAGATCTGGTGCTGAAGCCCGCCTTCCAGCAGGCGTGCAAACAGGCGGTCGAGGATCTTGCCGCCGATACCGCCGATGGCGGGCCGGCCATCATGGTTGGCTCGCCCTGGCTCGACGGCGACAAATTGATGAACGCCTTCCTGCTGCTGGATGGCGGCAAGATTGCGGCCACACGCTACAAGCACGAGCTCCCGAATTACGGTGTGTTCGACGAGAAGCGTGTATTCAAGCCCGGCCCGCTGCAGGGCCCAGTCAGCTTCCGCGGCGTTCGCCTGGGTGTCCCGATCTGCGAGGATCTGTGGTTCTGCGACGTTGCCGAGTGTTTGGCGGAATCCGGCGCGGAGATCCTGCTATGCCCAAATGGCAGCCCGTTCGAGATCGACAAGTTGGATCAGCGCGTCAACATCGTGGTGGCGCGCCAGAACGAGACCAGCTTGCCGGTCATCTATGTCAACCAAATCGGCGGGCAGGACGAGCTGGTGTTCGATGGCGGCTCCTTCGTCGTCGATCGCGGCAATCAGTTGCGCGCGCAACTGCCCTTGTTCCGCGAAGCGGTCGAGCTGACGCATTGGCGCCGCACCAACGAGGGCTGGAGCTGCGATCCTGCCCTCATCACCCAGGAATTCTCGCTGCTGGAAAAGATCTACCAGGCGATGATGCTGGGCCTCAAAGACTACGTGAACAAGAACCGGTTCCCCGGTGTCATCCTGGGTCTCAGCGGCGGTATCGATTCCGCGCTCACCGCCGCAGTGGCGGTGGACGCGCTTGGCGCTGACAACGTTCGCGCCGTGATGATGCCATCGCCTTACACCAGCCGTGATAGCCTGGAAGACGCCGAAGCCTGTGCGAGGGCGCTTGGCATCTCCTACGAAACCATCTCGATCGAACCGGCGATGAAGGCTTATGCCGAGATGCTGGCTGCGACCTTCGCCGGCCGCAATGCCGATACGACGGAGGAGAATATCCAGAGCCGCGCCCGCGGCCTTACCCTGATGGCGCTCTCCAACAAGTTCGGCCATATGCTGGTGACGACCGGCAACAAGTCGGAGATGTCGGTCGGCTATGCCACGCTCTATGGCGACATGTGCGGCGGCTATTCGGTGCTGAAGGATATCTACAAGACGACCGTGTTCGCCCTGTCGCGCTGGCGCAACGCCCACCACCCGATGGACGGCCTCGGCCCCAAGGGCCTGGTGATGCCGGAACGGGTCATCACCAAGCCGCCCTCCGCCGAACTGAAGCCGAACCAGACCGATCAGGATTCCCTGCCGCCCTATGAGGTGCTGGACGGCATCCTGGAATGCCTGGTGGAGCGCGAAATGACGGTGGACGAGATTGCCGCCAAAGGCTATGACCGAGCGACCATCCAACGGGTCTGGCGCATGCTGGACTTGGCGGAATACAAGCGGCGCCAGGCGCCTCCGGGGGTCAAGATCTCGTCCAGGGCCTTCGGTCGCGACCGGCGTTATCCGATCACCAACGGCTTCAAGGCGAAAAGCTGATGGAGTGCCCTGGTTGTCATGAGTGTTCGCGTTCGCTTCGCCCCGTCGCCGACGGGAAGGCTGCACGTCGGCAATATCTATATCGCCCTGCATAACTGGCTCTATGCCAGGAAAGCAGGCGGCGAATTCCTGCTGCGCCTTGACGACACCGACCGGGAACGATCCACCGAAGATTTCGCGAACGGGATCAAGGCAGACCTGGAATGGCTCGGTCTGGCTTGGAACCTGTTCGACCGGCAGTCGGCACGCCTCGCCATCTATGATGCAGCGGCCAAGCTCCTGCGCGATGCGGGCCGGCTTTATCCTTGCTATGAGAGCGCCGAGGAGCTCGGCCTCAAGCGCAAGGTGCAGCTCTCCCAGAGCAAGCCGCCGATCTATGACCGCGCGGCGTTGAAGCTCACCGATGCGGATCGCGCGAAGCTGGAGGCCGAGGGCAAGCGCCCGCATTGGCGCTTCAAGCTGGAAGCCCGCGATATCGCCTGGGATGATCTGATCCGAGGGCCGCAGCACGTCGACGAAACCAGCCAGTCCGATCCGGTGCTGATCCGCGAGGACGGCTCTTACCTCTACACATTGTGCTCGGTCGTGGATGACATCGAGTTTGGCATCAGCCATATCATCCGCGGCGCCGATCACGGCTTCAGCAACACGGCGACGCAGATCCAGATCTTCGACGCGCTCGGCGCGGCTGCGCCGGCCTTTGCTCATCTGCCGCTGTTGGTCGATGCGGCGGGCGAAGGGCTGTCAAAGCGCCTGGGCTCTCTGTCCGTCGGACAGATGCGCGAGGACGGGTTGGAGCCGATGGCGATCAACGCCTATCTGGCGAAGATCGGCACCGGCGATCCCGTTGTTCCCGTGCGCTCACTCGACGATCTGGTCGCGCAGCACGACCTCGCGAAGTTCGGCAAATCCTCGCCGAGATTCGACCCCGACGAGCTGAAGCACCTAAATGCCAAGCTGCTGCATCATCTGCCGTTCGAGGAAGCGCGGAGCCATCTTGCGGCCATCGGCCTCGGTCACATCGATCCGGCCGTATGGGACGTGGCGCGCGCCAATGTCGAGAAGGTGGAGGACGTCGCCTTGTGGCAGTCAGTGGTGAAGGGACCGGTCACGCCCGCCATCGCCGACACGGCCTTTGCCGCGAAGGCCGCCGAGCTCCTTCCGCCGGAGCCTTGGAATGCGGAGACCTGGAGCGCTTGGACCAATGCGGTCAGGAGCGCGACCGGACGCAAGGGCAAGGACCTGTTCATGCCCTTGCGCCAGGCTCTAACAGCGTCGGATCACGGCCCCGAGCTGAAATTGCTGCTGCCGCTGATCGGCCGCGAGCGTGCGCTGAAACGCCTGAAGGGAGAGACGGCGTGACCATCCACCTCTACAACACCCTGACGCGCGAGAAGGAGGTGTTCTCGCCGATCGATCCCAAGAATGTGCGCATGTATGTCTGTGGCCCGACGGTCTGGGACTTTGCCCATATCGGCAATGCGCGGCCGGTGGTGGTGTTCGATACGTTGTTCCGCTTGCTGTGCCATTTCTATGGCGAGGCGCACGTCACCTATGTGCGCAACATCACCGACATCGAAGACAAGATCATGGATGCGGCGAAGGCGAATGGCGAGAGCATCGCCGACCTTACCTCGCGCACGACCAAGTATTTTCATGATGACATGGGCGCGCTGAATGCAGCGCGGCCGACCAAGGAGCCGCGCGCGACCGAGTTCGTACCGCAGATGATCGCGCTGATGGAGACACTCATTGCGAAGGGCTTCGCGTATGTGGCCGAGGGTCACGTGCTGTTCAACGTGCCGGCGATGCCGGATTACGGCCAGCTGTCGCGGCGGTCGCTCGACGACATGATCGCCGGCGCGCGGGTCGAGGTCGCGCCCTACAAGAAGCATCCGGCGGATTTCGTGCTGTGGAAGCCGAGCAGCGCCGATCAGCCAGGGTGGGATTCGCCCTGGGGCCGCGGTCGGCCGGGCTGGCACATCGAATGCTCCGCCATGTCGGGGGCGCTGCTGGGCAAAGTCTTCGATATCCATGGCGGCGGCATCGATCTCATCTTTCCGCACCATGAGAACGAGATCGCGCAGAGCCGCTGCGCGCACGGGACGCCCGTGATGGCGCGCACCTGGATGCACAACGGCTTCGTGCAGGTGAACGGGCAGAAGATGTCGAAGTCGCTCGGCAACTATTTCACGGTGCACGAGCTGCTGGAGGAAGGCCATCGCGGCGAGGCGATCCGCCTTGCGCTCTTGTCATCGCACTATCGCCAGCCGACCGACATCACCCGCGATGGCATCAAGGAAGCGAAGGCGCAGTTGGATCGCTTCTACACAGCGCTTCAGAAGCACGCCAATGTCGAGGCGAAGCCTGAGCCATCAAGCCATCTGCTCGCGGCTCTCGCCGACGATCTCAACACGCCCCTCGCGTTGGCTGAGATGCACGATGCGTTGTCGCACCTCAACAAGGCAAACGACGTGCGCGCAGCCAAGGCGGCCCTGCTAGGTGCGGGGCAATTGATGGGGCTGCTGCAGCAGAGTCCGACTGCCTGGCTGCAGTCCACTGACGGCATCGACGCCGCCGACATCGAGCGCCAGATCGAAGCCCGCAAGCAGGCCCGCGCCGCCAAGAACTTCGCGGAAGCCGACCGTATCCGCCAGGACCTCTCCACTCAGGGCATCATCCTCGAAGATGGCCCGCAGGGCACTAGCTGGAAGCGGGCGTAGCTTCAGCGTACCGTACGCCACGCCCTGCCGGTTGTTCACTAAATCAGGCCCGCGATGCGCGCCGAGCGCATGGCGTCTTGCCGCATTTGGCGCCGCTGTTCCTCGGCATACTTGAACGAATCGATGTTCCGGCGCAGCCAGGTGAGCTGATTGGGGCCGAGGCCCATGGTGGCTTGGGAGGCCCGCGCCGTGCTCCGCGTGGAACCTTCGTTGTCGTTCGTATAGGGCATTCTTGACATGGCGTTCATGGCCGTCGTTCCTTTGGTAGCTAACAGTGAGTGACGATCAGCGAGCGTCATCGAAAGAGAACCGATGCCATCCGCGATGAGCGTCGCGTCTTACTTAGAGGAATATTTCAGTCAAATTGCCGGATTTCATCTGTTTTGAAGGTTAGTTCGGCACACCAGGCTATGAGTTCATGCATCGTTAACGTTAATCGCCGCGGTTTCATAAGTACCCAGCTCAAGCCGAAGTGATAGCCGCGCTTGCTTACGCGATCGTGAGTCCCGGGTGCCTCTTCGCGTGCATCTCGTCGGGTCAGCCACGGCTGGCACAAGCGGTGGCGCTGACATCCTCGGGCGAGATCAAGCGCCAGATTGAGGCCCGCAAGGCGACGAACTTCGGCGATGCCGACCGTACGTGACGGCGCGTCCCGGCGGGTGCATGATGGCGCCGGTGACCTGGAGTAAGCCATGAACGACGCCAGCAACAATCCGCAGCCCGTCGACGCCGCTATCGTGCCGCGCTTCGGCGCCATTCCGACTTTCATGCGGCTCCCCTATATCACCGATCCAGCGAAGCTCGATATCGCGCTCATCGGCGTGCCGTGGGACGGCGGGACTACGAATCGCGCTGGCGCGCGCCATGGGCCGCGCGAGATCCGCAACATGTCGAGCTTCATGCGCAAGGTGCACCACGTCAGCCGGATCGCGCCCTATGACCTAGCGCGCATCGCTGATTTCGGCGACGCGCCGGTGAATCCCATCGACCTCGTGGATTCGTTGGGGCGCATCGAGAAGTTCTACGCCAAGGTCCATGCAGCCGGCTGCCTGCCGCTGTCGGCGGGCGGCGATCATCTCATCACTCTGCCGATCTATCGCGCGATCGCGAAGGGACGGCCGATCGGCATGGTGCATTTCGATGCGCACTCCGACACCAACGACTGCTATTTCGGGGACAACAAATACACCCACGGCACGCCCTTCCGCCGCGCGGTAGAAGAGGGGCTGCTCGATCCCAAGCGCACAGTGCAGATCGGCATCCGCGGTTCGATCTATTCGCCCGACGATATGAGCTTTGCCGAAGAATCCGGCATGCGCGTCATCTATATGGAGGAATTCACCAAGCTCGGCCCCGCAAAGGTGATCGAGATCACGCGGCGAGTCGTCGGCGATGGCCCGACCTATGTCAGCTTCGACGTCGATGGGCTCGATCCCGTCTATGCGCCGGGCACCGGCACGCCGGAGATCGGCGGCATGACCACGCGTGAAGCGCAGGAGGTTGTGCGCGGGTTGCAGGGCCTCAATCTCATCGGCGGTGACGTGGTGGAAGTCTCGCCACCCTTTGATCCCAGCGGCAACACCGCTCTGGTCGGCGCTACTTTCATGTTCGAGATCATGTGTCTGTTGGCGGATGCGGTGGCGCGGCGGCGATAGTGTCATAACTGAAAACGTTTCCACATACGGCCGTTGTCCCATATTCAATGACTGAGGGTTTCTCCCTCATTCGTACTACCTAGCCTTCCGCATACATTGAAGAACCGAAGTCGAAGGCGCAGCTTTTGCCGCGTCGCGACGTGTCGGCTCGGGGATCATGCAGGTCTGCATCAAGCAACCGGAACAGAGTGCACATGCCTTCAGCACCTCTGAAGAGCTGTTGCATCACGCGACCGGTGGCGTTGCGCAAGTCTTCCGCTATTGGAATCGCGCGCGCGGCGATCGCGTGATGCCCGCGCCGTCCGACATCGACTTCCTCGAGCTGCGTCCCTGGCTGCCCGGTATTGTCATGATCGAGGTATCGGATGGCCAAGAGCGCGAGCTCATCTATCGCGTGGTTGGCGAGCGGGCTGTCCGGCTGCGCGGGTATGATCCGACCGGCATGACGGTCGCCAAGGCGGCATTCGGCCGTTCCGTGCCCTATGTCCTCACCAACTATGGCGTGGTGATCGATCTCCGGATTCCGCTCTACGGCTGGAACGAAATCGAGAAAGCCGATGGCAAACGCGGTGGCAGCGGCACCCTGCTCCTGCCCCTCTCGGAAAACGGCCATCGGGTGGATTGGGTCCTGGTTTATGTCGAGGACGCGGCCGCCTATGACTGGGCCTGGGCCCGCTGAGGCGGTGGAGCCCTTCAAGGGATGCATGGCTGGGACGCCTTTATAAGGCGGCGATGCAGGGGCGTAATAAAATTACCAAAAGACCCGGCTGCCGGTAATTGCCCTGCCTAAGAGCGGACCAACCCCACAATTCTATGCCAGCTCAACATGTCCTGCGAATCTTGCGTTTCGCACATGCGGAAAAGTGCCTTGTCCAGTTGGTCAGGTTGCTCCAGATAGCCGGCTAACAAACGGCACAATCATCCATCGGAGATCGGAATGCTGTGGGACAGCCTGGCCCGCCCCACGTTGCCACGTGCACGTATTTGGGAGCGGTCTGGTTCGTTGCAATCCTTGGAGCGATGCGGCCCGAAGGCCGTGGCCCTCTACCAGTATTGGAACGCCCGGCGCGGCATCCGACCGATGCCGACGCGCGCCGACATCGACCCGTTGGAGATGCGGCAGTGGCTGCCGCGCCTTACCCTGGTCGATGTCGGCAATGATGGCCAGCAATTCACTTATCGGCTGGCCGGGACCCAGATCGTCGATCTGCTCGGGCTCAATCCGACCGGCCGTCTGATCGAAACGGTGTGGCCGGAGAGTGAGGCTGCATGGCTGCTGGAGGGCTATCGCGAGGTGGTGGAGACCCGCGCGCCGCTATTTTGCCAGCAGACCTGCGAATGGCTGGTCGACCAGGAACCGACTGCCTGGGCGATGCGCCTGCCCTTGTCGTCGGACGGACAGCAGGTGGATGTGATCCTCTGCTATCTCAGCGAGAACATCGGCATGCTGAGCCAACTCTAACGTATTTCCGTCAGCGCCAACCTTATCGCCAGCCCCACGAATACCAGCGCCGAGATCCGATTGAGCCAGCGGCCGAAGCTGGCCGAACTGCCGATGGCGCGCGCGGCCACGCTGGCTGACCAGGCCACAGCGGCATTCACGCTCGTCCCGCCAATGTTGAAGGTCGCGCCCAGCAACAGAATCTGAATGGCGGCATTGCCTTTGGCGGGGTCGATGAATTGCGGCAGGAAGGCGAGGATGAAAAGCGCCACCTTCGGGTTCAGAAGGTTGGTCAGCGCGCCTTCGCCGAATATCCGCCACAGGCTGGCCCGCGCCAGATTGCGATCAACAGCCACGCCGCCATTGCCGGCGCGCATGGCTTTCCAGGCGAGGTAGAGCAGGTAGGCCGCTCCGGCATATTTGACGACCAGGAATGCCGTCTCCGAATGCTGCAGCAGCGCAGACACGCCAAGGGCGGCCAGCACGCTATGGACAAAGCTGCCCGCCGAGATCCCGAGGCTGGCGGCGATGCCGGCGGCCCGTCCCTGGGTCGCGCTCCGGGCGATGACATAGGTCATGTCGGCGCCAGGTGTGAGGTTGAGGGCAAGGGCGGCTGCCAGGAAGGGCAGGAGTTGGGTCAGATCGAGCATGGCACCCCGGCTGGTCCGTTGGTTGACCCTCTTGGGGCCGATGTGCTGAATAGCCCAGCCAAACAGGCGGGAAAAGATGGCTGACGACAAACGCGTCTATTTATTCGACAGCACGCTTCGCGACGGCGCCCAGACCCAGGGCGTCGATTTCAGCGCGGACGACAAGGCCGCCATTGCCCTGGCCCTGGACCGGCTCAGCATCGATTATGTCGAAGGCGGCTGGCCCGGTGCCAACCCGACTGACGATGCCTTTTTCGCCCGCCCGCCAACCCTGAAGCGGGCCAAGCTGGTGGCATTTGGCATGACCCGTCGCCCCGGCCGCAGCGCCGCCAACGATCCCGGCCTCAACGCGCTGCTGAATGCCAAGGTCCAGTCGGTCTGCATGGTGGGCAAGGCCTGGGACTTCCATGTCGATGTCGCTCTCGGTGTCAGCAATGCCGAAAACCTCGACATGATCGTGGAGAGTATCGCCCATGCAAAGACGCGCATGAGCGAGGTGATGTTCGATGCCGAACATTTCTTCGACGGCTACAAGGCGAACCCCGCTTTCGCCCTGCAATGCGCGGAGACTGCCTATAAGGCCGGCGCGCGCTGGATCGTACTGTGCGACACCAACGGCGGGACCTTGCCGCACGAGGTCGAGCGCATCGTCGGCGATGTGACGGCGAAGATTCCCGGCAGCCATGTCGGCATCCATTGCCACAACGACACGGAGAACGCGGTCGCCAATTCGCTGGCGGCGGTGCGCGCCGGCGCGCGCCAGATCCAGGGCACGCTCAACGGCCTGGGTGAGCGCTGCGGCAACGCCAACCTGGTGTCGCTCATCCCCAGCCTGATGATGAAGACGGACTTCACCATCGGCCTCAGCGAGCGCGAGCTGGCGCAGCTGACTCACATCTCGCGCCTGCTGGACGAGCGGCTCAACCGCGCACCCAACCGTCATGCGGCGTATGTCGGCGACAGTGCTTTCGCACACAAGGGCGGACTGCATGTCTCCGCGGTCGAGAAGGATCCGCGCACCTACGAGCACATCGATCCGGCCAAGGTCGGCAACCGCCGCCACATCGTGGTGTCCGACCAATCCGGGCGCGCCAACATCCTCGCGCGCTTCCGCGAGATCGGGCTAGAGGTCGATGCCGCCGACCCCAAGGTCGCGACCCTGGTGGAGCAGGTGAAGGCGCGCGAGTTCGACGGCTACGCCTATGACGGCGCGGAGGCCAGCTTCGAATTGCTCGCGCGCCGCGCCATCGGCGGCCTGCCGGAGTTCTTCAAGCTGTCGCGCTTCCGCGTGATGGATGAGCGGCGCTGGAATGCGCGCGGCGAGCTGGTGACCGAATCCGAGGCGACGGTGAATGTCGAAGTGCATACCGAATCCACCATGACCGTCGCTGCCGGTAACGGTCCGGTCAACGCGCTCGACACCGCGCTACGCAAGGCGCTCATCCCGCATTATCCGCAGCTCGACGACATGCGGCTGGTGGATTTCAAGGTGCGTATCCTGACGCCGCAGGCCGGCACCGAAGCCATCACCCGCGTCATGATCGAAAGCGCCGACAAGACCGGCGAGCGCTGGAGCACGGTCGGCGTCAGCGGCAACATCATCGACGCCTCCTATGAGGCGCTGAATGACGCCATCACCTGGAAGCTGCTCAAGTCGCGTGGCAACTGATCGAACCGAAGCCACCGCGGCGCCCGCCATCATCCTGGTGACGCCGCAGCTGGGCGAGAATATCGGCGCGGCGGCCCGGGCCATGCTGAATTGCGGCCTTACCGACCTGCGGCTGGTGGCGCCACGCGACGGCTGGCCGAACAGCGCCGCCGACCGTGCCGCCGTCGGCGCGCTCGATCTGATGCCGCCGGTGCGGGTGTTCGATCAAGTGACGGAGGCGATGGCCGACCTGACGATGGTGTATGCGACGACCGCGCGCGACCGGAACATGGTGAAGCCGATCGTGACGGTGCGCCAGGGCGCGATCGAGGCGCGCGCGCATATCGCGGCGGGCGGCAAGGTCGGGTTCCTGTTCGGGCCGGAACGCACGGGACTGCTCAGCGACGATGTCAGCCTCGCCAATAAGCTGGTGACTGTTCCGCTCAATCCGGCATTCACGTCCCTCAATCTTGGCCAGGCTGTCCTGCTTGTCGGCTATGAATGGTTCCAGTCAGGTGATGCGACGCCGGCCTCGCATATTCCACTCAATGGCACGGTTCCGGCGACCCAGGCGGAGCTGCAGAATTTCTTCGCGCATTTGGAGCGGGAGCTCGATGCCTGCGGTTTCCTGCGCAACGAGGAAGCGCGCCCCAGCATGATCCGCAACCTGCGCAGCATGTGGCAGCGCGCCGAGCTGACGGAGCAGGAGGTGCGGACGTTGCACGGCATGATCAAGGAGCTGACGACACTGCGGGTGTCGCGCCGGAAACAGCGAAGCTAACCGAGATCGAAATCCTCGGGCTCGAGGCTGTCGAAATCTTCGATGACCACCAGCATGTCGATGTGTTCGCCGTCGCTCGAAAGCGGCCAGATGCCCGCGTATAGGTCGCAGACCGCCTCGAAGCGCGTCGTCAGCCAGTCGCGTGCAAAGGCGGGGCGGCCGTGCGTGGCGACGAATTGCATCTCCCGCAGGTAATCCTCCTTGCGGCCGCGGTCGAAGGTGGTCGCCTCATGGAGGTACTTCCAATTGCCCTTCGGCCGGAACTCATCAATGCGCGTGCCGCGCAACCGCACGCTGACGCGGAACGGATCATGGTTGACGTTGAGCAGAATCATATTGGGCAGGACGGGGACAATGTCCGCCGGGTCGATGTCGGCGCGCGCTGGGAGCCGGCCTGCCCGCGTTTTCGACCGCCAATAGGCGTTGAACCGGGTGATGCAGGCGGAGTTCACGTCCTCCAGCGCGATATCGAACTCGTATTCGTGCTTAGGCGGCGCCAAGTATCCGCGACCCGCGCGCTGAAACGCGACGACCTTTCCTTGCCACTCTCGATACATGGGCCACCCCGCGTGCTGCGCCGCTTCGTTGAAGGCAGATCAACCCCACCCATAGTCCCCTAATCCTGTGCCCGATCGATGGGTGCGTCCATCTGGCAAACGGCATAGAAACGCATCGCATTAGTATAGTATGTCGGGAACCGGCACTACCCCTGAATGGGGCGCCAACCGGTCACTTCAGATCAAAGTCTTCGACCGACAGGCCGGCGAAATCCTCGATGACGACCAGCATGTCGACGTTCGTCCCGTCGGCGGCCAGCGGCCAGATGCCAGCGAAGATGTCGCGCACAGCGCCGAACCGGGTGGTCATCCAGTCTTGCGCAAAGGCCGGGCGGCGGCCGGTCGCCACGAACTTCATCTCGGCCAGATAATCCTCGCGCCGGCCGGGATCGAAGGTCGTGCCCTCATCAAGGTATTTAGTCGTGGCTTGGATAGGGCGGAACTGTTCCGCGCGAGTACCGCGCAGTCGCATGCGGCAGCGGAATGGCTCCCACTCGACGTTGAGCAGCACGATATCGGGCAGCAAGGGAACGATCTCCGCCGGGTCGATGTCCTCGCGCGCCGGCAGGCGGCCATCTTTCACCTTACCGTGCCAATAGGCATCAAATCCCCTAATCGGCGCAGACTCGACCTCGGACAAAGGAATATCGAAGCGATAAGTAGGCTGACCGGTTGGGAGGTCGGAATCGGATCCCGGGGGATTGGCGGCGTTCATGATCAATCGCTGAACTGGGCGCTCCGTGATGTTGTGACCGCGAATCCGGCGGCCCGCAACTGTCTAGTATATCACAGATGAACGCTAGAGAGCGTGTAGGACCACTGATGGCTCCGGCTCGGCGGGCCGGAGCTTTAGATAATCCTCGACGGCGACGCACATATCGACGGTCCGGCCGTCGCTCGCCAAAGGCCAGATGCCGGTCTGGCACTGATAACGCAACCCGAACTGACCTTCCATCCAGTCATAGCTGAAGACCGGGCGCGCTTCCTGCACGGCCAGCTGATATTGCCGGAGATAGGCGGCGGTGCTCCACAGGTCGGCGCGAGCGACCTCATCCAGGTAGCGCCCGGTGAGGTTGCCGCAGACGTCGGTGACGCGCGTGCCGCACAGCCGATAGCGGACGCGGAACGGATCGTGCTCGATGCCGGCGAGGATCATGTTCGGCAGGATGCGCTTGAAGTTCGCGGGATCGATGTCGGCACGGCTCGGCAGCCGGCCGTGGCTGCATATCCGCAGCCAGTGATGATGGAACTGCTGGATCAGCTCCGAACCGATGTCCGATTGCGCGAGGTCGAACCTGCTCTCGGTATTTGGGAAGCTGATCATCTTCATCACAATCATCCGTCGGAAGCGTCGTCAGACTGATAACGCGTGCTCATGCGGCAAGATCGCCGCAATTCACCAACAAAACTTAAATCACTACAGAGGCCGCGAGCGCTCCGATTGCAACATGGAGCTCGTGCTCCATCATTGCGGACGCTCGCTTATCGCCGACAGATCAATGCCATAACGCTTGGCCTGCGATCCGATGCCGAGCACGGACTTAGCCCACGCGTCCGTCCCGGCATCCGTCTTGCGTCGTCAGAGATAGGTCGATCGAACTAGATGCCGGGCCGGATGATGAAGTCCGGCCCGGCTCTCAAGGCATCAATGCACCGCGACGCTGGTCTCGCCGAAGGTTGCGGCCGACTTGCCGCTATCGTCGACACTTGCATCCGCGGTCGCGTCGGCATCGGCTTCGGCATCGCCCTCAACTTTGACCGTGGTCTTGGTCATCGTATCGGTGCGCGTCTGTCCAGGCGTATCGAGCGCCTTCGCCTTCGCCATGGCCTTCGCCTTTGCCATGTCGCCATCCTCGTCTCTTGCCATGCCGATCGAATGGGTGATGCTCATCGCCATGTGCGGCGTCACGATCGACTTGGTGAAGGATTTGGAGTGCGCGACCGCATGGCCGCTATCGGCCTCTTCGCTGCCGGCATCTTCGTCTACGGTCGCGTCTTCGTCGACCGCCGCGTCTTTGTCGGCGGCCGCGTCTTCCTTGGCGACGTCTTCGTCCGTTCCCGCCGCAACATCAGGGCTCGGTGCAGAAACATCCGGAGCCTTCGCGCGCTCCTGCGCGCTGGCTGCCGTGGCATCGGCTGCCGTGGCATCGCTGGCGGCTTCAGCTTTGGCCACATCGCTCGAGGCATCGGCCGCCACGGCTTGACCGGCCTTCACGCCGCCGTCGCCGGGCGCGGCGGTCTCCGCTTGGGCGGGCATGATACCGAAAGTGAGGGTGAGGGCCGTCACCGCGAGGAACGGCAGAGTCGATCTGTCATTCATCATTGCTCTCCATCCTGAATGCGCGTGAGGCCCACAGGCACATACAGCTCAGCGCGCCGATTGTTCCAGCCGGCGCCTGACGAAGGTCATGAACAGCGCATTTGTTTGCGAAGCTGAACGCAGAATGAATGATGAATGGAAGCGTTCTAGGCGGCGCTGCGTTCCAGGGCAAAGCCGCCTTTTGCGGCAGGCGCGCGCTCGCGCCGTGGCGTGCGGCCGCGCTCCGCCGTCGGCGTGCGGCCATAGAGCTCGGTATAGCGCCGCGTGAAATGCGAGATCGAGGCAAAGCCGGTGGCGATCGCAATCTCCGTCACGCTCAAGGTCGAATATTGCAGCAGGTGACGCGCGCGCTGCAGCCGCGCCTTCAGGAAATACTGCGTCGGCGTCATGCCGAGATGGCGGCGGAACAGGCGCTGCAACTGCCGCTGGCTGACGCCGGATTGCGTCGCGATGCCTTCCAGATCCTCGCCTTCGGTCATCCGCCGCCGCATCGCCGCGACGGTATGCGCGATGGCGCTGGCGCCACGCTGCCCGCTGAAATCGAGCTCGCTCAGCTGCCGCTCGCCGGCCTCGCGCGGGCGCGCGTGGTTGAGACTGTCGGCGACGACGCGCGACAACCGCTCGCCGGCGGCGTCGGCGATGAGGCGCAATGCGAAGTCCAACGTCGCATCGCGGCCCGCGCAGGTGGCAATGCGTTCATCGATCACGTACAGCCGATCGGCGATGTCCAGAGTCTGCACGCGCTCGATCAGCGCATCGGCGAGCGACCAATGAGCGGCGCAGGTGCGGCCTGCCAGCAGGCCGGCTTCCGCTAGCAAAGCGCAGGCGCCACCGATCGCGGCGATGTGGCCGCCGAGTGCATGACGGCGGCAGAGCATGGCGGACAAAGGGGGCTTCGTCAGCTCCGCCCCGCCGTAGGCCGAGAGCAGGAACAGGTG
This sequence comes from Dongiaceae bacterium, assembly GCA_035695765.1. Taxonomy (GTDB): domain Bacteria; phylum Pseudomonadota; class Alphaproteobacteria; order Dongiales; family Dongiaceae; genus Dongia_A. Next base: position 43,498 of record DASRRI010000019.1, read on the forward strand.
GCGATGCTCGCTGCTTTGCGCCGAGCGCGCGACCGAAATCGACAGACCGCATGCCGAGCGGGCTGGCGCGCCGTCCACGCTAGCCAGATGCCAGTCGAACTGGGTCTCGCACAGCACGCGGTTGGCGCAGTCGAAGGCTTCGGTCAGCGCCGAGAGCTCGTTCAACTCGAAGCCGGGCAGGAGCAGGATCTGGCAGGCGAAGAGGCCGTCCGGCCCGCGGGTCAGGAAATGCGGATTGGACGCGCGGGTAGCCGCCTGGCCGTTGGCGAGGCAGGCATCGCCGAACTTGCGCCGGCCGCCAACAGAGCCGCCACGCGCCTCCGGCTCGACCGTCCGGCCGGCGTTCGATGTCGGATCGACAAGCATGCCCAGCGCCTCTTCCGGCCATTTCTCCCGGCTAGAGCCGGATATGGCCTTGAATTTGATCAGGTTCCCGGGTCCCCATGAACACTTAAAAAACTCAGCGCCGTCTTGCGCCGAACTCATGCTGGAGCAACCAGGAAGGCGGGCAGGGGGCGGCCGGAGCGCGGCTTACAGCTCCGAGAGCGCCCGGTCGATCGCGGCGACGGTCATATCCGCCTGCTCGCGGGTGAAGCAGATGGGCGGGCGCAGCTTCAGGACGTTGCCGTGCGGCCCTTCGCTCGCGGTCAGGACGCCAAGGTCGCGCATGCGGTTCACCACGCGCTTGGTTTCCGTCGGAGCGGGTTCGAGGCTCTTGCGGTCGTGCACCAGCTCCAGGCCGATCAGCAGCCCGCGGCCGCGCACATCGCCGATGAGATCGTGCCGCTCCGCCAGTTTGCGCAGGCCCTGCTTGAAATGGGCGCCGACCAGTCTCGCATTCTCGCGCAGGCCTTCGCGCTCCAGCACGTCGAGCACAGCCATGCCGGCCGCGCACGAGACATTGTTGCCGCCGAAGGTCGAGAAGAAGATCCCCTGATCGACCAGCGCCTGCACGATCTCCGGCCGCGTCACCACGGCGCCCATGGGGTGGCCGTTGGCGATCGGCTTGCCGAGGCACACGATGTCCGGAACGACACTGTGCAGTTCGAAGCCCCACAGGGCATCGCCCTGCCGGCCGAAGCCGGTCTGTACTTCATCAGCGATGCATAAGCCGCCTGCCTTGCGCACGCGCTCATAGATCCCTTGCAGCCAGCCCATCGGTGCGTCCAGCACGCCGTTGGTGAGCAGCCCGGCATCGGCGATGAACAGAGCCGGCTTGTGCCCTCCATCCGCGAGCGACCGGATCGCCCGGTCGGCATCGGCGGCGTAGCGCGCGACGATGTCGTTGCTGCCGCGGCGATAGGGGCCGCGATAATCGTCGGGGCCGATCAACGTGCGGACATGCGGCTTCAACCGATCGGCGGGGCGGAATTCGGGCGACAGGGCTTCTACCGCCTCGGTCCAGCCGTGATAGGCATATTCCATCACCAGCGCGCCGCTGTTGCGCGTGTAGGCCTTGGCGAGTCGGGTCGCGAGATCGACCGCCTCGCTGCCCGAATTGACGAACATGCAGGCGGTCAGGCCGGCCGGCATCAGTGCGCTGAGGCGCTCGGCATAATCCAGCACCTCGTCGAACAGATAGCGCGTGTTGGTGTTGAGGATCGCCGCCTGCCGCGCGATCGCTTCGACGACGTGCGTATGGCAGTGCCCGACATGCGGCACGTTGTTGTAGACATCGAGATAGCGCCGGCCGGTGACGTCATAGAGCCAGGCGCCTTCGCCGCGCACCATGTGCAGCGGCTTGTCATAGAACATATAGGTTTGTGGCCCCATGACGCGCCGCCGCCGCGCCAGCATGGCGGCGCGATCGGCATCGGCCTCGCTCTCCGGAATGCGCGCCACCTGCGCCGAGCTCTTGGGTTCGATGGCTGCGCGGAACGACGCCGAAGCGCGCTCGCGCCCGATCTCGCTCAGCGCCCAGGCGGATTTGAGGCACGGCTCGGCATAGCTTTCGAGGTAGTTCGCTTCCGTCATATTCTGCGCGCGCCGCCGCGCCAGGATGGCGAGCGACGTGGCGTGGCGAGACTGGATCAGGTCGTAGAGAAGATCAGTCTCAAGAACGGTGAGCGGCACGATCTCGTGATAGCCGCGCAGCAGTTCCGCCATCCGTTCCAGCGGCTCGTCTGTTTGGAGCACGGCATCCGAGCCTGCGACCGCCAGCTCGATGATCAGCGGCGCATGGATCATGTCACCATAATCGATCAGGCCTGTGATGCGCTCCGGCTGATTCTCGTCGACCAGCACGTTGTGCAGGTTGAGGTCATTATGGATGATCTGTGCGCGCAGGCTTCCCAACCTGGGCAGGGCATCGCGGGTGAAGTCTGCGATAATCCCCTCAAGCAGCTTGCGGTCCGCTTGATCTTCGATCAGCGCGAGGTGCGGCGCCAGCCGCGGCGCCATGCGCGCGTCCCAGACAACCTCGCGTCCAGCGGCCGGGTGGAAAAATCCGCGCAGCGCATGATCCATGCGCCCCGCGAACCGGCCAACCTCGCGCAGCGTGCCGAGAGCGATCTCGGTCTCCATCATCGGCGTGCCGGGCAGATAGCTCAGCATCCACACTGCATGCCTGCTTCCGTCCGTGGACGCCCGATGGGCGATCTGCGCGCCGTCTCTGGCCCGCTGGATGCGCGGCAGCGGCAACGATGGATCTTCGCGCGCCATCCAGTTGAGCGCTTCGATCTGGAGCGCGATCGTGGATTGATCCTCGTCAGTGTGGACGATCTTGAGCACGAACTCGCGGCCGTCTTCCGCGCGCAGGTAATAGCTGCGATCGCGCTCAGCGTAGAATTCCTTGCCCTTGGCGGTGAGGCCATAGAGCTCGCGCGCGATGCGCTCGGCATCCTCCAGCGTGAAGTCTGGCCGCGACAGCGCCAGGAACTTCATCTCGTCATCCGCATTCGCCATGATCAGTCCCGCCGCGCATAGCGCGCGCAGGCTTGCTGCAGCAGGTCGTGCGGAATCGCGCGGACCACGCGGCCTTGCCAGCCGGTCATTGTCTCCGCCGCGATCATGGCGTTCCAGATCGCTTCCTCCGTCGCTTCCGCTGCCGCCTGGAACAGGGGCGTGCATTCGTCCATGCCCAGCATGCGCAGATTGGTCATTGGCGATTTCATCGGCACGGTATTGCCGGTGGAGAAAGCGAGGAAGATGTCTCCCGACGAATTCGATCCGAACCCGCCGACCCAGGCGAGGCCGGTGGTCGCGCGCCGCGCCAGGCGCTGGCACTGGATGGGGAGGAGGGGCGCGTCAGTCGCCAGGATGACGATGATCGAGCCCTGATCTGTCTTCGGTTTCTTCAGCCGCTCCGGTACTGGCACGATCGCGTCGGTGATCTCCAGCCCGACTGGCGCGTGGCCGCAGCGCAGCATATTCCGCAGGCCATAGTTCGCCTGCACCAGCGCGCCCACGGTCCAGCCGCCCTGATCTGCGGGCAGGCGGCGCGAGGCTGTGCCGGTGCCGCCCTTGAACTGGTGGCACACCATGCCGGTGCCGCCGCCGACATTGCCTTCCGGCACCGCGCCGCCTCTGGCATTTTTCAGCGCCGCGATGGCATCGGCGGCGGTCACCGGGAAATGCTCCGCATCGGACAGCCAGCCATCGAAGGTCTCCGCCGTCACCGGCAGGTGCCAGGCCATCTCGACACTACGCTTGGCGGCCAGCTCGACGATCGCATCGCGCACCACCCCGACCGCGTGGGTGTTGGTGATGCAGATGGGCGAGGCGAGGAGGCCCTGCTCGGCCAGCCAGATTGTTCCCGTCATCTCGCCATTGCCGTTGAAGGAATGGAAGCCCGCCGGGAGGAAGTCCGAGAAGATGCTGGGCGAAGGCCAGATCGCGGTCACGCCCGAGCGCGCCGCATGCGGCTCATCGCGGATGATGGTGGAGACACCGACCGTGACGCCTGCCACGTCGGTGATGGCGTTCAATGGTCCGGCAGGCAATTGGCCCAGGGTGATCCCCAGGTCGCGCAATCTTGGTTTTAGCATGATGACTCGTCCGCTGCGGAGGCGGCGATTATGCCTTGGCGTCCTCGAGCTCGGGAAGCCTCATCCACCCCGGTATATCGGGTGACAACTTTGCATCGCCGGCGCGCAAGGTAGGCGAGGGGCCTTGGGCCAACGCCTCGAGCCGCACCATGGCAAGACCATGCGTTCCATCGGCGCTGACGCTGCGCATCTCACCCAGCTCCTGGTCGCCCAGCATCAGGGGCGTGCCGGGAGCCGGGGCACTGCCCTCGATCGTCACCGGCAGCAGCCGCTTGCGCACCAGGCCGCGATAGCGGGTGCGGGCGGTCAGCTCCTGGCCCATATAGCAGCCTTTTTCCCAGTCGATGGCATTGAGCTCATCGAATCCGTTCTCCAGCAGGATCGATTTCTCAGGGATCAGGTCGCGCGCCGCATCGGGCACGCCGAGCTTGATGCGCAGGCGGTGATAGGCATCGCCATCGGAATCCTCCACGGCTTGCAACGATTCCAAGGCTGCGCGCGCCGCCACTCTCGGCAGGATCAGGCGCACGCCCAGCGCAGGCAGGCGCGGATCGATATAGGCCATGCCGCCGCCAAACGCCGCGGCCCCGCCAGCCTCGCCGGCAAGCCCGAGCGTCGCCGCAGCGCCGTCGCCGAACAGCAGGGCCACGCACCAATCTGCATCGGAATCCGCGATCGTGACCTTGGACCGCAGCCGGTATATCGACAGGCGCTTGATGAGGTCGGCCCGGCGCGGGCCTGAGCCATCCACCAGATAGCGGCCATCCTGCTCGGCGACGAACAGGTCAAAGAGGAATCGTCCCTGCGCCGTCAGCAGTGTTGCATAGATCGCCCGACTGGCAGATACCTTGGCGGTATCGTTGGAGATCAGGCCCTGGAGAAAGCTTTGGCGATCCTCGCCCGCGATGGCGATGATGGCGCGGTCAGCCGGCAGGTGGAAGCGAAGTGCGGTCATAGCCTAAAATTCATCTCAAGTTCCGATTCGATATACTTAGACCAGACCGCCCAAAACTCTCGACATTGTTGCGGCCCGGCAATAAATCTCGGTAACTGGTCTCGGATTTGCAACCATGCTAGTTGGAGGGGCAAGTGGCCTCAAAAATCGCGACCGGACATGCCCAGAGCGCTGAGCACGGCCAGACAAGAAACAAGGAGTTCGCCGACATGACGCTTTCGGCCGAGGATTTCTGGACTTTCAGCCTGGATTTCTATGGCAAGCAGAACGTGGCCAAGGCGTGTCTGTCACTGCAGGACCGGCGCGATGCCGACGTGAATCTGCTGTTGCTGGCGGCCTATCTCGCCAGCAAGGGCCATGTGCTGGACGATACCCACCTCTCGATCGCCGATGGCATGACGGCAGGCTGGCGCGCGGCCGTGCTCCAGCAGCTCCGCCAGGTCCGCCGGCGCCTGCCCAAGTTCGCCGAAGAGGTGCCGGAGGACGACCGCAAGAATGTGAAAGAGAAGATCCTGGAGGCGGAGCTGGCTGCCGAGCAGGTCGCCCACCGCCTGATCTTCAAGCGCCTGGACGATGCCCCGATGCCGACCGAAGGCGGCAGCATCAAGGACCGCGCGGAACGGAACCTGAAGCTCTATCTGCGCCGCCTGCTATCCCAGGGCGGGCCTGCGACGCCCGACGAGCGGGATCTGGGCGACGTCAGCGCGATTGTGGGGGCGATGTAGCCCTCAAAGCTCCATCTCGAAGAAGACCAGCCACGCCTTGAGATCGCCTGTGAGCGGATAGTAGGGCGCGATCCGGCGGAAGCCCGACCGTTCGTAGAGCCGCATGGCCTCGCCCTGGCGGTTGCTGGTGTCGAGCCGCATCAGGCGGTAGCCGGCCGTTCGTGCGTCCGCGATGATCCGGTCCGCGAGTGCGCGGCCGATGCCCAATCCGCGGAACGCGGTCGGCACGAACATCCGCTTCATCTCGCACGCGCCGTCACCGAGATCGCGCAGGGCCACGCATCCCGCTGGGCGCCCGTCATGATACGCAATGAGCAAGCTGCCCTCCGGCGGGGCGTATTTGCCCGGCAGGTCGGCAAGCTCATGCTCCCACTCCTCCTCATCGAAATAGCTTTCGATGAGGGCGAGATCCTCCACATGCCGCTCGCGATGCCACGCCAGGAAGGCACGCATGAGCAATCGGATGTCGTTCAGCTGATTGCTGGTTGTTGCTTGGGAAACGCTGGCCATCAAATATTGCTCCGCATCGTGCGCGCAGAACTTTCGGCGTGATTTTCATCACGCCAGTGACAGCCCAAGAAGTGTCTACTCTGCCATCGTTCTCAAGCTCAAGTGCGAAACCCCCTCGGCCTGTGGCCTGGATCACAGGAATCTGGTCACCCTCGAGTTGGCCGCTTCTTGCCGTCCTCGCCCCAGCGCTTGGCGCCTTCGAGGTGGATGCCGTAGAGGTCGAGCACGCGGGCAAGGTTCTGGTCGATCACGTCATCGAGGGTCTTGGGCCCGGCATACATGGCGGGGACGGGCGGTGCGATCACGCCACCCATTTCGGTCACCGCCAGCATGTTCTTGAGGTGCCCGGCATGGAGCGGAGTCTCGCGCACCATCAGCACCAGGCGCCGGCGTTCCTTCAGAGTTACGTCGGCGGCGCGCGAGAGCAGGGTGGTGGTGACGCCGCTCGCGATCTCGGCGAGGCTTTTTACCGAGCAGGGGGCGACGATCATGCCCATGGTGAGATAGGAGCCGCTGGAGACCGGCGCCGCCATATCGTCGATGTCGTAGCAGCGGTCCGCCAGCGCCTTCACGTCCTTGACCTTGTGGCTGGTCTCGTAGGCGAGCGTGACTTCGGCGGAGCGCGACATCACCAGATGGGTTTCGATCATGGTGCCACGCAATAGCTCGAGCAGCCGGACGCCGAAAATGACTCCGGAAGCGCCGGAGATTCCGATGATGAGCCGCGCTGGCTGAGGCTTGTGGGACGGGCCGGAAGTCGGCGCCATTTGGGTCAATCCTGCTGCTGCATTAACCGGTAATGTTAGGTCTTTTTTGGAGCCGCGGCGGTTCGTCCGTTTACTCTCTTGCGCGTTGGGAGTAGCATACGCATATCAAATCCGGTTGATCATTTTTCGAGGATTTTGCCCGAGAAATGCGCCACATGCCCCTCAATCCCGCAGCGAAAAGGAGATAGCCCATGGCAGTCGCCTCGCATCAGGAGTCCCTCAAGGCGAAGCACGCCGATCTGGACGCGCAAATCGCCGAAGAGGAGCGTAGACCGCATCCCGATGACGTGGTGATCCATCACCTTAAGAAGATGAAATTGAGGATTAAAGACGAACTGATGCACCTGACGCACGCCGAATAGGCGCGTCTACAGTTTTCGCCGCCGGGACCTGAACGGACCGACGACGCAACCCCGGCGCTGCCTGCGTCGGAAACAGCCCTCCCCGAGGTTGACCTCCGGAGGGCTGTTGGTTTTCAGAGGCCAGGGACCCCTGCAGGGCTTGATTCCCTGCCTCCCGCCCGCTAGCTTCCGGGCCATGCACAACCTCGCCCTCCTCCTGCGACTTACCGCCCCGGCGCTTTGACAGCGTCGGCCTTGGGGCACCGCGCCCCAAATTGAGCGGCTGCAGGAAAAGAGGGTTGTTGATGTTCTCCCCCAAACCGGTAATTTTGTTGCGTTCGGATATTTCGTTGCGCGCCTTCGGCCGTCGACGTAGGCCGACATTCGTCGGTGGTGGGGGTGCTAGGCTGCGACTTCGCTGCGGTCGTCGGGCTTGAGGCGACCGCCCGGCGGCCGATCGATCTCTCGTGTCGCGATCGACAGCAGCGAAACCGATCCAAAGGAATTCCGAGATGCGTATCGACCCAGCGAAAAAGTACCGACCGTTCCAGCCCATCAACTTGCCGGACCGACGATGGCCCACGCGCGTCATCAACGAGGCGCCGATCTGGTGCAGCGTCGATCTGCGCGATGGCAATCAGGCCCTGGTCGAGCCGATGGGGCCGGAGCGCAAGCTTCGCATGTTCCAGACGCTCTGCCGCATGGGCTACAAGGAGATCGAGGTCGGCTTCCCCTCCGCGTCGCAGACTGATTTCGATTTCCTGCGCCAGCTCATCGAAGAGGATCTCATCCCCGCGGACGTCACGATCCAGGTCCTGACGCAGGCGCGCGAGCATTTGATCGCCCGCACCTATGAGGGCCTGGTCGGCGCGCGTCGCGCCATCGTGCATGTCTACAACTCGACGTCCACGCTCCAGCGGCGCGTGGTGTTCGGGCAGGACATGGAAGGCATCAAGAGCATCGCCGTGCAGGGCGCAACCTGGGTGCGCGATTTTGCGCGGCGGCATCCGAGCGATACTGAGTTCGTGTTCCAATATTCGCCGGAAAGCTTCACGGGCACGGAGATCGACTACGCGGTCGAGGTGTGCGAAGCGGTGATGGACGTGTGGCAGCCGACGCCAGCCAACAAATGCATCCTCAACCTGCCGGCGACGGTCGAGATGTCGACGCCCAACATCTATGCCGATCAGATCGAGTATTTCTGCCGCAAGCTGAAGAACCGCGAGAGCGCGATCATCAGCCTGCATCCGCACAATGACCGCGGCACCGGCGTTGCTGCCGCCGAACTCGCTGTGCTGGCGGGCGCGGAGCGGATCGAAGGCACCTTGTTCGGCAATGGCGAGCGCACCGGCAACGTCGATCTCGTGACGCTGGGGCTGAATCTCTTCACCCAGGGCATCGATCCCAAGATCGATTTCTCCGACATCAACGATCTCGTGCATACCGCGGAATATTGCAACCAGTTGCCGGTGCATCCGAGGCATCCGTACGCCGGCGATCTCGTCTTCACCGCCTTTTCCGGATCGCACCAGGACGCGATCAAGAAGGGCTTCGCGGCCATGAAGCAATCCAACAGCGGCGAATGGGCCGTCCCCTATCTGCCGATCGATCCGGAGGATCTCGGGCGCGACTACGAGGCGGTGATCCGCATCAACTCGCAATCGGGCAAGGGCGGCGTCGCTTATCTCATGGAGACCGATTACGGCCTCAACCTGCCGCGCCGCCTGCAGATGGAGTTCAGCGCCGTGGTGCAGGAGATCGCCGACAAGACGGGGAAGGAGATTTCCTCGACCGACATCTGGAAGGCGTTCAACGATGAATATCTCGGCTTCGAAAGGCCGTTCAAGTTCATCCACCACCAGACCCAGTCCGATGCCCACGCATCGGAAATCCGTCTCCTCACCGCACAGATGAAGCGCGACGGCAAGGAGATCGAGATCCATGGCAAGGGCAACGGCCCGATCGATGCCTTCATGGACGCGATGAAGAAGGAGGCGGGCGTCGACCTCAAGGTGATCGATTACCGCGAACATTCGGTCGGCCTCGGCGCCGACGCCACGGCAGTCGCCTTCCTCGAGACCCGCACGCCGACCGGCGGAACGGTGTTCGGCGTCGGCATGGACCCGAATATCGTCCAAGCCTCGCTGAAAGCCATCGTCTGCGCCGCCAATCGAGCATTGGCGGGCAAGATGCGCGACCTGCAGACCTAAATTCCTGCTGGAGGCGCCATGCTGTTGGTATGGCGCCTCCATTCATGCCCCGTTCATCCCATCTGGACCGTAATTGCCGGGCAGAAGCGCGCGTGCCGGCAAGCTTGTGAGGCTTGACCCGGCACCCTTTTCGCGTGTCGACTGTGGCGGGGCTGGCGGCTCGCCTGAGGCGTGAACCGCCGGTGCGGCGGTTTGGGGATATGGGCCGTGAACGACGCCATCAGGGCCGCGCAACAAGCTTATCATCCGGCGACCTTCCGCCTGCCGGTCACGTTCGACTATCCGCTTGGCGGGATCGTCGGCCGGACGGCGATCGGGCTTGTGCTGCTGGCGATTGGCGCCGCTCTGCTGCTGCAGTCCGGCGTGGTGTCGATGGTCGGCGCCGCTATCCTCGGACTGATCGGCGTCGTGGTGACCGCCAGCAACCTGCGCGCGCTTATCGATGCGGGCCGCCGCAGGATCGTTATCGATCAGGATGGGGTGGAGATCCGCTACGGTTTCTCGCGGCGGCACTATCGCTTCCTGGACTATTCGGATTATCGCATCACGCGGCTCGGCTTCCGGCGGTTCCTCGCTGCCTTGCCGATCGA
>DASRRI010000020.1:0-10319 GCA_035695765.1 Dongiaceae bacterium
GAGCCGACGAAACATGCGCTTGAACCTGCGCATTCCTGTCTCCCTTTGTGGTTGGGAGACAACCAAAGAATCCATCCCGAATTGATTCGCAACACCCTCCAAAATCCATATGCGATTCCCCTACCCCACAAGGGGGGAAGGGGCTCGCCATGCGATTTCATGCGCCGATCCAATCCATATGCGCCAGGCCAGCTCATCAACCGGATCAGTGGTGATCCGGCAGGTTTTCGTCGCGCACGAGGTCGCTGAAACGCGTGAGGACGCCTTCGAACTGCAGTTCGATGGTACCGACCGGGCCGTGGCGCTGCTTGGCGATGATCACGTCGGCGACGTTGTGGACCCGCTCGCCCCTGGCTTTCCAGTCCTCCATGCGCTTGAAGAATGCATCGGTGCTTTCGTCGGTGCGCTGTTTGGGCTCCGCCCGCTCGTGGTAATATTGTTCGCGATAGACGAACATGACGACATCGGCATCCTGCTCGATTGAGCCGGATTCACGCAGATCCGCCAGCTGCGGCCGCTTGTCCTCGCGGTTCTCGACCGCGCGCGAGAGCTGGGACAGCGCCACGACAGGCACTTCCAGTTCCTTCGCCACGGCTTTCAGGCCGCGCGTGATCTCGGAGATTTCCTGGACGCGGTTTTCCGATCCCTTGGGATTGGCCGACCTCATCAATTGCAGATAGTCGACGATGACGAGGTCGAGACCGAACTGGCGCTTCAACCGCCGCGCCCGCGTGCGCAGCGCCGGGACCGTGATAGCCGGCGTGTCGTCGATGAAGAACTGCACATTGCTCATTCGCTGCGCGGCTTCGACGATGCTGGCGAATTCGTCCTGCTTGACGTCGCCGCGCCGGATCCGGTCGGACGAGACGCCGGATTCCTCCGCCATAATGCGGTGCGCCAGCTGCTCGGCGGACATTTCGAGCGAAAAGAAGGCGACGCGGTGCTTGGTGCTGGTTTCCTTGTCCTTGTCTGCCTTGGCGGCGTTGAAGCCGATATTGGTGGCAAGGGCGGTCTTGCCCATCGAGGGGCGGCCGGCAAGGATGATGAGGTCGGATTTCTGCAGGCCGCCCAGCCGGCGATCGAGATCGCGCAGGCCGGTGGTGACGCCGGTGACGTGGCCGTCGCGCTGGTAGGCCGCCTCGGCCATGTCGAGCGCGCTCTTCAGCACGTCGTTGAATTTCTTCAGCCCGCCTTCGACCTGACCGCCTTCGGCGAGGTTGAACAGGCGCATTTCGGACCGCTCGATCTGGTCGATCGCGCTGATGTCGGGATCGTAGGTGTAGGATTCGTTGACGATGTCTTCGCCGACGCCAATCAATTGCCGGCGCAGGAAGAGATCGTGAATGGCGCGGCCGTAATCCTCGGCATTGATGACGGTGACTACCGCCTGGGCCAGCTGCACCAGATATTGCGCGCCGCCGATTTCGGAGAGCGCGCCATCTTGGTCGAACAGGTTCTTGAGCGTGACGGGGTTGGCGATCTGCCCGCGCAGCACCAGCTTGCCGATCGCCTCGTAGATGCGGCCATGCAGCGCATCGGCGAAATGGTCCGGTCGCAGATACTCGCTGACCCTGTTGTAGACTTCGTTGTTGGCAAGCAACGCGCCGAGCAGCGCCTGCTCGGCCTCATAATTGTGCGGCGGCGTGCGCGGCGGAATGGCTCCCGCCCCTTCGCGCAACCTCGCGACGTTTGATTGTTTGCCCCCCACTTCCATGGCGGCGACCATAATCCTTCGAGTCGGAAAATGGAATTGTTAGTCCTGTGGATAACGTGCACAAGAATATTCGATATGTTACGTCAGCGACGTGATCCTATCCGACGAGGCGAGCAAAACTTGTGACAGACATCACGCAATCCCAATCGCTGCGGCGCGCCGTCCTCGCGGTTGCCATCCTCAACCTGTCTTACTTCTTTGTCGAATTCACGGCAGCGATTTCAATCGGTTCAGTCTCGCTGTTCGCGGACAGCATCGATTTCCTGGAAGACACATCGATCAATCTCCTGATCCTGATGGCGCTCGGCTGGTCGTTGCGCGCCCGATCGCGGGTAGGGATGTGCCTCGCCTTGATCCTGCTGGCGCCAGGGATCGCCACACTTTGGACTGTCTGGCAGAAAATCGCCACGCCGCTGCCACCGGAGCCGGTGACGCTTTCGGTCGTCGGCGCCGGTGCGCTCGCCGTCAATCTCACCTGCGCGCTGATCCTCGTGCGCTTCCGCAAGCACAGCGGCAGCTTGACCAAGGCTGCGTTCCTCTCGGCACGCAACGACGCTTACGCCAACGTCGCCATCATCGCCGCCGGTGTCCTGACCGCGCTCATCCACTCGGTCTGGCCCGACATCATCGTCGGTCTCGGCATCGCCGCGATGAATGCCGATGCTGCGAAGGAAGTGTGGGAGGCAGCACGGCAGGAGCAGCGCGAGGATCAAGCGAAAGCCTGAACCGGTCTAACTCGATCGTGCAACGACGGTTGTCGGTTGCCGGCGCACTGACCGGGTCGGCTTGCGCGTGGCTGATGCCGTTCTGGGATCGGCTCTTCAACGAGCTTTGCGAACAGCGAAATAACCGCGCCTGAGGGGCGCTGTGATATCGCGGTGACCATGCCGAACGAGGCTTGACGTCCTATAATCTTTAATCATTATACCTCTAATTTCGATTACATCCTATTGTCACATATAGAGAACTTGGAGGGCTGCCAGATGAGGTACCGCCGTCCTTGGACGATCGGATTCGCCGTCGTTCTCACACTCGCCGGCATCGGCGTTGCGCTCGCTCAGTCGGAAGACAAACCGGTCACCAGCTACCTGCCGGTCACGCCTACCGAAGACTTCTCCAAGCTGACGGCGCGCCTGCGGGCCGCGAAGCCCGAGGTCATGAACCGCCAGCGTGATCTGCTCGACCAGCGCTATGACCTCAGCGACCGGAAGGCACCGGGCGTGACCATGTCGCGCGGCAAGCCGGTGCAGGACGGCGTGCGCGTGATCCTGCCGAAGGGCATGACGTGGGACAAACTGGCGTCGATGACGCCGGAACAGATCCACGACCAGGATCTCTTCCCGAAGGGCTTCCTGCCGCTGCCGCATGCAAATCATCCGGAAGGCGGCATGGTCTTTCCGCATTTCGAGATCGACGAAGTCAAAAAGCAGGAGGCGCGCGACCTCACGCGCTTCGATCTCGACTTCGACCTGCCCGATCAGTTCCTGCCGGAATTTCCGGCGCCGATCTATCTGACAACCCGGCCCGACCTCGGCGACGTCTCGCAGGGCAAACTGGTGACGATCGACAATTTCTTCGGGCTGTTCAACGGCATCCTCAATCCGAAGCAGCTGGAAGGCCTGCGCCTGCTGCTGACTCCATTCCCGCAGCAGCAATTCAATCAGACCGACGACCGGCGCAGCGAAAGAGCCAGCCGCGGCGTCGCCTGCTTCGACTGCCATGCCAACGGCCACACCAACGGCGCCTTCCATCTGGTCGGGGACATCCGCCCGCAGGAGTTCCGCCACCGGATCGAGACGCCGTCGCTGCGCGGCGTCAATATCGAGCGCCTGTTCGGCTCGCAGCGGGCCTTGAAGACGGTCGAGGATTTCACCGAGTTTGAGCAGCGGGCCGCCTATTTCGACGGCGATCCTGTGATCGCGACCAAGAAGGGCGTCAATGTTCTCGAACGCGGCAGCCAGGTGCACGACATGGCCGAGTTCCAGGAGATCCTGGATTTCCCGCCCGCGCCCAAGCTGAACGTGATGGGCCGGCTGGATCCCGCGAAAGCGACCGAGGCCGAGAAGCGCGGCGAAGCGATCTTTTTCGGCAAGGGCCAATGCAGCGCGTGCCATCAGGCGCCTTACTACACCGACAACACCATGCACAATCTGCAGACGGAGCGGTTCTACAAGCCGCAGACCGTGAACGGCATACGGGCGGTCGGCGACGGTGCGATCAAGACTTTCCCGCTGCGCGGCGTCAAGGATTCACCGCCCTACATGCATGACGGACGGCTGTTGACGCTCGACGACACGGTCGAGTTCTTCAACCTCGTACTCGGAACCAAGCTGACCAAGGGCGAGAAGAGCGATCTGGTGCAGTTCTTGCGCACGCTTTGAAGCTGTCACTGCACTCATAGCCAAAGCAAAACGGCCGCCCTTTCGGACGGCCGTTCGCTTGTATCGTATGAGCTCGGCTTAGGCTTCGGTTTCCGGCTGCTCGCCGGTGCCGGCTTCGGCCTGGGCCTGGGCCGCTTCCTCGAGCAGCTTGTCGAGGTCGGGGGTTTCCTCGCCCACAGCCTTGGTGACCGCCATGCCCAGCTTGTCCTGCTGCGCCGCTTCGTCTTCCGACTTGGCGACGTTGGCGGTGACCGTCACGACCACTTCCGGATGCAGGGCGACACGGACCTTGTGCAGGCCGAGCGTCTTGATCGGCTTGTCGAGGATCACCTGGCGGCGATCGATCGTGTAGCCGGCCGCAGTCACGCCGTCCGCGATGTCGCGGTTGGCGACCGAGCCGAACAGCATGCCGGTTTCGCTCGCCTGGCGGATGACAACGATCTTGGTGCCGTCCACCTTCTTGGCGATCTTCTCGGCTTCCTGCTTGCGCTTGAGGTTGGTCGCTTCGATCTGAGAGCGCTGCTCCTCGAAACGCTTCTTGTTATCCTCGGTCGCGCGCAAGGCCTTCTTGCGCGGCAGCAGGAAATTGCGCGCGAAGCCCGGCTTCACGGAGACGACGTCCCCGATCTGGCCCAGCTTCTCGATGCGCTCCAACAGAATGACGTCCATGGGGCGCTCTCCTTACTTCAGCACGTAGGGCAGCAGGCCGAGGAAGCGCGCGCGCTTGATCGCCTGGGCGAGCAGGCGCTGCTTCTTGGCGCTGACGGCCGTGATGCGGCTGGGGACGATCTTGCCGCGCTCCGAGACGAAGCGCTGCAGCAGCTTGATGTCCTTGTAGTCGATCTTCGGCGCGTTGGCGCCGGAGAACGGGCAGGACTTGCGGCGGCGGAAGAACGGCCGGCGGCCACCACCGCTGCGCGGGGATGGGGATTCAGTCGGGGCGATGCTCATGCCGCGCCTCCTTCAGTTTCAGTTGGCTTGTTGTCGCGCACGGGGCGCAGGCGGTCGTCACGATCGCCGCGATCCGGACGGTCGCCCCGATCGCCACGGTCACCACGATCGAAGCCGCCGCCGCCGAAGCTACGCTCGCGGCGGCCGAAGCCACCGCCTTCGCGCTCGCGGCCCTCGCGGTCACGGCCGCGCGACTGCAGCATGGCGGACGGGCCTTCCTCCAGCGCCTCGACTTTCACCGTCAGATGGCGCAGCACGTCCTCATGGATGCGCATGTTGCGCTCCATCTCGATCACCGCCGCCGCGGGGGCGTCGATGTTCAAGAGGACATAATGGCCCTTCCGGTTCTTCTTGATGCGGAAGCTCAGGCTCTTCAGGCCCCAGAACTCCTTCTTGGTCACGTTGCCGCCCTGGGTGGCAACGATCCCGGCGAAGTGTTCGACCAGGCCTTCGACTTGCGCGCTGGTCACGTCCTGGCGCGCAATGAAAATGTTCTCGTAGTACGGCATCCGATAAGGACTCCCTTCGGCTGTTAGCGGCCCGGCGCTGGGATTCCGAATGGAGATCGCATCAGCAGATCGGGCCTAGCCGGCACCTCTCGGCGCTCATGCGCCGGTTCGATGGGATTGACCAAAGAACGGGAGCCGGCAGGGGTGCGCCCGCCTATTGGCGCGCGCGGCCGGGACTATAGTGATCGGCGAGGGTATTGCAAGGACGAAGAGTCCGGTGGAATCCGGCCGTTCGGACCCCATCTTAACGAAGATTAATCAGCTGCCTCAAGCGCTTGACAGGCGCGCACGCCCGGCTATCTATGCGCCCTCTCGCCGCCGGAACAGCGGATTCTGCAGCTTCCAGGGACTTTTCATGACACGTGCCTTCATCTTCCCCGGCCAGGGCTCCCAGGCTGTCGGCATGGGCCTCAGCTTGTCGCAGAGCTTTGCTGCGGCCCGGCTGGTGTTCGAGGAGGTGGACGAGGCGCTGAAGCAGAAGCTCTCGAAGCTGATGTTCGAGGGGCCGGAGAGCGACCTGACCCTGACCGAGAATGCCCAGCCGGCCTTGATGGCGGTCAGCATCGCGGCGCTGCGGGTGCTGGAGACGGAAGGCGGCTGGCGGCTGGCCGACAGGGCGAGCTACGTCGCCGGCCATTCGCTCGGCGAATATTCGGCGCTGGCGGCGGCGGGCGCGCTTGGTGTGTCGGATGCGGCGCAGCTGTTGAAGCTGCGCGGGCAGGTGATGCAAAAGGCGGTGCCGGTCGGAATCGGCGCGATGGCCGCGATGCTCGGCCCGGACCTAGAGCAGGTGCAGAAAATCGCAAGGCAGGCGGCCGAGGAGACCAAGCTGGTCTGTGGCGTGGGCAACGACAATTCGCCGGGGCAGGTGGTGGTGTCCGGCGCCAAGGAAGCAGTGGAGCGCGCCATCGCGATCGCGACGGAACAGGGCGTGAAGCGCAGCGTCATGCTGCCAGTCAGCGCTCCGTTCCATTGTGCATTGATGCAGCCGGCGGCCGATGCGATGGAAGAGGCCTTGGCGGAGGCGACTATCCGCCAGCCGGCTGTCCCGGTGATCGCGAATGTGACCGCGCAGCCGGTCAGCGATTCCGCGACCATCGCCAAGTTGCTGGTGCAGCAGATCGTGGCGACCGTGCGCTGGCGCGAATCCATCCTCACCATGAAATCGCTGGGTGTTTCGAAGGTCTACGAGCTGGGTGCGGGCAAGGTGCTGGCTGGTCTCGTCAAGCGCATCGACAAGGAAATCGAGGCAAGCTCGGTCGGCGCGGCGGCGGATGTCGAACTCGCGCTGAAGGCGCTCAGCTAAAGAACGATCGGGAGCAGATTGATGTTCGATTTGAGCGGCAAGAGCGCGTTGGTGACGGGTGCGTCCGGCGGCATCGGCGGTGCGATCGCGCGGGCGCTGCACGCGCAAGGCGCGACCGTCGGTTTGAGCGGCACGCGGGTCGAACCGCTGGAAAAGCTGAAAGCGGAATTGGGCGAGCGGGCGCACGTGCTGCCCTGCGATCTGGGCGATCCGGCGGCGATCGACGCTCTGCTGAAATCGGCTGACGCCGCGCTGGGCGGCATCGACATCCTTATCAACAATGCCGGCCTGACGCGCGACAACCTTGCTTTGCGTATGAAGGACGAGGATTGGCAGAAGGTGCTCGACGTCAATCTCACCGCCGGTTTCCGCCTGGCACGCGGGGCAATGCGCGCCATGATGAAGAAGCGCTGGGGCCGCATCATCGGCATCACGTCGGTCGTCGCGCATACCGGCAATTCCGGCCAGGCCAATTACGCCGCGGCCAAGGCGGGAATGATCGGCATGTCCAAATCGTTGGCCCAGGAGGTCGCGAGTCGTGGCATCACGGTGAATTGCGTGGCGCCGGGTTTCATCGAAACCCAGATGACGGGCGCTTTGAACGATGACCAGAAGGCGCGAATCATGGCGACGATTCCGGCCGGCCGGCTTGGACAGTCGGACGAGATTGCGGCTGCCGTGCTCTATCTGGCGAGCCCGGAGGCGGCCTATGTGACCGGCCAGACGATCCATGTCAATGGCGGCATGGCTATGATTTGATTGCACTTTTCTGGAAAGACCCCGGCTCTGGCCAAAGCCGGGCAAACTATGTTAAGTGACCCCGGACGCCGCCGCGCCAGGTCGCTTTCGAAACAGCAAGGCGCGGGGGCACAGTGCGGCCAAACGGCCGACCATCTTTTCGACCGGCTCCGGACGGGGGGCGGTGATCAAAAAAGGGAACAGCGATGAGCGATATTGCCGAACGGGTTAAGAAGATCGTGATCGAGCACCTCGGAGTGGAAGAGGCCAAAGTGACCGACACTGCCTCCTTCATCGACGATCTGGGCGCGGACAGCCTGGACACGGTCGAACTCGTGATGGCGTTCGAGGAAGAGTTCGGCTGCGAGATTCCCGACGATGCGGCCGAAAAGATCCAGACCGTCAAGGATGCCATCGAATATATCAAGTCGAAGGCGAGTTGAGGTCGTTCTCGCCGGTTCGATCATCTGGGCGGATGGTGGCGCGGCTTCAGCGATCGCCGCGCGTCCCTGACATCACAGGATAGAGCGAAAACCATGCGTCGTGTCGTCATCACCGGGCTGGGCATCGTATCGCCATTGGGCGTGGGCGCCGAGAATG
Organism: Dongiaceae bacterium; assembly: GCA_035695765.1. Classification (GTDB taxonomy): domain Bacteria; phylum Pseudomonadota; class Alphaproteobacteria; order Dongiales; family Dongiaceae; genus Dongia_A. The sequence goes on from DASRRI010000020.1 coordinate 8,200, forward strand.
TCTGGAACCGCTTGCTGAAAAGTGAGTCGGGCATCCGGGGCGTGCAATCCTGCGATGTGACGGACCTGCCCTGCAAGATCGCGGGCGAAGTGCCGCGCGGCGACACCTCGTCCGGCAAGTTCAACGCCGACGATTACGTGCCGCCCAAAGACCAGAAGAAGATGGATACCTTCATCATCCTGGCAATGGGGGCGGCCCAGCAGGCGGTCGAGGATTCGGGCTGGAAGCCGACGGATGAAGAAGGCCAGGCTCGCACCGGCGTGCTGATCGGCTCCGGCATCGGCGGCTTGCAGGGTATCTACGAGGCGTCGATCACGTTGAAGGAAAAGGGGCCGCGGCGCATCTCGCCGTTCTTCATTCCTTCGTGCCTGATCAACCTGGCCTCTGGCCACGTCTCGATCAAATACGGCTTCCGCGGTCCCAACCATTCGGTGGTCACGGCCTGCGCCACTGGCAGCCATGCGCTGGGCGATGCCGGGCGATTGATCGCGCTGGGCGATGCGGATGTGATGGTCGCCGGCGGCACCGAATCCACAGTCAGCCGGCTCGGCATCGCAGGCTTCTGCGCATCGCGCGCGCTGTCGACCGGCTTCAATGACCGGCCGACCGCCGCGTCACGCCCTTGGGACAAGGACCGCGACGGCTTCGTGATGGGCGAAGGCGCCGGCGTGGTGGTGCTGGAAGAGCTGGAGCACGCCAAGAAGCGCGGCGCCATGATCTATGCCGAGGTCCGGGGCTATGGCCTCTCCGGCGACGCCTACCACATCACCGCGCCATCGGAGACTGGCGATGGCGGCTATCGCTGCATGCAGATGGCGCTGAAGCGCGCCGAGATGAACATCGAGGACATCGACTACGTCAACGCACACGGCACCTCGACGCCGCTGGGTGACGAGATCGAGCTCGGCTCGGTGAAAAGGCTGTTCAAGGATCACGCCTACAAGCTCACCATGTCCTCGACCAAGTCGGCGACCGGGCATCTACTGGGCGCTGCGGGCGCGGTGGAGGCGATCTTCTCCATCCTCGCGATCCGCGACCAGGTGGCGCCGCCGACCCTCAATCTCGAGAATCCGTCGGAAGGCTGCGACATCGACCTCGCGCCGAAAGAGGCGCGGCCGCGCAAGATCCGCGCTGCCCTGTCGAACTCCTTCGGATTCGGCGGCACCAACGCCAGCCTGATCTTCACCCCGGTCCAATAGACCGAAGCGGGCGGGAGCGATGCGCCGGCTCCTGAACTTCCTCTACACGCTCATCGCAATCACGGTGATCGCGACGGCGGGTGTCGCCTATTACCTCTATGCCAGTTTCACCGGCCCCGGCCCGCTGACCGAGGACAAGACGCTGGTGATCCCGAAGGGGACCGGCGTCCTGGAGATTGGCGGTATTCTCCGGACCGAAGGCGTGATCGATGATGTCCGCATCTTCTCGCTGGGCGTACGGCTGTTCTCGGACCACAAGCCGCTGATCGCGGGCGAATATGTCTTCCCCAGGGGCGTGAGCCCCAGCGGCGCCATGGGCATCCTGATCGCGGGAAAGTCCATCACCCACCGCCTTACCATCCCGGAAGGGCTGGCGGTGCGCGAGGTGCTGGAGCTGATATCGAGCGAGCCGCTCCTGGATGGGCCGCTGCCGCCCGACAGGCCCGCGGAAGGAACGTTGCTGCCCGAGACCTATACCTTCCTGCGCGGTGAAAGTAGGGCTGCGATCATCGAGCGTATGCGCGATGCGATGACCAAAGCGCTCGCACAGGAATGGGGCAAGCGCGATCCCGGCATTTCCCTGAAGACACCCGAGGAGGCTGTGACGCTGGCCTCGGTGGTGGAGAAGGAGACTTCGCAGTCCGGCGAGCGGGCGCGGGTCGCGGGCGTGTTCTACAATCGCCTCAAGAAAGGCATGCCGCTGCAATCGGACCCCACGGTGATCTTCGCCATCACCCTCGGCAAGCTGAAGCTCAATCGCGGCCTCACCTACGACGATCTCAAGATCGACAGTCCCTACAACACCTATCTCGTGAAGGGCCTGCCGCCAGGGCCGATCGCCAATCCCGGCCTTGCAGCCTTGCAGGCTGTCATGCATCCGATGGCGACCAAGGACCTCTATTTCGTCGCCGACGGCTCCGG